>NZ_JBSFDG010000021.1:0-164908 GCF_053593775.1 Streptomyces sp. NPDC002092
CAGCCCGTCCGGCGTTTGAGGACGAGGCCGTTCAGGCCGAAAGCGGGGGCTGGGGGCGGCAGCCCCCAGGGTCGGGACGGGAAGGGGCGGCGGGGCGAGGAAACCCGGTGGTGGCTACTCCGCAGACGTCGTCTTCAGTGCCAGCCACAGCTCCATCCGTACATCCGGATCGTCCAGCGACCGCCCCAGAATCTCCTCCACCCGCCGCATCCGATACCGCAACGTATGCCGGTGAACCCCCAGATCCGCAGCCGCCGCATCCCACTGACCGTGCCGCGACAGCCACGCCCGGAGCGAGGCCACCAGATCCCCCCGCCCGGTCGCGTCATGCTCGTACAACGCCCGCAGCAACCCGTCCGCAAACGCCTTCACCGCGTCATCCGCCAGCAACGGCAGCACAGACCCCGCCGCCAGCTGCTCGTGCCCCACGAGCACCCGCCCCCGCCGCCGGGCCACCGACAACGCCTGCTCGGCCTGCTTGTACGCCGCCGCGGCCGCGATCGGCCCCACCGGCGCCGACACCCCGACCACCAGCTCGTCCTCCTCACCGCCGGCGCCGTCCCGCACACCCTCCGCCCCGCCCCGCTCAGCCTCGACCGCCGCCGCGTACTCCCCGCACGCCGTGACCGCCGCACCCCCGTCCGCGGCCAGCACGACCAGCCGGTCCCCCTCGGGCACGACCAGCACGGCCTCCCCCGCCCGCGCGGCCGCCGACTCCACGATCTCGGCGAGCCCGGCCAGCGGATCGCCGCCCGCGTCGGCGGCGGCCCGCGCGGCCGACTCGGCGATGATCAACCGGAAAAGGGCGTCCAGCAGACCCCCGTACAGATGGCCCGCGACTGCCCGAGCGTGGTCCGGCTCCCCCGCGAGCAGCATGCGCAGCACGGCCGCACCGATGCGCTGCTCCGCCGCATGCAGCGACCTCGACCGTTCCGTCGTCAGCGTGAGCAGCGCGATCGCCGAGTGGACGGCGTACCGCTCCGCCGTGCCGAGCGCAGCCGCCGTCCCCACCGCGAGCGCGGCCCGCGGTCGCCGCCCCGTCCCCAGGGAGTGCAGTTCGACGCGGTCCTCGTTGTCCGGGGGGCCCACCACCGAGGACGCCGGCGCGGGCCGCTCCCGCAGCCGCTCCACGTCCGCCGTGAGCCGCGCGGCCCGCCGCCCCGCCCACTCCGGTGCGGTCGCGACGACGGCGCCCGAGGCGTCGTACAGCGCGGCCCATCCGTCGACCTGCGAGGCGAGCGCGGACAGCACGCCCTCGGGTCCGCCGGTCAGCGCCTGCTTGGTCAGTTCCCGCTGGGCGGCGAAGCCCGCCGTCACCGCCCGGTACTGGTCGGCGGCGATCTCCGCGGACACGGCCTTGCTGATGGCGAGGAAGGGCGTCCGCCGCGGCACTTCCAGAAGGGGGAGGCCCTCGCCCTCCGCCGCGTCGACCAGTGCCTTCGGGATCTCCTCGTAGTTGACCCCGACGGCGAAGCCGAGTCCGACGACTCCCGCCTCCACCAGCCGCTTCACATACCGCCGCATCGCCTCCGGATCCTCCGCGTCCAGCTTCAGCGCGGTGATCAGGAGCAGCTCCCCGCCCTCCATGTAGGGCACGGGGTCGGCGAGCTCGCTGACGTGCGCCCAGCGGACCGGCACGTCGAGGCGGTCCTCACCCGCGCGCACGGTGAGTTTGAGCGCGGAATGGTGGACGAGCGAGGCGAGCGTCGGGGGCATGAGGCCTTCAGGTCTACGGAAGAGGCTGCGGGGATCAGGCGAACCTTGTGATCCTTTGGCCGCCACGTATGAACGGCCTGTGCCGATTCTGCCTCACCGTACGGTCACCCGGTCCTGTGAAGTCCAGACCTAACCCCTCAGATCCACCAGCAGGGGCGGCGCATGCTCTCCCTCGACGGTCGTCAGCGACAGCACCGCATGCCCGGGCGGCACCCCGTGCGCGAGTTCGGATGCCGACCACCGCTCGCGTTCGACCTGCCGGACGGTCACGGCCCGTGCGGTGGGCGCCTTGCCGGTGATGACGCGCCGGAGCATGTGGACGGCCTTGCCGGCCGGGGTCTCGGCGATGATCTGCCGGTCGGTGACGTCCCGTGCCTCGGTCCACTCCTTGCCCCAGACCTCGGCGAAGTCCTGCCCGTCCCACGGCGTGAGCCCGGACAGCGCCATACGGCATCCGGTGGAGCCGAGCAGCGGCCCGCGCAGCGGCCTCGGCACGTCGTCCAGGGTCCGCAGGGTCAGTACCACGCCGGCGTTCCCGGACCGCAGCCGCTGGATCCCGCGCACCGCCTCCGGGGTCACCACCCCGGTCGCGTCGTCCAGCACCAGGCAGGCGAACAGCGACCGGTCCTCGCGTACCGCCACGCTCGCGCTGAACTGCGCGAGCACCAGCCGCGCCAGCATCCGCGAAGCGTCCGCGTGTCCGCGCTCGGGCAGGTCGATGCGCACCCGCACCGGGTGGTCGAGCGCCTTGAGGGAGAACGGCTTGGACTGCCCCGAGGTGTCGAAGAACCCCGCGAAGGCGGGCCGGTCGAGCAGCGCCACCCGGTCCGCCAGCACCGCCGCCACATCCCCGGGGTGCCCCGACTGCCGCTGGCGAGCGTCCAGTTCCCGCAGCAGCGACTCCTGCCCGGAACCCTGCAGCGCGGTACGCAGTTCCTCCAGCGGCCCGGGCGATCCGTCCAGCAGCTGCCGCAGCTCCGGCACGGAGGGGAAGCGGCCGTGGACCGCCCGGAAGGGGCCGAGGAGCTGGGCGAGCACGGTCGTGGACCGGCGGCTGTCACTGCCCGGGTGCGGATCGGCGAGGTCCCCGACCAGCGCCTCGGCCAGCACGGCCGCGGCCTCGTCCGGGTCACTCGTCCCGCCGTACAGGTCCAGGTCGTACACCGATTCCGGATTCCCGATCCGTACGACGACGTCGTAGGCGTCGACCGGTCCGAGCCCCGCGCCCGCCGCGCCGACCACGACGACCGCGGCCCGTCCGGCGAGGGCGTGCAGACAGAGCGACTCGGCGAGCGGCCGCACCACGGTGCCGGTCTTGCCGGAGCCTGCCGGGCCCACGGCGAGCAGGGAGGTGCCGAGCAGCTCGGGGCCGAGACCGAGACCGGCGCCGCGGTAGGCGTAGGGGTTGCGGGGGTCGTCGGCGGTCGTGCCGAGCCGTACCTGACCGGTCAGCAGGTCGTGCCGGGCGAGCCGGGCCGGCAGGTCGCGTTCCCCGGAGGGGTGCAGACAGGCGGCGGCGCCGTCCTTGAGCACCGCCCCGGTGAACGCGGCGAGGCTGTGCCGGCCGGTGCGCACGCCCTGCCAGGCGCGCACGATCCGGGCGTGGTCGACGTCCCGCATCAGCCCGGCCCGGGCCTCGGCGGCCAGCCGCTCGGCGGCGTCGGCGGCTCCGGCGGCGCGTAGCTGGGGCCACTCGGCGGGATCCTGTTCGAGGGCGGGTACCACTTCCGGGCGCTCCGGGCGACGAAGAAGGGGGGCGATGAAGCGGCGCCACACCTCGCCCCAGCGACCGAGTTTGCCCACGACGATCATGATGATCAACGCGATGAGCACCTGATAGCCGTCGTAGAGGACGACGGTGCCCGCCGGGCCGAGGTCACCGTTGTCGCCGCGCCAGGAGTCAGGGGTGATCAGAAAGAGCGGGACCCACCACCAGCCGCCGAGGTAGCCGTTCTGGAGCAGCGACCAGACCAGCCAGCCCACCAGAAAGGCGATCAGGGCCCCGCTGATCAACTGCCGCGTCGGAATCTGCTCCGGCTCCTCCTGGGGCCGCGGCCGATGCCCGAACCGCCACACGCCGGGCGGTGTCTCGGGGCGCGGCGCCCGGAGCCACGTCAGGAACGCCGAGCCGTCCGGCCGCGGCGGCACGCCGGGTGCGGCCGTGGGCCGCGGCGGTACCTCCGGCGGACCTGCCGGACGCGGCACAGGATTCGCATGCGTACCCCGTGCGTCCTGCGTCCCGTCGCTGTCCATCGCCCTCGCTCCCTGACCAGCCGTTCCGTCCACCGTCAGCGGTCAATCTAACGCCCCGGCACGGGGAGTTCACCGCTTACGCGGCCGGGCCCCGCACCGGGCGCCATGTCCACCGCGGACAAACCCGACCCCCCGACAGCGCCCACATGGAGCATGCCCACCCCCCTCTCCCGGTCCTAACCTGCGAGAAAAGAAGGCAAGAGCCCGCAGAGCCTGTGTCCAAGGCCGCACACCCCCAGGAGCCCCTCATGAGTGCACTTCCGCAGGAGCGCCGGATCGTCACCGCCATCCCCGGCCCGAAGTCGCAGGAACTGCAGGCCCGCCGCACCGCCGCTGTCGCGCAGGGAGTGGGCTCCGTGCTGCCCGTGTTCACCGCGCGCGCGGGCGGCGGGATCATCGAGGACGTCGACGGCAACCGGCTCATCGACTTCGGCTCCGGCATCGCGGTGACGTCCGTCGGCGCCTCCGCCGAGGCCGTCGTACGCCGGGCGTCCGCGCAGCTCGCGGACTTCACCCACACCTGTTTCATGGTCACCCCGTACGAGGGCTATGTGGAGGTGGCCGAGGCCCTCGCCGAGCTCACCCCGGGTGACCACGCCAAGAAGTCCGCGCTGTTCAACAGCGGTGCCGAGGCCGTCGAGAACGCCGTCAAGATCGCCCGTGCGTACACCAAGCGCCAGGCCGTCGTCGTCTTCGACCACGGCTACCACGGCCGTACCAACCTGACGATGGCGCTGACCTCGAAGAACATGCCGTACAAGCACGGCTTCGGACCGTTCGCGCCCGAGGTGTACCGCGTGCCGGTCGCCTACGGCTACCGCTGGCCGACCGGCCCGGAGAACGCCGGTCCCGAGGCCGCCGCGCAGGCCATCGACCAGATCAGCAAGCAGGTCGGCCCGGACAACGTGGCCGCGATCATCATCGAGCCGGTGCTCGGCGAGGGCGGCTTCATCGAGCCCGCCAAGGGCTTCCTGCCCGCGATCCGGAAGTTCGCCGCCGACAACGGCATCGTCTTCGTCGCCGACGAGATCCAGTCCGGCTTCTGCCGCACCGGTCAGTGGTTCGCCTGCGAGGACGAGGGCATCGTCCCGGACCTCATCACCACCGCGAAGGGCATCGCGGGCGGCCTGCCGCTGGCCGCGGTCACCGGCCGCGCCGAGATCATGGACGCCGCCCACGCGGGCGGCCTGGGCGGCACCTACGGCGGCAACCCGGTCGCCTGCGCCGGTGCGCTCGGCTCGATCGAGACGATGAAGGAGCTGGACCTCAACGCCAGGGCGAAGAACATCGAGGCGGTCATGAAGGCCCGCCTCGGCGCCATGGCCGAGAAGTTCGACGTCATCGGTGACGTCCGCGGCCGCGGCGCGATGATCGCGATCGAGCTGGTCAAGGACCGTACGACCAAGGAGCCGAACCCGGAGGCGACCGCCGCGCTGGCCAAGGCCTGCCACGCCGAGGGCCTGCTGGTCCTGACCTGTGGCACCTACGGCAACGTCCTCCGCTTCCTGCCTCCGCTGGTCATCGGCGAGGACCTCCTGAACGAGGGTCTCGACATCATCGAGCAGGCCTTCGCACGGATCTGAGCCAAGAGGAATCCCCAGCTCACGCACAGGATGCGCGTCCCATGCGCACCACCCGCCCCAGCCCTGGCATCCCTCGCGATTCCGGGGCCGGGGCGGTCGGCGTCAGGCCATGTGAAGAACGTGTGCGAGGTGGATGGCGGGACGCGATTCCGTCTGTCTTCCGCCGATCCCCTGCCGTAGGTTCTACCCAGATGAGAGATACACCCCGCTCACAGGGGACTGTGGGCGATTTCAGGCCGTGGCCTCCCCAGCTACGACCTGGTCGTGCCCTCGCGCACACACACGGAGCTTCCGGCTCCGGATCTCCTCACCGATCGGACAGTCGCCCGCCCCAAACCCCCCGGGGTGGGCGTCGATCCGATCTGATCGGCCGCCTCGGAACCACCCCCCCTGTTCCGGGGCGGCCGACCTCCTTTCTTCTCCTTCTCGGGCTTCCCGCCCTCCTCTTCGTGCTGATCACCTGGCAGGTCGTCTCGGGCGGCCTGCTGCTGGGCGTGGACCGGCGGGTCAGCGGCGCCCTCGCGCACCCCGACCGCTTCTCGGAACTCCTCGCCGACCTGGGCAACATCGGGGTGGCAGTGCCTGTGCTCGCCGTCGTCCTGGGGTACGTGGCCTGGCGGGCCCGTGCGGCGGGGACGTACCGCTGGTGGCTGCCGCCGCTCGTGGCCGCGCTGCTGATGGCGCTGGTCCCGGCCCTGGTCGTACCCCTCAAGGAACTGATCGACCGCCCGGGCACCCCACTCGTACCGCCGGCGACCGGCTACTACCCGTCCGGCCACACCGCGACGGCCGCCGTCGCCTACGGCTCGGCGACCCTGCTCCTGCTCCCCCGGCTCCGCGCGGTGTACGCCCGCCGTGCGCTGCTCGTCGCCTGCGCCGTCGTCAATCTCGCCGTCGGGTTCGGGCTGGTGCGGCGCGGCTATCACTGGCCTCTGGACGTCGTGGCCAGCTGGTGTCTGTGCACGGTGCTGCTCGCGTCCCTGTGGATGTTCCTGGTCCGCGTCGGCCGCACGGGGGCCGACGCGAGTGCGGTGAGTGCGAGCAGACCCTCTTTGCATAAGCCGTCTTCGTAAGCCGTCTGTGCAAGCCGTAAGCCCCGTCCGCGCAAGCCGTAAGCCGTCCGCGCAAGCCGTAAGCCGTCTGCGCAAGCCATCTGTATAGGCCTGTGACCATCAGTGGTGCGTCAGTCGTCCTCCTCGCGCGCCAGGTCCGCCGCCGCCTCGTGCATCGCCAGTTCGAGGAGCGAGGGGTCCGTGAGGGTGCCCGAGCCGTCCGGCGGGACCAGCCAGCGGACGCCGCCGGTCGAGCGTCCCGGGTACGGCACCACGATCCAGGTGCCGGCCCCCGCCGTACGGATGCCGGTGCCCAGCCAGCGGGCCGCGGTGCCCGGCGGCACGAAGAAGCCCATGCGGGCGTCCCCGAAGTCCACGAGCACCGGGCCCGGCCGGTCGAGGAAACGGGTGAGGACGTCGAGCGTGGCATAGCCGAGCCCGGCCGGAAGGATGAGCACGTCCCAGGCCTTGCCCGCGGGCAGCAGCGCGATCCCCAGGGGATTGCGCTCCCACTCCCAGCGGCAGGCCTCGGGATCCGGAGCAACGGACGCCAGCCACTCGACCGCCGTGTTCGCCCCAGCCATGAGAAGACCTCCTGTCTCTCCTGGACGCCGGTCGCGTCACGGGAGAGAGGGAGGTCTGCCGGCAGGCATTACGCGGGTTTTCCCGACACGATTAAGTGATCTGGATCACAATTGCCGCGCATCGCGTACCTCAGCTGTCGAAACCGAGCCCGAGGCGGTCCATCGTCCGCAGCCAGAGGTTGCGGCGGCCGCCCTGTGCGTCCGCGCGGGCCAGCGACCACTTGGTGAGGGCGATGCCGGTCCAGGCGAAGGGCTCGGGCGGGAACGGCAGCGGCTTCTTGCGGACCATCTCCAGCGAGGTCCGCTCCGTGCTCTCCCCCGCCAGCAGGTCCAGCATCACCTCGGCACCGAAGCGGGTGGCGCCCACCCCGAGGCCCGTGTAGCCCGCCGCATAGGCGACGTTGCCCTGGTGCGCGGTGCCGAAGAACGCCGAGAAGCGCGAGCAGGTGTCGATCGCACCGCCCCACGCATGCGTGAAGCGGACGCCCTCCAGCTGCGGGAAGCAGGTGAAGAAGTGCCCGGCGAGCTTGGCGTAGGTCTCCGGGCGGTCGTCGTACTCGCGGCGCACCCGGCCGCCGTAGTGGTGGATCGCGTCGTAACCGCCCCACAGGATGCGGTTGTCGGCGGACAGCCGGAAGTAGTGGAACTGGTTGGCGCTGTCCCCGAGACCCTGGCGGTTCTTCCAGCCGATCGACGCCAGCTGCTCCTCGCTGAGCGGCTCGGTCATCAGCGCGTAGTCGTAGACCGGGACGGTGTAGGCCCGTACGCGCTTGATCAGGTTGGGGAAGATGTTGGTGCCGAGCGCGACCTTGCGGGCGCGGACGGAGCCGTAGGGGGTGCGTACGGCCATGCCGGCGCCGTACGGCTTCAGGGTGAGGGCGGGGGTGTGCTCGTAGATGCGGACGCCGAGGGCGAGGCAGGCGCGCTTGAGGCCCCAGGCCAGCTTCGCCGGGTGAAGCATGGCGACGCCACGGCGGTCCCAGAGGCCGGCCTGGAACGTCGGTGAGTCGACCTGTTCCCGTACCGCTTCCGCGTCCAGGAACTCGACGCCCTCGGCGAGGCCCTCGCGCTCCATCTCCTCGTACCAGTCGCGCAGTTCCCACGCCTGGTACGTCTCGGTCGCGACGTCGATCTCGCCGGTGCGTTCGAAGTCGCAGTCGAGGGAGTGGCGGGCGACCGCCTTCTCGATCTCATCCAGGTTGCGGGCGCCCAGATCCTGCAGCTTGTGGATCTCCTCGGGCCAGCGGGCCAGGCCATTGGGCAGGCCGTGGGTGAGGGAGGCGGCACAGAAGCCGCCGTTGCGGCCCGAGGCGGCCCAGCCCGCCTCGCGGCCTTCCAGCAGGACGACATCCCGTGCGGGGTCGCGCTCCTTGGCGATGAGCGCGGTCCACAGTCCGTTGTAGCCGCCGCCGACGACCAGCAGATCGCAGGTCTCGGCGCCGGTGAGCGCGGGCTCGGGGTGGGGCTTGCCGGGGTCTTCGAGCCAGTACGGGACCGGCTGTGCGTCGGAGAGGGACTTTGTCCAGCGGTTGCCACGGCTCATGGCGCTTGGGGCCATGATTTCAACTCCCTACAGGGTTTCTGCGATTACGCCTTTTGCTTGTTGCGGCGATTTCCGATGAGCATCGAAGAAAGGACCAACAATACGGCGACGAGGAACATCGTCGTACCGATGACATTGATCTGAACGGGCGTTCCGCGCTGTGCCGAGCCCCAGACGAACATGGGGAAGGTGACGGTCGAGCCCGCATTGAAATTGGTGATGATGAAATCGTCGAAGGAGAGCGCGAACGAAAGCAGCGCGCCCGCCGCGATTCCGGGGGCCGCGATGGGCAGGGTGACGCGCAGGAAGGTCTGCGCCGGACCGGCGTAGAGGTCCTGCGCGGCCTGCTCCAGGCGCGGGTCCATGGACATCACGCGCGCCTTGACGGCGACGACGACGAAGCTGAGGCAGAACATGATGTGGGCGATCAGGATCGTCCAGAAGCCGAGCTGAGCACCCAGGTTGAGGAACAGGGTGAGCAGCGAGGCCGCCATGACGACCTCGGGCATCGCCATCGGCAGGAAGATCAGCGAGTTCACCGTGCCCCGCGCGCGGAACCGGTACCGGACCAGCGCGAAGGCGATCATCGTACCGAGGACGGTGGCGCCGATCGTCGCCCAGAGGGCGATCTGGAGGCTGATCGACAGCGAGCCGCACATGTCGGCGACGCCGCACGGATCCTTCCACGCGTCCGTGGAGAACTGCTGCCACTGGTAGTTGAAGCGCCCCTTCGGCTTGTTGAAGGAGAACACCGTGACAATGACGTTCGGGAGCAGCAGATATCCGAGTGTCAGCAGTCCCGCGATGACGACGAGATGGCGCTTGAGCCAGTTGAGGACGGACATTTAAACCAGATCCTCCGTCCCGGACTTGCGAATGTAGAGGGTGACCATGAGGAGAATCGCGGCCATGAGGATGAAGGAGAGGGCCGCCGCCGTCGGATAGTCCAGGATCCGCAGGAACTGGGTCTGGATGACGTTTCCGATCATGCGGGTGTCGGTGGAGCCGAGCAGTTCGGCGTTGACGTAGTCGCCGGCCGCCGGGATGAAGGTCAGCAGCGTGCCGGAGACCACGCCGGGCATCGACAGCGGGAAGGTGACCTTGCGGAAGGTGGTCCAGGGTTTGGCGTACAGGTCGCCGGCGGCCTCGTGCAGCCGCCCGTCGATGCGCTCCAGCGAGGTGTACAGCGGCAGGATCATGAACGGCAGGAAGTTGTACGTCAGTCCGCAGACCACCGCGAGCGGGGTGGCCAGGACGCGGTCGCCGGAGGTCCAGCCGAGCCAGTTGGTGACGTCCAGGACGTGCAGCGTGTGGAGGGTGCTCACCACCGGGCCGCTGTCCGCGAGGATCGTCTTCCAGGCGAGGGTGCGGATCAGGAAGCTGGTGAAGAACGGCGCGATCACCAGCACCATGATCAGGTTCCGCCAGCGGCCGGCGCGGAAGGCGATCAGATACGCCAGCGGGTAGCCCAGCAGCAGGCACAGGACGGTCGCGGCGGCCGCGTACGCGACCGAGCGCAGGAACTGCGGCCAGTACTCGGACAGCGCGTCCCAGTAGGTGGCGAAGTGCCAGGTGACCTTGTAGCCCTCCTCCAGGGAGCCCGTCTGCACCGACGTGGAGGCCTGGTAGATCATCGGCAGCGCGAAGAAGACGATCAGCCACAGGATGCCGGGGAGCAGCAGCCAGTACGGCACCAGGCGGCCCCGTTTGCGCGGGGGCTTGGTCTGGGGGGCGGGCGCCAGGGGTGGCGCCTCGGTGACGGCGGCCATCAGGCGGCGTCCTCCTCGACCTCGGCGACACCCGCGTCGATGTCCTGGGCCGCGTCCAGGCCGAAGGTGTGCGCCGGGTTCCAGTGCAGGACGACCTCGGCGCCGGGCACCAGCCGGGCGTCGCGGTCGATGTTCTGCGCGTACACCTCGAACTCGGGGCAGACGGGGCTGTCGATGACGTACTGCGTGGAGACGCCGATGAAACTCGAGTCGGCGATCCTGCCCGTGATGCGGTTGCGGCCCTCGGCGATCTCGCCCGCGTCGTCGGCGTGGGTGAGGGAGATCTTCTCCGGGCGGACGCCGACCAGGACCTTGCCGCCGGTCGTCGTGGGCGCGGAACATCGTGCCTCGGGCAGCACCAGCTTGCCGCCGCCCGCCTTGAGGACGATGTCGTCGCCGTTCTTGGTGTCGACCTCGGCCTCGATCAGGTTCGAGGTGCCGAGGAAGTTGGCGACGAAGGTGGTGTTCGGGTTCTCGTAGAGGTCGGCGGGAGAGCCGAGCTGTTCGACACGGCCCGCGTTCATCACGGCGACGGTGTCGGCCATCGTCATGGCCTCCTCCTGGTCGTGCGTGACATGGATGAAGGTGATGCCTACCTCGGTCTGGATGCGCTTGAGCTCCAGCTGCATCTGGCGGCGCAGCTTGAGGTCGAGGGCGCCGAGGGGCTCGTCGAGGAGGAGCACCTTGGGGTGGTTGATCAGGGCGCGGGCCACGGCCACGCGCTGCTGCTGGCCGCCGGAGAGCTGGTGCGGCTTCTTGCGCGCCTGCTCGCCGAGCTGGACCAGCTCCAGCATGTCCTCGACCTGCTTCTTCACCGACTTGATGCCGCGGCGGCGCAGACCGAAGGCGACGTTCTCGAAGATGTCGAGGTGCGGGAAGAGGGCGTAGGACTGGAAGACCGTGTTCACCGGCCGCTTGTACGGCGGCAGATGCGTGACCTCCTGCTCACCGAGGTGGACGGTGCCACCGGAGGGCTCCTCCAGGCCGGCGATCATGCGCAGGGTGGTGGTCTTGCCGCAGCCGGAGGCGCCGAGCAGGGCGAAGAAGGAGCCCTGCGGCACGGTCAGGTCGAGCGGGTGTACGGCGGTGAAGGAGCCGTAGGTCTTGCTGATGCCCGAGAGGCGGACGTCGCCGCTGTTGTCTGTCGTCATCTTCGTCACGCCCCTGTGAGCTTCGCGAACTTCTGCTGGTAGGCCGTCTCTTCCTTCGAGCTCAGCGAGCGGAAGGCGTGGGACTTCGCCTGCATGGCCTGGTCGGGAAGGATCAGCGGGTTCTGCGCCGCCGACTTGTCGATCTTGGCAAGGTAGGGCTTCACACCCGCGACCGGGCTCACGTAGTTGATGTACGCGGCGAGTTCGGCGGCCGGCGCCGGCTCGTAGTAGTAGTCGATGAGCCGCTCGGCGTTCGTCTTGTGGCGTGCCTTGTTGGGGATCAGCATGTTGTCGGTCGACGTCATGTAGCCGCTGTCGGGGATGACGTAGCCGACGTCCGGGTTGTCCGACTGCAGCTGGACGATGTCGCCGCCCCAGGCGACACACGCGGCGAAGTCGCCCTTGGTGAGGTCGGACGTGTAGTCGTTGCCCGTGAAGCGGCGGATCTGGCCCTTGTCGACGGCCTTCTGCAGACGGGCGATCACCGCGTCGAAGTCGTCGTCGGTGAACTTCGCCGGGTCCTTGCCCATGTCGAGCATGGTCATGCCGATGCTGTCGCGCATCTCGGTCAGGAAGCCGACGCGGCCCTTGAGCCTGGGGTTGTCGAGCAGGTCGGAGACCGACTTCACCTCGACGCCGTCGAGCGCCTTCTTGTTGTAGGCGATGACGGTCGAGATTCCCTGCCAGGGGTACGAGTAGGCGCGCCCGGGGTCCCAGTCGGGGCTGCGGAACTGGTCCGACAGATTGGCGAAGGCGTGCGGCAGGTTGGACGCGTCCAGTTTCTGGACGTAGCCCAGGCGGATCATGCGGGCGGCCAGCCAGTCGGTGAGTACGAGGAGGTCACGGCCGGTGTCCTGGCCCGCGGCGAGCTGCGGCTGGATCTTGCCGAAGAACTCGTCGTTGTCGTTGATGTCCTCGGTGTACTTGACCGTGATGCCGGTCCGCTTGCTGAACGCGTCCAGCGTCGGGCGGTGCTTGCCGCTGTCGTCCACGTCGATGTACTCGGGCCAGTTGGAGAAGTTGATCACCTTCTCCTTCGCCGAGTGGTCGTCGGCGGACACACCGCCCTGTGACTTGCCCGCTGCGGGGATCCCGCAGCCGGTCAGCGCCGCGAGACCGCCGACGGTGAGCGCGCCGCCCGCGGAGGCGCGCATCAGGGACCGCCGGGTCATCGCCGCCCGGCCGTTGCTCAGGCTGCGCCGCATCGCGGCCGCCACGGCCGGCGTCGGGCGGTCGGGCTCGTACTGCTCCATGCGCGTGGTTGCCCTTTCGGGAGAGTGGCCGCCGGTCGTGCGGCCGGTTCGGCTAGCGGTCCCCGAAGACGGTGCGGTGCCAGTCCTTCCTGGCCGCCGCCGTGTTGTCGAACATGACGTGCTTGATCTGCGTGTACTCCTCGAACGAGTACGCGGACATGTCCTTGCCGAAGCCGGACGCCTTATAGCCGCCGTGCGGCATCTCGCTGATGATCGGGATGTGGTCGTTGATCCACACGCAGCCCGCCTTGATCTCGCGGGTGGCACGGTTCGCCCGGTAGACGTCACGGCTCCAGGCGGAGGCGGCGAGGCCGTACGGGGTGTCGTTGGCGAGCCTGATTCCCTCGTCGTCGCTGTCGAAGGGCAGGACCACCAGAACCGGTCCGAAGATCTCCGACTGGACGATCTCGCTGTCCTGGGCGGCGTCGGCGACCAGGGTGGGCCGGTAGTAGGCGCCGTTCTCGCACTCGCCCTTGGGGGCCTCGCCGCCGGTCACCACGCGCGCGTAGGAGCGCGCCCGGTCGACGAAACCGGCGACGCGGTCGCGCTGGACGTGCGAGATCAGCGGGCCGAGGTCGGTGCCGGCGGCGAAGGGGTCGCCGAGCCGGACGGTCTCCATCAGGGCTGCGGTCCGCTCGACGAACGCCTCGTAGAGCGGGCGCTGCACGTACGCGCGCGTGGCGGCCGTGCAGTCCTGCCCGGTGTTGATGAGCGAGCCCGCGACCGCGCCGTTGACGGCGGCCTCCAGGTCGGCGTCGTCGAAGACCACGAAGGGCGCCTTGCCGCCGAGTTCCAGGTGGAGGCGCTTGACGGTGGCGGTGGCGATCTCGGCCACGCGCTTGCCGACGGCGGTGGAGCCGGTGAAGGAGGTCATGGCCACGTCGGGATGGCCGACGAGACGCTCACCGGCCTCCTTTCCGGTACCGGTGACGATGTTGATGACACCGTCCGGAATGCCGGCGTCGGTGGCCGCCTGCGCGAACAGCAGCGAGGTGAGCGGGGTCAGCTCGGCGGGCTTCAGCACGATCGTGTTGCCCGCGGCGATCGCCGGGAGGATCTTCCAGGCGGCCATCTGGAGGGGGTAGTTCCAGGGCGCGATCGACCCGACGACACCGATGGGTTCCCGGCGTACGTACGAGGTGTGGTCCCCGGAGTACTCACCGGCGGACTGCCCCTGCAGATGCCGGGCGGCGCCCGCGAAGAAGGCGGTGTTGTCGATGGTGCCCGGGACGTCGAACTCGCGGGTCAGCTTCAGCGGCTTGCCGCACTGCAGGCTCTCCGCGCGGGCGAATTCCTCGGCGCGGTCGGCGAGTACGGCGGCGAAGCGGTGCAGCGCGTCGGAACGCTCGCCGGGGGTGGTGGCTGCCCAGCCGGGGAAGGCCTCGCGGGCGGCGGCGACGGCCGCGTCGACGTCGTCGGTGCCGGCCAGTTCGTACGTGTACACCTCCTCGCCCGTCGACGGGTCGACGACCGCGTGCGTACGGCCGGAGGTGCCCTTCGTCAGGCGGCCCGCGATGAACTGCGCGCCGTCCGCGAAGCGGTCCTGTGCGGGGAATCGTTCCGGGGTGGCGGTGCCCGGGTTCTGCATGTCGCTCTCCTCCGCCGTCGCCCCGTGGCTCCAGGGGGCGGGTGGCGTAGCTCCAGCTCGATTTGAGTGCCGATCCTGACAGAGCTATTGCACTCCTACAAGGGATTCCGTTGTTGCCTTTCGGTTACGCGACGGAATCTGTCGACCAGGTGTCGAGTGAGCTCGGAAAAGGGGGGACGGAGTGTCAGTGGTGGCTGCGAGACTCGCATGCATGGAAAAGATCACGGGGGAGTTCACCACGGGGAAGATCGAGTCCCGGGAGGCACTGGTCAGGGCAGTTCGCGCCGGAGTCCGGGTCAAGTACCTGCACTTCTGGGGTCACCGGGCGCGGGCGGACGGCCAGGCGGGGCCGAGCTGTCTGAGCCAGTGGTGGCCGTCGCCGTTCACGGTGGACGGGGTGGCCTACGCGACCGCCGAGCACTGGATGATGGCGGCCAAGGCGCGGCTGTTCGACGACGCGGAGGCGGAGCAGCGGGTGCTGGCCGCAGAGCATCCGTCCCAGGCCAAGAAGGCGGGGCGGCTGGTGCGCGGCTTCGACGAGGCGATATGGGAGCGCGAGCGCTTCGGGATCGTGGTCGAGGGCAGCGTCCACAAGTTCGCCGCACACGCGGATCTGCGGGAGTTCCTGGTGAACACCGGCGATCGGGTCCTGGTCGAGGCAAGCCCCGTGGACCGGGTGTGGGGCATAGGCCTCGCGGCGGACGACGAGGCGGCAACCGATCCGGACCGCTGGCGGGGCCCGAACCTGCTGGGCTTCGCATTGATGGAGGCACGGGAGCGATTGCGGGAGGAGTGAGCGGGCCCGCCCGTCCCGCCCGCGCCGGCAGGCGGAGCGAGCCAAGCCGGGCGAGGCGGGCGACAGGGCACGCCGGGCCAGGCCAGGCGAGGCAGGTGCGCGGCCGCGCGAGACGAGCCAACCAGGCGAGGCAGCGGCGCAGTCGGACCAGGCAGGCGGGACGAGATGGACCAGGCCGGCCGTCGGATGAGGCCGGTGGGACAAGCCAGGTCGGGCCGGACGAGACGAGCAAGCCAAGCCGAGCGAGGCAGGCGAGCGACCGGGCGACACGACCCGAACCAGGCCAGACAGGCGGGACGAGCCCCGGCCAGGGCCGGACGAGACTCGGAGCGGGACGAGACGAGGCGGGCCGGGTCGGGTGGTGTCAGGCGCCCGTCACCAGGGGGGCCGAAAGGCTGGGGGCGGAGTTGTAGGAGGGGCCCTCGTCCACTCTGTTCCTCTCGCCGTGCACGGCGGCGACGATCGCGATGATCATCAGGACCATCGTGGCGATGCCGACGACGATCCCGACGATGCCCGTGATGAAGCCCGCCTGGGCCTGACCGCGGTTGTTGGCCTCGCCGCGGTCCGCCCGCCGCTTCCCCTTGACGCCGAAGACGACCGCCAGGACACCGAGGACGACGGAGACGATGCCGTAGATGCAGAACAGGCAGCAGGACAGGATGCCCAGCACCATCGCCGCGGTACCCATGCCGTTCTGCGGGTACGGCTGCATACCGGGCCAGCCGTAGCCCTGCGGGTAGGCGGGGTAGCCGTATCCGCCGGGTGCCGCCGGGCCCTGCGGGCCGACGCCGGGGCCGGTCGGCGCTATCGGCGGGGGCGGTACGGCGGACTCGGACCAGCCGTCGGGGGCCGGGGGCGCATAGCCGGGGGCGCCGAACCCGGGCGGGGCGAAGCCGTCGCCCGGCAGGGACGTCACCGTGGCCTGGTCGTGCACCTGCTGCGGCGGCTGGTCCTGCGGGAGAGGCTGCTGCCCGGCCGCGGCCGGCTGCCCGCCCTTCTCCAGCGAGGTCTTGCGCTCGGGTGGCGCCCACGGGTCGTGGTCTGCTCCTGCGCCCCCGCGCGGCTGTATCTGGTCCGCCACGTCCCTGTCCCCCTCGGTCGACCGTCACGCCATCGTAAAGCCTCGTCGTGGCGGCTTTGGCGCCCGCCCCATCACCGGCTACTCCTCCGGCGGCACCCCCGTCCCGGACCCGGCCTACGATGATCCCGACCCACCGATCAGCCGATCACCCGCGTCCCGCTCGGGCCAGCCGCCCCGGGGCGCCGTTCCGGGGAGGAACCCTTGACCCAGCACCTGGGCGCTTTCGCCGCCGCGCCGCGCGACCTGCACGCCTTCATCGCCGGACTGCCCAAGGCCGAACTGCATGTGCACCACGTCGGCTCCGCCTCCCCCCGGATCGTCTCGGAGCTGGCCGCCCGGCACCCCGACTCCAAGGTGCCCACCGACCCCGAGGCCCTGGTCGACTACTTCACCTTCACGGACTTCGCCCACTTCATCGAGGTGTACCTGTCCGTCGTGGACCTCATCCGCACCCCGGAGGACGTACGGCTGCTGACGTACGAGGTGGCCCGGGACCTGGCCCGGCAACATGTGCGCTACGCCGAGCTGACCGTCACCCCGTGGTCCTCGACCCGCCGCAACATCGACGAGCGCGCCTTCATGGACGCCATCGAGGACGCACGCAAGGCGGCGGAGGCCGAGTTCGGGACGGTGCTGCGCTGGTGCTTCGACATCCCCGGCGAGGCAGGTCTCGAGGCCGCCGGGGAGACGACGCGGCTCGCCACCGACGACCGGCTGCGGCCGGAGGGCCTGGTGTCGTTCGGGCTCGGCGGGCCCGAGATCGGCGTGGAGCGGCCGCAGTTCAAGCCGTATTTCGACCGGGCGATCGCGGCGGGGCTGCGTTCCGTGCCGCACGCGGGCGAGACCACGGGACCGGAGACGGTGTGGGACGCGCTCACCCATCTGCGGGCCGAGCGCATCGGGCACGGCACGAACTCCTTCCAGGACCCGAAGCTCCTCGCGCACCTCGCCGAGCACCAGATCCCGCTGGAGGTCTGCCCGACCTCCAACATCGCCACGCGCGCCGTCCGCAGCCTCGACGAGCACCCGATCAAGGAGTTCGTGAAGGCCGGGATCGTCGTCACCGTCAACTCCGACGATCCGCCGATGTTCGGCACCGACCTCAACAACGAGTACGCCGTCGCCGCCCGGCTGTTGAACCTCGACGCGGAGGGCATCGCCGCGCTCGCCAAGAACGCCGTCGACGCCTCCTTCCTCGACGAGACCGGCAAGGCCGCGATCCGGGACGAGATCGACTCCTACACCTCGGCCTGGCTCGCCCCCTGACACCCGCTGGCGGGACGACCTCCACAATGGGGCCATGCAGAACGTGACCGCCGTGGCCCATCGCGGCGACCCCTACCGCGTCCGCGAGAACACGATCGACTCGCTGCGTTCCGCGCTCCGACAGGGCGCGGACGCGGTCGAGATCGACGTACGGCTCACCAAGGACGGCGTGCCCGTGCTGCTGCACGACGAGACGCTGAAACGGCTGTGGGAGCACGAGCGGCCGCTCCGCTCGCTGTCCGCAGCCGAGGTGCGCGGTCTCACGGACGGCGGGGTGCCGACGCTCGCTCAGGCGCTGGCCGCCACCGACGGCACCCGGCTGATGCTGGACCTGCCGGGACTGCGGGACGTGCGGGCGGCGCGCCGCATCGTGGACGCCGTACGGGAGGCGGGGGCGGCCGACCGCGTCTACTACACCGCCGACGCCACCGCGATGCTCGCCGTCCGCGCCGCCGACACATCCGCCGAGATCGCCCTGACCTGCACCAGCCTGGCGCCGCCGCGCCCCGCGCTGCTGGCGGCGGTGAAGCCGCGCTGGCTCAACTACCGGTTCTCGCTGGTGGACCGCGACCTGGCCGCCCGGGTCCACCACGACGGGTATCTGCTGTCCGTCTGGACCCCGGACACCCGCCGCTCCATGCGCCGCCTCATCGACCTCGGCGTCGACTCGATCACGACCAACCGCGTCGACGTCCTGTGCGGCCTGCGGGGCGGCGGCTGAGCGGCTACACCCGTGAGCGCTGGGGCACCGTCGCCGGATCGGACGGGGTCGCGCGGGTGACGTACTGCGGGACCGGGGTGTCGTCCTTGCCGGTGTCGCGGACCAGGCCGTAGCGGATCGCGCCCTGGGCGGGGCCGGTGGTGATGTCCTTCTCGACGGCGTCCCAGGTGGTCGGGAAGACGTTCAGGTTGTAGTCGGCGCCGCGCTCGTTCACGGTGAGGGTGACGCGGCCGTCGACGTAGAAGAACTCGTTCTGCCACATCTGCTGGGTGCCCGGCGGCAGGACGTCGAAGCCGGTGGCCTTGCTGCCCATGCCGGTGGCCGTGGGGTCGGTGGTGCTGACGCGGTCGTCCATACGGCGGCCGCCGCCCGAGGCCACATGGAAGAGCCTGCCCTTCAGTCCGGTCCAGGTCGGCGGGACCAGGCCGCCGGGCCGGTACTGCGGTTCGAGCTGCCAGCGGACCAGGACATAGCCCTGGCCGGTGAGCGTCACGCTGTCGCCGCGGTGGGTCATGGTGGCGTGCGCTCCGCCGGTGCTGGTGATGCCGGACGCGGGCCGGTGCGGGAGGGCGGCGGGCGGTCTGTCCGGGGCGGGCGCCTTGTCCACGGCGTCGACGACGCTGCCGTAGAGCTCGGTCTTCTCCTTCTTCGGCTTCTTCGTCACCGAGGGGGACGGGAAGGGCGTGGGCGGGGCGGACGAGGGCGGCGGGCGGTGGGTGCTCGACGTCGTGGGGCTGCTCACCGCGCGTGAGTGCGGGGTGTCCGGGGTCTGTGTGACGACGTAGGCGCCGCCCGCGACGATGGTCGCGCTCGCCGTGACGGCGACGGCGGGCTTGGTCAGGACGCCGAGCACCTTGGCGGACCAGCCGACCGAGCCGGTGGCCACGGTCGTCTTGCCGCCGAGGGCCAGGGAGAGCGTGAAGCCGACCGGGACCGGCACCAGCGCGATGCCGGCCAGGAGCCGCTCCGCCGGTACGACCGACTCGCGGGCGTCGCCGCAGTAGGCGCAGCCCCTGATGTGCCGGGCCAGTCGCTTGCGCCAGACCGAGTCGGGCCGCCCGTCCCAGCGGCCGGTCAGCTCCCGCAGCTGCGGACACGCCCCGTCCAGGGCGCGCACGATCCCGCGGGAGGTCTCCAGGCGCTCCTTCATCCGCTGGACGCGTACGGCGGCGTGCTGCCTGCTGATGCCGACGGCCGCGGCCAGTTCCCGCCGGGTCAGCTCGCCCGCGACCTCCAGCCACCACAGCGACAGCAGTTGCCGGTCCTCGTCGTCCAGCCAGCGCACCGCCTCCGCGACCTCGCGCCGCTGCCCCTCCAACTGCAGCCGCAGTACGGTTAGTTCGGCGAAGTCGGTGGCCTCCCGGGCGGCGCCCTCGTCCAGTTGCCGAGGGGACCTGCGGCGCGCCCGGTCCCGTATCTGCCGCATGGCGATCGCCATCAGCCAGGACCGGAAGCTGTCCGGGTCGCGGAGCGAGCCGAGGTTGTCGACGGCGCGCAGCATGGTGTCCTGGACGACGTCGTCGACGTCGGCATGACCGTTCAGAGCACGCCCGACGACGTTGTAGACCAGCGGCAGCCAGCCCGCGACGAGATCGTCCAGCGCCTGCCGGTCACCGGCCTGTGCGGCCGCGATGGTGGAGCGCCACTGATGCCCGGCCTTCTCGTCCACGTACGTCCTCTCCCGGGTCATATGCCGCTGGACCGCACCTTCTCAGCCGTACCGGGGGTGGTGGCTATGTCGGGGATCACAGTGGATGCCGGGCGCGGGCGGGGCATGTGGGGGCTCCCGGGTGTGAGGGGAATGGGGGACGCGAGAGGAGACGCGGTGGAGGCGGCCGGGATAACACTTTTTCACCGAGCCCGGCCAGCCGTCGGCCCCCGTCTCCGCCCGCGGCCCGTCCGGCCCGCCTCCACAGCCCTGCACGCCGCGACCGCCGGACCCGCGGCACTCAAACAGCGAGCGCCGGGGCGGTGTTCGGGCCGGTGAGGGCCTCCAGCCGCTTGATCTTCTTCCGTACGACGTACAGCGGGATCACCCCGAAGACCCCGAACGACATGTCGATCACCGACCACCAGAACGGGATTCCCCGGAGCGGTCCGCAGATCAGGGCGAGCGGGACGATCCCGGCGCAGGCGATCATCGCGAACTCGACGACCCAGATGTTGCGGACCGGGTCGCGGTAGGGGCCGTAGAAGGCGAGGGCGATGACGAGATGGGCGAAGGCGAGCCAGTCCGTGCCGTAGAGCAGGAAGGGGTAGTCGGCGTCGGCGGTGTCGAGTCCGTGCCGGACGCGCTCGATCCAGTCCATGAGGGCGGGGACGTGATCCGGAACGGACAGCGACCTCAGCAGGTCCTCGGTCCAGCGCAGTTCGTGGACCAGGGGGAAGGCCGTGGCGCCGCTGAGCACCAGGCAGACGACGAAGAAGACCAGCCAGGCGCGGATGCCCTTCAGCAGGGCGGCTCTGTCGCTCATGGCAGCAGCGTACGCCCATCGTTGAACGTGTTCAAAACTGCTGCCGGTCATCTGCTGGAGGGGACGGCACCTCCGATACGGGCCGACTGCGCGACCGTCGGCACGGAGCTTGCGGACGGCTGGGCGGTGCGGGGGGCCGGCGGGCGGCTGGGGAGCATGGAGGGGCTGGGGACCGTGGAGGGGCTGGCGCTGGGAGAGGGCGTGACCGGGGCGGGTGCCTTCGTCGACGGCGGCGGCGTCGAGGGGCTGCTCGCGGGCGGCGGGGCGAGAGGGACCACCGGGGACGCGGGGCCGCCGGAGGCGGTCAGATGCAGGGGCAGCGCTACGAGAGCGGCGACACCGCAGGTCAGGGCCGCTCCGGCGGCCGCGCGCAGAAGGCGGCGGCGGGATGCGCCGCGGCGGATCTCCTCGTAGCGGCCGGGGGGTGCGCCGAGGTACTCGGCGGGGGGCCGCAGGAGGACGGTGAGGGGGTCCTCGGGGTCGAAGTCCGGGCCCTCGTCAGAGTGTGTGATCAAGGCTTCTCCTCAGGTGGGCGCGGAGCAGTTCGCGGGCCGTGTGGAGGTCGGCCTTGACGGTTCCTTCCTTGCGTCCGGTCAGCACGGACACCTCCCGGATCGGCATGTCAGCGTAGTAGTGCAACAGGATCGGGACGCGCAGTCGTTCCGGGAGGGACTGCACGAGCAGCCGTACCGAGGGGTCCGCCTGTTCGAGGTGCGGGGCCACCGCGGCCTCCGTGGTGGCCCGGCGCACGGCTCTGCGTTCGCGCTCCAGCTTGCGCCAGTGGTCCCGGACGAGGTTGGCCGCGGTGACATAGAGGAAGCCGCGCGGCTCCGCCACCGACGTCCAGCGGGCCCAGAGCCGGGTGAACGCCTCCGAGGCGATCTCGTGGGCCGTCTCGTCGTCGTCGACCAGCCGGCGGCACCAGCCGGCGAGACGCGGATAGAGGGCGGCGAACAGCTCGGACGCGGCCTTCTCACGGGACCGTTTCAACGTTCTCCAGGGTCGTGGGGGCAGTCGTAGGGGCGCTTGTGGAGGAAGACCCCGGGCCGACGGCGTACGTTCCGCCGGCCCGGGTTCCGGGTGGCCGGGTCAGGGGCCTGCGGAGCTCAGCGTCGCGAAGACGATCACGTTGTCGAGATAGCCGTCACCGGTCCGCTTGCCGCCGCAGGTGATGAGCCGCAGCTCCGGCCGGTTCACGTCCCCGTAGACCTCGTCCGACGGGAAGCGGGACTTGGACACCGTGCGGACGGCGGTCACGGCGAACACCGCAGCCGTGCCGTTCTCCAGGCGCGTCACGATCTTCTCGCCCCGGTGCAGCTCCCCCAGGCGCCGGAAGACTCCGTCCCCGTAGGCGCCGACCGTGACATGACCGAGGATCACCGACGGTCCGGTCTGGCCCGGAGTCGGGGAGTGCTCGTACCAGCCCGCCCGGTCGTGCGCCGCGATCGGCGGCACCTGCACGCTGCCGTCCGCCGCCAGGCCCAGCCTCATCACAGGGGTGTCGACGCCGATGGCCGGTATCCGGAGCCCGACCGGGATGGATCGCCCCACCGCGGACACCGACTTGGCGGTCTTGGCCGGGGGCGGGGCGGCTGCGGACGGCGTGCTCGTGGGGCTCCCGGTGGTGGTGGCGCCGGGGCCGCCGCAGGCGACGAGCAGTGCGGCCAGCGCCATGGCGGCGAGGGCACGCCCGGAGCGCGGACTCATGCCCCGTTCGCCTGCCGGCGGCGTACGAGGAAGACGGCGCCGCCGCCGAGGACGACGGCCGCGGCGGCGCCACCGCCGACCAGCGCACCCGTGTTCGAGGAGTCCGAAGTCTTCGGCGGCACACCGGTGTTCGGCGCGCCGCTCGGCACGACGGAGACCTGGCCCGAGGACGGCGTCCGGGTCGGGGCCGCGCTAGGCACGGCACTCGGGGCGGTACTGGCGCTGGGACGCGCACTGGGGGCGGAGGTGGGCGCCTGGGAGGCGCTGGGGACGGGGCTCGGGCTCGTCTTCGCCCCGTCGGCGAACGCGGGCACCGCGCCCGCCAGCACGGCGGTGCACGCAAGTGCCATGGCACTGAGGCCGGTTCGGCGCATGAATCGCTCTCTTTCGTCGGTCCGCCCGGTGGTCGACCGGCGGACTGTGTGACTGATCGAGCGGAGAGACGAGACAGCACAGAGGCAGGTTGTAAAGAGATGGCAAAGCCGCTCGGACCGCGGGATCCGGCCCGTCGATCGGGGAATTGGTGACGACCGTGTGCGCGGGTCTTGAAGGTGGCTTGCGGCCGTCCTTGTCATGACGTAGGTACGTGAATCATGAACCTTTTCACCCGTGCTGCGTCTCTGCGCCGCCCGGCTCCCCCCACCGCCACCGCCCCGCAACGCACCCTCGAACGCCCGGCGTTCGCCCCCACAGCGAACCGTCCGGACCCCACTCTCGCGGCCCTGACCGGAGAGTGGGTGATCGACCCGGCGCACAGCCGTATCGGTTTCTCCGTCCGCCATGCCATGGTGACCACCGTGCGCGGGGCATTCACCGAGTACCAGAGCCGGCTCTACTTCGACGGCCGCGACCCCTCCCGCTCACGCGCCGAGATCGTCCTGTCCACGGCCTCCGTCGACACCGGCGTGGAACAGCGCGACGCACACCTGATCGGCCGTGACTTCCTGGACGCGGCGAACCATCCGCGGATGCGCTTCGTCAGTACGACGGTGCAGCTCGCGGAGCCCGACGTCTACCTCATGAACGGCGAGCTCACCATCAAGAACACCACCCGCCCCGTCGACCTGGAGCTCACCTACATCGGGCACGTCGTCGACGCGTTCGGGGACGAGCGGGTGGGCTTCGACGGCACGACCACCATCAACCGCTCCGAATGGGGCCTGACGTACAGTCAGAAGCTGGCGGAGGGCGGCGCCATGGTGAGCGAGAAGGTGCGCCTCCAGTTCGACATCGCCGCCATCCGGACGCTGCCCGCCTGAGCGGGGCGGTGCCGCTGCCCGCCCCCGCGCCTCACAACCCCACGATCTTGTTCCACCTCTTCGCGAACTCCACCCGCTCCGTCGACGTGATGTCCCGGGCGATCACGAGCCGTTTGCGCATCTCGGCGTCCGGGAAGATCAGCGGGTTCTCGGCGAGGGCCGCGGTGTCCTTGTCCTTGGCGGCCGCGAGGACGTCCTGGGCGGCGGGGACGGGGCAGACGTAGTTCACCCAGGCGGCGAGTTCGGCGGCGACCTCGGGTGCGTAGTAGTGGTCGACGAGCCGCTCGGCGTTCCTCTTGTGCGCCGCGCGGTCCGGGATCATCAGGGAGTCGGCCCACAGCTCCGCGCCCTCCTCGGGGACGACGAAGCGGATGTGCGGGTTGTCGGCCTGGAGCTGGATGACGTCGCCGGAGTACGCCTGGCAGGCCAGGACGTCGCCGCTGACCAGGTCCTTGGTGTAGTCGTTGCCGGTGAAGCGGCGGATGTGGCCCTGCGCGACGTACTTCTCGACCTGGTCGCAGACCTGGTGGAAGTCGGCCGCCGTCCACCTGGTGATGTCGACGCCGTTGCCCTGCATCAGCAGCGCGAACGCCT
Source organism: Streptomyces sp. NPDC002092 (assembly GCF_053593775.1). NCBI lineage: Bacteria > Bacillati > Actinomycetota > Actinomycetes > Kitasatosporales > Streptomycetaceae > Streptomyces > Streptomyces sp. NPDC002092. The sequence goes on from NZ_JBSFDG010000021.1 coordinate 24,394, forward strand.
CGTCCAGGCCGGACAGCAGGGTCACCCGCCCCTTGAGGTCGCTCGCCCACAGGTCCGAGACATGGCGGATCTCGCGGCCGAGCCTGCGGCGGTCGTACGCGATGCCGGTGATGCCCGACTGCCACGGCACCGAGTATCTGCGGCCGCGGTCGAAGGCGGGCGAACGCAGCTGCGGGTCGAGGTACTCGGCCACGTTCGGCTGCCCTGCCCGGTCCATCTCCTGGACCCATCCCAGCCGCACGAACCGCGCGCACATCCAGTCGCTCATGACGATCAGATCGCGGCCCGTGGACTGATGGTTCATCAGGGCGGGGCTGATCTTGCCGAAGAACTCGTCGTTGTCGTTGATCTCCTCGGTGTACTCGACGGAGATCCCCGTGCGCTTCTCGAAGGCCTCCAGCGTGGGCCGCCGGTTGGGGTCGTGGTCGTCGGTGTCGATGTACAGCGGCCAGTTCGCCCAGGTCAGCCGCCTGTCACGGGCGGACAGATCGGCGGCGGCGCGCTCGCCCGGCCGTACATACGCGGCGGGCACCCCGCAGCCGGCCAGACCGCCGAGCACCGCACCACCGCCCAGCGCGCGCAGCAGGGACCGACGGGAGGGGGCGGAGGCCTTCGGCGTGAGGGGCATGGGCGCAGCATGCCGTCCCTGCCTGTACGCCGACAATCGACGCGTCGTCGAGTACGCCCGCACCGGCCGGACACCCTGTCGAACGGTGCGGCCCCGGACGGTGGTTGATCCGCCCGGGGCCGCGTGTCACGTCGTGGGGACTAGGCGTCCAGCGACGTCATCACGTGCTTGATCCGGGTGTAGTCCTCGAAGCCGTACCCCGACAGGTCCTTGCCGTAGCCGGACTTCTTGAACCCGCCGTGCGGCATCTCCGCGACCAGCGGGATGTGGGTGTTGATCCACACGCAGCCGAAGTCCAGCTTCTTCGACATCCGCATGGCACGGCCGTGGTCCTTGGTCCACACCGACGAGGCGAGCGCGTACTCGACGCCGTTGGCCCACTCCACGGCCTGGTCCTCGTCCGAGAAGGACTGGACGGTGATGACGGGACCGAAGACCTCCTTCTGGATGATCTCGTCGTCCTGCTTCAGCCCGGAGACCACGGTCGGCGCGTAGAAGTAGCCCTTCTCGCCGACCTGGTGGCCGCCGGCCTCGACCTTGGCGTGCGCGGGCAGCCGCTCGATGAAGCCGGCCACCTGCTTGAGCTGGTTGGGGTTGTTGAGCGGGCCGAACAGCACGTCCTCGTCGTCCGGCTGCCCGGTCTTCGTCTCGGCGGCCGCCTTGGCGAGTGCGGCCACGAACTCGTCGTGGATGCCCTCCTGCACGAGGACGCGGGTCGCCGCCGTACAGTCCTGGCCGGCGTTGAAGAAGCCCGCGACGGAGATGTCCTCCACGGCCTTGGCGATGTCGGTGTCCTCGAAGACGACGACCGGCGCCTTGCCGCCCAGCTCCAGGTGGACCCGCTTGAGGTCCTTGGACGCCGACTCGGCGACCGACATGCCCGCCCGCACCGAGCCGGTGATGGAGGCCATCGCCGGCGTCGGGTGCTCGACCATCAGCCGGCCCGTGTCCCGGTCGCCGGTGATGACGTTGAAGACGCCCTTGGGCAGGATCGACCCGATGATGTCGGCCATCAGGACGGTGGACGCCGGGGTGGTGTCCGACGGCTTCAGCACGACCGTGTTGCCCGCCGCGATCGCCGGGGCGAACTTCCAGACGGCCATCATCATCGGGTAGTTCCACGGCGCGACCTGCGCACAGACGCCGACCGGCTCACGGCGGATGATGGACGTCATCCCGTCCATGTACTCACCGGCCGAGCGGCCCTCCAGCATCCGGGCCGCACCCGCGAAGAAGCGGATCTGGTCGACCATCGGCGGGATCTCCTCGGACCGCGTCAGCCCGATCGGCTTGCCGGTGTTCTCCACCTCGGCCGCGATGAGCTCCTCGGCCCGCTCCTCGAACGCGTCCGCGATCTTCAGCAGGGCCTTCTGGCGCTCGGCGGGGGTGGTGTCGCGCCAGGCAGGGAAGGCCGCGGCGGCGGCCGCCATCGCGGCGTCCACATCCGCCTGGCCGGACAGCGGCGCGGTCGCGTACGCCTCGCCCGTCGCGGGGTTGACCACCTCGGTGGTCCGTCCGTCGACGGCGTCCCGGAACTCACCGTTGATGTAGTTGCGCAGACGACGCAGCTCGGTGCTCACTGCCGGCCCTCCAAGTTCGAGTGGATCCAATGTGTCCATTGAATGAGACACCCCACAGTAATCAGATCGCCCACGTTTTCAACACCCCTGATCGCGCCAAGGCTGCGAAATCCGCAGGTCTCAGTCACGTAAACAACGAATTTCATCGGTCCGCCCTTGCGGAACCGTCGAGACGTCGTGCACAGTGAGGTCGTGGCCAGTCGAAGCGCAGAGCAAAGGGACTCGTCCCGCGAGTCCAGGAACGGCACTCCACATCTGGATGCCGTCTCCCTCGCCATCATCGAGCAGCTCCAGGAGGACGGCCGCCGGCCGTACGCCGCGATCGGCAAGGCCGTGGGCCTGTCCGAGGCGGCCGTGCGCCAGCGCGTCCAGAAGCTGCTCGACCAGGGCGTGATGCAGATCGTCGCCGTCACGGACCCGCTCACCGTGGGCTTCCGCCGGCAGGCGATGGTCGGCGTCAACGTCGAGGGCGACGTGGAGAAGATCGCCGAAGCGCTGACTGACATGTCGGAAGTCGAGTACGTGGTGATGACCGCGGGCTCGTTCGACATCCTCGCCGAGATCGTCTGCGAGGACGACGACCACCTGCTGGACGTCATCAACAAACGCATCCGGGCCCTGCCCGGCGTGCGCTCCACCGAAAGCTTCGTCTATCTGAAGCTGAAGAAGCAGACCTACATGTGGGGAACCCGATAACCGTGAGGACCCGATAACCGTGAGCTCCAAGGACCTCAGCAAGACCGCGTACGACCACCTGTGGATGCACTTCACCCGCATGTCCTCGTACGAGAACTCCCCCGTGCCGACGATCGTGCGCGGCGAGGGCACCTACATCTACGACGACAAGGGCAAGCGCTACCTCGACGGTCTCGCGGGCCTGTTCGTGGTCCAGGCCGGTCACGGCCGCACGGAACTCGCCGAGACCGCCTTCAAGCAGGCGCAGGAGCTGGCGTTCTTCCCGGTGTGGTCCTACGCCCACCCGAAGGCCGTGGAGCTGGCCGAGCGCCTCGCCGACGAGGCCCCGGGCGACCTGAACAAGGTCTTCTTCACCACCGGCGGCGGCGAGGCGGTCGAGACCGCCTGGAAGCTCGCCAAGCAGTACTTCAAGCTGGTCGGCAAGCCCACCAAGTACAAGGTCATCTCCCGCGCGGTCGCCTACCACGGCACCCCGCAGGGCGCCCTGTCGATCACCGGCCTGCCGGGCCTGAAGGCTCCCTTCGAGCCGCTGGTCCCGGGCGCGCACAAGGTCCCGAACACCAACATCTACCGCGCGCCGCTCTTCGGCGACGACCCGGAGGCCTTCGGCCGCTGGGCCGCCGACCAGATCGAGCAGCAGATCCTCTTCGAGGGCCCGGACACGGTCGCCGCGGTCTTCCTGGAGCCGGTGCAGAACGCCGGCGGCTGCTTCCCGCCGCCGCCCGGCTACTTCCAGCGGGTGCGGGAGATCTGCGACCAGTACGACGTGCTGCTGGTCTCCGACGAGGTCATCTGCGCCTTCGGCCGCCTGGGCACCACCTTCGCCTGCGACAAGTTCGGCTACGTCCCGGACATGATCACCTGCGCCAAGGGCATGACCTCGGGCTACTCCCCCATCGGCGCGTGCATCGTCTCGGACCGCCTGGCCGAGCCGTTCTACAAGGAGGACAACGTCTTCCTGCACGGCTACACCTTCGGCGGCCACCCGGTCTCCGCCGCGGTCGGCCTCGCCAACCTCGACCTGTTCGAGCGCGAGGGCCTCAACCAGCACGTGCTCGACAACGAGGGCGCCTTCCTCTCCACCCTGCAGAAGCTGCACGACCTGCCGATCGTCGGCGACGTCCGCGGCAACGGCTTCTTCTACGGCATCGAGCTGGTGAAGGACAAGCACACCAAGGAGTCCTTCAACGACGAGGAGACCGAGCGCGTCCTGTACGGCTTCCTCTCCAAGGCCCTGTTCGACAACGGCCTGTACTGCCGTGCCGACGACCGCGGCGACCCGGTGATCCAGCTCGCCCCGCCGCTGATCTCCAACCAGGAGACCTTCGACGAGATCGAGCAGATCCTGCGCGCCACGCTGGCGGAGGCCTGGACGAAGCTCTGACCTCCCGGCGGTTCAGCCGTTTATACGGCCCGGGGTGCACCCGTTCGAGTGAGAAGGGTGCACCCCGGGCCGCGTGCTGTCCGGCGCCGGCGCCCCCGCTCCTTAGCGTGCCTGGTAACCGATCGGCCCTGTCCTCGTTCCCCCGCACGGGGGAACAAAGATCACGGGAACCACAGATCCGAACCGAGGTGTACGCCCATGGAGGCCCCGCCGGACAATGACGTGCTCTGGGCACGCTCACTGCATTTCCAGCACAGTGACGGCTCGCCCGCGCTCAGCGGCGTCTCGTTCGGCGTCCGGGAGGGCGAGATCCTCGCCGTCAGCGGCCCCCGGGGCAGCGGGAAGACGACCCTGCTGCGCTGTCTGTCCGGCCTGCTGACGGCCCAGCGGGGCGAGGTCTGGTTCAACAGCGTGCCGGTCCACACCATGGCCCAGCCTGCCCGGGAGCGGCTGCGCCGCGACCGCTTCGGCTGGATCGACCCGGCCCCCGTGCTCGTACCCGAACTGAACGCCTGGGAGAACGCCGCCCTCCCGCTGATGCTCCGCGGCACCAGCCGCGAGCGCGCTCGTACGGCCGCCCTGGAGTGGCTCGAACGCCTTGACGTCGGCGACCTGTCCCGTCGGCGCCCGCACGAGATGAAGCAGGCCGAGCGGCAGCGCGTGTCGATCGCCCGGGCCCTCGCCCAGGGCCCCACCGTCCTCTTCGCCGACGAGCCGACGGCCCCCCTGCACCGCGCCGACCGCGCCCATGTGCTGCGCACGCTCACCACGGCGGCCCGTTCGCACGGCATCACGGTCGTCGTGGCCACCCACGACCAGGAGACCGCGGCCATCGCCGACCGCACGCTGTCGCTGCTGGACGGCCGCTGCGTGAACACGGTCCACCTGCCGCCGGTGGCCGAGACGGAAGGCCGGGCCCCGTGCTCGCTCTCCGTCTGACCCGCGGCGCCCACCCGGCCGTACAGCTGCGTCGCCTCCTGGTGGCGGTGGCCTCGGCCGGCACGGGCTTCCTCCTGCTGTGCGCCCTCGGTTACGCGATGAGCCATCCGGACAACCCCGGCGGCTCGGCCCTCCGTCTCGCCTGGTGCCTGACCCCGCTGGCCGCCACCGTGCACTTCGCGGTGGCGGTGGCCCGCACCGACCCGGGCACGAAACCCCGCAGCGGCCTCTCGGCCATCGGCCTGGGCCCGTTCCGTCTGATGGCGGTGTCGGCCACGACGACGGCCCTGTCCTGCACGCTGGGCTCGCTGCTGGCCCTCCTCGTCTTCCTCGACCTCCGCGGCGACCTCACGGGCGCCCCCTTCGACGGCGCGGCCTCGGTGTTCCTGGCCGCCGACCAGCCACTGCCCGTCCCCGCGGCCCTCACCCTGCTGGCGCTGATCCCGGCAACCGCGTCGGCGACGGTGGCGCTCGTCCTCCTCCCCCGGGACGCGCGGCCGGCCGCGGCACGGGCGGTGGCACGGCACTACGGCCGCTTCGGGGCATACGGCCGGACGGTGGCACGGGAGACCTTCGGGACGTACGGCCGCTTCGGCGCCCGCTCCCGCACCCGGCCCACCGGCAGTCGCACCGCCGGCGCGGCTCCGGATCCGAAGACGGGCGGCACTCCGCCGCCGCGGGCGAGCGACCCCGCCCCCACGGCACCACCCCCGGGCGACGACGCGACCGGTGTCCAGCCGGACCCCGGCCACTTGCCGCCCCTGCCTCCCGCGCCCGGCAGCGCCCCCGCGGGCCTCCCCTGGGGCGTCTCGGTCCTCACCGCGGGCCTGGCCGTGCAGGCCTACGCCACCCGCGCGTCGACCACCCCCGCACCCCGCCTCCCCGGCGGCCTTGCCACCGGCGCCCCTGCGGTCCTCCTCGGCTGGGTGCTCACCGCCCTCGGACTCGCCGTCGCCGGCCCGGGCCTCGCCCATCTGTGCGGCCGCCTCCTCCAGGCGGGACGCCCCGGCGCCCTCCGGCTGCTGTCCGGACGCGTCCTCATGGAGGAGGCCACCCGCATCGGCCGCCCCCTCGGCATCGTCTGCGCGGTCGCCTCCGGCACCTACGCCATGGCCGCCCTGTACGACACGAGCACCCCCGTCTTCGGGCCGCTCACCACCCTCGGCACGCTTCTCGTCTCCGGCTGCACCGTCGCCACGCTGCTCACCGCGGCCGTGGAGGCCAAGCACGCCCGGGCCGACACCACGGCAGCCCTGCTGCGCCTCGGCGCCCCCGCCACGATGCTGCGCAGCGCCGCCGCCCTTCGGGTGGGCGCACTGCTGGCCCTGTTCGTCCCGCTGACCCTGATCGTGGCGGAGCTGGCGGCCCTGCCACTGGCGCGCTGAGAACTCGTACGAAAAAAATTCCCGGGAACCGATGAGTTCCGGGCGGGCCCCCCGTCTAACACTGCGAACACCACGCATCCGATGGGAGAGACCTCACATGTACCAGCAGATGATCTTCGTGAACCTGGCCACCGGCGACGTCGAGGCGTCGAAGAAGTTCTTCACGGAGCTCGGCTACACGATCAACCCGCAGTTCAGCGGCGACGACTGCGCCTGTGTCGTGATCAGCGACACCATCATCACGATGCTGCTCAGCAAGCAGCGGTACGCGGACTTCACGAAGAAGGAGATCGCGGACTCGACGAAGACCAGCGAGGTGCTGATCTGTCTGAGCGCCGAGAGCCGCGAGAAGGTCGACGAGCTGGTGAACAAGGCGGTCGCGGCCGGCGGCACCGCCAACGACGACGTCCAGGACCACGGCTACATGTACGGCCGTTCCTTCGACGACCTCGACGGCCACAGCTGGGAGGTCGTGTGGATGGATCCGGCGGCGGTCCAGGGCTGACCGAAAGCTTGGGCGAACGGCGTGCCTAGCATGGGCCCGTGCAGACGAGCCCGGCCCATGCGGCCCACCACGACGAGCGTGAGATCGAGACGCTCGAGGACTTCGACGCGACGGTGTCGGCCCGCGGCACCCTCGCCGGCCACCGCGTACAGGCCGTCGATCTGACGGACCGTACAAGGGAGTTGCTCACCACCGACACCGCCGAGGCGGTCTTCCTCGGCTGTCCGATGCGGGAGGAGGCGGCGACGAAGGTCCGCGCCGACGGGGCGCTGGTCTTCCCGCCGGTCCCGCATCTGCCCTTCGACCCGTACCGCGGGCACCTGTACCGGCCGGACGAGCTGTTCGCCTCGCTGGAGAAGGGGTACGAGCAGACGCCGGACGCCCTCGCCTACGCCTGGTTCCAGCGCACCAAGGCCGACGGCGACATATTCGCCTCGATGCTGCGTGCCGTGCACGACGACTCCATCTCCGACGCCCTCGACGAACTGCTGCGCGGGGCACGGGTGGTGGGCGTGATGGGCGGCCATGCGATGGCGCGCGGGACGGACGCGTACGCCGGGGCGGCGCGTCTCGGCCGGGAGCTGAGCCGCGCCGGGTTCACCGTGGCGACCGGCGGTGGTCCGGGAGCGATGGAGGCGGCGAACCTGGGTGCGTACGCGGCGCCGTACGAGGACGGCATGCTGGAGGAGGCCTGCCAACTCCTCGCGAAGTCACCGTCGTTCATGCCCTCGATCACCGAGTGGGCCCGCGCCGCCTTCGAGATACGGACCCGCTGGCCGAAGGGCAACCACTCCATCGGCATCCCCACCTGGTTCTACGGCCATGAGCCGCCGAACCCCTTCGCCTCGCACATCGCCAAGTACTTCGCCAACGCCACCCGCGAGGACGGACTGCTGGCCCGCTCGAACGCGGGTGTGGTCTTCCTGCCGGGCGCCGCCGGGACCGTACAGGAGATCTTCGACAACGCGACGCCCAACTACTACGAGTCGCGCGGCGAACCGACGCCCATGGTGCTCGTCGACCGCAGGCACTGGACGGAGCACCTGCCGGCCTGGCCCCTCTTGCAGTCACTCGCCCGGGAACGCTCGATGGAGTCCCGTATCGCCCTCGTTGACCGTATCGAGGAGGCTCCGGCGGCGCTGAAACGTCTCGGCGGTTAATGAAAGTGCAAAGCCAACGACCCAGGCAGGCCTGTACATTGACACTACTTATCGAACGCTTATAAACCTTTGAGTCTCCTGGGGAGTGTGAGGCTTCACCTCCACTGTCGCTTCACGTCCCTCGTCACCCCCCCGCAGTTGCACCTCCCGTGAAGGGCAAACGTGTCCATATCTCGCCGTACCGCACGTCGTTCCGTGCAGATCCTGGGCGTCGCCGCCGCGTCCTCCGCGCTCGCACTGAGCGCCGCGGGCTCCGCGCTCGCCTGCAGCATCACTGAGTTCTCCGCCGAAGCCAAGTGCGAAGGCGGCAAGGGCAGCATCGTCGTCACCGACAAGGACGGCTCCGGCACCCCCGCCACGGTCACCGTGTTCCTGGAGAACAACGGTGCCGACGTGAAGACGGTCGGCTCGAAGGACGTCACCGGTTCCCGCGAGGGTGTCACCATCACCTTCGACGAGAACTGGTCGCCGAACGCCGAGTACCGCATCCGCGTGCAGGCCGGGCGCGACAAGGACCACCTGATCGTCGACAAGGACATCACGCCGAACCTGACGACTCCGTCCGAGGGCTGCTCGAAGGGCGCGACCACGCCGCCGGCATCGCCGACGCCGACCCCGTCCGCCTCCACCCCGGCCTCGGAGTCCCCGACCCCGTCCGCCTCGGAGAGCACGCCTCCGGCAAGCACCTCGTCCAACGCCCCCTCCCCGGCGGCCGGTGACTCGAACCTCGCCGAGACCGGTGCGAACTCCAACACCGGCCTGATCGCCGGTATCGCGGGCGCGCTGGTCGTGGTCGGCGGCGGCGCCGTCTTCTTCGGCATGCGCCGTCGTGGGGCGAACAGCGGCCGCTGACGCCTCCCGCAGAACAACACCGTGGCCCGTCCCCGTATCCCCGGGGGACGGGCCACGGTCGTTCACCCGAAGCTCGCCCGCTCCAGCCAGAACTCCAGCAGCTTCCGCTCGCCGAGGACCTCCAGCTGCGGGCTGTCCAGAGGAATTCGACGGTAGAAGGCGAGGAGCAGGGAGGTGAGCGGTCCGCGCAGGGCGACGTCCGCCTTCTCATGGCCGCGGCGCCAGCCGAAGCCCGCCTCGGTGCCCTCGATCAGCCACTCGGCATTCGACTCCGGTGCGGTGTCGGTGGCGTGGAGGTGAATACTTTCTCCGGCGCCGACCGGCGCTTCCTTCCCCTCCCGCTCCCGCACCCATCCCACGATCTGCAGCCACTCGTCGATCGCGTCCGCAGCAATGTCGGGGGCCACCTCGTACGGCAGCCCCGCGGCCAGCGTGGCGTCGGCGCGGTGCACGGTGATCTCGTGGGCCATGCGGCGGGCCCAGAAGCCGGCGGTCTGGGGTCCCGCCCAGCCCCACACCTTCGCGTCGGGCCCGGCCTCGCGCAGTGCGCCCACCACCAGCTCGCCGGCCTCCGCCAGCCAGGCGTCGAGGGCGGCGGCGTCACCCGCGGTCTCGGGGCCGTCGCCGCGCGGTACGTCTTCGTCGGGGATGTTCTCCTGCGCCCGGGTGCGCACCAGCGTCCCGGACCAGCGCAGGGCTCCGCCCATGTGCAGGACGAGCATCTCCAGGGTCCAGTCCGGGCAGGTCGGGACGGTCGCGTTCAGATCGGCGCCGCTCGTCACCACCGCCCTCAACTGTTCCACCTGGTGGGCGATTTCATCGCAGTAGCGATCATGCGTAAGAAGTGTCATCCCGCGCACCCTATGCGGGATGCGGTCAGCCGAGCACCACGATTTCTGCCGCGTCGAACTCCACCCCGACCGCGTCCCCGACCTCCGGTGCCTCACGAAGTGCCACCGCCGCCTCCAGCCGTGGCGCCTCCTCCGGCTGCACCTGTACGGCGACATGGGTGCCCTTGAAGGTGCGTGCGGCAACCGTGCAGCGCAGGCCCTCGTCGGCGGGGACGAGCCGTACACCGGCGGGCCGCACGAGCAGCGTGCGCGTTCCCTGCGGGGCGTCCTGGGCCACCGGCAGCTTGCCCCAGGGGGTGTCCGCGGCCTCCCCGCTCACCATGCCCTCGACCACGTTGTCGAAGCCGAGGAACCGGGCCACGAACTCGTCCGCGGGCCGCTGCCAGACCTCCAGTGGCGTACCGGACTGGGCGATGCGTCCGTCCCGCATCACCACGACCCGGTCGGCGAGCGCGAAGGCCTCGCCCTGGTCGTGGGTCACGGCGAGCACCGTGGTCCCCAACTGCCCGAAGAGTTCCCGGAGTTCGACGACGAGGCGCTCCCGCAGCGAGCGGTCGAGCTGGCCGAGCGGCTCGTCCAGCATCAGCAGCCGCGGGCGAGGCGCGAGTGCGCGGGCCAGCGCGACGCGCTGCTGCTCACCGCCGGAGAGCGAGGCGACGGCCCGGCGCGCGGCGCCCGGCAGCCCGACGAGGTCCAGCAACTCCCGTACGCACTCGTCCTGTTGGGGGCGCGTGGCGCCGTGCATGCGCAGCCCGAAGGCGACGTTGCCGCCCACGTCCCGCTGCGGGAAGAGCTGATGGTCCTGGAACATCAGGCCCACCTCCCGCTTGTGCGCGGGCACCCCCGACTGGTCCCGTCCGTCGAGCAGCACCCGCCCCGAGGACAGCGGCTGGAGCCCGGCAACCGCCCTCAAGAGAGTCGACTTGCCGCTGCCGCTGGGCCCGAGCACGCACACGATCTCGTGTTCGGCGGCATCGAGGCCGACGGCGTCGAGCACGGCCCGCCCGCCGAACCGCACGGTCGCGTCCTCAAGGCTCAGCAGCATCTAGAACTCCCCGCTCCGGTCGGTGCGCAGCCGCTCCAGGATCAGCAGCGCCACCGCGCACACCACCATCAGAATCGTCGAAAGGGCCATCGCCTGCCCGTAGTTGAGATCACCCGGCCGGCCGAGCAGCCGGGCCACGGCGACCGGCAGCGTCGGGTTGTCCGGCCGCGCGATGAACACGGTCGCCCCGAACTCCCCCAGGGACACCGCGAAGGCGAACCCGGCCGCGACCAGCAGCGCCCGCCGCACCATCGGCAGGTCGACCTCCCGCCACACCCGCCAGGGCGATGCCCCGAGCACGGCCGCCGCCTCCCTGAGCCGCGCGTCCACGGCCCGCAGGACCGGCAGCATGGTCCGTACGACGAAGGGGGCGCCCACCAGCGCCTGCGCGAGCGGCACCAGGATCCATGAACTGCGCAGATCCAGCGGCGGCTTGTCCAGCGCGATCAGGAACCCGAAGCCGACCGTCACCGCGGAGACGCCCAGGGGCAGCATCAGCAGCGCGTCGAAGCCACGGACCAGCCGGCCCGCGTCCCGGCGCGCGAGCGCCGCGGCGGCCAGGCCGCCGACCGCCACGGCGATGGCGGTCGCGGCGAGGGCGTACTGGAGCGAGTTGCCGACAGCCTGGATCGGGGGTACGAGGAAGGTGCCGCCGTCGTCGTGAGTCAGCGCCCGGTAGTAGCCGAAGCCGGAGGCGCCGAGGGACCGCTGCACCAGCACGGCCAGCGGCAGCACGAGCAGCACGAGAATGGTGGCGAGGACCCCGGCCAGCAGCGCCCACTGCCCGGTCCCGCGCGGCCGTCGCGCCGTGACGTTCGCGTCCACCAGCCGCAGGGCGCTCTCCCGCCGCCGTACGGTCCAGGCGTGCACGGCGAGGATCGCGCCGACGGCGACGAACTGGATGATCGTGAGCACGGCGGCGGTGGACAGGTCGAAGATCTCCGAGGTCTGGCGGTAGATCTCCACTTCGAGGGTGGAGAAGGTCGGGCCGCCGAGGATCTGCACCACGCCGAAGGAGGTGAAGGTGAACAGGAAGACCATCAGCGCGGCGGCGGCGACGGCGGGCGCGAGCGCCGGCAGGGTCACCTTCCGCCAGGCTCTGAACGGAGAGGCGCCCAGCATCCGCGCCGCCTCCCCCTGCCGCGGGTCGAGTTGCCCCCACAGGCCGCCGACGGTCCGTACGACCACGGCGTAGTTGAAGAAGACATGCGCCAGCAGGATGGCCCAGACGGTGGTGTCCAGCCGGACGCCCCACAGCTCGTCGAGCAGTCCACCGCGCCCGACCAGCGCCAGGAACGCCGTACCGACGACGACCGTCGGCAGCACGAACGGAACGGTGACGACGGCCCGCAGAACCTGCTTGCCGGGAAAGTCGAGGCGCGCGAAGACATACGCGCCGGGGAGCGCGACCAGCAGCGTGAGCGCGGTGGACGCGAGCGCCTGCCAGGTGGTGAACCACAGGACGTGCCGGATGTCGGCCTGTGTGACGACGTCCGCGATCCGCCCGAACCGCCACGACCCGTCGACCTTGAGCCCGCGCGCCACGATCGCGGCGACCGGCCAGGCGAAGAAGGCGGCGAAGAACGCGACGGGCACGGCCATCAGGCCGAGCCGCACCGCGCTCCCCGTCCACCTTCTGCGGACGGCTACTTCAGTACGAGTGACGTCCACGACTTGACCCACTGGTCACGGTTGGCGGCGATCTTGCTCGGGGTCATGGTCTCGGGGTCCTTGGCCGGCTGCCCGTACTTCACGAACTCCGGCGGCACCTTGGCACCCTCGATCACCGGGTAGACGAACATGTTGAGCGGCATGTCCTCCTGGAACTCCTTGCCGACCAGGAAGTCGATGAACGCCTTCCCGCCCTTGGTGTTCCGGGCGTTGCTGAGCAGCCCGGCGTACTCGATCTGCCGGAAGCAGGTGCCGTACGACGTTCCGATCGGCGCGGTCTTCGGCTTCGGGTTGCCGTAGATGACCTCGGCGGGCGGCGAGGAGGCGTAGGAGACGACGAGCGGCCGGTCCGCCTTGGCCTTCTTGCCACCGGCCGACCCGGAGAACTCCTCGTTGTAGGCCTGCTCCCAGCCGTCGACGACCTTCACGCCGTTCGCCTTGAGCTTCTTCCAGTAGCCCTGCCAGCCGGTGTCGCCGTACTTGGCGGCGGTGCCGAGCACGAACCCGAGGCCGGGCGAGGAGGTGGAGGCGTTCTCGGTGACGAGGAGGTTCTTGTACGCGGGCTTGACGAGGTCGTCGAACGACTGGGGCGGTGCCAGCTTGTGCTTGCTGAAGTACGCCTTGTCGTAGTTGACGCAGATGTCACCGGAGTCGATCGGTGTGACCCGGTGCCCCGCCTGGTCGACCCGGTACTGCGCCTGGATCCGGTCTGCGCCCTTCGCCGCGTACGACTGGAACAGCCCGTTGTCGAGCGCCCGCGAGAGCAGGGTGTTGTCGACGCCGAAGAAGACGTCGCCCTGCGGGTTGTCCTTGGTGAGGATGGCCTTGTTGACGGCCTGCCCGGCGTCGCCGCTCTTGAGGACCCTGACCTTGTATCCGGACTGCTTCTCGAAGTCCGCGAGGACGTTCTTCGAGACGGCCCACGAGTCGTGGCTGACGAGGGTCACGGTCTTGGAGTCCGTGGAGCCCCCGCTGCCGGACGAGGACCCGCACGCGGACAGCGTGATCAGGCCGAGGCCGACCGCGGCGGCCACGAACGTCTTGGTGTGCACTGAATTCCTCCTGGCTGACCAGGAAGAGACGCGGCCCTGCCCGGGAGCGCCGGGGCATTCCACCGGCTCCCGGGCAGGGCGCAACAGCTCGAGTGAAGACCGAACTTCCTACCCAGAATGACCTGGGCAAGGTTCAGAGGGTCTGCGGCCCGGTTGCCGCACTCTCAGCGCTGTGGCGCTCCCCTGTCGGAATATGAAGATGTACGTACGGGCTCAGGTTACCGCTCGGTGGCCGCGAGCTGACCGCAGGCCCCGTCGATCTCCTGCCCACGGGTGTCCCGGACGGTCACCGGCACACCATGCGCGGCGATGGCTTCGACGAAGGCCTTCTCGTCCTCGGGCCGGGAGGCGGTCCACTTCGAGCCGGGTGTCGGGTTCAGCGGGATGAGGTTGACGTGCACGGGCTTGCCGCGGAGCAGCCGCCCGAGCCGGTCACCGCGCCACGCCTGATCATTGATGTCACGAATGAGGGCGTACTCGATGCTGAGCCGCCGCCCGCTCTTCTCGACGTACTCGAACCCGGCGTCGAGGACCTCGCGCACCTTCCACCGCGTGTTGACGGGGACGAGGGTGTCGCGCAGTTCGTCGTCCGGCGCGTGCAGCGAGATGGCGAGCCGGCACTTGAAGCCCTCGTCGGCGAACCGGTGGATGGCGGGCACCAGCCCGACGGTCGACACGGTGATGCCGCGCTGTGACAGCCCGAGCCCGTCGGGAGCGGGATCGGTGAGCGCCCGGACGGCCCCGACCACACGCTTGTAGTTGGCGAGCGGCTCGCCCATCCCCATGAAGACGATGTTGGACAGCCGCGCCGGCCCGCCGGGCACCTCGCCGTCCCGCAGCGCCCGCATCCCGTCGACGATCTGGTGCACGATCTCCGCGGTGGACAGGTTCCGGTCGAGCCCGGCCTGCCCGGTGGCACAGAACGGGCAGTTCATCCCGCACCCGGCCTGCGAGCTGATGCACATGGTCACCCGGTCCGGGTAGCGCATCAGCACCGACTCGACGAGCGTCCCGTCGAACAGCCGCCACAAGGTCTTGCGCGTCGTCCCCTGGTCGGTCGACAGATGCCGTACGACCGTCATCAGCTCGGGAAGCAGCGCCTCCTGCAGCTTGCCGCGCGAACCGGCCGGGATGTCGGTCCACTCCGCCGGGTCGTGCGCATACCGCGCGAAGTAGTGCTGCGACAGCTGCTTGGCACGAAACGGCTTCTCGCCGATCTCGGCCACCGCTTCCTTGCGCTCGGCGGGCGAGAGATCGGCAAGATGCCGCGGCGGCTTCTTGGCTCCGCGGGGGGCGACGAAAGTGAGTTCTCCGGGCTTAGGCATGGCTGTACCAGTGTCGCAGATCCCGCGGAGTGGCCCGCTCCACCATGCATGCGGGGGAAAGCGAGCCCTCCAGGAGGCCTGCAACAGCTACAGGGTCGTGTGCTCCAGCTTGTCCTTGAGCAGTTGCTCGTTGCGGGGCATCTCCTTGCGGACCTGCGGGCGGACGACCAGCGGGAGCAGGACCTTGCCGATGCCGTGTCCCTCGAAGTCCAGGTCCATGGTGACGTGGGTACGGCGGCCGTCGTCGAGGGGCGTGATCTCGCCGCGGAAGTTGCCCCTGATAGGGCCGTCGATCCCGCGCACGGTCCAGGAGCGCTGTGGTTCGTACTGGGTGCACTCCATGGTCATCGGGATGTCGCGGCGGCCGATGTGCCGGGTGACCCGGACCCGGGACCCAAGGCCGAAGGGGCGGTCGTCGAGCTGTTCGGTGGCGACCGCGCTCAGCTGCCACTCCGGCATGTGGGAGGGGTCGATGATGTACGCCCAGGCGTCCTCAGGACGGCAGTCCACGTCGAACTCTTCATGGATGGCGGACATGGTGCCTCCTCTTCGGGAGATCCCCTTTGAGGGCTTACACCGGAATCGTCCCACTCGGCCGACCGGTGCGCCATCGTCCGAAAAGCGTGGAGCCCCCGCCCTCGAAAGGGCGGGGGCTCCACGCGTCACGGTCGGTCAGCCGGACCCCACGAACAGCACCATCAACAGCCACACCACGGGCGCCGTCGGCAGCAACGAGTCCAGCCGGTCCATGATGCCGCCGTGCCCCGGCAGCAGCGTGCCCATGTCCTTGATGCCCAGGTCCCGTTTGATCATCGACTCGCCGAGGTCGCCCAGAGTGGCGCTGGCCGCGACCGCGAGGCCGAGGATCAGGCCCTGCCACCAGGCGCCGTCGTCGATCAGGAACTGCATGCACAGCGCGCCCGCCACCATCGCGAACGTGACCGCGCCGAGCAGGCCCTCGCGGGTCTTGCCGGGGCTGATGCGCGGGGCGAGCTTGTGGCTCCCGAAGCGCCAGCCGACGGCGTACGCGCCCGTGTCGCTGACCACCGTCAGCAGCAGGAAGGTCAGCACACGCCACGGGCCGTCCTCGGCCGTCAGCATCAGGGCCACGAACGTCGCCAGGAAGGGTACGTAGAAGGCCGCGAAGACGCCCGCCGTGACGTCCTTGAGGTAGCCCTCCGGGGGCTCCGTCATGCGCCATACGAGGACGGCGAGCGCCGTGAGCGCCATGGCGACCCACGCGCCCTCGGCGCCCCGCACATAGCCGGCGACGACCATCGCTCCGCCGCCGAGTGCCAGCGGGACCAGGGGCGCCTTGATGCCCTTGCGCTCCTGGAGGCGGCTGGTCAGCTCCCACAGGCCGACCACGACGGCGACCGCGACCACACCGACGAACACGGCCTTGACGATGAACAACGACGCGATGATCACCACACCGAGCGCGACACCGACCCCTATGGCCGCGCCCAGGTCGCGGCCCGCGCTCTTCTTCTGCGGGCGGGGCGCCGGCTGCGGGGCGTCGGGCATGGGCTCCGGATTCTGCTGCGCCGCCGGGTAGGGCGGCGACTGAGGGGGTTCGTCGCGGAACAAGGGGCCGCTCAGCCGAGCGGCCCCCCGGTCGTCATCCTGGTCACCGCCGTACGCGGGTACCTCGGGCACGATGGGCATGGGGCGAGTCTGCTGCGCCTTGGGCGCATCGTACGCGGGACCCGCCGGGGCAGCCCCCTGGACAGGTCCCTGGTCGGACGGCCCCCAGTACCCCGCCTGCGACCCGGTGTGGGGCGGCGTTCCCCAGGAAGAGTCGTTCATCAGACCTCGAGCAGCTCCGCTTCCTTGTGCTTCAGGAGCTCGTCCACCTGAGCCACGTACTTGTGGGTGGAGTCGTCGAGTTCCTTCTCCGCACGGCGGCCCTCGTCCTCGCCGACCTCGCCGTCCTTGATCAGCTTGTCGATGGCGTCCTTGGCCTTGCGGCGCACGGAGCGGATGGACACGCGTGCGTCCTCGGCCTTGCCCTTGGCGACCTTGATGTAGTCGCGACGGCGCTCCTCGGTGAGCTCCGGGAACACCACCCGGATGATGTTGCCGTCGTTGCTCGGGTTGACGCCCAGGTCGGAGTCGCGGATGGCCTGCTCGATGTTGCGCAGCGCCGTCTTGTCGAACGGGGTCACTACCGCCATGCGCGGCTCCGGCACGGAGAACGAAGCCAGCTGGTTGATCGGCGTCGGCGCGCCGTAGTAGTCGGCCACGATCTTGTTGAACATCGCCGGGTGCGCACGACCGGTGCGGATCGCGGCGAAGTCCTCCTTGGCGACCACGACGGCCTTCTCCATCTTCTCCTCGGCCTCGAGGAGGGTCTCTTCGATCACCACTTGCTCCTGCGTGTCTTGAGTAGGCCCGGCTGCTGTTCCATAAGCGTGGGGGCGGCGGCCGGCTGCGTCGCGTCTTCTTCCTGCACGGTTCCCGACCTGCGGGACATTGTCCATCCCCCGGTCAGGGTCCGTGGGTGTTGCTGGTCAGTCCCGGCTGCCGTGGTCACCCACAAGCGTGCCGATCTTCTCACCCTTGACGGCGCGGGCGATATTGCCCTCCGCGAGGAGCTCGAAGACGAGGATCGGGAGCTTGTTGTCGCGGCACAGCGTGATTGCGGTGGCGTCGGCGACCTTGAGGTCGCGGGTGATGACCTCGCCGTAGCCGAGGGAGTCGAACTTGACGGCGTCCGGGTTGCGCTTGGGGTCGGAGTCGTAGACCCCGTCCACGCCGTTCTTGCCCATCAGCAGCGCCTCGGCGTCGATCTCCAGGGCGCGCTGGGCGGCGGTGGTGTCGGTGGAGAAGTACGGCATGCCCATACCGGCGCCGAAGATGACGACCCGGCCCTTCTCCAGGTGCCGCACCGCGCGCAGCGGGATGTACGGCTCGGCGACCTGGCCCATGGTGATGGCGGTCTGCACCCGGCTGTCGATGCCCTCCTTCTCCAGGAAGTCCTGGAGGGCGAGGCAGTTCATCACGGTGCCGAGCATGCCCATGTAGTCGGAGCGGGCCCGGTCCATGCCGCGCTGCTGCAGTTCGGCGCCGCGGAAGAAGTTGCCGCCGCCGATGACGACCGCGACCTGAGCCCCGTCCCGTACGACGGCCGCGATCTCGCGGGCGATCTTGTGCACCACGTCGGGGTCCACTCCCAGGCCCCCGCCACCGGAGAAGGCCTCACCGGACAGCTTCAGCAGAAACCGGCCGCGTACTTTGCCGTCGTCGCTCTTCTGGGGCTTGGTGGTGGTCATGGAGATCCCGCCTCTTTCACGTGTTGCACATACGAAGAAGGCCATTGCCGCTGGGGTGTTGGCATCCCATGCTCGGCAATGGCCTCCTCGTCAGATCTGCTGTCGTCCGTCACGCGCGTGCGTGCCGGACGGCCGGACGGCTGCCCTCGACCCTATCGGGCCGAGACGCCGATCGCGGCACGGACTCAGATGCCGACCTTGATACGCGTGAAGCGCTTCAGGGTGACACCGGCCTCGTCCAGGACCTTCTGGACGGACTTCTTGTTGTCGAGCGCGTACGGCTGACCGAGCAGCGTGGCGTCCTTGAAGAAGCCGTTGAGGCGACCCTCGACGATCTTCGGCAGGGCGGCCTCGGGCTTGCCCTCGGCGCGGGTGGTCTCCTCGGCGACGCGACGCTCGGACTCGACGACCTCGGCCGGCACGTCCTCCTTGGAGAGGTACTTCGGCGCGAAGGCGGCGATGTGCTGGGCGATACCCTTGGCCAGGTCCGCGTCGGCCTTGTCCAGCTCGACCAGGACACCGATCTGCGGGGGCAGGTCGGGCATGGTGCGGTGCATGTAGGAGAAGACGAAACCGTCGGCGAACTGCGCGAAGCGGTCCAGGACGATCTTCTCGCCGAGGTTGGCGTTGGCCTCGTCCACGAACGCCTGGACGGTCTTGCCGGCCTCGATCTCGGAGGCGAGCAGCGCCTCGAGGTCGGCCGGGGAGGTCTTGGCGACGTGCTCGGCGATCGCGTTGGCGACGGCCTGGAACTTCTCGCCCTTGGCGACGAAGTCCGTCTCGCACTTCAGCTCGACCAGGACACCGGAGGTGTTGTCGTCGGCGATGAGGGAGACCACGGCGCCGTTCTCGGCGGAGCGGCCCTCGCGCTTGGCGACGCCCTTCTGGCCCTTGATGCGGAGCGCCTCGACGGCCTTGTCGACGTTGCCCTCGGCCTCGTCCAGCGCCTTCTTGCAGTCCATCATGCCGGCGCCGGTGAGCTCACGAAGCTTCTTGACGTCGGCGGCGGTGTAGTTCGCCATGAGTCTGTGAATCTTTCTCGAAGTCTGGAAGATCGAAGATCTACGGGGTCTACGGCCCCCATGTAGCCGGGGGCCGCTGACTCGCCGCTGACCTACGGGTGAACGGCGGGGGCGGACTTCACGCCGCCCCCGCCGTCAACCTCTGACGCTGACGGGTCAGGCCTGCTCGGCTTCCGCGGCCGGAGCCTCGGCGGCCGGAGCCTCAGCCGCGGGGGCCTCAGCGGCCTCGGCGGCGGGGGCCTCAGCAGCGGCCTCGGCCGGCTTCTCGGCGGCTTCCTCGGAGTCGGCCTTCTTCTCGCCCTCGAGCAGGTCGCGCTCCCACTCGGCCAGCGGCTCGCCGGCGGCCTTCTCGCCCTTGTCACCGGTGGCGACGCGCGAGCGGCTGATGAGGCCCTCGGCGACGGCGTCGGCGATCACGCGGGTGAGCAGGGTGACGGAGCGGATCGCGTCGTCGTTGCCCGGGATCTTGTAGTCGACCTCGTCCGGGTCGCAGTTGGTGTCGAGGATCGCGACGACCGGGATGTTGAGCTTCCGGGCCTCACCGACCGCGATGTGCTCCTTCTTGGTGTCCACGATCCAGACGGCGCTGGGCACCTTCTGCATCTCGCGGATACCACCGAGGGTCTTCTCCAGCTTGGCCTTCTCGCGCGAGAGCACGAGAAGCTCCTTCTTGGTCAGACCCGAAGCGGCGACGTCCTCGAAGTCGATCTGCTCGAGCTCCTTGAGGCGCTGCAGACGCTTGTAGACGGTGGAGAAGTTGGTGAGCATGCCGCCCAGCCAGCGCTGGTTGACGTAGGGCATGCCGACGCGGGTGGCCTGCTCGGCGATGGCCTCCTGCGCCTGCTTCTTCGTACCGACGAACATGACCGTGCCGCCGTGGGCGACGGTCTCCTTGACGAACTCGTAGGCGCGGTCGATGTACGACAGCGACTGGAGCAGGTCGATGATGTAGATGCCGTTGCGCTCGGTGAAGATGAACCGCTTCATCTTCGGGTTCCAGCGACGGGTCTGGTGACCGAAGTGGACGCCGCTCTCCAGCAGCTCCCGCATCGTGACGACGGCCATGGCCGTATCTCCTTGAGTTTCTCGGTTGTGCCGCGGGGACCGGACGGCTCCCGCGCCTGACGCCCGCGGTGCGCCTTGCCACGAGGGACCGAGAGGCGCTGACACCGACCGCATGGCGGCTTGATGTCGGGGCGTGCGAAGTCGACCCGGTGACCCGGATCGCCAGAAGAAGTGTACGGGACCCGCGAGGCACCGGGTGACGCCGCTGTCCACAACCGGGGAGTAGTCCACAGCTCGCGGCCATGATCGGAGGCGGCGCGGGAGTCTTCTCGCATGCGAGCGAGGCGATACGTGCAGATGACGTGGGCGGCACTGCTGGGACTGGCGTTGACCGTCCTGTCCCCCTGGGCCTGGGCGGACGACCCGCCACCGGCCCCGGACCCACCGGTCCCTGCCGTCGGCCGCGCCTGGCCGGTGGGCACCCACCCCGCTGTCCTCCGAGGCTGGGAGCCCCCGGCGACGGTCCACGGCCGCGGCCACCGGGGCGTGGACCTGGCAGCCCCGGCCGGAACCCCGGTGAGAGCGGTGGCAGCCGGCCGCGTCTCCTTCGCGGGCCGCGTGGCAGGCCGCGGCGTGATCTCCGTACAGCTGACGGCCACGAACCTGCGGACGACGTACGAGCCGGTGCGGGCGTCGGTGAAGAAGGGTGACGAGGTGGAGGCAGGCGAGGTGGTGGGCACGGTGGAACCAGCGGGCGGACATTGCACGGTCACGTGCGTGCACTGGGGCCTGCTCAGGGACGAGACCTACCTGGACCCACTGTCACTGCTACCGCCATGGCTGCTGCACAGGGGCCCGTCGAGGCTGCTGCCGGTCCTGGGCGTACCACTGCCTTCGTGACCCGGCCCAGCCTGCGGGCAGTCACGCAGCCGCCATAGCCTGCGGGCAGTCGTGCCGCCTGGGGCGGCACGGGTGGGCGCAGGCGGCGCCCCGCAGGCGCGGGCCGGCGACACCGCCCCGGCAGCGACCCGCCCTCAGCCCCGAACCCCCCGCAGCGCCATGGCCACCGCAGCCTCGGTGATCACCGAGGGTTCCTCCGCCGCCCCCAGCTCGATCCGCCGCACAGCCGCGTCCACAACCCCCTGCACCAGCATCGCAGCCAGCCGCGGCGAAGAATGCCCCATCTCCCCGAGCGCCTCGACGATCATCGCGACCAGCCCCCCATGCGCGGCCCGGATCTTCTCCCGGGCCCCCGCATCCAGCTCGCTCGCGGAGATCGCCACCACAGCCCGATGCCGCCGGTCCCCGACCAGCACCAGCTGCTGCCGCACATACGCCTCGACCTTGCCCTCGGCCGACGCCGCCCGCTCCATCGCCGCCGAGACCTCCGAGGCCCACACCGGGAAGTCGACCGCGCACAGTTCCTCGACGACGGCCGCCCGGGAGCGGAAGTACTCGTACACGGACGACCGTGCGAGCCCCGTCCGCTCGGCGAGAGCCGGGAACGTCAGCGCCTCCGTCCCACCCTCGGACAGCAGAGACCGGGCCGCGTCCAGCAGGGCGGCTCGCTGCATCGACCGGTGTTCGGCCACGGAGGCCGCTCGAATCCTTGGCACGTCAACCACTTTACGGACGGACCACCCCCGACGGGAGTGAGTCGGGCCGCTCAGCGTCCGAAGCTCGCCAGCTTCGCCCGCAGCTGCAGCACCGACTTGGTGTGGATCTGACTCACCCGGCTCTCGGTCACGCCGAGCACGTTCCCGATCTCGGCTAGCGTGAGGCCCTCGTAGTAGTACAGCGTGACGACGGTCTTCTCCCGCTCGGGCAGGGTGTTGATCGCCCGGGCCAGGAACCGTCTGAGCTCCCGGTCCTCGGCCACCTCGACCGGGTTGTCCGCGGCGGTGTCCTCCAGCGTGTCCATCACGCTGAGCCCGTCCCCGCCCTCGCCCCCCACGTGCAGCAGCTCTTCCAGGGCCACCACGTTGGCCAGCGACAACTGGCTGAACACGGCGTGGAGTTCATCGACAGGGATGCCCATCTCGACGGCCACCTCGCTCTCCGACGGTGTCCGTCTCAGACGCGCCTCCAGGGTCGCGTACGCCCGCTCCACGTTCCGCGCCTTCTGCCGCACCGATCGCGGGATCCAGTCCAGGGCCCTGAGCTCGTCGATCATCGCCCCCCGGATCCGGGTGATCGCGTACGTCTCGAACTTGATCTCCCGGTCGATGTCGAACTTCTCGATCGCGTCGATGAGCCCGAAGACCCCCGAGGAGACGAAGTCGGCCTGCTCCACGTTCGGCGGCAGACCGACGCTCACCCGTCCCGCCACGTACTTCACCAGCGGCGAGTAGTGCAGGATCAGCTGCTCCCGCAGCCGCTCGTCGCCCGTGTCCTTGTACGACCGCCACAGCTCGTCGAGCGTCGAGGGAGCGGGCGGCCGCACGCTGCCACCGTCACGGGCGGCTGGGGGGATCGCCGCCCGGTCGGACCCGGAGGTGTGCTGGGGCATTCGTCGCCTTGTGCCGTTCTGCCGTGAAGTGGGGGTGCCTGGGGGAGCTGTCGGTCTGGTGTCGAGATGCCGGTCTGTGCCGGAATCCTCGTGAGCGTAGCGTGACTGAAGTGTCGCGGTGCGCGAAGACCGGCGCGGATCGGGTGCGCAGATACGTTCCGCAGGACGCCCCACAGAGTCATGATGATCGCTGTGCGTGACCGCCGGGGGACACCAACTCCGCGCATTTGCACAGGTGTCAGGCTTCCCCCGGACGGCCGAACACGCTCGGTCAACACGGACTGCGACCCCCTCGGACGGAGATCATCGCCTGGCGTGTCAACTTCCAGCCGTCGCCGTGTCGTTCGACGTAACCGAGTGATCGGAGTTCGTACAGTCTCGCGACCGCGTCGTCCTGCGTGGTCTGCGCACCCCGCGCGATGTCGCCGGGCGGCGCCGCCCCGCGGCCGGGGAGTGCGGCCAGGACGCGGCGGGCGCCGGGCTCCAGCAGATCGCGGGGCAGCACGGGTCCGCGCCGGTCCGGGGCCAGCTCGCCCATGTCGCCGACCAGCTCGACGACTTCCGCTGCGTCGGTGACGAGCACGGCGTCGCCCCGCAGAAGCTCGTGCACTCCGGCGGACAGACCGCTGGTGGCCGGCCCGGGCACACCCATCGTGTGGCGCCCCAGCCGCTGCGCGGCCCGCGCCGTGACCAGCGAGCCGCTGCGGTGCGCGGCCTCGATGACCACGGTGCCCCTGGTCAGGGCGGCGATCACCCGGTTGCGGACGATGAATCTGCTCGGTGTCGGGTGGTCGCCGGGCGGCAACTCCCCGATCACCAGTCCCTGTTCCGCGATCCTGGCGAGCAACTGGGCGTGTCCGCTCGGGTAGGCCCGGTCGGCCCCGCAGGCCAGCACCGCGACGGTGGCGCCGCCGGCGCCGAGGGCGCCCCTGTGGGCGGCGCCGTCGACCCCGTAGGCCCCGCCGGACACCACCACCCACCCGTGCTCGGCGAGCCCGGCGCCGAGCGTGGCCGCCATGTGCGCCCCGTACTCGGTGCAGGCCCGTGCCCCGACGACGGCGACGGATCTGAGCGCCCACATCCGCAGACTGGGCCGCCCCCGCACCCACAGCCCCACCGGCCGGGCGTCCCCCAGGTCGTCGAGCTGACAGGGCCATTCGCCGTCCCCGGGCGCCACGAACCGCATGTCGGCCTGCTGGGCGGCGGCGAGGTCCCGCTCGGGCTCGGCCTGGGCGGCCCGGTCCAGCAGCCCGGCCCACCGCCTGTCGGTGATCCCGATCAGCTGGGGCCCGCCCTCGCGCAGCCGTCGCGCCACTTCCACCGCGCCGAGCTCCCGCAGCCACCGCCCGCCGACCTCGTCCCCCGGTTCGAGAACACGGCTGAGAAGGACACGGGCGAGCAGCTCGCCGGCCGGATCGTCATCGGGGCTCATGTCAGCGCCCGGATGGCCATGGGCACCCCGCGCGGCACGCCTGTGCGCAGTTGCAGCGCCAGGGCGACGTCGGTCGCGTCGGGCCGGTCGTGGCCCACGAGGTCCGCGACGGTCCAGGCGACACGCAGCACGCGGTCGAGTCCCCGGGCGGTCAGCACGCCCCGCTCCAGATTCCGTTCCGCCTCGTCCATCGCGCCGGCCGCGGCGTGCCAGCGGCTGCGCAGCTCCCGCCCGGGGACCTCGCTGTTGGTCCGCCACGGCGTGCCGACGAGCCGGGCCGCCGCACGCTCCCTGGCCGCCCTCACCCGGTCGGCGACGGTCGTGGTGGACTCGCCGCCGGCGCCCCGCTGGGTCAGCTGGGCGCGGGTGACCCGGTCGACCTCGACCCGCAGGTCGACCCGGTCGAGCAGCGGGCCGGACAGCCGCGCCTGGTAGCGGCGGATCGCCGAGGGCGGGCACTCGCAGAAGTCGTCCGTCTGGGAGAAGCGGCCGCAGGGGCAGGGGTTCGCTGCGAGCACCATCAGGAATTTCGCCGGGAACCGCACGACACCCGCGCTGCGTGCGATCACCACGTGCCCCGCCTCCAGGGGCTGCCGCAGCGCGTCGAGTGCATGGCTGCTGAACTCGGGCGTCTCGTCGAGGAAGAGCACGCCCCGATGGGAGAGCGAGACCGCGCCGGGCCGCGCGACGCCCGGGCCGCCGCCCACGAGCGCCTGCATGGTGGCCGAATGGTGCGGGGCGCAGTACGGAGCGACGTCGATCAGGGGTTTGCCCGGGGGCAGCAGACCTGCCACCGAGTGCACCGCCGTGACCTCCAGCGACTCCTGCCTGCCGAGCAGCGGGAGGATCGCGGGGAGCCGCTCCGCGAGCATGGTCTTCCCGGCGCCGGGCGGTCCCTCCAGGAACAGGTGGTGGCCACCCGCCGCGGCAACCTCCACCGCCGTCCGCGCCGAGATCTGGCCCACCACGTCGGCGAGGTCATGACCCCGGTCGTGCTGGGCGGCGCCCAGGCTGTGCATCCCCGTGGCCGCGCCCGTGCCGGGCATCCGCAGACCCGCCAGCAGCGGATCGGGACGGCCCTGCTCGTCCGGTTCCTCCTCGGGTACCGGCTCGTCCGCCAGGACGGCGATCAGCTGGCGCAGGCTGCGCACCCCCAGGACGGAGACACCGGGCACCAAAGACGCCTCGGCGGCCGCGCACTCGGGCACGACCACCTGCTCGTAGCCCGCGTCCGCCGCGGCCAGCACCGCCGGCAGGATGCCCCGCACGGGCCGGACGCGGCCGTCCAGCCCCAGCTCCCCGATCATCACGATGTCGGCGAGCACCCGCGGGTCGATCCGCTCGCAGGCGCCGAGCACGGCGCAGGCGACGGCCAGGTCGAAGCCACTCCCGCCCTTCGGCACGGATGCCGGGCTCAGCCCCACCGTCAGCTTCTTCTGCGGCCATTCGCCGCCCGAGTTGACGACGGCCGCCCGCACCCGGTCCCGGCTCTCGCTCAGGCTCTTGTCCGGCAGCCCCACCAACGTGAACGCCGCCACCCCCGGCTCCAGATCCGCCTGGACCTCGACCACCACGCCCTCGACACCGGCGAGCGCCACCGAGCACGTACGCGCGAACCCCATCAGGCCACCCCCCGCGCGTGTTCGACCACGGGTGCGCCGCGGTCGGGGAGCACGACGCCCACCAGGTCGATACGGACGCCGCCCGGCGGGGCCCCGCCGTGTTCCTGCGCCCAGCGTTCCGCCAGGCCGCGCAGGCGCTGCGCCTTGGTCGGCGTGACCGCGGCCATCGGGTGCTGGAAGATGCCCGCCCTGCGGGTCTTCACCTCGCAGACCACCAGGACGTCCCCGTCCCGGGCCACGATGTCGATCTCACCCGTCCTGCCCGAGCGCCAGTTGCGCTCCAGGACCGTCATGCCGGCGTCCGCCAGCCGCCGCGCGGCCAGATCCTCGCCGTACCTGCCCATGGCACTGCGTTGTGCGTTGCGTGTCCTCATGTCGGCACCACCTCCGGCGCCAACCGTCACGCATCCGCTCCCACCAAGTGGATCTTGGTGGACTACTCGGCGGTTGTGGACAAACTCGTCACCCGCACGAGCGACCTACCGTGACCGTCAGCCGCCCGGCAGCTCGAGATCGCTCTTGTTCAGCTCCTCGATGTTCACGTCCTTGAACGTGAGTACCCGCACCTGCTTCACGAACCGAGCCGGCCGGTACATGTCCCAGACCCAGGCGTCCGCCATCGACACCTCGAAGAACACCTCGCCCTGGACCGAATGCACCTGCATCTCGTAGTCGTTGGTCAGGTAGAAGCGCCGCTCGGTCTCGATCACGTATTTGAACAGACCGACGACATCGCGGTACTCCCGGTAGAGCTTCAGCTCCATCTCGGTCTCGTACTTCTCGAGGTCCTCGGCGCTCATGGCAGCTTCCCCTTCAGCCGTGCGATCCCACCATTGTGCGCCAGTCCCGTGAGCCCCTAGACGATTTCGGGGTCAAGGGTCACGGGCCCGGCCGGGGGACCTTCGTCGAGCAGCCTGCACAGCAGCTCGGCGAGTCTGGTCGGGTACACGGTCTCATGCGCCCGGGCAAGTTCCCGACACGTCCACCAGCGTGCTCCGGCGACGCTGCGCCGCTCCAGTTCCGTGAGGCCCGTGGCCCCGGGCACCACCCTGGACGTGTCCGTCGTACGGGCCAGGTAGTACCACTCGTCCTGGTCCCAGCGGCGGCCCGCGAACGGGAAGGAGCACATCCGCCGCCACAGCACCGGGCCGAGTTCGACATCGGTGATGCCGGTCTCCTCGGCGAGTTCCCTGAGAGCGGCCTCCTCACGACTCTCGTCGCCCTCCAGTCCGCCGCCGGGCGTGAACCACCAGTCGTCGGCCGGATCGTCCGGCTCATGGCCGTGCAGGAGCAGGATGCGGTCCTCGGGGTCGAGCAGAACCACCCGGGCCACCTTGCGCAGCCCGCCCCGGTACGAGTCCTCGTACCCGCCCGCGGCCTCAGCGGGCACCCACGGGCTCCGTCCGCGCACGGGCGCGGCGCCCGCCCATCCGCTTGGCGACCGGGCCGTACGCGCCGCCGCCGAGGACCAGCACGGCGCCGGCCACGATCAGGGTGACGATGATCCGCAGCGGGCCCGGCTGGGAGAGCACGCCGAGGGTCTCGAAGCCGCTGGGGCGTTCCAGCATGCCCTTCATGGGCCAGACGACGGCATCCACGCGAGCGGTCACGGCGGAGCGCGCGACGGTGCCCTGGGCGGCGTCACTGAGGTGGGCGGAGGAGTCCAGTGACCCCTGGCGCTCGTCGCCGAGCAGGAACAGGCGGCCCTGGGGGACCTTCACGGTCGGGATGTTCTTGTCCTCGACGACGCTGCCCTTGAGATAGCCCTCGTCGATCTGCTTGCCGTTGACGGTCAGCTTGCCGTTCGTGCAGCAGGAGACCGTGTCGCCGCCGACCGCGACCACGCGCTTGACCACGGAGGCGCCCGTCACCCAGGACTTGTCGTTGAAGACGACGACGTCGCCCCGGCGGATCTCACTGCCGTCGACGCGCTGGGCCAGGACCCGGTCGCCGGCGTCGATCGTCGGCGTCATCGAGGTGGTCGGCACGGTGTACGGCCGGTAGACCACCGCTCCCCAGCCGAATCCGCCGAGGAACAGCACAATGCCCAGCGCGACCGCCAGTCCGGACAGTCGCTGTCCGGCCTTGCTGCCCACCGGGCCCGTGCTCCTGCCACCGCTGCGCGGGGCCGTACGCGTAGTGCTCTCGCCACCCATGGGTCCGCACCCTACCCGGCAGTACCTGACCCGGTCAGCCCCTCACGGCCGACCGAGGTCACAGCTGCACCAGGGCTTCACCAAGGCACGGTCAGGCGGAGTGCTCCGAGTCCGCTTTGCGGGTCTCGACCGCCGCGATCTTCCTGCGACGCCACAGGGCCACCGGCACCACCCCGGTCAGGGCGAGCGCGTTCGGGGCGACCGTCAGGGCGGCGGACGCCGAGGACTGCTCGTTCAGTCCCGGCTGGTCGAAGGTGTCCGGGATCGGGAGGGTGTCCCAGCGGGTGATGGGCCAGGCGATGACGATGGCCCGTCCGACGACCTTGCTCACCGGAACCATGCCGTTGTGCTTGTCGCTCTGGTTGTAGCGCGAGTCCCGCGAGTTCTGACGGTGGTCGCCCATGACCCAGATGTAGCCCTTGGGGACCTTCACCGTGAACTGGCCGCCCTGGTCGTCGACGCTGCACGGGGTGTTGCCCGCGTACACGAACGACGCGTCGTTGAGCGCCTTGCCGTTGACCCTGAGCGGGCCGGAGCCCTTGCAGGAGACGGTGTCGCCGCCGACGCCGATGACGCGCTTGATGAGGTCCTTCTCCTCGGCGGACGGCATCAGGCCGATCCAGCTGAGGGCCTTCTGCAGCGGGTTCGGGTTGGCCGTGGGCTCGCCCGCCAGCCAGTTGTCCGGGTCGTGGAAGACGACGACCTCGCCGCGCTCCGGCTTCGAACCGAACCAGGGGGTGAGTTTGTCGACCAGGACCCGGTCGCCCTGCTGCAGGGTGTTCTGCATCGAGTCCGAAGGGATCGAGAACGCCTGCACCAGGAACGTCTTGATCAGCAGCGCCAGCACGAGCGCGATGCCGATCAGGATGGGCAGCTCCTTCCAGAAGGAGCGTTGCTTCTTGGACTTGGGGGGTGTCCCGTCCGACCCCTGTTCCTCGGTCCGGTTCCGCTCGCCCGGCGTCCTGCCGTCGTCGGTCGCCCCGGAGTCACTCCCGGAGGTCACGGCGCTGTTCGCGGCCGGGACGGCTGCGGAAACCCCTTGGACGGGCTGTCCGCGGTGCTCCTCGCCGTCGTTTCCGGGCCGTGCGCCAACCGCCACATCCCCCACGCCAACTCCTTACTCTGTGCCGCTGCCTGCCCCAGACGCGGTGCAGGCCCACCACTCCCATAACGAGCGGGAGTTCCGCAGGGCTCGGGAGTTGGACCGTTCCGTTGAAATAGTCAGGGGCAACCCTATGCGACAGCTGCGGGGACGCGGTCGTCCCCGACACGGAGTTGGAGACCGAGGAGAAAGTTTTAGGTTCTTTCAAGGAGGTCCAGTGGCCGAAGGGCCAGGCGATGACCATCGCCCGTCCCACCACCGAGTCCTCGGAGACCGTGCCGCCGTAGGGCGTGTTCTGATGCGCGCGGGAGTCCGCGGAGTTGCCCCGGTGATCGCCCATCACCCACAGCCGCCCCTTGGGGACGGTGATGTCGAACGGCTGTGTGGAGGGGGCGTTTCCGGGATACAGATAGTCGCCCTCGGTCAGGGGAACGCCG
Source organism: Streptomyces sp. NPDC002092 (assembly GCF_053593775.1). Classification (NCBI taxonomy): domain Bacteria; kingdom Bacillati; phylum Actinomycetota; class Actinomycetes; order Kitasatosporales; family Streptomycetaceae; genus Streptomyces; species Streptomyces sp. NPDC002092. The sequence continues at coordinate 54,027 of NZ_JBSFDG010000021.1, forward strand.
TTGACGGTCACCCGCCCCTGCGTGTCACAGCACTTGACGTGGTCGCCGCCGACGCCGATGACCCGCTTGATGAGGTCCTTCTCGTTGTCGGACGGCAGCAGGCCGATGAAGGTGAGTCCCTCCTTGACCTGCTTGACGACGACGGGGTCGCTCTTCTTGGTGGTGGTCTGCTCGCCCGCGAGCCAGCCGCCCGGGTCCTTGAACACGACGACGTCCCCGCGCTTGGGCTTCGAGCCGAACCACGGGGTGAACTTGTCGACGAGGACACGGTCGCCGATCCGGATCGTCTGCTCCATGGAGCCGGACGGGATCACGAACGCCTGGACGAGGAACGTCTTGAGGACCAGGGCTATGAGGACCGCGACGCCGACGAGGAGGGGTATCTCCTTGACCGCGCTGCGCCTGCGCTTTCGTTTGACCTTGCGCTGCAGCTTGCGCCGCTCGGCGCGGGTGCGGCCGCCGCCCCCGGCCACCGGGCCGGAGGCGCGGCGGGAGCCGGTGGGCAGCAGCCCGTCGGCCGGGCCGCTCGCGGCACCGCGCGGTTTGCCACGGTTACCCATGCGCACCGTCCGCCGCGGGCACGCGCGCGTAGGCGCCGGGACGCTGCAGGCGGGTCCAGTGGGCGCTGGGCCAGACGATCCAGTCGGCGCGTCCGATGACGTCCGAGACGGGGATCATGCCGCCGCCGGGCGAGCCCAGGTGGTCGCGGGAGTCGCTGGAGTCGCTGCGGTGGTCGCCGAGGACGAAGAGGGTGCCGTCGGGCACGACGACGGTGAAGGGCACCGTGGAGGGGCTGTCACCGGGGTGGAGGAACGTCGACTCGTCGACCGACCGGCCGTTCACCTCGATTCTCCCCTCCTTGTCGCAGCAGACCACGTGGTCTCCCCCTACGCCCACGACGCGTTTGATGTAGTCGGCGTTCCCGAAGTACCCGGTGCCGTCGAACACGACGACATCGCCGCGCCGCGGCTCGGCACCGAAACGGTACGCCAACTTATTTACGAGAACGCGGTCGCCGATCCTCAATCCGTTTTCCATGGATCCGCTGGGAATCTGGAATGGTTGGACCACGAAAGTGTTGAGGAGCAGCAAAAACACCAGGCAGACGAGGAGCGTCAGACTGATCCGCCCACCGGGCAGCCAGTCGGCGACCCGCGACAGCAACGCGAAACGCGACCGTCCCTCCGGCCCCTCTGTGTCCGAAATCTCCCGAGAGACGTCCTCGGATTCGGAAGGGCGGGAGGAGCGGTCGCGCTCCGTGTGCTGTGCTTCGGTGTCCATCGGGGCCAGATGCTATCCGGCCCCGGTATGAACGCCTGCGCGAGCTCAGCTGTCGCGCTTCTCCTTGATCTTCGCGGCCTTGCCGCGCAGCTCGCGCAGGTAGTACAGCTTGGCGCGACGCACGTCACCGCGGGTGACGAGCTCGATCTTCTCGACGATCGGGGTGTGCACCGGGAACGTGCGCTCGACGCCGACGGAGAAGGAGACCTTGCGGACCGTGAAGGTCTCGCGGACACCGGCGCCCTGGCGGCGGATCACAACGCCCTTGAACTGCTGTACACGGGAGCGGTTGCCCTCGATGACGCGGACGTGGACGTTGACGGTGTCACCCGGGCGGAAGGCCGGGACGTCGCTGCGCAGCGACGCGCTGTCGACGGAGTCGAGCAGGTGAGACATTTCGTCTGCTTTCTTCGCCCATGCCACAGGTCATAGGCGGGAACTAGGTTTCCAGGAGGATGCTGTCCGTGCCGGGGCGGGCGTCGTGTCCCCCTGTGGCAGGGGCGCACGCCGGACGACGCACAACAGCGGTCTATTCTTCCACGCCCTCGGTCCTGCGCCAAAATCGGCCGTACGGCTCCCCCGCCGGGTCCGGGGCCCAGCCCAGGATGGAGAGCATCTCGCGGTCCTTCTTGTCGAAGGCCTTGGGGTCGCAGCGCTCGATCAGGTCGGGCCGGTTGGCCGTCGTGCGCCGCAGGGCCTCGTCGCGGCGCCAGCGGGCGATCTTGCCGTGGTGACCGCTGAGCAGCACGTCGGGGATGCCGCGGCCGCGCCACTCGGGCGGCTTGGTGTAGACGGGGCCTTCCAGGAGGTTGGCCATGGCGCCGGGGGCGAAGGAGTCGTCGCGGTGGGACTCGGCGTTGCCGAGGACGCCGGGCAGCAGCCGGGCCACGGCCTCGGTGATCACCAGCACGGCCGCTTCCCCGCCGGCGAGGACGTAGTCGCCGATGGACACCTCGCAGACCGGCATCCGGGTGGCGTACTCGTCGATCACCCGGCGGTCGATGCCCTCGTAGCGCGCGGGCGTGAAGATCAGCCAGGGGCGCTCGGAGAGTTCGACGGCGAGTTCCTGGGTGAAGGGGCGGCCGCTGGGGGTGGGCACGATCAGCGCGGGCGCGTGCGAGCCGGTCTCGTAGCCGTCGGCGAGGGCGGAGTCCAGGGCGTCGCCCCAGGGGTCGGTCTTCATGACCATGCCGGGGCCGCCGCCGTACGGGGTGTCGTCGACGGTGTTGTGGCGGTCGTAGGTCCAGTCGCGCAGATCGTGCACATGGACGTTCAGCTGTCCACGCGCGCGTGCCTTGCCGACGAGGGAGACGTTCAGGGGCTCCAGGTACTCCGGGAAGATCGTGACGACGTCGAGGCGCATCTCTTACGACTCTTCCCTGGTGGAGACGATCTCCGCCTGGTCGTCGATCAGTCCGGGCGGGGGGTCGATGACCGCCTTCTGCTCCTCGAGGTCGATCTCCGTGACGATCTCCTCGACGAAGGGGATCAGGACCTCGCTGCCGTCCGGGCGCTCCACGATGAACAGGTCCTGGGAGGGCAGGTGCGAGATCTCGGTGATACGGCCGACCTCGACGCCGTCCTTGGTGACCACGTCCAGGTCCATCAGCTGGTGGTCGTAGTACTCGTCCTCGTCCTCGGGGAGCACCTCCGGGTCCACCTCGGCGATCAGGAGGGTGTTGCGCAGCGCCTCGGCCGCGCTGCGGTCGCGGACGCCCTCGAAGCGCAGGAGCAGACGGCCGCTGTGGACGCGGCCCGTCTCGATGGTGAGCGGGCCCGCCGAGGCGGGCTCGGTGGCCAGTACGGCGCCGGGTGCGAGCCGCAGTTCGGGCTCGTCGGTACGGACCTCGACGGTGACCTCGCCCTTGATGCCGTGGGCACGGCCGATCCGTGCGACTACGAGCTGCACTTCCCAGGATCTCCTGTCGTAACGGCTGGTAACGACTACGGGCCGGGGACGGCGCAGTGGCCCTCCCCGGCCCGAGCCGGTGTTGCGTTCGGCGTCAGCGGACGTGGTCCACGTCGACGAGGTCGACGCGGACACCGCGGCCGCCGATGGCGCCCACGACGGTACGCAGAGCGCGCGCGGTGCGGCCGTTGCGGCCGATCACCTTGCCGAGGTCGTCGGGGTGGACCCGGACCTCGAGCACACGACCGCGGCGCAGGTTGCGCGAGGCGACCTGCACATCGTCAGGGTTGTCGACGATGCCCTTCACGAGGTGCTCGAGAGCCTCCTCGAGCATGCTCAGGCCTCGGTCGACGCGGACTCGGCAGCAGCCTCGTCCTTCTTCTCAGCCTTCTTCTTCTGGGTGATGGCCTCACCCTTGCCCTCGTCGTCGCCACCGAGGGCGTCGAACACCGGGCGAGTAGCCTTCGGCTCGGCCACGAGCAGCGGAGCCGGGGCGGGCAGGCCCTTGAACTTCTGCCAGTCGCCGGTCAGCTTCAGGATGGCGAGAACGGGCTCGGTCGGCTGCGCGCCGACACCCAGCCAGTACTGCGCGCGCTCCGAGTCGACCTCGATGCGCGAGGGGTTCTGCACCGGGTGGTACAGACCGATCTCCTCGATCGCACGGCCGTCACGACGGGTGCGGGAGTCGGCGACGACGATGCGGTAGTGAGGCGAACGGATCTTGCCCAGACGCTTCAGCTTGATCTTGACTGCCACGGGAGTGGGTTCTCCTGGTTTTGACGTGGTTGGGCACGGCGAGATTGCCGCGTGGGGTTGCGGTACCCGAGTGCCCGATGGACGCGTCAGCCGGAGGCGAGAGGGTTCCTGTGCGGCTGTCGAGTACAGCTAGCCATTGTGCCACACCCTGCGGGTCGCTTTTGGCCGAGGGGTGCCGAGCCGCGCCTGGGCATGGCTGAGGGGCACCCGGCGATGCAGGTGCCCTCGGGGTGGGCAGCGCTGCCCGGCGCACGGGGTGCCTCCCCCGCTCTCGACTTCGCTCGAGCGGGGGACCCCAGCGCCCACCCGTGCCGCCCCAAGCGGGACGACTGCCCGCAGACGGCGGTCGGCTCCCCGCGCGCGGCGCCCGGATTCCGGCAGCCACGAGATGCCGGTGCTCCAGGACCCGCGCTTATGCAGCTCCCACGACCTCCGGGATCCGGAACGGCTTGCCGCAGCCGCCGCAGACGATCGGCGCCTGCGCCAGCACCGACGGGACGACCCGTACGTTACGGCCGCAGTCGCACACCGCCTTCACTCGTACCCCGCCCCCGGACGAGCCGTGCCGGGCCGCCGGGCCGCGGAAGCTCTTCGGGGTGTCGGCGGAGGTGGCTGCCGTGTGGGCCTTGAGGGCGCGCTGCAGCCGCTCGATGGTCGGGCGGTAGCGGCGCTTGGCCTCGGGGTTGAGCGTGACCAGGGAGAAGCCGCTGCTGGGGTGCGGTTCCTCGGGGTGGTCCAGGCCCAGCTCCTCGGCGATCGCGAGGAATCTGCGGTTGTGGTACCGGCCGGCGCGGGACGTGTCGCGTACGCCGCGCGCGGCGGCGATGCCATGGACTGCCTCATGGAGCAGTCGCTCGAAGGAGAGCTCGTGACCGCACGCGGACGACGACTCTCCGATCAGGGACTCTGGCGCGGCAAGGTCCGGCAGCTCGGGGTGGTACCGCTGAATGTCGGCCCACGCCTCTGCCAGCTCTGCGGCGAGAACAGGTGGTGTCTGTGTCGTGCTCACGTAATGACAACGAGCGGGGCCTCGAATGTGTTCCTATTCCGGGCCATCCCAAATAATTTGCACGTACCCGTCAGTTGCCGCTGATGCGTCCCGACGAGGGCGGGTGCGCTGATCTGCGGAGAAACCTCACAGCTCGTCCCAAGCCGGTACGTAGCCCGCTCTACGACCCGGCGCGTAGACGGTGTCCACGCGCCGGTGCGGGTGTGATCCGCAGGTGCGCAAGGGGCGTTTCGGTCGCGTCCGCGGCGGAACGGCCCTGTATCAGTAAGCGCGCGCGACGACCGCGACGTTACCGGGCGCGTCCTCGGCCTCTGGCACCGACCCGTCCGCAGCGACCAGACACCGTACGGTCACCGCGTGCTCGGCCAGCCTGGCCTCGCCTTCTTCGCCGAGATCCGCCCAGGGGATGCGCGCCCAGCCGCCGGCGCCGACCGCCTCGACGGCTTCCTCGACCGTCGACACCTCGGCCGTACGGGACTCACGGCGCTCGCGGGACTGGGCGAGCAGGAGCGCCTGGTCCTCCTCGAGGATCGCGGGCAGGAGCCGCACGAGGGATTCGACCGGCATCGGCTCCTTGCCGCCGGGGATGCGGCGGGCCACGATCGCCGTGCCGCTTTCCAGGTCACGGGGCCCGACCTCGATGCGTACGGGCACGCCCTTCAGCTCCCAGTCGACGGCCCGGCGCCCGAACGGGGTGTCGGTGCGGTCGTCGACGTGGACGCGCAGGCCCGCCGCCCGCAACCGGTCACCGAGTTCACGGACCTTGGCCAAAACCGCCTCCTCGCCCTTGATCGCGAGGACGACGACCTGGATCTGCGCGAGCCGCGGCGGGACCCTCAGGCCGTTGTCATCTCCGTGAGTCATCACCAGGGCGCCGATCATGCGGGTGGTGGAGCCCCAGGAGGTCTGCCAGACGAGTTCCTGCCTGCCCTCCCTGGACAGGTACCGGGTGTTGAAGGCCTTGGCGAAGTTCTGGCCCAGTTCGTGGCTGGTGACCATCTGGAGGGCCTTGCCGTCGCCCATCATGCTTTCGAGCGTGAGCGTGTTGACGGCGCCGGCGAAGCGCTCCTTGGCCGTCTTGCGGCCGGAGACGAAGTCCGTCGCGAGGACCTCGGTCAGGAAGTCGCCGTAGACGTGCTGCTGGATGTGCGCGGCGAAGTCGCGCGCCTCCTCGTACGTGGCGTGCGCGGTGTGGCCCTCCTGCCACAGGAACTCGGTCGTACGCAGGAAGAGACGGGGCCGCAGTTCCCAACGGACCACGTTGGCCCACTGGTTGATCTGCAGGGGCAGGTCGCGATAGCTCTGCACCCACTTCGAGAAGTAGTCGTTGATGATCATCTCGGAGGTGGGGCGGACGACCGCGGGCTCCTCCAGCTCCTTGCCGCCGCCATGGGTGACCACGGCCAGTTCGGGCGCGAAGCCCTCGACGTGGTCGGCCTCCCTGGCGAAGTACGACTGCGGGATCAGCAGTGGGAAGTACGCGTTCTGGGTGCCCGTCTCCTTGATCCGGGCGTCCATCTCGGCCTGCATCCGCTCCCACAGCCCGTACCCGTACGGTCGGATCACCATGGTGCCGCGCACCGGGCCGTTGTCGGCCAGTTCGGCCTTGTTGATCAGATCCTGGTACCAGCGCGGGAAGTCGTCCGCGCGCGGGGTGAGAACGGGAGCCTTTGCCATGGGCGCGATGGTAGGGGCCCACGTTGCCGGGACGTGAATTCTTTTCGCCTGCATATGCAACCCACAAGCCGGGCCCCACTACCCCTGGACGAGCGGTCGAGTGCGGAGTTATCTGGCATACGGGGGAATGCGAGCGCACGTCACGGGGGCCATGGAATCGGGTACAGGGGCAACTCTCGTCGGATTGGGGCGCTTTACATGACACCTACGCTCGTGCGGCAGCACCCGTCCCCTACGGGCCAGGCGCCCCGTGTGGACCTGTGTGCACGCGCGCGTGACTGGTCCGAGATCCAGGAGCGGATGCTGGTCCCGCTCTACGAGGCCGTCTACGAGCGACTGGAAGTGGGCCCCGGCACACGGTTGTTGGGCCTCGGCTGCGGCAGCGGGCTGGCGCTTTTGCTGGCGGCCTCCAGAGGCGCGGCGGTCACCGGTGTCGACCACTCCTCCCCCGAACGACTGGCTCTCGCGCGGGAGCGGCTGCTCCCGGACGGGTGGGGCACGCGCGCGCGTGCAGGCACCCGGATCGTCGAGGGCTCGCCCGGAGACGTCGTGGCCGCGGGCGACGCGGAGACGCCCGCGTTCACCCTGGTGACGGCTTTCGAGCCGATCGGGTGTCTGGCGGGCGACTCGGAGGGGCTCGGCGGGCTGCTGCAGGCAGCGACACCGCTCGCCGGGCACGGGGCGCCCGTGGTGCTCGCCGGCTGGGGTCCGCCGGAACGTTGCACCACCTCGTCCGTGCTGCGGGTGGCCACCAGGCTGGCGGATCCGCTGCGCAGCGCTGGCAGTTGGCGCCCCGCCCTCCGCGACGACCTGGAGGAGGTCGCGCAGCGGGCGGGCCTGAAGCCGGACGGCTCCGGGCGGGTCGCCTGCCCGTTCGGGTACGCGGGCGTGGACAGCGCGGTACGGGGCCTGCTGTCGACGGGCCTGTTCGACGCGGCGATCTCGGCGACGGACCAGGCGCAGGTGGACAAGGAACTGGCGGAGGCCCTGCACCCGTATCGGCGCCGGGACGGGACGGTGTGGATGCCGAACGTGTTCCGCTACCTGATCGCCCGTACCCCCTAGGCCCCGCGCACCTCAGGAACCGTCGACCTTCGCCAGCCGGGTGATCCCCGCGATCCGGTAGGCGTCCGCCTCCTCCAGGGTCTCCCGCTCCAGCAGGGCCTGGGCGAGGGCGTTCAGTTGGCCACGGTGGTCGGTCAGCTTGCGGCACGCCTCCTCGTAGCACTCGTCGACGATCCGGCGCATCTCGGCGTCGATCACGTCGAGGGTCTGCGGGGCGGCGGACAGGCCGTACGCCTGCTGGGCGTCGCTGGGCAGGGCCGACAGGCGGCCGACGCGTTCGCTCATGCCCCAGCGGGCGACCATGCCGCGGGCGATGCCGGTGACCTGCTCCAGGTCGTTCTCCGCACCGGTGGTGACGACCCCGTAGACGACCTGTTCCGCCGCCATGCCGCCGAGCGCGCCGATGATCCGGCCGCGCAGGTACTCCTCGGTGTACGCGTACTTGTCGGACTCCGGTGTGGAGAGCGTGACGCCGAGGGCCCGGCCGCGCGGGACGATGGTGATCTTGCGGACGGGGTCGGCGCCGGGCTGGAGCATGCCGAGCAGGGCGTGGCCGCTCTCGTGGTAGGCGGTGCGGCGGCGCTCCTCCTCGGGCATCACCAGGGGCCGTTCGGCGCCCAGTTGGACCTTCTCCAGGGCCTCGGAGAGGTCGGTCTGCGTGACCCGCTCCTGTTTGCGCTTGACGGCGAGCAGGGCGGCCTCGTTGGCGAGGTTGGCCAGTTCGGCGCCGGTCATCCCCGGGGTCGTACGTGCGACCTGGCCGAGGTCGACGTCCTTCGCGAGGGGGATCTCGCGGGTGTGGATCTGCAGGATGGCCTCGCGGCCGCCGCGGTCCGGGGGCGAGACCATGACCACCCGGTCGAAGCGGCCGGGGCGGGTGAGCGCCGGGTCCAGGACGTCGGCGCGGTTGGTGGCGGCGATGACGATGACGCCCTCCGAGCCGGAGAAGCCGTCCATCTCGGTGAGGATCTGGTTCAGCGTCTGTTCGCGTTCGTCGTGGCCGCCCATGCCGGAGCCGCCGCCGCGGGCCCGCCCGATGGTGTCGATCTCGTCGATGAAGATGATCGACGGGGCCACCTTGCGGGCCTCCGCGAACAGTTCACGCACACGTGAGGCGCCGACGCCGACGATCATCTCGATGAACTCGGAGGCCGACGCCGAGAAGAACGGCACGCCCGCCTCACCGGCGACGGCACGCGCGAGCAGGGTCTTTCCGGTGCCGGGCGGGCCCGCGAGCAGCACGCCCCGGGGCATCTTCGCGCCCATCCTGCGGTAGGCGTCCGGGTTCTTCAGGAAGTCGACGACATCGTTGAGCTCGCCCTCGACCTCGTCGATGCCCGCCACGTCCTCGAAGGTCGTGCGCTGGGCGCCCGGCTGCAGTTCGACCGGCTTGGGCGGCGCCTTGCGGCCGAGCATCCCGCCCGCGCCGCCGAGTCCCGTGTTCATCCGCCGCGCGACGAAGACCCATACGGCGATCAGCAGCAGCATCGGGGCCAGCGAGATCAGCAGATTGGCCAGAAAGCTGCGGTGCTGGACGACCGGTTCCGCCGTGACGGTGACGTTGTGCTTGGTCAGGTCGTCCCAGATCCTGTCGCTGGCGAACGTCGGCCGCTCGGTGCTGAACTTGGTGTACTTGCCGCCGCCGTGCGGGCTCTTCTGCCCCTTCTTGAGCTGGCCCTGGATCGCATTGCCCTTGGCGTAGATCTTGCTGACGTTGCCCGCGCCGACCTGCTTGCTGAACTCGGTGTACGAAATCGTCGGCTCGTTGCCCTCGTTGAAGAACGACAGGATCAGATTCGCGATCAGATACACGACCAGCGCGGTCAGGATCAGGCTCCACCAGCCGCCGCGCATCTTCCGCCCGCCCGGCGGCCTCGGCGGCTCCTCGGGAGTGCCCTCGGTACGCCAGGGCTGGTCGGGCGACTTGCGCGGCGGGGCGGGGTTGGTCATAAGCGGACGTTACGACAACACCCCGCCCCTGGCACGCGCACAGGGTGAACTCAGCCCATGAACTTCTTGAACTCGTCCGGGAGCTCGAAGTCCTGCGGCGCCTGCTGACCCGGCACTCCGAAGGCGTTGCCGCCCTCAGCGGCGGCGGCCCGGCGGGCGGCCTCCTCCTGCTCCTGCTGCTTGCGCTTCATCGGGTTGCCCGACCGCTGCTTGCCCTTGGCCTTCTTGGGCTGCTTCCTGGTGCGGCCGGGACCGCCACCCATGCCCGGCATCCCGGGCATGCCCGGCATGCCGCCGCCCTGGGCCATGCGGGACATCATCTTGCGGGCCTCGAAGAACCGCTCGACGAGGTTCTTGACCGCGCTGACCTCGACGCCGGAACCCTTGGCGATACGGGCGCGGCGCGAGCCGTTGATGATCGTCGGTTCCTGGCGCTCGGCCGGGGTCATCGACTTGATGATCGCGGCCGTGCGGTCGACGTCCCGCTCGTCGATGTTGTTGATCTGTTCCTTGATCTGGCCCATGCCGGGCATCATGCCGAGCAGCTTGGAGATGCTGCCCATCTTCCTGACCTGCTCCATCTGGGCCAGGAAGTCGTCCAGGGTGAAGTCCTGGCCCTTCTTGGAGGCGAGCTTGGAGGCCATCTTGGCGGCCTCTTCCTCGCTGAACTCCTTCTGCGCGATCTCGAACAGGGTGGCCAGGTCACCCATGTCGAGGATGCGGGAGGCCATCCGGTCCGGGTGGAAGACGTCGAAGTCGTCCAGCTTCTCGCCGTTCGAGGCGAACATGATCGGCTTGCCGGTGACCGAGGCGATCGACAGGGCCGCACCACCGCGGGCGTCACCGTCGAGCTTGGAGAGGACCACGCCGTCGAAGCCGACACCGTCGCGGAAGGCCTCCGCCGTGTTCACGGCGTCCTGGCCGATCATCGCGTCGACGACGAAGAGGATCTCGTCCGGCGAGACCGCGTCCCGGATGTCCGCGGCCTGCTGCATCATCTCCTGGTCGATGCCGAGGCGGCCGGCGGTGTCCACGATGACGATGTCGTGGACCTTGGTCTTCGCGTGCTGGATCGAGTCCTTGGCGACCTGGACGGGGTCGCCCACGCCATTGCCCGGTTCCGGGGCGAAGACGGCCACGCCGGCCCGCTCGGCGACGACGCTCAGCTGGGTCACCGCGTTCGGGCGCTGGAGGTCGGCGGCGACCAGGAGCGGCGAGTGGCCCTCTTCCTTGAGGTGCTTGGCGAGCTTGCCCGCGAGGGTGGTCTTACCGGCACCCTGCAGACCCGCGAGCATGATCACGGTCGGCGGCTGCTTGGCGAACCGCAGGCGGCGGGTCTGGCCGCCCAGGACGGTGACCAGCTCTTCATTGACGATGTCGAGGACCCGCTTGGCGGGGTACTGCGTAGCGGAGACCTCGGGGCCGAGGGCGCGCTCCTTGACGTTCTTGATGAACGCGCGGACGACGGGCAGGGCCACGTCCGCTTCGAGCAGCGCGATACGGATCTCGCGCGCGGTGGCGTCGATGTCCGCCTCGCTCAGACGCCCCTTGCCGCGCAGATTCTTGAAGGTCGCTGAGAGGCGATCGGAGAGAGTGTCGAACACGGCGGCGTCGGTCCTCGGAGTCGGGGGCAGTGTGAGCGTCTTCCAGGATATCGGGCCGCGCAAGACAATCGTCGCCGCCCGCTCCTACAGTGCGGTCACCCCCGCAAGGTCTCCTCCAGCTTCCGCGCCACGGCCGAGGCCTCGTCGCCCGGCAGGGGCGCGCCCTCCGGCCCGGTCACGTAGAAGGCGTCCACGGCGTTCGCGCCCAGCGTGGAGACGTGCGCGCTGCGCACCCGTACGCTCGCGTCCTCCAGCGCCCGCCCGATGCGGAACAGCAGGCCGGGGGCGTCCTGGGCCCGCACCTCGATCACCGTGGCCAGCCGGGACGCGGCCGAGGCGACCGTCACGCGCGCCGGCGGCGCCACGACACCCCGGCGGCGCGGATACGCGGCGTCGCGCTCGGCAAGGCGCCCGGCGATGTCCAGGGACCCGTCCAGGGCCCGTACGAGATCGGCCCGCAGCCGGGCCGCCTGGGGCAGCGAGCCGTACTCGGCGGCGACCCGCCAGTCCAGCAGCAGGACCGAGCCCTCGACGCCGTCCGGCAGGTCCAGGGTGCGCAGCTCGGCGGTGCGTACGGTCAGCCGGTGCATGGCGAGGACACCGGCCACGGCGGGCAGCACGCCTTCCTGGTCCGGTACGGCGATGAGCAGTTCGACGCCGAGCGGCTCCGGGTGGCCGGAGGGCTGTTCCTCCGCCGGCGGCTCGGTCTGGGCGCGCAGGGACAGCACCGGGCTGCCGGTGGCGACCGCCTCGATGGCGAGCCGTTCCTGCTCGGCGGTGGGCGCGGCGGCCTCGGGCTCGTCGAGGACGTCCCCGGCGAGGACTGCGGCGACCCGCTTGACCAGGTCGGCGACGAGCGAAGCGCGCCAGGACGACCAGGCGGCCGGTCCGGTGGCCAGGGCGTCCGCCTCGGTCAGCGCGTGCAGCAGCTCCAGGGTGTGCTGCGAGCCGACCGCCTCCGCGACCGAGCGGACCGTTGCCGGGTCCTCCAGGTCGCGGCGGGTGGCCGTGTCGACCAGCAGCAGATGGTGGCGTACGAGGGCGGAGAGCACGGCCACGTCGTCGCGGTCGAAGCCGATACGGGCGGCGACGTCCTTGGCGATGATCTCGCCGGCCACCGAGTGGTCGCCGGGCCAGCCCTTGCCGATGTCGTGCAGCAGCGCGGCGACCAGCAGCAGGTCGGGGCGGTGCACGCGGCGGGTGAACTCGGAGGCGCGGACGGCGGTCTCGATCAGGTGCCGGTCGACGGTCCAGATGTGCACGGCGTTGCGCTGCGGGCGGCAGCGCACCCGCTCCCAGTCCGGAAGCAGCCGCGTGATCAGGCCTTCCGCCTCCAGCGCCTCCCAGACGTCGATGGTGGGGTGCCCGGAGCCGAGCAGGGTGACCAGTTGTTCGCGGGCCTCGGCGGGCCAGGGCGTGGGCAGCGGGCGCACGGTCGCCGCCAGGCGCCGTACGGCGTGCAGGGAGAGCGGAAGCCCGGCCTGTGCGGCGGCGGCCGCGGCGCGCAGCGGGAGGACGGGGTCGCGCTCGGGGCGCGCGGCCCGGGCGAGCACCACCTCGCCGTCCTGCTCGACCACGCCCTCGGCGAGCGGGGAGCGCTCGGGGACGGGCTTTCCGCCGCCGAGCATGGCGCGCAGCCGCGGCCGTACGGCGCGCGAACGCAGCACACGCGCCACTTCACGCCAGGTGACGTCACTGGCGTACGAGATGACCCGCGCCGCCTCGTACACCTGCCGCAGCAGTGTGTCGGCGTCGAGCAGTCCGAGTTCGGCGGCGACCTGGTCCTGCTCCTGGAGCGCGAGCCGGTCGGTCGCACGTCCGGTCGTCAGGTGCAGGGCGTCGCGTACGTCGAGCAGCCGGCGCCGGGCGTCGTCGAGGCCCTCGCGGGGGGCGTCGGCCAGCCAGGAGGCGGCGACCGCCCGCAGGGTGGTGGCGTCGCGCAGACCGCCGCGGGCCTCCTTCAGGTCCGGCTCCAGCAGGTACTGCAGCTCGCCCTGGCGTTCGGCGCGCTCGGCGCACAGTTCCTGGAGTTCGGGGAGACGTTTCGGCGCCTGGTTGCGCCAGTCGGCGAGGACGGCCGTCCGCAGACCGGCCGTCAGGCCCAGGTCGCCGGCGATGTGGCGGGCGTCCAGCAGGCCGAGCTGGACCTTCAGGTCCTCCCCGGCCGTCTTGCGGGCCTCGGCGGGGGTGCGGACCGAGTGGTCGAGGGCGAGGCCGAGGTCCCACACGGGGTACCAGATGCGGTCGGCCAGGGCGGCGACCGCCTTGGGGTCGCTGCCGTCGTGGAGGAGGAGCAGATCCAGGTCGCTGCGGGGGGAGAGCTCACCGCGGCCGTAGCCGCCGACGGCGACCAGGGAGACCCCGCGCAGTCCCTCGGCGCCCGCGGCGAACAGTCCCGTCAGCCAGTCGTCCGTCAGCTCGGACAGGGCTGTACGGCGCGGCGGCCCGGACCGCGCCCCCTCGGTGAGGAGGTGCAGCCGGGCCGCCGCGTAGCCGCTGGGTCCCGAGTCTTCCGCTTCCTTGTGCACGTCCGTGCTCGACACCCAGCAGCTCCTGTCCTTCTTCTTCGGTTAGAGCGCGTCCGGGCCGCGCTCGCCGGTCCGGACCCGTACGGCCGTCTCGACCGGAAGGGACCAGACCTTGCCGTCACCGATCTTGCCGGTTCGGGCCGCCTTGACGATGACGTCGATCAGCTGCTCGGCGTCATCGTCCTCGGCCAGTACCTCGATACGGATCTTGGGAACCAGGTCGACGGTGTACTCGGCACCGCGGTAGACCTCGGTGTGGCCCCGCTGACGACCGTAACCGCTCGCCTCGGTGACCGTCAGGCCATGGACTCCGAAGGCCTGCAGGGCCTCCTTGATCTCGTCGAGCCGGTGGGGCTTCACGACGGCGGTGATGAGCTTCATGCGTCCACCTTCTTGCTCTCCGTGGCGGCCAGGACCGAAGCGGCGGATCCGGCGATACCGCCACCCGCGCCGCTGAAGTCGTATGCGGTCTCGGCGTGCTCGGCCTGGTCGATACCGGCGACCTCCTCGTCCTCGGTGACCCGCATGCCGATGGTCTTGTCGAGGAGGAAGGCGAGGACCGCGGAGGCGATCAGGGAGTAGGCGAGGACCGCGCCGACACCGGCGCACTGCTTCCACAGCTGGGTGAAGGAGTGGTCGCCGTAGAAGACGCCCGTCGCGGTCGACTGGCCCTTGCCGGTGGCGAAGAAGCCGATGAGCAGGGAGCCGATGATGCCGCCGACCATGTGGACGCCGACCACGTCGAGGGAGTCGTCGTAGCCGAACTTGTACTTCAGGCCCACGGCCGCGGCGCAGGCGACACCGGCGATGGCGCCGACGGCGATCGCGCCGAGCGGGGAGACCGCACCACCGGACGGAGTGATCGCGACCAGACCGGCGACGGCGCCGGAGGCGGCACCCAGCGTGGTGAACGCGCCGTGGCGGATCTTCTCGTAGGCGAGCCAGGCCAGCATGGCGGCACCGGTGGCGACCTGCGTGTTGACGAACATCAGCGCGCCGACGCCGTCGTCGTTGCCGAGCCACGAGCCGGCGTTGAACCCGAACCAGCCGAACCACAGCAGACCGGCGCCGAGCATGACCAGCGGGAGGCTGTGCGGGCGCATCGGGTCCTTCTTGAAGCCGACGCGCTTGCCGATGACGAGGATGACGCCGAGAGCGCCCGCACCGGCGTTGATGTGGACCGCGGTACCACCGGCGAAGTCGATCACACCGAGCTTGAAGGCCCAGCCGTCGGCACCCCAGACCCAGTGGGCGACCGGGACGTAGACGATCGTCAGCCACAGGGCGACGAACAGCGCCCAGGCCGAGAACTTGACGCGGTCCGCGAGGGCGCCGCTTATCAGCGCCGGAGTGATGATGGCGAACATCATCTGGAAGACCATGAAGACGAAGATCGGGATGGTGTAGCCGGGCCACAGCTCCGTCAGACCGATCTTGCGCAGGCCGAACCAGTCGGAGTCCCAGCCGATGAGGCTGTTGTTCGTGCCGAAGGCGAGGGAGAAGCCGTAGAGCACCCACAGAATGGTGACGATGCCCATGCTGATGAAGCTCATCATCAGCATGTTGAGAGTGCTCTTGACCCGGACCATGCCTCCGTAGAAGAAGGCCAGGCCCGGCGTCATGATCAGTACCAGAGCGGATGCAATAAGCATGAAGCCTGTGTTCGCGGAGGACAGCTTGGGTGCCTCCGCGGCAAGCGTGATGGCGGCTGGTGCCATCGGCGTCTCCTCGTCATTGGTACGGCCCCGTGCGGGCAGAGCCTTGAGCGGTCAAGAGGGGTGGGCCGGTTATGCGCCATGAGATTGGCGCAGCGCGGTTTCGTTGGAAGCCCCTCGTTGTTTCGCCGCCGTGACAAGGACGCCCCGCGTGTTACGCCTGGATGAACTGCCGGATTATGGGCGCGCGGATCGTTATCTTGGCGCAACCTGCGATGGCGGCCACCGCAACCATCAATTGAGGAACCCCTACGGCGACCAGCCACATCCGCGAGAGCGGCGCCGGTTCAGGCGCAAAATTAGCAAAAACCGGCCACGGGCGGCCTTCCGATGACCTGGCATGGGGGGAGCCGAGTCGGGCAGTTCGGGAGGGCCGGCCGCGGCCGGGGCCAAGGGTTTTCAGACCGCCTCGGCGGTCTCGGGTAGTTCGACGGCGAGCTTCTCGGTGAGGTCCACGACCTCGGCGAGATCCCCGAAATCGCGTACGGCCGTGTCGACCGTCTTTCGGATACGAGTGTTCACGCGCTCGGAGCGGACCTTCTTGGCGATGTGCATGGCCTTCTCGGCCAGCACCACGCCGCGCTCGGGCTCACGCTGCAGCAGATGCACCGTGGCCATGCCGATCAGGTTCAGTGCATACGAGCGCTGGTGCTCGGGGTCCTGGGAGAACAGCTCGACGGCCTGCTGCATCACGGGCTCGGCCAGGGACGCGTACGTGGGGCTGCGGCCCGCGACATAGGCGAGGTCGCGGAAGGAGTGGGAGTTCTCGCCGTGCAACTCGGCCTCGGAGAAGAAGCGGATCCAGTCGGGGTCCGGCTCGTCCCACTCGTCCGCGTCCGCGAAGGTGTCCTCGGCCATCCGGACCGCCCGCTTGCACTTGCCGGGCTGCCCCATGTTGGCGTAGGCGCGGGCCTCCATCGCATACAGCATCGACTGGGTGCGGGGGCTCGCGCAGTCCCGGCTGCCGTACTGCGCGAGGTGGATCAGTTCCAGCGCGTCGTCGGGCCGGCCGAGGTGGATCATCTGGCGGCTCATGCTGGAGAGGATGTACGAGCCGAGCGGCTTGTCGCCCGCCTCCTTGGCCGCGTGCAGGGCGAGGACGAAGTACTTCTGGGCGGTCGGCTGGAGCCCGACGTCGTACGACATCCAGCCGGCCAGCTCCGCCAGCTCCCCGGCGACCTTGAACAGCTTCCTGGTGGTGGCCTCCGGCTGGGGCTCCTGGAGCAGGTCCGTCACCTCGTGCAGCTGGCCGACCACCGCCTTGCGGCGCAGGCCGCCGCCGCACTGGGCGTCCCACTGCCGGAACATCACCGTCGTGGACTCCAGGAGGTCCAGCTCGGGCTTGGAGAGCCTGCCGGGCCGGCGGGACGCGGCCGGTGGCTCCGGCTCCGGCTGCGGGGCCTGGGGCGAGGGCACCAGCCAGCGCTGCATGGGCTCGATGAGGGACGGGCCCGCGGACAGGGCCAGCGAGGTCCCGAGGAAGCCGCGCCGCGCCAGCATCAGGTCGCTGCGCGAGAACTCGCTGAGCAGGGCCACCGTCTGCGGGCCCGTCCAGGGCAGGTCGACGCCGGACACGGAGGGTGACTGACGGGCCGCGCGCAGGCCGAGGTCCTCGACGGAGACCACACAGCCGAAGCGCTCGGAGAACAGCTCGGACAGGATCCTGGGGATCGGCTCGCGGGGGTTCTCGCCGTCCAGCCAGCGGCGCACCCGGGAGGTGTCCGTGGAGATGTGGTTGGCACCCAACTGGCGTGCCCTGCGGTTGACTTGACGGGCGAGTTCGCCCTTCGACCAGCCGCTGCGCACGAACCAGGACGTGAGCAGCTCGTTGGGGCGCTTGTCCGTGCTGGTCGCGGTCGTCCCGCTTCCGCCGTTGCCGCTCACTGGAACGCCCCCATCCCTGAGACCACTTGTCGCCGAGTGCGCCAAGCCCTATCAGATTGCCGGTAAATACCGCCGCCCGTCCGCCGGTTCTCACCCTTCGAACGGGATGCCTACTTGCCTCCGGCATACCCACGAGTGCATGTGCCCCCAGGACTCGTGCACTCACAGTAATCCTACGATCACCCGTCCAGCCATGGCGATCCCAGAAACGCCACCATTCGCCACCCCTTCGAATGAACTCAGTGTCGCCTCAGCGCGATTCACTTGACATAGACCAACCCGGAGTAGGCGGAGCGATGCACTCAGGGGCGTGCGCCGCCGAGTTCACCACCCGGGGCACTTCGAGCGCCGCCCGGACCACGCGGGGCCGATGCGTCCGGAACACAGGGTCACGTTCCGCATCCGCGTCGTAACCACCGACGCGTCGGACCCGTTGGAGGGGGCATGGGCTTCACGATCGGCGGCATCCGGGAGATCCGCTCCGGCTCGCGTCGACGCGGCCGCTCCTCGGAGTGCACCGCCGTCGCCGAGTTCACCGGGCTGTGGGGCTGGGACGCGGTCCCGGGAGCCCGGGCCGCGGCGGGCGACTGCTCCTGCGGCCGGGCGGACTGCAGCGCACCGGGGGCGCACCCCCTGGAGTTCGCGCCCCAGGTCCAGGCCGGCGCCACGCTCGACGAAGTGACCAAGGCGTGGGGCGAGTTCCCCGGGGCGTCGGTCATGCTCGCCGTCGGCCGGGCGTTCGACGTCATCGAGGTGGCCGAGCCGGCCGGCCGCCGCGCCCTGGTCCGCCTGGAGCGCATGGGCCTCCCCGTCGGCCCGGTCACCGCGACCCCTGAGGGCCGCGCCCAGTTCTTCGTCGCCCCCGGAGCCGCCGCCGAGCTCCCCGAGCTGCTCTACCGCATGGGCTGGGACGACCCGACCTCCCTCGACCTGCGCGGCCTGGGCCCCGGCACGTACATCACGGCCCCGCCCTCCGACCGGGGCGGCCTGGGCCCGGTGCGCTGGCTGCGGCCGCCCGCCCTGGACTCGGCCACGAAACCGCCGGCGGCACGGCTGCTGCTGGGGACGCTGGCCTATGTGGCGCATCGGTCGCGGGCGTAAAGCCCCCGAGCTTCAGTCGTACACAGCGAAGCGCCCGTCTCCCAACTGCACCTTGGGAAACGGGCGCTTCTTCGGCCACGGACCACATACCAACTTCGGTAGGTGGGGGGTCACTCCCCGATAAGGGCGTCAACGAACGCCTCCGGCTCGAACGGCGCCAGATCGTCGGCGCCCTCTCCGAGTCCCACCAGCTTGACCGGTACGCCCAGCTCGCGCTGGACCGCGATCACGATGCCGCCCTTCGCCGTACCGTCGAGCTTGGTGAGCACGATGCCGGTGATGTCCACGACCTCGGCGAACACCCGGGCCTGGACCAGGCCGTTCTGCCCGGTCGTCGCGTCGAGGACGAGCAGGATCTCGTCCAGCGGGGCGTGCTTCTCGACGACGCGCTTGACCTTGCCGAGCTCGTCCATGAGCCCGGTCTTGGTGTGCAGGCGCCCGGCGGTGTCGATGAGGACGACGTCGGAGCCCATCTCCTTGCCCTCCTTCACCGCGTCGAAGGCGACGGAGGCGGGGTCGCCGCCCTCCGGCCCGCGCACGGTGTGGGCGCCGACCCGCTCGCCCCAGGTCTGCAGCTGGTCCGCGGCGGCGGCACGGAAGGTGTCGGCGGCGCCGAGGACGACGCTGCGGCCGTCGGCGACCAGGACGCGGGCGAGCTTGCCGGTGGTGGTGGTCTTGCCGGTGCCGTTGACACCGACGACCATCACGATGCCGGGCTTGCTGGTCTCGGGCTCGGTCTTCACCGTGCGGTCGAAGTCGGTGCCGACCAGCTTGAGGAGCTCCTCGCGCAGCAGGCCGCGCAGCTCGGCGGGGGTGCGGGTGCCGAGCACCTTCACACGCTCGCGCAGGCCCTCGACCAGCTCCTGGGTGGGAGCCACGCCGACGTCGGCGGTGAGCAGCGTGTCCTCGATCTCCTCCCAGGTCTCGTCGTCGAGGTGCTCGCGCGACAGGAGGGCGAGCAGCCCCTTGCCGAGCGCGTTCTGGGAGCGGGAGAGGCGGGCGCGCAGCCGGACCAGCCGTCCGGCCGTCGGCTCGGGGACCTCGATCTCGGGGATTTCGAGGACGGGCGGCTCCTCGACGGCGACCGGGGCCGAGCCGTCCGGAAGATCCACCTCCTCTATCGTCCGGCGCGGTTCGTCGCGGGGGGTCTCGGCCTCGTCGCCGACGTGCGGCTCGGCCGGAGGGGCGGTGATGTCGGGCGCGGCGGGGGGCGGCGGGGGCAGCGACTTCTTCCGTCGGCTGCCGACGATGAGCCCGCCGAGCGCAACGAGCACGACCACGGCGATGACTACAGCAAGGATGACGGTTTCCATAACAGGCTCAAGTATGGCGTGACCTACCCCTCGGCCGTTCGTTGTCCACGCGGGACCTCGGTTCCCGACCGGGCCGGGCTGGCCCGCGGTCCGACCTCACGTCGGCCGGAAGCCCCTCAAGGGCGGAGTCACAACGCGTCCAGTATGGCTTGGACTCGTCGGGTACGCATTGCCAGCGTCCCCAGGGTGTGTCGCGGCCCATGCAGTGGGCCGCGACACACCCTTCTTACGGCCGGAAGACGCACCCCTGGTGATCTGATGCCCCGTCAGCTACGGTCCCTGCACACCCGCCCGTGAAGGGGGACCCCCATGCCCGTCTCCGTCGTACGTTTCAACCTCGTCGAGCCCGGCGCCACCCCCGTCTCACTCGCCGCCCGCTACCGGGCCGCCCTGGAGATGGCCGCGTACGCCGACGAGCACGGGATCACCACCGTCCAGACGGAGGAGCACCACGGTGTCGACAACAACTGGCTGCCGTCGCCGTTCGCCTTCGCGGGTGCGGTCTTCGGGGCCACCCGGCGTATCGCGGTCACGGTCTCGGCGGTGATCGGCCCGCTGCACGACCCGCTGCGGCTGGCCGAGGACATCGCCGTACTGGATCTGCTGAGCGGCGGGCGGCTGGTGACCGTCGCCGGGATCGGGTACCGGCCGGAGGAGTACGCCCAGTTCGACGTGGACTGGAAGCGGCGCGGCAGGCTCCAGGACGAGCTGCTGGAGACGGTGCTGAAGGCCTGGACCGGGCAGGAGTTCGAGTACCGGGGCCGTACGGTACGGGTCACCCCGCGCCCCTTCACCGAGCCGCACCCCCTGCTGCTGGTCGGCGGCTCGTCCAAGGCCGCAGCCCGGCGCGCGGCCCGTCTCGGTCTCCCCTTCTTCCCCAGCGCGCATCTGCCGGAGCTGGAGGCGTACTACAAGGAGCGGCTCGTCGAGTACGGCACCGAGGGCTGGACCATGATGCCCGCCGCCGAGACCCCGCTGCTGCACCTCGCCGAGGATCCCGACCGGGCGTGGGCCGAGTACGGCGAGCACTTCCTGCACGAGGCGCGGACCTACGCCTCCTGGCAGTCCGGCGACATCCGCTCGGCGGTGAAGTCGGCGGCCACGAGCGTGGACGAGCTGCGCGCCGAGGGCGTGTACCGGATCCTCACCCCCGACGAGTGCGTGGCGCAGGGGCTGGACAGCCTCGTACTGCATCCGCTGGCCGGCGGGATGCCGGTGGACGAGGGATGGCGGAGCCTGCGGTTGTTCGCGGAGCGGGTGCTTCCGGCGCTGGGGGCTGAGCCCGGGCGATAACCGGTGGTCGGGCGAGGCCCGGCGGTGGTCCACTGCGGCCCATGAGTCTGCTGGTGGAAGTGTTCGTCCGGGAGCCGGACGGCGAGATGCGGATACTCGACGTGCCGGACGAGGTGTACCGGTCCGGTGGGTTCGAGTCCTGGCGTACGACGGTGTGGGGGTCGGAGTTCGTACGCTCGCTGGGTGCCCGCTTCCTGCCGACCCTGGCAGACGACGACCTCTACGTCGAGGCCGGGGATGTGCCGGAGTTCCGGCGCGAGGTCGCCCTGCTGCGCTCCCGTCTCGACGAGCTCGCCCACGGCACCGAGCGGCCGCGGACCGTCGAGGAGCACCGGCACCAGATCGATACCCGGCTGCGGATCATCGAGGAGAGCATCCGCAAGGCCCGGGAGATCGGCGGTGGCGTCCTCATCTGGTGAGGCAGAAGGCCGCCGCCCCCGCCCGGGGGGTGCCGGGCGGGGGCGGCGGACGGTACGAGGAGAGGGGCAGCGGGGGCTTGGCCCTTCTCCCCGAGCGCGCGGGGCTGTTCAGCCCATCTCCTCCAGCGCCTTGCCCTTCGTCTCCTTCACGAACTTCAGGACGAACGGGACGGAGAGCGCCGCGAAGGCCGTGTAGATCACATAGGTCGCGGAGAGGTTCCAGTCGGACAGCGACGGGAAGCTCGCGGTGATGGCCCAGTTGGCGATCCACTGCGCGGAGGCGGCCACGCCCAGGGCGGCGGCGCGGATCTTGTTCGGGAACATCTCGCCGAGCATGACCCAGACGACCACACCCCAGGACAGGGCGAAGAACAGCACGAAGACATGCGCGGCGATCAGGGCGGTCCAGCCCTGCGCGGCCGGCAGCTTGCCGTCGACCAGGTGGTACGAGAAGGCCCAGGCCTCCAGAGCGAGACCGACGACCATGCCGACCGAGCCGATCAGGGCCAGCGGCTTACGGCCGACCCGGTCCACGAAGACCATGGCGATCACGGTGCCGAGGATGTTGATGATCGACGTCGTGAAGGAGTAGAAGAACGAGTCCGTCGGATCGACGCCGACCGACTGCCACAGGGTCGAGGAGTAGTAGAACGCGACGTTGATGCCGACGAACTGCTGGAAGACCGAGAGGCCGATGCCGACCCAGACGACCGGCTTGAAGAAGAAGCCGCCGCCGAGCAGATCCTTGAAGGCCGACTTGTGCTCGCTCTTCATCGCGTGCTCGATCTCGTTCACGCGGGCGTCCAGGTTGCCGTGCTCGCCCTCGACCTCGGCGAGGATCTCACGGGCGCGCTCGCGCCGGCCGACGGAGATGAGGAAGCGGGGCGACTCGGGGATGGCGAAGGAGAGCAGGCCGTAGAGGACGGCCGGGATCACCATGACGCCGAGCATGACCTGCCAGGCCTCCAGGCCCATCAGCTTGCCGCGCTGGTCGCCGTCGGCGGCGTTCAGCAGACCCCAGTTGACCAGCTGCGAGATGGCGATGCCGATGACGATCGCGGCCTGCTGGAAGGAACCGAGACGGCCGCGGTACGCGGGCGGGGCGACCTCGGCGATATAGGCGGGGCCGATCACGGAGGCCATGCCGATGGCGAAGCCGCCGACCACGCGCCAGAGGGCGAAGTCCCACAGCGCGAAGGGCAGCGCCGAGCCGACGGCGCTGACGGTGAACAGCACGGCGGCGATCTGCATGACCCGGATGCGGCCGATGCGGTCGGCGATGCGGCCGGCGGTCGCGGCACCGATGGCGCAGCCGATCAGGGCGATGGCGATGACCTGGGCCAGGGCCGCGGAGCCGATCCCGTAGCGGTCCCGGATGGCCTCGACGGCGCCGTTGATCACGGAGCTGTCGTAGCCGAACAGGAAACCGCCCATCGCGGCCGCCGCCGCGATGAAGGTGACGCGCCCGAGGTGCTCGGGACGAGCCGTTCTGGCTCCTGACTTCTGTGCCTGCACTGTGCTGGTCACGTTCAACTCCTCGGGCCACCGGCAACGCTGCCGGGCGGGGGACCCTTCCCGGTAGGTACTACCTGAAGGTAAAAGCAACGTTGCCGAGACTATGCCTTCAAGTTTCGAAGTCAAGGGGTCATCACTGTGACTTTTCAGCGCACTTGTGACGGGAATGTGTTCAAGTCTTGAAGAGATTGCCCAGCGCTCAGCCGTCGGCTGAGGTCAACGCAGCCGCTGGCTGATGACCTTCGACACACCGTCGCCCTGCATGGAGACGCCGTACAGCGCGTCGGCGACCTCCATGGTCCGCTTCTGGTGGGTGATCACGATCAGCTGCGAGGCTTCCTGCAGCTCCTGCATGATGCGGATCAACCGCTGCAGGTTGGTGTCGTCGAGCGCGGCCTCGACCTCGTCCATGACGTAGAACGGGCTCGGCCGGGCCTTGAAGATGGACACCAGCAGCGCGACGGCGGTGAGCGAGCGCTCACCGCCCGAGAGCAGCGACAGCCGCTTGACCTTCTTGCCCGGCGGACGGGCCTCGACGTCGACACCCGTGGTGAGCATGTTGTCGGGGTCGGTCAGGATCAGCCGCCCCTCACCGCCCGGGAACAGCCGGCTGAAGACGCCCTCGAACTCACGGGCCGTGTCCCGGTAGGCCTCGGTGAAGACCTGCTCGACGCGCTCGTCGACCTCCTTGACGACCTGGAGCAGGTCGGCGCGGGTCTTCTTCAGGTCTTCGAGCTGCTCGCTGAGGAACTTGTGGCGTTCCTCCAGCGCGGCGAACTCCTCCAGAGCGAGCGGATTGACCTTGCCGAGCTGCTGGTAGGCCCGCTCGGCGGCCTTGAGCCGCTTCTCCTGCTCGGCGCGGTGGAAGGTCTTGGGCTGGTTGCGCGGGTGCTCGGGATCCTCGGGCAGCTCCTCGCCCTCGGCGGGCGGGGAGGGCGGTACGAGCTGGTGCGGGCCGTACTCGGACACGAGCCCGGCCGGCTCCACGCCCAGTTCCTCCAGCGCCTTGGTCTCCAGCTGCTCGATCCGCATGCGCTTCTCGGCGCCGAGGACCTCACCGCGGTGGACGGAGTCGGTCAGCTTGTCGAGCTCGCCCTTGAGATCGCGGCCCGCGCTTCGGGCGGCGGCCAGCTCCTGCTCTCGCCGTGCCTTGGCGGCGTCGGCCGCGGTGCGTTCCTCCTCGGCCCGGGCGAGGGAGACCTCTACGTGCGCAAGCAGCTGGCGGGCACCGGAGGCGACGGCTTCCGCCACGGACGCCTCGTGCCTGAGGCGCACCCGGCGCTGTTCGGCACGCGCGCGTGCCTCGCGTTCCGCTCGGGCGGCGCGGTCGAGGGAGTCGGCGCGGCCGGCCAGTCCTTTGACACGCTCTTCGTGCGTACGGACCTGAAGCCGGGCTTCCATCTCGGTCTGGCGGGCGTTGGCACCATCGGCGGCGAGACGGTCCCGTACCGAGGTGTCCGGCTCCTCCTCGACGGGCATCTCCTCGGCGACGGCGAGGCGTTCGGCGAGGACCTCGACCTCTTCGAGGGCCTTGTCCAGCGCGTCCTGCGCCCGCGCGGCAGCGGCGACGGTGCGCTCCGCTTCGCCCGCCGCGCCCCGTGCCTGTCCGGCGAGCCGTCCGAGCTGCTGGGCCACGGCCGACTTCTCCCGGTCCGCGGCGCGGCGCCGCTCCCCCAGCTCCTCGACCCTCGCGGCACACTCCTTGCGCCGCTCCGCCGCCTCGTGCTGTGCCGCGGTGAGTTCCTCGCAGCGCACGGCGAGCTCTTCCAGCTCGGCGGCGGCCTCGTCGACGGAGGCCTGCACCTCCAGCAGGCTGGGGGCGCCGGCGGAACCGCCGTGTGCGAAGTGGGCGCCCAGGAGGTCGCCTTCAGCGGTTACGGCGGTCTGGTGGGGGTGCGTGTATACGACGTCTTCGGCGGCTTCGAGGGTGTCGACCACGACGATGCCGTGCAGTAGGCGGCGGATGGCGGGCATGAGGTCGGAGGGAGCGCGGACCAGGTCTGCCGCGTACGGCCGTTGGGCGTCTGCGGGTTCATTGTGGCTGGTCGCGCCGTTCCCCGCGCCTCTTTGGGGCGCTTCCGGCGCCCCCGCCAGCAGAAGTGACGCCCGGCCGCCGTCCTGCTTGCGCAGCAGGCGGATGGCTTCTGCTGCGGCCGACGGCGAGGTCACCGCCAGGGCATCCGCCGCGGCGCCGAAGGCCGCCGCCAAGGGAACCTCGTACCCGGGCGTGATCGTCAGCAGCTCGGCGGCCGGCCCGAGCAGACCGGAGAGACGATCCTTCGCCCCCAACAGAGCACCCGTGCCGTCCTTGCGCCGCAGCCCCATCGCCAGCGCTTCATGCCTGGCCTGCGTCGCGGCTCGTTTGCGCTCCGCCGCGGTGGTCGCCTCGCGGGCGGCGGTCAGGGCGGCCTCCGCCTCGGCCAGCTGCTGTTTCGCCGCCGTGTGCTGCTCGCCCAGTTCCGCGTCGCCCGCGTCGAGGCCGTCGACCTCGGCCTTGAGGGCCTCGTACTCCTCCTGGGCCGCGACGGCCCGCTCCTGTGCTTCGTCCCGGGCCGTCGCCAGGCGGTCGATCTCCGCCTGGGCGGAGGCCGCGCGCGAACGGGCCGCGCCCACCTGCCCGTTCAGCCGGGCGAGGCCCTCGCGGCGGTCGGCGATGGCGCGGGCGACGTCCTTCAGGCGCCGTTCTTCCTGCGTGAGCTCGCGCTCCAGCTCGGCCCGGTGCGCGACCGTGTCCTCCAGAGCCCGCTCGGCCGCCTCCAGAGCGGCCTCGAGCTCGGCCTCCTGCTCACGGATACGGGCGGCCTCGCGTTCCATGTCCTCGGGGTCGCGGCCGCGCCGCTCCTCCGGCGGCGCGGAGGTCGCGCTCTTCACCCGCGCGTCGGCCAGCGAGATCGTGCCGCGCACCCGCTCGGCCAGCTGCGACAGCTCGTACCAGGTCTGCTGGGCCCGCTGCAGCCGGGGAGCGAGCTGCCGTACCTCGTCCTCCAGGAGCGCCTCACGCTGCAGCGCCTTCTTCAGCTCCTGCTCGGCGGCTTCCTTGCGTTCCTTGAGCGCGGCCTCGTCCGCGACCTCGGCCTTCAGTGCCTCCCGCAGCCGTACGAGATCGTCGGCCAACAGCCTCAGGCGCGCGTCGCGCAGATCCGCCTGGATCACGGCCGCCCGTCGGGCCACCGCCGCCTGTCGGCCCAGCGGCTTGAGCTGGCGGCGCAGTTCGTCCGTCAGGTCCTGCACACGCGCGAGGTTGGCCTGCATCGCGTCGAGCTTGCGGAGGGCCTTCTCCTTGCGCTTGCGGTGCTTGAGGACGCCGGCCGCCTCTTCGATGAAGGCGCGGCGCCCCATCGGATCCGCGTGCAGGACGGAGTCGAGCTGGCCCTGGCCGACGATGACGTGCATCTCGCGGCCGATGCCGGAGTCGGAGAGGAGTTCCTGGATGTCGAGGAGACGGCAGGTGTCACCGTTGATCTGGTACTCGCTGCCGCCGTTGCGGAACATGATCCGCGTGATGGTGACCTCGGCGTACTCGATGGGCAGGGCCCCGTCGGAGTTGTCGATGGTGAGGGACACCTCGGCGCGGCCCAGCGGCGGGCGGCCCGTGGTGCCGGCGAAGATGACGTCCTCCATCTTGCCGCCGCGCAGCGACTTGGCACCCTGCTCGCCCATCACCCAGCTCAGGGCGTCCACGACGTTGGACTTGCCCGAGCCGTTCGGTCCCACGACACACGTGATGCCCGGCTCGAACCGGAGCGTGGTCGCCGAGGCGAACGACTTGAACCCGCGGAGGGTCAGGGCCTTGAGGTGCACGCCGCTGGACTCTACCTTCCGCCGGTATCCCACACGATGAAGCCTGGCAACCCCGCGGTTTCGCCCTTGAACATGCAGGGCACACCAAACGTTATAGAGGGTGAAAGGATGTGCGGGGGAAAGAAAGAAGGGACGCCGAAGCGTCCCTTGCAAACTCTGAACTCTGACAACTTAGCGGTTGATACGGGCGGCCCAACCACTGCTGTCGTGGTGCGATGCAGTGATCAGGTGAGCGCAGGCTCCGCCTGGTGTGCGTCGATGCTCTCCATGATCCTGTCGTGAGAAGCGGCAGCCGCGAGCGCGTCGTTCTCCGCCTGGATCCGTACGAGCTCGGATTCCAGGTCCTGGACGCGCTGCTGGAGCCGTCGCATCTCGGCGAGGAGTCGAGGGTCGGAGCCGCCGACGTAACCGAGAAGCGCCTTTGCCATGATGGATGGTCCTCCACACTGAGTGACCGACCGAAGCGGTGTGGGTCGTGAGGGAATCGCACCCGCGGTGCTTGACACTATGGAGTTCATGCTGCCGTTCATCCATGCCAAACAGCTAAGGTGCGCGGGGTGCTTTCAGCGTCTCACCAAAAAGTTTGACGGTCAACACGATCACGCCCTGTATTGGCGGGCAACCCGGGGGCGCGCGGCCTGAAGGCGGCGGCGCTGCGACTCCTGCGGGGCCCTCAGGGCGTGACGATCATTCTTGGGTGCGCAGCCTGCCACGACAAGCGCTTCTTGGCAACCACCAGGCAATTTCTGCTTGGGGCACCTGCCGGTGGCATGCCCGTCCGCTTTCACCGGGGCCGCTTTACAGAATCGGCTCAGCGGATGGCGAAGCCGTCGTACCCCCCGCGGGGTGTGTCCCAGATCTCGGTGACACCGTCGACACGGCCGGGCGTGTCGTCGCCCTGGAGCCAGCCGAGGAGTCCCTCGCACCGCTCCCGGGAGCCCTCGGCGACCACCTGGACCCGTCCGTCGCCCAAATTGAGAGCAAAACCACTCAGCCCGCCGAGCTCGAGGGCCTTGGCCCGGGTGAACCAGCGGAAACCCACACCTTGAACGCGTCCCCGCACCCAGGCGACCAGTCGCACATCCTCGCTCATGGGTGCAACCTAACCGGCCAATGTCTCTCGGGACACATCCTCCTCTGACGCCATGCGGTACCGTCCCGACCCAATGAATCTCATATGAAACTCACTCGATGGGGTGAGTTGGATCACTCCGCAAGATCATATGGGACACGTTGATCGCAAGACGAGGAAGGCCAAGACATGGGACGCCACCGACGCTCCGCCGCCGGCCGCGCCGCCACGGGCCGCGCCACGGGGGTCACAGGTAGGGACGGCTCGTACGCGAGCAGCTACGACCCCCAGCAGTACTCGTACAGCTACGACCCTCCTCAGACCGGCGCGGGCGACGAGCGGCCCACCCTGGGCACCGCCCCCTATCTGCACTCCACGGAGTACGCCGAGGCCTCCGCGAGGAGCGCCGCGTACCTGTTCGCCACCGAGGACGACTACGCGACGGTCTTCCCGGAGCACGGGTTCGCGCCCGACAAGGGCTCCCGGCGCGGAGGGGCCCGGCGCCGCCGGAGGAAGGCCGTGACGCCGGTGCGCACCGGTCTGCTCGGGGTCTCCGCCGCCGTCGCCATCGGCACGGTGGCGGTCGCCACGGGTGCGATGCCCGGCCTCGACAACTACAAGCTGGGCGGCAGCGGCAGCTCCGACAAGGTGCAGGCCGCGAACACGCCGACCAATTCGGCGACCGCGCAGGGCGGCACCTCCGGCAGCGCCGCCGGCCGCGACCAGGGCTCTTCGACGAGCCGCGACGCCGACCGCTCGGCCTCGCCCTCGCCGAGCCCGTCGACCTCCTCGGCCGCGCCGACCGAGGCACCGAAGAAGCCGAAGGCCACGCCCACCCGGAAGCCGCAGACGACGCCGGCGCAGAAGGAGACCAAGCCGCCCGCGCAGACCACCGCTCCGGTGGCGGTCTCCGCGGCGGCCGCCGCCGAGGCGGAGGTGCTCAAGCTGGTCAACGAGGAGCGGTCCAAGGTCGGCTGCAGCGCGGTCTCCGCCAACAGCACCCTGTCCCAGCTCGCGGAGAAGTTCAGCGACGCCATGGCCGCCGAGGGCTTCTTCGACCACACCGACCCCAGCGGCGCCTCGCCGTGGGACCGGGCGGCGAAGCTCGGCATATCCAACCTCGGCGGCGAGAACATAGCCCGGGGCCAGGCGGATGCGGCCGCCGTGATGGAGGCCTGGATGAACAGCCCGGGTCACCGCGCCAACATCCTGAACTGCGACTTCAAGACGCTGGGCGTCGGTGTGCACTTCGGGTCCGGTGGCCCCTGGTGGACGCAGGACTTCGGCTACTAGACAACACCAGCGGTCAGGTTGCACTAACTCCTGGTTAGTGCAACCTGTCGGTTAGCGCTGCGCTCAAGTACGCTTGAGGTATGGACACCACGCAGGAGCTCATGGAGGCGGACGACCTCCCGTACAACGTGTTCGCCAAGGCCTGTCCCTCGCGCGGCACGCTGGAGCACGTCACGGGCCGCTGGGGCGGACTGGCGCTCTGCGCCCTGTTCGAGGGTTCCCTGCGCTTCAACGAGCTGCGCCGTCGTGTCGACGGTGTGAGCGAGAAGATGCTCTCCCAGACCCTGCACGCGCTGGAGCGCGACGGACTGGTGCACCGCGAGGCCCAGCCGACGAACCCGCCCCGCGTGGACTACGAACTCACCCCGCTCGGCCGCGAGGTCGCCGAGCGGCTGCTGGCCCTCGTCCATCTGCTGGAGGGCCGCATGGACGACGTCCTCGCGGCCCGCGAGCGTTACGACACCACGCGCGGCGGCCTCTGACACTTCGGGCAGAAGTAGCTGGACCGGTTCATCCAGGGGCGCCGTCGCATCGGCGTGGCGCACCTCTTGCAGGGCAGGCCCTCGCGGCCGTACGCGTCCAGCGACCGGTCGAAGTAGCCCGACTCCCCGTTGACGTTGACGTACAGGCTGTCGAAGCTGGTGCCGCCCACGGCGAGCGCCTGGTTCATCACATCCCTCGTGTGGCCGAGGAGTTCGGCGGTGCGCGGGCGGGTGAAGCTCGCGGTGGGGCGTTCGTAGTGGATGCGGGCACGCCAAAGGGCCTCGTCCGCATAGATGTTGCCGACCCCGCTGATCAACGACTGGTCGAGCAGGGCCCGTTTGATGGTGGTCCGCTTGCGGCGCAGCGCCTGGTGGAAGGCCTCGTCGTCGAAGAGCGGGTCGAGGGGGTCGCGCGCGATGTGCGCGATGACGTCGGGCAGGCCCTCGGGGGTGTTGTCGTGCAACGACAGGCCGCCGAAGGTGCGTTGGTCGACGAAGCGGAGTTCGGTGGCAAGGGCGTCCGCGAAGCGCACGCGGATCCGGAGGTGCTTCTCGTCCGGGGCCGCGTTCGGCTGGACCAGCAGCTGGCCGCTCATGCCGAGGTGGGCGAGGACCGACTGGTGGGTGTCCTCCAGCGGCAGCCACAGGTACTTGCCGCGGCGGCTGGGGACGCCGATGCGGTGGCCCTTGAGGCGGTGCACGAAGTCGTCGGCGCCGGCCAGATGACGGCGTACGGCACGCGGGTGCAGCACCTCGGCGTCGGCGACGACACGGTGGGCGACCCACCGCTCCAGACCGCGCCGGACGACCTCGACCTCGGGCAACTCGGGCATCGGGACCCCCGTACGGGCTGTGGATGAACCGAGCGCCCGCCCCGGGGAGGGACGGACGCTCGGGTCGCTGTTCGTCAGAAGGAGACTTCCGCCGGTGAGACGTCGGTCAGGCGGAGACGGACGACGGTCCTTCGCCGTCCTGGGCAGCTTTCTCGGCTGCGGCCTTCTCGGCCGCCGCCCTGGCACGCTCGTCCGCCGCGGCCCGGATGGACCGCCACGCGGATTCCGCGGCCTGCTGCTCCGCCTCCTTCTTGCTGCGGCCGGTGCCGGTGCCGTACGAGACGCCTCCGACGCGGGCGGCAGCAGTGAAGGTCTTCTCGTGGTCGGGGCCGGTCTCCGTGACCAGGTACTCGGGCACGCCGAGGCTCTCGGTCGCGGTGAGCTCCTGGAGGCTGGTCTTCCAGTCCAGGCCGGCTCCGAGGTTGGAGGACTTCTCGATCAGCGGGTCGAAGAGCCGGTGAACGAGCTCGCTCGCCGCATCGAGACCCTGGTCGAGATAGACAGCGCCGATCACCGCTTCCAGGGTGTCGGCGAGGATGGACGCCTTGTCCCGGCCGCCCGTGCCCTCTTCGCCCCGGCCGAGCCGGATGAAGGAGCCCAGATCGAGCCCTCGGCTGACCTCCGCCAGCGCACGCGAGTTGACCACCGCGGCCCGCAGCTTGGCCAGCTGGCCTTCGGGCAGGTCGGGGTGGGTGGTGTACAGCGTGTCCGTGACCACGAGACCGAGCACGGAGTCCCCGAGGAACTCCAGCCGCTCGTTGGTCGGCAGACCGCCGTTCTCGTACGCGTACGAACGGTGGGTCAGCGCTCGCACCAGAAGGGCGGACTCGAGCTTGTACCCGAGCCGCCCTTCCAGAAGCGTGTGGGACGAGGCTGTGTTGTCCGACTTTTTCCTGGCGGTTGGGTCCGCCATGGCGTCATCCGCCTTCTTGGCAGTGGACACGGTGCCTCTCACCAGCCGCTCAGACCTCGAGGACCTGGCGCTTGTTGTAGGTGCCGCAAGACGGGCACGCGATGTGCTGCAGCTTGGGCTCGTGGCAGCGCTCGCACGCAACCAGGGTGGGGACCGCAGCCTTCCACTGCGACCGGCGGTGGCGCGTGTTGCTGCGCGACATCTTCCGCTTCGGAACAGCCACGGCTACTTCTCCTGCTTCTCGTCGACGCCCGCTTCGGCGCCGCTCATCTCGTCCTTCTCGCCGTCTCCGAGTGAACCGGCGAGTCCCTGCAGTGCCGCCCAACGGATGTCGACGGCGTCATGGTGGTGGTCCGGGTCGTCCGCCAGCCGCGCTCCGCACTCGGAGCACAGACCGGGACAGTCTTCCTGGCACACCGGCTGCATCGGCAGTGCGAGCACCACCGCATCGCGCAGCACGGGCTCGAGGTCGAACAGGCCGTCCTCGATGAAGAGCCTGTCCTCGTCTTCCTCGGCGTCGTCGGCCGGCTCCGCTTTGGGGCGGCCCCGGTCATCGGCGTCAGGGTACGAGAACATCTCCTGGAATTCCGCTTCGACGTCCAGCTGAAGCGGCTCCAGACACCTTACGCACTCCCCCTCGGCCTGTGCACGGGCGGTGCCTGTGACAAGCACACCTTCCATGACCGACTCGAGCCGGAGTTCGAGCTCCACCGGGGCGCCTTCCGGCACTCCGATGACTCCCGCGATCCCGAGATCCTTGGGAGCGTCGATCTCGCGGGTCAGGCGCTGCTGCGCACCGGGCCGCCGCCCCAGCTCGTGTGTGTCGAACACGAGAGGCTTGCGGTGGTCGAGGCGGGCGTTCAGAGCCATTCCTGCTTTCGATCTTCCAGCTCAGGGGGGACGCTGCCCCTCGGTGTCCCTGGGCAGCGCTGATCGCGGACGTACACGCGACCGAAGAGCCAGGATACTGGACCTTTCGCTCACGGCCCAATCCGGTGGCTGCTTACTGGCCGCGCCCCTGTTCGTAGGCCCTCAGCTGCTCGGGTGTGATCATGCCGGTGTCGAAGAGGCTGGTCTCGTCGAGCGCGTACGACTGGTGCGCCTGCTGCGTCTGGTGCCCCTGCTGTGCCTGGTTCGGGTCGTACGCCGTCTGCTGGGCGTCGTAGCCCTGGTAGGCGTAGGGATCGGCCTGCTGGTAGCCGTAGGCGTCCTGCTGGCCGTACGCCTGCTGCTGGTACCCGCCGCCGTACGGGTCGGCCTGCTGCTGATAGCCGTACGCCGGCTGCGGCTGGGCGTAGTCCTGCTGCTGGGCGGGCTGCTCGGCCGGGGGCTTCGGTTCCGCGACGGCGGCGAGGTCGGCCAGGTAGTCGGCGTCGCTGGAGTGCTGGAAGGACGTGGAGTCGTCGGCGAGGGCGCCGAGGTCGTCGGTGGCGATACGGCCGTGCAGCTTCTGGCGGCCGCGGCCGACGGCCTCCAGGGTCTTGGCGAGGACCGCCTCGAAGGCGCCGAGCTTGGCGTCGACGTAGGCGTCGGCGTCCTTGCGCAGGGTCTCGGGGTCGTGGCTGCGCTCGGGGGCGTCCTCGTCCTCGTAGCCCTGCTCGTCGACGCCCGGGCCGGTGCCGAGGAGCTTCTCGCGGCCGCGGCCGACGGAGCCGAGGGTCTTGGTGAGGACGACCTCGAAGTTGGCGAGCTTGGAGTCGACGTAGTCGTCGGCCTCCGCGCGGACCTCCTCGGCCTCCTGGCGGGCCTCGGCCAGGATGCGCTCGGCCTCGGCCTGGGAGCGGCGGGCGACCTCGGTGTCGGAGATGAGGGAGCCGCGCTCGGCGTGCGCCTGACCGATGATCCGGTCGGCCTCCTGACGGGCCTGCTCGACCATCTGCTCGCGGTCGCCGATCAGCTCCTGGGCCTGGGCGAGGGAGCCGGGCAGCGCCTCGCGCAGCTCTTCGAGCATGGAGAGCAGGTCGGCGCGGTTGACCACGCACGAGGCCGACATGGGCATCGACCGGGCGCCGGAGACCGCGGCGACGATCTCGTCGAGCTTCTTCTGCACGTCCACCGTGTGCTCGCCACTCTCTACAGCTGTGTTGGAGACGGACGGGACGACTGTAGCCCCATCAGTCCTTGCGCAGGCGTTCGTTGAGGGCCTCCAGGACGATCGGTGGCACCAGGTGGGAGACGTCTCCACCCCAGGTCGCGACCTCCTTGACGAGCGAGGAGGACAGGAAGCTGTAGGTGGGGTTGGTCGGCACGAAGAGTGTCTCGACGCCCGAGAGGCCGTTGTTCATCTGGGCCATCTGCAGCTCGTAGTCGAAGTCGCTGACCGCCCGGAGGCCCTTGACGATGGCCGGGATGTCCCGTTCCTTGCAGTAGTCGACGAGGAGCCCGTGGAAGGCCTCGACGATCACGTTGCCGTACTCGGCGGTGACCTGACGGATCAGGTCGATCCGCTCGTCGATCTCGAACAGGCCCTTCTTGGACTTGTTGATCATGACCGCGACATAGACCTCGTCGTAGAGACGAGAGGCACGGGAAATGATGTCGAGGTGTCCGTTGGTGATCGGGTCGAACGACCCGGGACAGACGGCGCGGCGCACTAGTGATCCCTCGCTCTCCGGTCCGGTCATCGTGCGTCTTCGCACGTAGAGGCGGCGCGACCGTACCAAAACGTTCCCTCGCCGTAGCGACGGGCCTTGACCGCGTCGAAACCCTCGGGCCACCTGAATTCGCCGCCTCTGGTGCTGCGCTCCACGGTGACGATCGCCTCCGGCGCGAGCCAGCCTCCCGAACGGAGTGTGAGGAGAATCTCCCGAAGATCGTGATCTGTGACTCGGTACGGGGGGTCGAGGAAGACGAGGTCGTACGGCGGTGTCGGCGCCGGCGTCTGGATGATCTGTTCGGCTTTGCCTGCCCTCACCTCGGCGCCGGGGAGGCCGAGAGCTTTGACGTTCTCGCGGATCACGCGGGCGGCGCGGGCGTCCGCCTCGACAAGGAGGGTGTGGCTCGCGCCTCGGGAGAGGGCCTCCAGGCCTACGGCGCCGGAGCCGGCGTAGAGGTCGAGGACGCGTTCGCCTTCCAGGGGACTGCCGAGGAGGGACTGCCAGGTGGAGAAGAGGCCCTCGCGTGCGCGGTCTGATGTTGGGCGGGTGCCGGTGCCTGGCGGCACGGCGAGGCGACGTCCGCCGGCTGCACCGGCGATCACGCGGGTCATCTCTGGTCCTTGGTTGTGGGCGGCTTCAGGTTCATTGTGGCTGGTCGCGCAGTTCCCCGCGCCCCCTTAGGGGCGCTGCACCTCAGCCCTTTTCCAAGTACTGCTCTCTTTCCTCGTCCAAGAGCGCGTCCAAGGCCGTCCGCAGGCCTGGAAGCCCCGTCAGCTCCGGATCCGCCGCCACCACGGCCGCCGCTTCCTCCCTTGCCTCCGCGATGACCTCCTCGTCCTCGATGACCGCCAGGACGCGGAGGCTGGTGCGGGCGCCCGACTGGGCCTGGCCCAGGACGTCTCCCTCGCGGCGCTGTTCCAGGTCGATGCGGGAGAGTTCGAAGCCGTCGAGGGTGGAGGCGACCGCGGTCAGACGCTGGCGGGCCGCGCTCGCCTCGGGCATTTCGGTGACCAGGAGGCAGAGGCCGGGGGCCGAGCCACGGCCGACGCGGCCGCGCAGCTGGTGGAGCTGGGAGACGCCGAAGCGGTCGGCGTCCATGATCACCATCGCGGTGGCGTTCGGGACGTTGACGCCGACCTCGATGACCGTCGTGGCCACCAGGACATCGGTGTCGCCGGCCGCGAAGCGGCGCATGACCGCGTCCTTGTCGTCGGGGTGCATCCTGCCGTGCAGGACCTCGACGCTCAGGCCCTGGAGCGGACCCTTGGCGAGCTGGTCGGCCACGTCGAGGACGGCGAGCGGGGGGCGCTTCTCGGCCTCGTCCTCCGGGGACTTCTTCTTGCCGGGCTTCTTCGGGTCGTCCTCCTCGTCACCGATGCGGGGGCAGACGACGTACGCCTGATGGCCGCCCTCGACCTCCTCGCGGACCCGCTCCCAGGCGCGGGCGAGGAAGTGGGGCTTGTCGGCGGCCGGGACGACGTGCGAGGCGATGGGCGAGCGGCCTGCGGGGAGTTGGTCGAGGACCGAGGTCTCCAGGTCGCCGAAGACGGTCATGGCGACCGTGCGCGGGATGGGGGTGGCCGTCATGACGAGGAGGTGCGGGGGCTGTTTGCCCTTGCCGCGCAGGGCGTCGCGCTGTTCGACGCCGAAGCGGTGCTGTTCGTCGACGACGACCAGGCCCAGGTCGTGGAACTGGACCTTGTCCTCGATCAGGGCGTGGGTGCCGATCACGATGCCCGCCTCGCCGGTGACCAGGTCGAGCAGGGCCTGGCGGCGGGCGGCGGCGCCCATGGAACCCGTCAGCAGCACGACCTTGGTGGAGTGCTCGGCACCGCCCAGCATCCCGCCCTCGGCGAGCTCGCCCATCATCTCGACGACGGAGCGGTGGTGCTGCTGGGCGAGGACCTCGGTGGGGGCGAGCATGGCGGCCTGGCCGCCGGCGTCGACCGTGGCGAGCATGGCGCGGAGGGCCACCATGGTCTTTCCCGATCCGACCTCTCCCTGCAGCAGGCGGTGCATCGGATGCTCGGTCGCCAGGTCGTCGAAGATCTCCTTGGAGACCTTCTGCTGGCCCTCGGTGAGGGTGAAGGGCAGGCGGTCGTCGAAGGCGGTGAGCAGGCCGTCGGGCTTGGGTTTGCGGGCGACCGCCGGGAGTTGGGCGTCGGCGTGCCTGCGGCGGGCGAGGGCCACCTGGAGGACGAAGGCCTCGTCCCACTTGAGGCGGGCCCGGGCGTCCTCGATGTCGGCCTTGGTGTGCGGGCGGTGGATCTTGAGCAGGGCCTCGGGGAGGGAGACCAGGCCGCGGCCCTCGCGCAGTCCCTCCGGCAGCGGGTCGATGGCCTCCTGGGCGGTGGGCAGGACCGTCTGGAGCGCCTTGCCGATCTTCCAGGACTCCAGCTTGGCCGTGGCCGGGTAGATGGGGATGAGGGCGCCGGCCCAGGTCTCGACCGTTTCGTCGCTGTCACCCCGTAGCAACTCGTAGGCCGGGTGGGCCAGTTGCAGGCGGCGGTTGAAGACGGAGACCTTGCCCGCGAACATCGCGCGTGTGCCCGGCAGGAGTTCCTTGTGGGGCTTGTGGACGCCGTGGCCGAAGAAGACCAGCTGGAGGCGGCCGCTGCCGTCGGTGATGGTGACCTCGAGGCGCTGGCCCTTGCCGCGGGGGGCCTTGGCCGAGGCGAAGGTGTGCAGGCGGGCGTCGGCGACCATCGCGACCACCGTGACGTGCTCGTCCATCGGGAGGTCGGCGAGGTGGGTGAGCTGGCCGCGCTCCTCGTATCTGCGCGGGTAGTGGTGGAGGAGGTCGCCGACGGAGTGCAGGCCGAGGTGCTCGGCCATCACCTTCGCGGTGGCGGGGCCGAGCACTGACTTCAGTGGTTGCTTCAGTGGTTCTTCCAGTGCGGGCACGAGATCCATTGCACACCACGCCACTGACAATCCCGTATACGTCCCGCGAAACCCCTGGTCAGACGGCTCGTTCCGGCCTTAGGATGGCGCGCTCCGGCCATCCCCCGCGGTCACCGCCCCACCAGGGACCGCCCGACCCCGCGCCGTCGCGAACCTCCCCCCACCGGCGCTGCGACGATGGACTCCCAGACTTCGAAGTCATCCCAGCCGTCCCAGTCACCTCAGTCACCTCATACGTTCCAGGTCGACCTGCGCGGGCTGGTGGACCTGCTCTCCCATCACCTCTACTCCAGTCCCAAGGTCTATCTGCGGGAGCTGCTGCAGAACGCCGTGGACGCCATCACCGCCAGGCGGGCGGAGCAGCCCGATGCGCCGGCGCGGGTGCGGCTGCATACCCAGGCCGGTGTTCTGCGGGTCGAGGACACGGGGGTGGGGCTCACCGAGACGGACGTGCACACCCTGTTGGCCACCATCGGGCGCAGTTCCAAGCGGACCGACCAGATCGCCGACGGGATCCAGGAGGCCCGTTCCGACTTCCTCGGCCAGTTCGGCATCGGACTGCTGGCCTGCTTCGTGGTCGCCGAGCGGATCCGGGTCGTCAGCCGCAGCGCCCGCACACCGGACGCGGCGGTCGTGGAGTGGACGGCGAGCGACGACGGTTCGTACACCGTGCGGACGCTGCCGCACGAGGCGCGGCCCGAACCGGGCACCACCGTGCACCTGGTGGCGCGGGCGGGGGCCGGCGAGTGGCTCGCGCCCGAGCGGGTGCTCACACTGGCGCGGGACTTCGGGTCGCTGCTGCCGTACGACGTCCGGGTCGGCGACGAGGCGGTCACCGACCTTCCGGCGCCCTGGGACCGGTCGTACGCCTCCCCCGCCAACCGGCGTGTGGCGCTGGCGCGGCACTGTCACGAGCTGTTCGGCTTCACCCCGCTCGACTCGATCGAGCTGAACGTGCCGCTCGCCGGGATCCGCGGAGTGGCGTACGTCCTTCCGTCGGCCGTGAGCCCCGCCCAGCGGGCGACGCACCGCGTGCATCTGAAGGGCATGCTGCTGACCGAGCGGGCCGAACAGCTGCTGCCGGACTGGGCGTTCTTCGTGCGGTGCGTGCTGGACACCGACAGTCTGCGGCCCACGGCCTCGCGCGAGTCGCTGTACGAGGACGAGACGCTGGCCGCCGTACGGGAAGCACTGGGGACAAGGATCCGGTCCTGGCTGACCGGGCTCGCGGCCGGCGATCCGCAGCGGCTGGCGGCCTTTCTGTCCGTGCACCACCTGGGTGTGAAGTCCCTGGCGCGGCACGACAAGGAGATGCTGCGGACGATGCTGCCGTGGCTGCCCTTCGAGACCACCGACGGGCAGCTGTCGCTGGAGGAGTTCGCGCAGCGCCACCCGGTGGTGCACTTCACGCGGACCGTGGAGGAGTACCGGCAGGTCGCACCGATCGCGTCCGCGCAGGGCGTCGGGGTGATCAACGGCGGTTACACGTACGACAGCGAGCTGGTCGAGGCGTTGCCTTCGGTGCGGCCCGGGACGGTGGTCGCGGAGCTGGACGCCGACACGGTGACCGCCCATCTGGACACGGTCGACCCGGCCGAGGAGCTGGCCCTGTCCGGCTTCCTGGCGGCCGCGCGGGCGAAACTCGATCCCCTGGGGTGCGATGTGGTGCTGCGGGCCTTCCACCCGCTGTCCGTTCCCGCGCTGCACCTGGACGACCGGGCGGCCCGCCACGAGCAGGCCCGCGCCGAGGCCGAGGAGCAGGCCGACGACCTCTGGGCGGGCATCCTGGGGTCGCTCCGCGGCAGCGCCCCACGCGCGCGTCTCGTGCTCAACCACCTCAGCCCGCTGGTCCGGCGGATCAGTTCGCTCGGCGACCCGGAACTGATCGGCACCGCCACCGAGTCCCTGTACGGGCAGGCGCTGCTCATGGCGCAGCGTCCGCTGCGGCCGGCGGACACGGCGCTGCTGAACCGGGCGTTCATCGGCCTGCTGGAATGGGCGACCCACGGGGAGGACGGCAACTGATGAGCGGGATCACGGACTTCGACTCCCTGCGCCGCGCGATGGCGGAGAACTCCGAACGGCCTGAGGGCCCGGCGCGCAACGCGCGCGCGGAGCAGCTGCTCGTGGAGGCCGAGAGGCTCGGCATCCCGCTCGCCGTGATCGAGGCGCTCGGGCACCAGCTGAAGGTCTACAACTACAGCTCCGAGAAGGACAAGATGTTCGTCCCCTTCGCGCGTCTGCTGCGTATGTGGGACGAGCGGCCCGGGGACTTCGACGAGTACGAGGCGCACTCGCTGCACTGGGTCTTCAAGTGGATGTCGTCCGGCATGCTCGACCAGCCGCATGTGCCGCTCGCCTCGATCGAGAAGTGGCTGGGCGAGATGGAGCACCGCTACCGGCTCGCCGGGCACTCCGAGCGGGCCGTGCGCAGTGCCGAGTTCAGTGTGGCGGCGCACATCGGGGACGTCGCGCGCGCGGAGCGGGCGTACGCCGCGTGGCTGGCCGCCGACCGGGACAGCATGGCCGACTGCCCTGCCTGCGAGCTGCACGGGCAGGGCTGGTGGCAGGCGGAGCGGGGGCGGGACGCGCAGGCGCTGCTGCTGTGGCGGCCGGTGCTGGAGGGCGAGTTCACGTGCGCCCACGAGCCGCATACGGTGCTCGCGTCGTCCCTGGTGCCGCTGCTGCGGCTGGGCCGCACGGACGAGGCGCGCGCCAACCATCTGCGGGGCTTCCGGCTGGTGCGGTCCATGGAGAGCATGCGGGGCGCGTACGCGGACCACCTTGAGTTCTGCGCGCTGACCGGGAACGAGGCGCGCGGTCTGGAACTGCTCGCGGAGCGGCCGGCGTACTTCACGGACACCGGCCATCCGCGCAGCCGGCTGGACTTCCTGAGCGTGGTGACGCTGCTCATGGAGCGGCTGGACGAGGCCGGGCTGGGCGACCGGGAGGTGCCCGGACCGGCCGGCCGGAGGTGGACGGCGCACGAACTCGCCACACACGCGCGTGCCGAGGCGCTCGCCCTGGCGGCGCGTTTCGACGAGCGCAACGGGAACGCGTACGTCAGTGAGCGGGCACGCGCGCGTACGGCGCAGCGACCGCTGGTCGAGCGGTTGCCGCTCGGGGTGCGGGCGACGCGCCCGGTCTCGACGCCTCCGGCGGCGCCGCCGGCTGCCGTGACCTCGGACGTGCCGGACCTTCCCACCCTGCTGGCGGCGGCCCGCCGGCTCTCGCACACCCTGCAGCCGAACGCCATGGACGCCTGGGCGGCCGTGTCGCGCGCCGCGGAGGGAGTCGAGCTGGACGCCCGCGACCGCGCGGAGATCGCCGACCACGAGGCGATGGACCGGGGTCCGGAGGGCGCCGCACTCTTCGAACGGGCCGCCGAGCTGTACGCGGAGGCCGGCGACCCCGGTGAGGCGCTGGCGGCACGCACGCGTGCGGCGTA
The DNA here is from genome assembly GCF_053593775.1 of Streptomyces sp. NPDC002092. Taxonomy (NCBI): domain Bacteria; kingdom Bacillati; phylum Actinomycetota; class Actinomycetes; order Kitasatosporales; family Streptomycetaceae; genus Streptomyces; species Streptomyces sp. NPDC002092. The sequence goes on from NZ_JBSFDG010000021.1 coordinate 94,389, forward strand.
TGTGCGCGCGCTGTCCGGTCAGGTGGACGAGGCGCTGGCGGCGGTCGCCGAGCCGTACGACCAGGTTCTGGCGCTGTACGCCGACGACGCCACCGGGGTGCGGCAGACGGCGTCCGTGCTGATGGGACGGGCGCGGGTGCTGATGCGGCGGGTGCAGGAGGCGGGCGAGCCGGCTGAGGAAACGGTTCTCGCCGATGCAGAGAGCGCCGTACGCGAACTGCTCGCGCTGGTCGGCGGGTACACCGGGGACGATGTGCGGATCGCCGCGCGGGAGGCCGAGGCGCAGGCCATGCTCGCGGATCTGGCGGTGCGCCGCGGTGACCTGGAGACCGCCGTGGAGCTGTTCGGGCGGGCCACGGCCGGGTTCGTCGGGTCCGGGCTGCCGTGGTTCGCGGTGGAGTACGAGGCGCGACTGGCCGGGCTGGCGCATCACCTGGGCGACACCTCGGGGGCGGAACGAGCGCTGCGGGCGGCCCTGGAGCACGGCGGGGCGCATCTGGAGGCGGTCGGTCGGGCCCAGCTGCATCTGCAGCTCGCCGAGGTGCTGGGCGGCCGGGGGCTGTCCGTGGAGGCCGCGGAGCACGCCCTGGAGGCGGCGCACTGGGCCGACGAGGCGGACGAGGGACCGACGCTCGGCGCCTGGGCGCGGCAGCAGCTCGGCGGGTTCCTGCTGCGGCAGGAGCGGTGGGCCGAGGCGGCGGAGGTGCTGGAGTCGGCGCTGCCCGACCTGAGTGCCGAGACGCACGGGGACGGCGCGGTCGTCCAGACGCTGTGGTGGCTGGGTGACTGTCTGAGCGAACTGGGCGAGCACCGCGAGGCGGCCGAGCGGCGGCTGCAGGCCGCGGAGATCGCCAAGGAGTGGCCCGAGCAGCACGACCACGCGACGCTGGCCCACCTCGCCGCCGAGTCGCTCGGCGCCGCCGGGCTGCCCGCCGAGGCCGACCAGGCGTACGCGCGTGCGGGCGACCTGTGGCGCTCGCTGGGCAACGTCCACGGCCTCGTACGCTCCCTGCGCGCCCGCGCCTGGCTCGCGCTGCGCGCGGAGGACGGGACGGACGCGGCACGGGAGCTGATGGCGGGCGCGGTCCGGGAGTGCGAGACAGCGCTGGGCACCGCCGCGGCCGATGAGGAGGCGCGGCAGCGGCTCGTCGCCGAACTCGGGCACACCCACCGCCAGTTCGGCGACCTGCTCGCCCGCTCCGCCACGGAGGACGCCGACGACGACTCGATCCGGGCGGCGCTCGAAGACGCCCTGTCCGAGGTCACCGAGGCGATCGCGGTGTTCACCTCCCTCGGCGACGCCGCCCTGCACAGCCGCACCGGCGCCGAACTCGCCGCAGGCTGGCTGGAAGCCGACCTCGCCCGCCCCTCCCGAGCAGCAACACGCGCCCGTACGGTCCTCGCCGCATACGACGGCGCCGACCCCCAGGACGAAACGGCCCAGGCCCGGCAGGCGGAGGCGGAACAGATGCTGGAGGTGGTGGAGGAACAGCGAGCGGACTGAGGTCGGGAGGCAGAACCGGCTCAAGCCGGAGGCTCCGGGGTCGGCCCAGCCGGGAGCCCCGCCGCCCGCCCGAGGTCCTCGCGGTCGGCGGAGGGCAGGAGCGGGCGGGCCGTCGGGGCTGCTGACGTCAGGAGCGGGGGCCCGGTGGGGCTATTCGACGCCGATCAGGAGCAGGGCTCCCTGGCGGCCGCCGCGGTACACCACCGTGTCCACGGCGAGGTACGACTCGCGGACGCGGGTCTGCAGGCGGTCTGCGACGGAGTCGGGGGCCTCGTCGCCCAGGACCAGGGTGACCAGTTCGCCGCCGGCCTGGAGCATGCGGTCGAGGACGGTTTCGGCGGTGAGGGTGACGTCGGAGCCGATCACGGCCACGTCGCCGTCGATGAGGCCGAGGACGTCCCCGGCCTGGCAGATTCCGGCCATGGTCCAGGACTGGCGCTCGGCGACCGCGACCTCGGCGTAGCGGGTCGCGCCGGCCGCGGAGGTCATCGACACGACGTCCTCGTCGAAGCGGCGCTCCGGTTCGTGCACGGCGAGCGCGGCGATCCCCTGGACCGCGGAGCGGGTCGGGATCAGGGCCACCCGGATGCCCTCGGTCCGGGCCTGCTCGGCCGCCGCGGCGGCGGTGTGGCGCAGGTCGGCGTCGTTGGGCAGCAGCACGACCTCGCGCGCGTGGGCGCGCCGTACGGCGTCGACGAGCTCACCGCTCGCAGGCGGCTCCCCGGGGCGCGCAAGGACAGTGGTCGCGCCCGCCTCGGTGTACAGCCCGGCCAGGCCCTCGCCCGGCACGACGGCCACGACCGCCCGCTGCACCTGCTCCCTGGGCGGCCGCTGCCCACCGGTGGTGTGCACGTCACCGACGCCGAAGTGGGTGATCCGGATCCGGTGCGGTCGCCCCGCCTCGACCCCCGCCTCCACGGCGGCGCCCGCGTCGTCCACGTGTACGTGCACGTTCCACAGCCCGTCACCGCCGACCACGACCAGCGAGTCCCCGAGGGTGTCGAGGCGCGCCCGCAGCCGGTCCACGGCCGCCTCCTCGGCCTCCAGGAGATAGATCACCTCATATGCTGGTCCGCCCTTCTCCACAGGGGGGACGCAGTCCTCGGCCACGAGGGTGCTCTCCACCACGGCCGTATCGGTCTGCACACGCGCGTGCCCGCCGAAAAGCGCGACGGCCGCCGGCGCCTCCCCCGTGAACGTCTCCACCAGCGCCGCGAGCACCGCCACCAGTCCGCGTCCGCCCGCGTCGACCACGCCGGCGCGGCCCAGGACGGCCAGCTGCCCGGGGGTCGCGGCCAGCGCAGCGCGCGCTCCCTCGTATGCGGCCCGCGCGACCGCCCCGCAGTCGCCCTCGGCTCCCATGGCCGCGTCGGCGGCCGCGGAGGCCACCGACAGGACCGTCCCCTCGACCGGGTGCGCGACGGCCTGGCGGGCGGAGTCGGCCGCGTGCCGCAGGGCGAGCCGGAGGCCGGAGCCGTCGGTGTGAGGCGTCCCACCCTCGGCGGCCAGCACCTGCGCCATGCCGCGTAGCAGCTGCGCGAGAATCGTCCCGGAGTTCCCCTGGGCGCCTATCAGCGCCCCGTGCGCCATCGCGCTCGCGGCCTCGGCCAGCGAAGGCTTCCCGGCGACCCCGGAGTCCACCTCATGCCCGGCGAAGACGGCCTCCACCGCCCCGACGGCGGACTCCACGGTCAGATACAGGTTGGTGCCGGTGTCCCCGTCGGCCACGGGGTAGACGTTGATCGCGTCGATCTCCTCGCGCGCACGGCCGAGCGCCTCCAGCGCGAGGCCGCACCAGGTGCGCACCGCGAGAGCATCGAAGAATGTCTGCGGCACCTGCGCCACCTGCGCCTCCTCAGGATCCGGACTGGACGCAGCGTAGACCCGGAGCGGGTGACCACCGGAAGAGGGCCGGGAGCGGAGCCCTGATCAGCCATGGTAGTTTCGTTGTACTGGCGCAGTCGTTGTATGCTGCTCCGGTTGCCCGATCCACATCGGGCCATTCCCCTGGCACCGCCACTCAGATCTCTGATCCTGCGATCTCGATCCCGGCATGCCGGGATCCAACCGTAAGTGCATCTGAAGTCTTTGGAGTGACCCGTGGCTGCCAACTGCGACGTCTGCGGCAAGGGGCCGGGCTTCGGCAACAACATCTCGCACTCGCACCGCCGTACGTCCCGTCGCTGGAACCCGAACATCCAGCGCGTCCGTACCGTGGTCGGCGGGACGCCGAAGCGCGTGAACGCTTGCACCTCGTGCATCAAGGCCGGCAAGGTCTCGCGCTGACGCACAGCTAAGCGCGCGGCCACTGCTGGTTCGCTGCACTGAGCCGGTCCACCTCAGGGTGGGCCGGCTTTTTGCTGTACCTGACAAGACGGCGGACCTGACAAGCTGGGCGCATGCGCTTCGGCATCCTGGGCCCCCTGGAGGCACGCACCGACGACGGCGCCCCCGTCGACCCCGGAGGGCCCCGCCCCCGCGCCCTGTTGACCCTCCTGCTGCTCGACGCCGGCCGGTCGGTCTCCACGGGCCGGCTGATCGACGGTTTGTACGGCGCCGAGCCGCCCGCGGGAGCCGCCAACGCCCTCCAGTCACAGATCTCCCGTCTGCGCCGGCGTCTGGCCCCGCACGCGGAGATCGAGGCGACCCCCACCGGCTACCGCATCGCCACCGCTCCCGACACGGTCGACGCCCTCCGCTTCGAACAGCTGGCCGCGCAGGCACGCACGGTTGCCGGTGATCACCGGCAGGCCGCCGCACACCTCAGGGAGGCACTCGCCCTGTGGCGCGGCCCCGCACTGCCCGACCTCCCGGACGCGCACGCCGAGGCCGCCCGGCTCGAGGAGCTCAGGCTGGCCGCCGTACAGGACCGGATCGAGGCGGACCTGGCGCTCGGCGGCGGCCCGGAACTCGTACCGGAGCTGCGGACGCTGCTGTCCGCGCACCCGCTGAGCGAGCGCCTGTACGGGCAGCTGATGCGGGCACTGCACGCGGGCGGGCGGCCCGCCGAGGCGCTCACGGTGTACGAGGACGCCCGGCGCACCCTCGCCGACGAACTGGGCGCCGATCCCTCGCCCGAACTGTCCGCGCTGCACCTGGAGCTGCTTCAGGGCGACGGACCCGAGCGCCGCCGCCTCCCGGTCCAGCTGACCCGTTTCGTGGGCCGCGAGGGCGAACTCACCCGGATCGCCGGTCTCCTGGCCGAGGCTCGCCTGGTCACGCTCACCGGCCCGGGCGGTGCGGGCAAGACACGGCTGGCGATCGAGGCGGCGAACCGGCACGCCGATGTCCGATTCGTCGAGCTGGCCCCGCTCACGGACGGCAAGCAGATCCCGTACGCCGTCCTCACCGCGCTCGGCGTGCGTGAGGGCTTCCGCACGGCCACGGCCGACAGCACGGACCGGCTGCTGGCCGCGCTGGAGGAGCGCGAGCTGCTTCTCGTGCTCGACAACTGCGAGCACCTGGTCGAGGAGGCCGCCCGGATCGCCGCGCTGCTGCTCGGCTCGTGCCCCGGCGTGCGCGTCCTCGCCACCAGCCGCGAGTCCCTGGGGATCACCGGCGAGGTGCTGGTCCCCGTGCCGCCGCTGCCGCCGGAACCCGCGGTACGGCTCTTCGTCGACCGGGCCCGGGCCGTACGCCCCGGATTCGAGGCCCACGCGCGCGTGGACGGCATCTGCGCCGCCCTCGACGGGCTCCCGCTCGCCATCGAGCTGGCGGCGGCCCGGCTGCGCACCCTGACCCCGGACGAGCTGGCGGACCGCCTGGACGACCGGTTCCGCGTACTGTCCCGGGGCGACCGCTCCAAGGCACCCCGGCACCGCACCCTGCGCGCCGTCGTGGAGTGGAGCTGGGACCTGCTGGACGAGGAGGAGCGGGAGCTGGCGCGCCGGCTGACGGTGTTCTCCGGGGGTGCGACGCTGGAGGCGGTCGAGGCGGTGTGCGCGCTGCCGTACCCCGAGGACGTCCTGGCCTCGCTGGTCGAGAAGTCGTTCGTGGAGGTGGCCGAGGGACGCTACCGGATGCTGGAGACGATCAGGGCGTTCGCCGCGGAGGACCTGACGGACCCGGGCGGCCTCGCCGACGCGCACGCCGCGTACTTCCTGCGGCTGGCCGAGGAGGCGGAGCCGAACATCCGGGCCGGCGGGCAACTGCCGTGGCTGGAGCGGCTGTCCGCCGAGCACGACAACCTGGACGCCGCGCTCCGCCACCTCGTGCGCCACGGCCCCGGGGACGCCCTGCGGCTGATGGCCGTCCTGTCGTGTTTCTGGCGCCTGCGCGGACTGCACGGCGAACAGGTGGCGTCGGCACGGGAACTGCTGGCCGCCGTCGGGGACGCACCGCCTCCGGGGCTGACGGAGGAGTACGTGCTGTGTGCGATCAACGTGCTCCTGGGCGACGGCGAGGACGCTGTCGGCCGCGACGGGCTCGTCGCGCGCGTGGACGCCCTCCTGACCGCGTACGAGGGCCCGCTGCGGCTGCCGTACATCCTCATGCTGTGGTCGCTGGCGGTCGGCCCCCGGCCCGCGAGCAACGACCGGGCCGTCGCCCTGGCCGGCGAGGATCCCTGGGCTCGCGCGTTGCTGGAGGTGGGCCTGGGCTTCCAGGAGCGGTTCGCGGGCCGGCCGCGGGAGGCCGAGCAGAGCTTCGCCCGGGCGCTGGACGCGTTCCGGAGGACGGGCGACCGCTGGGGGATGGCCAACTGCCTCGATCCGCTCGGCATGTTCGCCCTCGCGCGCGGGGACGCGCGGCGCGCCCTGGAGCTGATCGACGAGGGTCTGGCGCACATGCGGGAGGTGGCGGCCCCCGAGGAGACCGCCGACCTGCTGCGCACCCGGGGCGCCGTGCTGCTGCACCAGGGCGACACGGCCGGTGCCGAGATCCATTTCGGGCAGGCGCTGACGCTCGCCCGTGACGCCGGTCTGCCCGACAAGATGGCCGCCGCCCGGCGCGGCCTCGGTGACGCGGCCCGGCTGGCCGGGGACACGGCACGCGCGCGTGAACAGTACGAAGCAGCTCTGGAGACCTGCGCCGCGAACTGGTTCAGCGTCGGTGAGAGCGCACGGATCCTCATCGGTCTCGGCCGCACGGCCAGCGCCGAGGGGGATGTTGAGGAGGCCCGCGACTGGTTCCGGCAGGCCGCCGGACTCGCCGCCGAGGGACCCGGCGATCTCGAACTCGCCGAGGTGGCCGAGGCGCTGGCGTCCGTCGCCGGGTCGGCCGAACGGGCGGCCGTCCTGCTGGGCGCGGCGACGGGCCTGCGGGGCGCCCCGGACACGGGCGCCCCGGACGTCGTACGCACCGAACGGCACGCCCGCGCCGAGCTGTCGGCCCAGGAGTACGCGGCGGCCTTCGAGCGGGGCCGGACCCTGCGGTCAGCGGCGGTCATCGAACGGTAGGCGGGCGGTCAGCGCCCCCGCCGAAGCTCACGGCATGACGAAGAACCTCAGCAACCTCAGCGTCCTGGTCTCCGGCGCGAGCGTCGCCGGCCCCGCCCTCGCCCTCGACCTGGCCCGTCTCGGCGCCCGGGTGACCGTCGTCGAGAAGGCCCCCGAGTTGCGCGGCGGCGGATTCGCGGTCGACTTCCGCGGCCACGTCCACCGCAAGGTCCTCACCTCCATGGGCATCTGGGACGAGATCCACGCCCGCCAGACCCACATGGGCCGCCAGACAGTCGTCGACGCGGACGGCAGCCCGCGCGTGGACCTGCCCGCGGACCTGATGAGCGGGGACGTGGAGATCTTCCGCGGCGAGCTCGCGCGGATCATGTACGAGCGGACGAAGGGCGACGTCGAGTACGTCTTCGGCGACTCGATCGCCACCCTCGCCGAGGACCCGCAGGGCGTCGACGTCACCTTCGAGCGGGGCGCGCCGCGCCGCTTCGACCTGGTCGTCGGGGCGGACGGGCTGCACTCCCACACCCGTCGGCTGGTCTTCGGCGACGAATCCCGCTACCTGCGTTTCTTCGACCACTACGTGGCCGGCTTCGACGTCCCCAACCACCTGGGCCTCGACCGCACCGGCCGGGTCTACAGCGAGCCCGGCCGCGCGGTCGTCGTCGGCAACTACGACGGCGACCCGGACCGCGCCGGGGCGCTGCTGGTCTTCCGGTCCGAGGAACTGCGCTACGACCGCCGGGACGTCACCGCGCAGAAGCGGATCCTCCTGGAGCGTTTCGCCGGACTGGGCTGGGAGGGGCCGACGATCCTCAAGACCCTCGAACAGACCGACGACCTGTACTTCGACGCCATCGCCCAGATCCACGTCGACCGCCTCACCAAGGGGCGCGTGGCTCTGCTCGGCGACGCCGGGTACGGGGCGACCATGGGCGGCATGGGGACGGGCGTGGCGATCGTCGGCGCGTACGTCCTCGCCGGTGAACTCGCCCTCGCGGACGGCGACTTCCGCACCGCCTTCGCGGAGTACGAGACCCGGATCCGGGACTTCGCCAAGGGCTGCCAGAAGATCTCCGGGAACGCGGGCCCGTTCTTCGCCCCGGCGACCGAGCGGCGCATCCGCAGCCGGGACCGCATGTACCGGATTCTCGCCTCCCGTCCGATGGCCCGCTTCTTCAAGCGGATGACCGAGAAGGCGGCCACGGACATCAAGCTGAGGGAGTACCCGTTCTGAGCGCCCAGGCGTGGTCCACGGGCCCGATCCCGCCGCCGAGTGCGAACCCGGCCGCGATCGCCCCGGTGACGTACTCCTTGGCCGCCGCCACCGCCTGAGGCACGGACTGCCCCTTCGCGAGCTGCGACGCGATCGCCGACGCGAGGGTGCAGCCCGTGCCGTGCGTGTGCCGGTTGTCGTGCCGCGGGGCGCGCAGCCAGTGCTCCTCGGAGCCGTCGGTGAGCAGGTCGACGGCCTCGCCGGGCAGATGACCGCCCTTGATGAGCACCCAGCGCGGCCCGTACGACAGCACGGCCGCCGCCGCCTCGCGCAGATCCGACTCCGACCCGACGTGCACCCCGGCGAGTTGCGCCACCTCGTCGAGGTTCGGCGTCGCGACGGTCGCCGCGGGCAGCAGCTTCGTGCGTACGGACTCCAGCGCGGAGGCCGCCAGCAGCGAGTCCCCGTGCTTGGAGATGCCGACCGGGTCGACGACCGCGGGGGCATCGGTCGCGGCGATCAACTCGGCCACCGTCTCGACGAGTTCCGCCGAGGCCAGCATCCCGGTCTTGACCGCCTGTACGCCGATGTCGTCGACCACGCTGCGGTACTGGGCCCGCACGGCCGCCACCGGCAGCTCCCAAGCCCCCTGCACGCCGAGGGAGTTCTGCGCGGTGACCGCCGTGACGACACTCATGCCGTGCACGCCGAGCGCGAGCATCGTCTTCAAGTCGGCCTGGATCCCGGCCCCGCCGCCGGAGTCGGAGCCCGCGACCGTCAGCACCCTGGGCGGGGTGCTCATGACTCGATGTCCCCGAAGTGGTCCCAGCCGCCCTTGCTGGTCCACGGCGCCCCGTCCACCGTCACCTGGGGCAGCGCCGAGGGGTTGAGCACCTCGCCGATCACCTTCCAGCGGGCCGGCAGCTTCACGTCCGGCGGGAAGGTCGCCACGATCGCGTGGTCCTCTCCCCCGGTCAGCACCCACTGCATGGGGTCGACACCGACGGCCTGCCCGATGTCGTTCATCTGGGAGGGGATGTCGATCGCGCCGGAACGGATGTCGATACGGACCTTGCTGGCCTCGGCGATGTGCCCCAGGTCGGCGATCAGCCCGTCGCTGACGTCGCACATCGCGGTCGCGCCGAGCCCCGCGGCCGCCGGGCCCGCGTGGTACGGCGGCTCCGGGCGCCGATGGGCCTCCACGAAGGCGCGCGGTGAGCGGAAGCCCCGGGAGAGCACCGCGTAACCGGCGGCGGACCAGCCGAGCCAGCCGGTCACCGCGACCAGGTCGCCGGGCTGGGCGCCGCCCCGGGTGATCGGTTCCTGGTTGCGCAGATCGCCGAGCGCGGTGATCGACACCACGATCGTGTCGCCTCGTACGACATCCCCGCCGACCACGGACGCGCCCGCGACCTGGCACTCGTCGCGGATGCCGTCCATCAGCTCGCTCGGCCAGGTCACCGGGAGTTCGGCGGGCACCACCAGGCCGAGCAGCAGTGCGGTCGGTACGGCACCCATGGCGGCGATGTCCGCGAGGTTCTGCGCAGCGGCCTTACGTCCGACGTCGTAGGCGGTGGACCAGTCGCGGCGGAAGTGCCGTCCCTCCAGGAGGATGTCGGTGCTGGCCACGACCCGGCGGTCGGGTGCGGCCACCACCGCGGCGTCGTCGCCGGGGCCGACCCGGACCGCCGGGGTGGTGGTGAGACGGGAGGTGAGCTCCCTGATGAGCCCGAACTCCCCGAGCTCACCAACAGTGCCCTTCATTGCCCTTGCTCCCCTTCTGTCCCTGGCCGTGCCCGGTCGCGCGTCATCAGTGTCCTCGATACGGTCGAGGTGACCGTCAACCTTTGCCGTGCCCGCACCCCGGCGCGCAAGCCCCGGCCTGCGCAGGTCTCCCCGCGGCGAGCGGCGACGCGATACCGTGGCGTTCCTTTTCCCCACATGATCCTCGTGGCCGCCCTGGAGGTTCCGTGGTACAGGCGTACATCCTGATCCAGACGGAGGTCGGCAAGGCGTCGACCGTCGCCGAGACGATCAGCAAGATCCCTGGAGTCATCCAGGCCGAGGACGTGACAGGACCTTATGACGTGATCGTGCGGGCCCAGGCCGACACCGTGGACGACCTCGGCCGCATGGTGGTCGCGAAGGTCCAGCAAGTGGACGGCATCACCCGTACCCTGACCTGCCCGGTCGTCCATCTGTAGCCCCCGTCTACCCTTGGCCGGTGAACTTTTTCAGTCGCCGCCGCCCTGTTCCTGCCGGGCTGCCCGTACTCGTCCTGCTGATCGCCGCCGCGGGCTGCTCATCAGCAGACGACAGCGCGTCGGCGGCGGTTCCCTCGCCGGGGGCGAAGGTCGCTGCGCTGTGCCGGAGCCTGGACAAGGTACTGCCGGCCAAGGTCGACGGTCTCGGTCGCCGGGATCCCGAGCCCGCGTCCCCGCTGACCGCGGGCTGGGGGAACCCGGCGATCATACTGCGCTGTGGTGTTCCGCGGCCCGCGGAGATGAGTGATCCCGAGGCCGACGGGGTCGAGGTGAACGGCGTCGGGTGGCTGTTGCAGAAGCAGAAGGACGGGTCCTTCCGCTTCACCTCGACGCTGCGGAAGGGGTATGTCGAGGTGAGTATCCCTGCGGGGCGGGCCGGGGATGGCATGGCGCCGTTGGTTGATCTGGCGCCTGCCATCAAGAAGGCGGTGCCGGTGGGTATTGCCGACTAGTCGCCATTGGCGTACACGTCATTCGTTGACTGCGGGCCGTGCATGGTTGCTCGCGCAGTTCCCCGCGCCCCTGTCGGGGCGCTTCAGCGCAAGCCCGTTGACCTGCGCAGGGCCGCCTGGATGAGCTTGTCCACCAGCTCGGGGTAGCTGATGCCGGTCGCCTGCCACATCTGCGGGTACATCGAGATGGGGGTCATCCCGGGCATGGTGTTGATCTCGTTGATCACGAACTCGCCGTCCTCGGTGAGGAAGAAGTCCGCGCGCACCAGGCCCTCGCAGGACGCGGCCTCGAAGGCGTCCACCGCGAGCCGCTGTACCTCGGCGGTCTCCTCGGGCGTCAGCGGCGCCGGCACGATCCCCGGGGTCGAGTCGATGTACTTCGCCTCGAAGTCGTAGTACGCGTGCGCGTCCGGCGGGGGGATCTCGGAGGGCACGCTCGCCCGCGGACCGTCCGCGAACTCCAGCACCCCGCACTCGATCTCACGGCCCCGCAGCGCCGCCTCCACGAGGATCTTCGGGTCGTGCCGCTGGGCCTCGGCGATCGCGTCGCCCAGGCCGGCGATGTCGTCGACCTTGGTGATGCCGATCGACGAGCCCGCGCGCGCGGGCTTCACGAAGAGCGGCCAGCCGTGCTCGCCGGCGAAGTCGACGATCTTCTTGCGGGCGGCCGACTCGTCCTGCTCCCACTCGCGGGGCCGGATCACGACGTACGGGCCGACCTTGAGCCCGAAGGAGGTGAACACCCGCTTCATGTACTCCTTGTCCTGGCCGACGGCCGAGGCGAGCACGCCCGAACCCACGTACGGGACGCCGGAGAGCTCCAGCAGGCCCTGCAGGGTGCCGTCCTCGCCGTAGGGGCCGTGCAGGACGGGGAAGACGACGTCGACCTCGCCGAGCGCCTTGGGCACCGATCCGGGCTCGCTGACGACGACTTCGCGGTTGCCGGGGTCCAGGGGGAGCACCACACCGCCCTCGCCCGACTCGGCCACGTCCTCGACCTCGGGGGTGCGGCGGTCGGTGATCGCCATGCGTTCGGGCTCGTCGGCGGTGAGGGCCCAGCGGCCGTCCCGTGTGATGCCGATCGGCAGGACGTCGTACTTGGTCCGGTCGATGGCCTTGAGGACGGCGCCGGCGGTGACCACGGAGATCCCGTGTTCGGAGCTGCGCCCGCCGAACACGACGGCCACGCGCGGCTTGCGAGGCGGCTGCTCAGGGCTCTGGGGGAGGTTCTCGGTGCTCATATCGCGTTGAGCGTACCCGTTGGTAGAGCCCCGATACAGCGTCGACTCAGCAGGTTCGCTCAGCGTCGCTCGGGCTTCGCGCTGCGCGACATCAGCTCCTTGAGGGCGACCACCGGAGGCTTGCCCTCGTGCACGATGTCCACGACGGTCTCGGTGATGGGCATCTCCACGCCGTGCCGGCGGGCCAGATCCGCCACGGACTCACAGGACTTGACGCCCTCGGCGGTCTGCTTGGTGACCGCGATGGTCTCCTGCAGGGTCATGCCCTTGCCGAGGTTGGTGCCGAAGGTGTGGTTGCGCGACAGCGGCGAGGAGCAGGTCGCCACCAGGTCGCCCAGGCCCGCGAGTCCGGAGAAGGTCAGCGGGTCGGCGCCCAGTGCGACGCCGAGCCGGGTGGTCTCGGCGAGGCCGCGGGTGATGAGCGAGCCCTTGGCGTTGTCGCCGAGGCCCATGCCGTCCGCGATGCCGACGGCGAGGCCGATGACGTTCTTGACGGCACCGCCGAGTTCGCAGCCGACCACGTCCGTGTTCGTGTACGGCCGGAAGTACGGCGTGTGGCAGGCGGCCTGGAGCCGCTGGGCGACCGCCTCGTCGGTGCAGGCGACGACGGCCGCGGCCGGCATCCGGGCGGCGATCTCCCGCGCGAGGTTGGGCCCGGTGACGACGGCGATCCGGTCGGCGCCCACCTTGGCGACGTCCTCGATCACCTCGCTCATCCGCATGGCGGAACCGAGTTCGACGCCCTTCATGAGGGAGACGAGGGTCGTGTCGGGCGCCAGCAGCGGCGCCCACTCGGCGAGGTTGCCGCGCAGCGTCTGCGAGGGGATCGCGAGGACCGTGAAGTCGGCGCCGCGGGCCGCCTCGGCGGCGTCCGCCGTCGCCCGTACGTTGTCCGGGAGTTCGACACCGGGGAGGTAGTCGGGGTTCGTCCGGGTGGAGTTGACCGCGTCCGCGAGTTCGGCTCGCCGGCCCCACAGAGTCACCTCGCACCCCGCGTCGGCGAGCACCATGGCGAACGCGGTGCCCCACGAACCGGTGCCGAAGACGGCCGCCTTGACGGGCTTGCTCACGTACCCTGCCCCTCTTCCTGTCCGGCCCTCTCCTGGACCTGCTTCTGCTCGTGCGTCCTGCGCCGCTGCTCGATCCGCTCCCGGCGCGGGTCGTACGGCGTCTCGGGCGCCTTCTCGCCGCGGATCTCCTCCAGCTGGCGGGTGATGGCGGCCATGATGACCTCGGTCGCCTCCTTCAGGAGGTCCGGGGTCATCTCCTTGTCGTAGAAGCGCGAGAGGTCGACGGGCGGTCCCGCGAGCACGTGGTGGGTCTTGCGCGGGCGGAGGCTGGGCTTCTTGGCGTACGGCGGCAGCAGTTCGTTGGCGCCCCACTGAGCCACGGGAATCACCGGGCACTTGGTGGTCAGGGCGACGCGGGCGGCACCCGTCTTGCCCGTCATGGGCCACTGCGCGGGGTCCCGGGTGATGGTGCCCTCCGGGTAGAAGGCGACGCACTCGCCGCGTTCCACGGCCTCGATCGCGGCGCGGAATGCGCTCAGCGCATCCGTGGTCTCGCGGTAGACGGGGATCTGTCCGGTGCCGCGCATCGCGGCTCCGACGAATCCCTTCTTGAAAAGGCCGCTCTTCGCCAGGAATCGCGGAACCCGTCCGGTGTTGTACTGATAGTGCGCATAGGCGAAGGGGTCCACATGGGAATTGTGGTTCACCGCGGTGATAAATCCGCCCTCGGCCGGAATGTGCTCCATTCCGCGCCAGTCCCGCTTGATCAGAACCACCAGTGGCGGTTTGCAGAGCACCGCTGCGAAGCGGTACCAGAAGCCGATTCTGCGGCGGGGCACGCGGACACCTTCCTCTAGGGCCTAGGGGGCCGCACAAGTGTCGCCCCAGGCCGCCGGTCTGTCGAGAACACGGTACGCCCCGACGACGCGACCGCCAGATGGTCGAGGTGACGGCTGAGTGACAATGGCCGCGACAAGAGAGGGACGGAACGCCGGTGCTGTGGACCTTGGTCATACCCCTGAAACCCCTGACGCGCGCCAAGAGCAGGCTCTCGGACACCGCGGCCGACGGGCTGCGCCCCGGACTCGCCCTCGCCTTCGCCCAGGACACCGTCGCGGCGGCGCTGGCCTGCCCCGCGGTCGGGGATGTGGCGGTCGTCACGGACGACGCCCTGGCCGGCCGCGAGCTCGCCGCGCTGGGCGCCCGGATCGTTCCCGACGAGCCCCGGGGCGGCCTCAACGCGGCCCTGACGCACGGCGTGACCGCCGTACGCGCGGCACGGCCCGGCAGCCCCGTCGCAGCCCTGAACGCCGATCTCCCGGCGCTGCGGCCCCTGGAATTGTCCCGCGTCCTTGACGCGGCCACGGAATTCCCCCGTGCTTTCCTCGCCGACGCGGCCGCAATCGGCACGACGCTGCTGGCCGCAGCCACCGCCCAGGAATTGCTCCCGGCATTCGGCCCGGATTCCCGTGCCCGGCACCGGGCGTCCGGGGCCGTGGAGCTCGCGCTCGGGGACGTGGATTCCGTACGCCAGGACGTGGACACGGGCGCCGACTTGCGCGCGGCGCTGACGCTGGGGGTGGGGCGATATACGGCGGCGGTGTCGGCGCTGCTCGCTTAGAGGTGCCGTCTGCGCCCACCCGTGCCGCCCTGGGCGGCACGATTGCCCGCAGGGCGCGGCTGGCGCCCCAAAGGGGCGCGGGGCTGTGCCGATATGCGGCTCCGCCGCGTGGGCGCGACCAGCCACGAATCACCCGCACCCGGAAACAAGCCGCAAGCCCAACGACGAGACCCGCACCGGCCCGCATTAGGCTGACCGCCATGCAAGCCACCGCATACACGTACGACGCCGAGACAAGAACCGGCAGCGTGCTGCTGGACGACGGCACCCCGGTGCCCTTCGACGCACCGGCGTTCGACGCGGGCGGCCTGCGGCTGCTGCGCCCCGGGCAGCGGGTCCGCATCGAGACGGAGGGCGGCAAAGACAGCCTCCGGATCACCCTGGTGACACTCCAGACCCTCTGACCACACCATTTGCCCCCGAAAACACGCCGCGGGCCGGACTCCGATGCGGAGTCCGGCCCGGCGCGTGAGTGCCCCTGTGCCCTTACCTCTTACCTCTTGCGGGCCGTGGCCGTCTTGGCGGTGGTGGTCTTGCGGGCGGCCGACTTCTTGGCGGGGGCCTTCTTGGCCGTCGCCTTCTTCGCCGGGGCCTTCTTGGCGGTCGCCGTCTTGGCGGTGCTCTTCTTCGCCGCGGTGGTCTTGGCGGCGCCGGTGGTCTTCGTGGCCGTCGTCTTCTTCGCGGTCGTCTTCTTGGCGGCGGGCGTCGTCTTCTTCGCCGTCGCCTTCTTCGCCGTGGTCTTCTTGGCGGTGGCCGCCTTGGTGGTCTTCTTCGCGGCCGCCTTCTTCACGGTCGCCGAAGCGCCACCGGTCAGGCTGCCCTTGGGCGCCTTCTTGACGGCGACCTCGCCGCCGCGCGGGAGCTTCTTCGAGCCGCTCACCAGGTCCTTGAAGCCCTGGCCCGCGCGGAAGCGCGGCACGGAGGTCTTCTTGACCCGAACCCGCTCGCCGGTCTGCGGGTTGCGGGCGTAGCGGGCCGGACGGTCGACCTTCTCGAACGAACCGAAGCCGGTGACCGAGACCCGGTCCCCGGCGACGGTCGCGCGGACGATGGCGTCCAGGACCGCGTCGACAGCCTCGGCGGCCTGCTGTCGGCCGCCCAGCTTGTCGGCAATCGCTTCTACGAGCTGCGCCTTGTTCACGTCTTCCCCTTCGGAGACATTGCCCGAACGAAAGTGTTCAAGCTTTTTCGCACGTTAGGCAGATATATACCGCAAATCAAACACGAAACGGGCTAATCACCCGTGCGCCGCAACGAACTCGGCTGTCTCGAACGCGTTCAGCGGTCCTCTTCGGGGAATCGACCCTCGTCGAGGTCCACGGTGAACGCCTCCAGCCGCCTTGCCGCGTCGGCGAGATCGTGCTTGGCCGCGGCCGTAATGACCAGCAGCTTCCGGGTCAGCGCCATCCGTACGCCCTCCGGGACTTGCAGTGCGCGCACCCTTGAGTGCGCTTCCTTCAGTTGGTCCGCGACTGCCGCATAGAGCTCGAGTTGGCCGTCGTGTTCCATGCACAGATTGTGCCATCTGGGGCGAGTTGTCGCCTGCGGGGGTCGCAACTGATGCCTCAAACGGCCTTCCGGGCTTCGGCGGAAGTCGCGTCTTCACAACTCGGCTACCCCGGCAACAACCGTCGTAACGTGGGAAGTTGGGAACGGGCCCGAGCGCGCCCGAGGTCACTTGGGCCCGGACACGGCTGTACCCCCGATCGGGCTGATCGGGGGTACAGAGGGGGTGTTCAGGTGGCCGAAACCCGACCTGCTCAGGGGCTCCGGATCAGACCTTGAGCGTCCGCGGCTTGTACGACGGGCGCTTGGCCTCGTACGCGGCGATGTCGGCCTCGTTCTGGAGGGTGATGGAGATGTCGTCCAGCCCGTTCAGCAGCCGCCAGCGGGAGTTCTCGTCCAGCTCGAAGGATGCGGTGATGCCCTCGGCGCGCACCTCGCGGGCCTCCAGGTCGACGGTGATCTCGGCCTGCGGGTCCTTCTCGGAGAGCTCCTGCAGCGCGTCCACGATCTTCTGCTCCAGAACGACCGTGAGCAGGCCGTTCTTCAGCGAGTTGCCGCGGAAGATGTCGGCGAAGCGGGAGGAGATCACGGCCTTGAAGCCGTAGTTCTGCAGCGCCCACACGGCGTGCTCACGGGAGGAGCCGGTGCCGAAGTCGGGGCCGGCGACCAGGACCGTGGCGCCCTGCCGCTCGGGGCGGTTGAGGATGAAGGTCTCGTCCTTGCGCCAGGCCTCGAACAGCCCGTCCTCGAAACCGTCCCTCGTGACCTTCTTGAGCCAGTGAGCAGGGATGATCTGGTCGGTGTCGACGTTGGAGCGGCGCAGCGGGACGGCCCGGCCGGTGTGCGTGGTGAATGCTTCCATGACTCTCAGACTCCAGCGGGCGTACGGGTCTCGGCGTCGGACAGGTCGGCCGGGGAGGCCAGGTGGCCCAGGACCGCCGTCGCGGCGGCGACCTGCGGCGACACCAGGTGCGTACGACCGCCCTTGCCCTGTCGGCCTTCGAAGTTGCGGTTGGAGGTGGACGCGGAGCGCTCACCCGGGGCCAGCTGGTCGGGGTTCATGCCCAGGCACATCGAGCAGCCCGCGTGCCGCCATTCGGCGCCGGCCTCCTTGAAGACCACGTCCAGCCCCTCGGAGACGGCCTGCAGACCGACCCGCGCGGAGCCCGGGACGACCAGCATCCGTACGCCGTCGGCGACTTTGCGGCCCTCGACGATCGCGGCCGCGGCGCGCAGGTCCTCGATGCGACCGTTGGTGCAGGAGCCTACGAAGACGGTGTCCACCTTGATGGAGCGCAGCGCCTGTCCGGCCTCCAACCCCATGTATTCCAGGGCCTTTTCGGCGGCGAGGCGCTCCGAAGCGTCTTCGTACGAAGCCGGGTCGGGGACGGACGCCGAAAGCGGCGCGCCCTGGCCCGGGTTGGTGCCCCAGGTGACGAACGGCGACAGCGAAGCGGCGTCGATGACGACCTCGGCGTCGAACTCGGCGTCCTCGTCCGTCTTCAGCGTCTTCCAGTACGCGACCGCGGCGTCCCAGTCCTCGCCCTCCGGGGCGTGGGCGCGGCCCTTGATGTACTCGAAGGTGGTCTCGTCGGGGGCGATCATGCCCGCGCGGGCGCCGGCCTCGATCGACATGTTGCAGATGGTCATCCGGGCCTCCATCGAGAGCTTCTCGATGGCGGAGCCGCGGTACTCCAGGATGTAGCCCTGGCCGCCGCCGGTACCGATCTTGGCGATGATCGCCAGGATCAGGTCCTTGGCCGTGACACCCTCGGGCAGTTCGCCGTCGACCGTGATCGCCATGGTCTTCGGACGGGCCAGCGGCAGCGTCTGGGTGGCCAGCACGTGCTCGACCTGCGAGGTGCCGATGCCGAACGCCAGCGCGCCGAAGGCGCCGTGCGTGGAGGTGTGCGAGTCACCGCACACGACCGTCATGCCGGGCTGGGTCAGACCCAGCTGCGGGCCGACGACGTGCACGACGCCCTGCTCGACGTCGCCCAGCGGGTGCAGCCGTACGCCGAACTCGGCGGCGTTCTTGCGCAGCGTCTCCAGCTGGACCCGGGAGACCGGGTCCGCGATCGGCTTGTCGATGTCGAGGGTCGGGGTGTTGTGGTCCTCGGTCGCGATGGTGAGGTCGAGACGGCGCACCGGGCGGCCGCTCTTGCGCAGGCCGTCGAAGGCCTGCGGGCTGGTCACCTCGTGCAGGAGGTGGAGATCGATGAAGAGGAGGTCGGGCTCGCCCTCGGCGCGCCGGACGACGTGGTCGTCCCAGACCTTCTCCGCGAGTGTCCTACCCATCGCTTTCCCTCCGGCCGGCAAACGTCCACCGGCCCAACTAGAGATCTTGAGGAGACGGCACCCGGCCCCAGTTCACGGGCGTCCGTCATCCGGCCCGTTCGGTCAGCGGGCCGCTGTGCATACAAGGGTTGCGCGTCTCACGAAAAAAGGAACTTGCGTTTCACAGAGTGAGACGTGAGTATCGTTTCATGGACAACAGCAGCGGCGTGGGCGTTCTGGACAAGGCAGCCCTTGTCCTCAGCGCCCTGGAGTCCGGACCGGCCACCCTCGCGGGACTGGTGGCGGCCACCGGACTGGCACGACCTACGGCCCACAGACTGGCCGTGGCCCTGGAGCACCACCGTATGGTGGCACGCGACATGCAGGGCCGTTTCATTCTCGGCCCGCGCCTGGCGGAGCTGGCTGCGGCCGCCGGCGAGGACCGTCTCCTCGCGACCGCGGGCCCGGTGCTCACGCATCTGCGGGACGTCACGGGCGAGAGCGCCCAGCTCTACCGCCGCCAGGGCGACATGCGCATCTGCGTCGCCGCGGCGGAGCGCCTGTCCGGACTTCGGGACACCGTCCCGGTCGGCTCGACGCTCACGATGAAGGCCGGTTCCTCGGCGCAGATCCTGATGGCCTGGGAGGAGCCCGAGCGCCTGCACCGGGGCCTGCAGGGCGCCCGCTTCACGGCCACCGCCCTCTCGGGGGTACGACGCCGCGGCTGGGCCCAGTCCATCGGCGAGCGGGAACCGGGCGTCGCGTCCGTCTCCGCGCCCGTACGCGGCCCGTCCAACCGCGTGGTGGCCGCCGTATCGGTCTCCGGCCCCATCGAGCGCCTGACGCGCCACCCGGGCCGTATGCACGCCCAGGCGGTCATCGACGCCGCCGCCCGCCTCTCCGAGGCGCTGCGCCGCACCGGCTGACACCCGGGACCATGGGGAGACGTCAGCAGGGAGAGCCCGCCTCAACGCCGCGGCAGGCCCTCCCCGCTCCCCCGATCCCCCCTGGTCACCCGGTCTTCTCGGCCGCCGCCTCCTGCGGCGAGCGGAAGGCGAGCCGGTCCTTCGCGTACCGGCCCCGCTTCTCCAGCGGGATCTGTCCATGCGCGGCCGCGAGGCCGAAGGCCGGCATGTCCCCGTAGATCGCCTCGTACGAGCCCTCCGGCACGACGTACGTCTCGTGCCAGATCCCCACCTGCCCGCGCAGCTTCCCGCTGCGCTCCTTGCGGTTGATCGCGGCCCACGCCGTGTGGTGGAAGGCGTCCGGCGCGGTCGCGTAGGCGTACAGCTTCTCCTTGGACTCCCAGTACTGCACGACGCAGTACGTGCGGGGCGAGGCCGACAGCAGGACGCGGCTGAGCAGGCCCCGCGCGGGATCTTTCGCCAGCTCCCGCAGCATGCGGAACATCCCGAGCAGTACCGGCAGCCACAGATGGACGGCCCAGAAGCGGTTGATGCGCATACCGATCAGCAGGACGACGACATCGCCCTTCGCGTCGGCCGTCGTACGGGACACCATGGCCATTTCCCCCCTCGTTGGCGAGCAGCGCTATCCGACTGGCAATGATTGGATAGTGCCGGTATCCGAGAAGGGGCGCAAGACATGCGGCTCGCCGAACTGAGCAGACACAGCGGTGTGTCCGCCGCGACGATCAAGTACTACCTGCGCGAAGGCCTGTTGATGCCCGGCCGCCAGATCAACGCGACCACCGCCGAGTACGACGAGGAGCACCTGCGGCGGCTGCGGCTGGTGCGCGCGATGATCCAGATCGGCCGGGTGCCGGTGGCGACGGTCCGGGAGGTGCTGGAGCATGTGGACGACGACTCCCTGCCCCGTACCATCCGCCTGGGCGCGGCGCTCTGGGCGCTGCCGCAGGTGCCGGAGCCGGACGAGGACGACGAGTACGTCCGGGCCGCGCACCAGGAGGTCGACGTGCTGCTGGACCGGCTCGGCTGGGAGAACGCCAAGCGGCTCGCGACCATCTCCCCCGCGTACCGCTCGCTGGTGGTGGCGGTGGCCGCCTTCCGCCGGCTCGGC
The DNA here is from genome assembly GCF_053593775.1 of Streptomyces sp. NPDC002092. NCBI lineage: Bacteria > Bacillati > Actinomycetota > Actinomycetes > Kitasatosporales > Streptomycetaceae > Streptomyces > Streptomyces sp. NPDC002092. Next base: position 114,910 of record NZ_JBSFDG010000021.1, read on the forward strand.
TATGGCTGGGGGGCCGAACAACTCGTACCGTACGCCGAGTTGATGCACCGGACAGCCGTACTCGACCTGGACCTCATGGAGACGCACCCGTCCCAGGCGGAGCAGACCGAGTTCGCCGTCCTGGGGGCGATCCTCAATGAACCGGCGATGCGGGCGCTGCACCGGCTGGCCCAGGAGGAGGAGTCGTCGCGGCGGTACGGCTTCGAATGAGCCCCGGGCACGACAAAGGCCCTCCGCCGAAGCGAAGGGCCTTCATGACGTACCCCCGACCGGATTCGAACCGGCGCTACCGCCTTGAGAGGGCGGCGTGCTAGGCCGCTACACAACGGGGGCGAGGATCTTGCGAGCGTTGGTACTGCACCGCAGATCCGAGCTGGTCTACCTGGACTCGAACCAAGACTAACTGAACCAGAATCAGTCGTGCTGCCAATTACACCATAGACCAATGTGGTTTAGACCAGTTTGTACCCCCGACCGGATTCGAACCGGCGCTACCGCCTTGAGAGGGCGGCGTGCTAGGCCGCTACACAACGGGGGCCCTAGCGATCCCGAGTTGTTCGAGATCAGTACCCCCGACCGGATTCGAACCGGCGCTACTGCCTTGAGAGGGCAGCGTGCTAGGCCGCTACACAACGGGGGCTTAGCGGATGACATCCGCAGTGCGGATGAGCTCCGCGAGCTGGCCTACCTGGACTCGAACCAAGACTAACTGAACCAGAATCAGTCGTGCTGCCAATTACACCATAGGCCACTGGAACGCAAGCCCCTGCGGGGATCTTGTTCTAGTTCGCTCCTCCGGTTCCCGGCCTTTCGGCCCGCTCTCCGGCGGCGCAGGAAGAACATTACCCGAAGGTGGACGGGGCTCCAAAACGGGTATCGGCGCCGAGGACCGCAGGGAGTTCGGCGAGGGAGACGATCCGGTGCGGGCCCGTGGGTGCATCACCGCCGGCCTGCAGGCCGTTGCGGTCGATCCACACCGACAGCAGCCCGGCGTCGGCGGCACCGCGCCCGTCGATCTGAGGGTGGTCGCCGACGTACGCGACCTGGTGCGGTGCGAGTTCCAGGGCCTCGCAGGCTGCCAGGAAGGCACCGGCCTCGGGCTTGGAGACGCCGAGTTCGGCAGCGCACAGGATGACCTCGAAGCGGTCGTGCACACCGAGGGTGCGCAGCTTGCGGTCCTGGACGGTGAGGCTGGAGTTGGACAGCACCGCGTGCCGGTGGCTGGCGGCGAGGGCGTCCAGGGCGGGCAGGACGTCCGGGAAGAGGGCCCAGGCGGCCTCGTAGTGCGCCATGTAGCGCCGGAACCAGGCGTCGGCCCCGGCGTCGGTGAGCTGCTCGCCGAGGAACACCCGTACGCGGTCGCGGCGCTGACCTTCGAAGGTCACCTCGCCCGCCGAGAACCGCGCCCACTGCTGGTCGGTGATCTCCCGCCAGTGGGCGATCGCCTGCTCCACGGTGGCGTACCCACCGAGCAGCCCCTCGGCGGCGAGATGCGCGCCCATGCCGACGCGGTCCGCGGTGGTGTAGTCGAAGAGGGTGTCGTCTACGTCCCAGACCACGGCGCGGATGCTCATGATCCGACGGTAGCCCCCGGCGCCGTGACGTGTCTCTCCGTTGACCGGGGTGGGTGCAGGGGAGGCGCGGGCGGCAGGAGGGCGGCTCCCCGACGGAAGCCGCCCTCCTGTGAGTTCACCGGGCCGGTGTCACCCTGCGGTGAGCCTGACCAGCGCCGCGTCGATGCGGGCCAGGGTCTTCTCCTTGCCCAGGATCTCCAGGGACTCGAACAGGGGCAGGCCGACCGTGCGGCCGGTGACGGCGACGCGGACCGGGGCCTGGGCCTTGCCGAGCTTGAGGCCGTAGGTCTCGCCGGCGGCCAGGACGGCCTCCTTGAGGGACTCGGGGGAAGTCCAGTCGGCCGACTCCAGCTTTTCGCGGGCCGTGCGGAGCAGGGCGTCCGAGCCCTCCTTCATCGCCTTCGTCCAGGACGGCTCGTCGAGGACCGGCTCGGCGAGGAACAGGAAGTCCACGTTGTCCGTGATCTCCGAGAGCACCTTCAGACGGGTCTGCGCGTGCGGGGCGACCGCCTGCCACTTGGCCTCGTCGAAGTCCTCCGGCGCCCAGGGGGCGAAGGGGGCCCTGAGCCAGGGGGCGCAGCGCTCCGTGAAGTCCTTCACATCCAGCAGGCGGATGTGGTCGGCGTTGATCGCCTCGCACTTCTTGAGGTCGAAGCGGGCCGGGTTGGGGTTCACGTCCGCGATGTCGAAGGCCGCCACCATCTCCTCGATGGTGAAGATGTCCTGGTCCGCGGAGAGCGACCAGCCCAGCAGGGACAGGTAGTTGAGCAGGCCCTCCGGGAGGAAGCCGCGCTCGCGGTAGAGGTTCAGCGAGGACTGCGGGTCACGCTTGGACAGCTTCTTGTTGCCCTCGCCCATCACGTACGGCAGGTGGCCGAACTGCGGGATCTCCTTGGCGACGCCCAGCTCGATGAGCGCCTTGTAGAGGGCGATCTGGCGGGGCGTGGAGGACAGCAGGTCCTCGCCGCGCAGGACGTGGGTGATCTCCATCAGTGCGTCGTCGACCGGGTTGACGAGCGTGTACAGCGGGGCGCCGTTCGCGCGGACGATGCCGTAGTCCGGGACGTTCTCCGGCGTGAAGGTCAGCTCGCCGCGGACCAGGTCGGTGAAGGTGATCGTCTCGTCGGGCATCCGGAAGCGGACGATCGGGGTGCGGCCCTGGGCCTTGTACTCCTCGACCCGCGCGGCCGTGAGGTCGCGGCAGTGGCCGTCGTAGCCGGACGGCTTGCCTGCGGCGCGGGCGGCCTCGCGGCGGGTGTCCAGCTCCTCCTGGGAGCAGTAGCAGTGGTACGCGTGCCCGGCGGCGAGGAGCCTCTGCGCCACGTCGGCGTAGAGGTCCATGCGCTGCGACTGGCGGTACGGCGCGTGCGGGCCGCCGACCTCGGGGCCCTCGTCCCAGTCGAAACCCAGCCAGCGCATCGAGTCGAGCAGCTGGTTGTACGACTCCTCGGAGTCGCGGGCGGCGTCGGTGTCCTCGATGCGGAAGACCAGAGTGCCCTGGTGGTGCCGGGCGAACGCCCAGTTGAACAGGGCGGTGCGGACCAGGCCCACATGAGGGTTACCGGTGGGCGAGGGGCAGAAACGGACGCGTACGGGGGAGCCGGGTGCGCTAGCCACGCTTGACAACCTTGTTGGTGAGAGTGCCGATGCCTTCGATGGTGACGGCGACCTCGTCGCCGACGGTGAGCGGCCCGACGCCTGCCGGGGTGCCCGTGAGGATCACGTCGCCGGGGAGCAGCGTCATGGCCTCGGAGATGTTGACGATCAGATCCTCGATGGGGTGGATCATCTCGCTGGTGCGGCCGAGCTGGCGTTGTTCGCCGTTGACCGTGAGCTGGACGGTCAGGTCGGACGCGGTGGCGAGGTCGATGCCGGTCTCCACCCAGGGGCCGAGCGGGCAGGAGGTGTCGAAGCCCTTGGCCCGGGCCCACTGCTTCTCGCGCTTCTGCACATCGCGGGCGGTGACGTCGTTGGCGCAGGTGTAGCCGAAGATCACGTCGGCCACGCGCTCGCGCGGGACCTCGCGGCACATACGGCCGATGACGACGGCCAGTTCGGCCTCGTGGTGCAGGTCCTCGGAGAAGGACGGGTACTGGATCTCGTCACCGGGGCCGATCACCGAGGTGGAGGGCTTGAAGAAGGCGAACGGGGCGTCGGGCACCTCGTGGCCCAGTTCGCGCGCGTGCTCCGCGTAGTTGCGGCCGAAGGCCACGACCTTGTTCGGGAGCACCGGCGGGAGCAGCCTGACCTTGCTGACCGGCACCTTCGTCCCGGAGAGCTCGAAGTCCGCGAACGGGATGCCCTTGATGATGTCGAGGACGAGCTCGTCCGGCTTGTCGCCCTCGACCGCGCCGAAGGCGACGTTCCCGTCGATGGAGAACCTGGCGATGCGCACGGGATCCTGCGCCCCTCACTTGAGCCGGCTGGAGTCTGACGCTCCAGGCTAACGCGGTGAGGGGGCTGCACTTCGCGCATTTGATCCGTGTGCGGCCGCGGTGAGTGATCTACGGCCGGTGTGCGTACTACTGCGCGACGGAGGCCGTGGCGGGGGCCTCCATCAGGATGGTGCGGCGCGGATTGGCCGTCTGGGACGGGAGGTCGACGGAGTGCTCCGGCTGCTGCGGCGTCTGCAGTGCGTCGGCGTCCTCGAGGTGCGCCAGCGTGGTGCGCCGCGGGTTGGCTATGTTGCGGAACATCATCGTCGTCTTCACTGTTGTACGTGACCTTGTCGTCTACGGGCGCCCGGCCGGGACCTCGGGCCCCTCGCGCAGGCGCGGTTGTCGAAGTGTTACGTCCTGTAAAGCGTCAGGCTAAACATGCAATTCCCTCCCCGAGAGGTGGAGAGCCCATGATCAGCATGTGAGTTTGCTCACGACGTGACAGGCAAAACGGTCAATTCAGGCTTGTGGGCGACCTCTACGAAACGGACATTGACCCCCTGAAGCCATCATTCCGCTCCTGATCATGGCGACTGGGACACCGCTCCCACCTGGGCGACTCGCTCGCATAAGTCCGTTATGGACGCAATCACTTTCTACGTCCGGTAATCCCGCACTCACGTGCAGTCACGTGCCTCACGGCATAGTGCTCGGCCCTTGTTGGAGATCCGGCACTGTGCTGGAATTCCACGGACCGCCGCAGGATCGAGCCGGCGCACAGGGGGCGCGACGAGCGTCGCGTGCGGCGAGAAGGGGGAGCCAGCGCCGGTCACTTCACGACCCAGGGGGCGCATTCAGGGCGCCGCCTAAAACGCCGACACCGTGTCTTTCCGTTCACGCGGAGGGGCGCCTGGTCCAGAGGTTGCGACGCTAGTGCAGGGACGTTTCAAGAGGGATGGCAGTGCTTCGGCGGAGCCGGAGCCGCACGGCGGGACTGGCCCCAATGCCGGCAGTCCCTCCCCCCAGCACGCCCAGAACCCGGGCCCGGCACCGTCCGGCGACGGCCAAGAGCGCTCCGGGCGCTCCGGCGCGTCGGCACCTCCCGGGTCCCCCGGCTCCGCCGCTCCGGCGGTCAAGCCGCCCAGCGGTCCGAGCGGTCCGGGGTCCCGTGTGGCCCTGCGCAACTGGCGCATCTCCACGCGCCTGGTGTCGCTGCTCGCGCTTCCCGTGGTGGCGGCCACCTCGCTGGGCGCCCTGCGCATCAGCGACAACGTGAACGAAATCCAGCAGCTCGACAACATGAAGCTGCTGACGGACATGACCAAGCAGGCCACCGAGCTGGCCGACGCGCTCCAGAAGGAGCGCGACCTGTCCTCCGGTCCGCTGGCGCACGGCTCCAAGGCGAGCGACTACACGGTCAAGGGCTACCGGGACAAGACGGACCGGGCCAAGACCAACTTCATCGACTCCGCCGAGCAGATCGACACGTCCAGCAAGGACGGCTCGCTCCAGGGCGTCCGCGAGAGCCTCGTCGGCGTGGTCGGCGACCTCGAACAGCTGTCGAAGATCCGCTCCAGCGCCTACCAGGCCAAGAACAACTCGACCCAGACCGTCGAGGCCTACCACCGCCTGGTCACGCACCTGCTGAGCCTCTCCCAGGACATGGCCGAGGCCACCAGCAACCCCGAGATGATCCAGCGCACCCGTGCCCTGGCCTCCTTCTCCTCCGCCAAGGAGTACGCGTCGATGCAGCGCGCCGTCCTGGCGGCGGCGCTCCCCGCGAACAACACCACGGTCGGCGACCTGTCGGAGAACGACCGGCTCTACGCGCAGTCGGCGCTGGAGAGCCAGAAGTCCGAGCTGCGCAGCTTCCGGAGCATCTACGGCACCGACAAGGCCACCGCTCTCCTCAAGCCCATCGAGGAGAACAACACGACGATCACGGCCAGCGACAAGTACGCCAGCCGTGCCCTCGCCTCCCAGAACGCCCTGGACGACCTGCCGAAGCGCTCGTACCAGGACTGGGTGGACGACAGCTCGACCAAGATCGAGCAGATGAAGAAGATCGAGCACACGCTGCTCGAGGACATGGAGCAGAAGGCCCGCGAGCTGCGTTCCGCCTCCGAGCGTGAGGCGATCATCTCCGGTGCGCTGATCCTGCTCGTGCTCGGTGTCTCCCTCGTCGGCGCCTTCGTCATCGCGCGCTCCATGATCCGCTCGCTGCGCCGCCTGCAGGAGACCGCCAACAAGGTCGCCCAGGACCGGCTGCCCGAGCTGGTCAAGCAGCTGTCGGAGTCGGACCCGCAGGACGTCGACACCTCCGTCGAGTCGGTCGGTGTGCACTCCCGGGACGAGATCGGCCAGGTGGCCGCGGCCTTCGACGACGTGCACCGCGAGGCGGTCCGCCTCGCCGCCGAGCAGGCCCTGCTGCGGGGCAACGTCAACGCGATGTTCACCAACCTCTCGCGCCGCTCCCAGGGCCTCATCCAGCGTCAGCTGTCGCTGATCTCCGAGCTCGAGTCCCGTGAGGCCGACCCGGACCAGCTGTCCTCGCTGTTCAAGCTGGACCACCTCGCGACGCGTATGCGCCGTAACGGTGAGAACCTCCTCGTCCTCGCCGGTGAGGAGCCCGGCCGCCGCTGGACCCGCCCGGTCCCGCTGGTCGACGTGCTCCGCGCCGCCGCCTCCGAGGTGGAGCAGTACGAGCGCATCGAACTGGCCGCCGTGCCGACCACCGAGGTCGCCGGCCGCGTGGTCAACGACCTCGTGCACCTGCTCGCCGAGCTGCTCGAGAACGCGACCTCCTTCTCCTCGCCGCAGACCAAGGTCAAGGTCACCGGTCACGCGCTGCCCGACGGCCGCGTCCTGATCGAGATCCACGACACCGGCATCGGCCTCTCCCCCGAGGACCTCGCGGCGATCAACGAGCGGCTCGCCTCGCCGCCCACCGTGGACGTCTCCGTCTCCCGCCGCATGGGTCTGTTCGTGGTCGGCCGGCTGTCCCAGCGGCACGGCATCCGCATCCAGCTGCGCCCGTCCGACTCCGGTGGTACGACCGCGCTGGTCATGCTGCCCGTCGATGTCGCCCAGGGCGGCAAGAAGCCGCAGCCCAAGCCGGGTCAGGGCGCCGGTGGCTCCGGTGGTCCCGCCGCCGCGCAGGCCGCCGCGGGTGTGGCCGCCGCACGGCGTCAGGCCGGTGCCGGTGCGCCCGGTGGTGGCGCCCTCGGTGCCGGTGCTCCCTCCGGTGGTGGTCTGCTCGGTGCCGGTCAGGGCCCGCGGGCCGCGCTGCCGGGTGCCGGCGACGGCCGTCCGGGTGCGCCCGGCGGAGCGCGTGGACCGCAGTCCCCGGCAGCCCCGCAGCAGGGCCGGCCCGCTCCCGCGGGTGCGGGCGGCTTCGGTCAGGCGCCGGGTGCGCCGCAGGGTCTGCAGGCCGCGGGCATGAGTCAGGACAGCTTCGGCGGCGCTCGCGGCGCCTCCCCCAACGTCGAACAGACTCGGCCGGGGGCCCCATCGCCGCAGTCCTCCAACAACGCCGACGCGGGCAACGAGCAGGGCCGCGGCCGGCGTGGCCGTCAGCCGCAGCTGCCGGGCCGTGGCGGTCCGCGTGCCGAGCTGCCGGGCGGCAACCCGCAGTCCAGGCCGAGCTGGAGCGACGAGAACGCGCAGCCGCCGGTGCCGCGGGCCTCGCTCGACACCCCGCGCGGCCACGACGAGACCTCCCGGATGCCGCGCATCGACGCGACGTCCGAGATGCCGGCCATCCCGCGGTCCGACGACCGTCAGGGCCCCGGTTCCACCTCGGAATTCGCCCGCCCCGACTTCGGTGCTCCGGCGCCGGGCAACCCGCAGCACACCGGCCAGTTCGCCGCCCAGGACTTCGGGGCGCAGCAGCCGGGCAGCAACGGTTCGCAGAACACGGGCCAGTTCGTCCGCTCGGACGTCTTCGGCGCTCCGTCCGGCCAGAACGGGCGAGGCGGCCAGAACAACCCGAACCACCAGAACAACCCGAACAACCCCGCCAACACGGGCCAGTTCGCGAGCCCGCAGGCGTACGACGGCAGCTCGACGGGCCAGTTCGCCACCCCGGGCTACGACAACGGCTCCACCGGGCAGTTCGAGCGTCCGGCCGGCGACTTCGGTGCTCCGCGGCAGCCGGCTCCCCAGCGTCCGCAGCAGCGTCCTGTCCGCCAGGAGCCCGAGGCACTGCCGCCGGCGCCGGGTCCGGGCGACGGCCGTACGCCGCTGTACGACACGCTGGAGACCAACTGGTTCCACGGCCAGCAGGGCGGTCAGCAGAGCAACGGCTCCGCACCGGCCCCGCAGCAGCCGCAGGCTCCGGCCGCTCCCGCGGCCCCGCAGCACTCCGCGGCTTCACAGCGTCCCGCCACCTCTTCCTGGCGCACCTCGCCGAACGACGATCTCGTCCGGCAGGCAGAGCGTGTCAGGCAGCCGGCGGCGGGCGGCGTCACCACCTCCGGCCTGCCGCGCCGGGTGCCCCGGGCGAACCTCGTTCCGGGCACGGCTCAGCAGCAACAGCACCAAGCCGGTCCGCAGGTCTCGCGTGCGCCTGACGACGTACGCGGCCGGCTGACCAATCTCCGTCGGGGCATCGCGCAGGGTCGCCAGGCCGGTACCGGCCAGACCGGCAGTTTCCCGAGCCCCACTCACCAGCAGGAGCGTTAGTTGAGCCAGATGAGCCAAGCGGCACAGAACCTCAACTGGTTGATCACCAACTTCGTGGACAACACCCCGGGTGTGTCCCACACCGTCGTCGTGTCCGCCGACGGTCTCCTTCTGGCGATGTCGGAAGGCTTCCCCCGTGACCGCGCCGATCAGCTGGCGGCCGTCGCATCCGGGCTGACCTCGCTGACGGCCGGGGCCTCCCGGATCTTCGAGGGCGGCAACGTGGCGCAGACGGTCGTCGAGATGGAGCGGGGTTTTCTCTTCCTGATGTCCGTCTCGGACGGCTCGTCCCTGGCCGTGCTCGCGCACCCCGAGTGCGACATCGGCCTGGTGGGCTACGAGATGGCGCTGCTCGTCGACCGGGCAGGTGCGGTCCTCACGCCGGATCTCCGCGCCGAACTACAGGGCAGTCTGCTCCACTGACCCGCCCAGGATCCACCCCCGTCACCACATCACCGTCCGGCCGCCACAATCCCCCCACGGCCAATAAGACGGCCAGCCCGACCGACTTGCTGTCCCGCCCGGAGGATTCATGACCCCGCCCACCGCCTCTCATGATCCGTACGCGGAGCCGTACGAGGACGAGGGCGACCAGCCACTGGTACGTCCGTACGCGATGACCGGTGGCCGGACCCGGCCCCGCTATCAGCTGGCCATCGAGGCGCTGATCAGCACCACGGCCGACCCCGCAGCACTCATGGGGCTACTCCCGGAGCACCAGCGCATCTGCCACCTGTGCCGTGAGGTGAAGTCGGTCGCAGAGGTGTCGGCGCTTTTGTCCATGCCGCTGGGCGTGGCCCGGATCCTTGTCGCGGACCTGGCCGAGGCCGGGCTCGTCGCCATCCACCAGCCTGGTGGCGACGAGACGACCGGTGCGCCGGACGTGACCCTGCTCGAAAGGGTGCTCAGTGGACTTCGCAAGCTCTGAACCGAGTCGTGCCACCACCTCCGCCAAGATCGTGGTGGCGGGCGGCTTCGGCGTGGGCAAGACCACGTTCGTCGGCGCCGTCTCGGAGATCAACCCGCTGCGCACCGAGGCCGTCATGACCTCCGCTTCAGCGGGCATCGACGACCTCACCCACACCGGGGACAAGACCACCACCACGGTGGCCATGGACTTCGGCCGTATCACCCTGGACCAGGACCTGATCCTGTACCTCTTCGGTACGCCGGGTCAGGACCGGTTCTGGTTCATGTGGGACGACCTGGTACGCGGTGCGATCGGCGCGGTGGTGCTCGTGGACACCCGGCGCCTGGCGGACTGCTTCCCCGCGGTCGACTACTTCGAGAACAGCGGCCTGCCCTTCGTCGTCGCGCTGAACGGCTTCGACGGGCACCAGCCGTATGCTCCCGAGGAGGTGCGCGAGGCGCTGCAGATCGGTCCGGACACCCCGATCATCACGACGGACGCCCGGCACCGCGCGGATGCCAAGAGTGCGCTGATCACGCTGGTCGAGCACGCTCTCATGGCACGGCTGAGGTAACACCCAAATCAGCCATGCCATACGGCAGTTGTCGTAGACGCATCGGAGCCGGCTGTGGCCTTTGACACGGTCGGCCCCGGTGTTCATAACGTTTCGGCAGAGGAATCGGGTGGCACGGCCACGCGTCGTTGCCAAACGGTCTCACTGCGCTCACATCAGCCCCGTCTTTTGGCGGGGCTCGTTCTTTATGACCGTTTTATCTGGGGCTTACATCACACGGAATCCTCGCTTTCCACTGTTTGGAAGAGCGCAGGTCGTCGTGCTGGAATGCCTGAACTGCCCAATAGTCAAAGACGTACTCGGTAGTACTGCGTACTCAATGGCGTACTGGGCTCTGAGACACTGCGGCACAACGTTGGTGCCCGCCGCCGAGAGGTTGTTGGTCGAGTGAGGCGAAGCAAGAACGGTCCCGAGCCGTCGGCCCGGGGCAACTTCACCCCGCCGCCGCGCGGAGCGGCGCCCGCCCCTGTGCCCGGTTCGGAACCGACGGCCGTACCCGCTCCGAGCGGCGGTCGTTTCTCCCCCCGCAACTGGCGGGTGCCGACCCGGCTGAACGCGATCCTGCTCATACCCGTGACGGTCGGGCTCGTCATGGGCGGCTTCCAGGTGAAGAGCTCGATCGACACCTGGCAGGAGGCACAGGACGCGGAGAACACCGCACGACTGGTGCGGGCCTCGCTGACCTATGCCAACGCGGTGAACAACGAGCGCGACATCACCGCGGCACCGCTGCTCAAGGGCAAGAGCGCGACCGCCAAGGACAAGGCGACCGTCGACGCGGCCCGCAAGGCCACCAACGACGCAGCCGACGCCTTCGACGCGGCGGCGCAGCACATGCCGCAGAAGTCCGGCCTGCTGCGCCGCCTCAAGCTGTTCCGCCAGGCCGAGCCGCAGCTGGCCACCCTGCGCGCGACCGCGTACTCCTCCAAGGTCCACGGAGTGCAGACCGAGGAGGGCTACGTCGCCGTCGCCCACCCCCTGATGGAGTTCGCCAACGAGCTGGGCCTGGGCACGGGCAACATCACCAGCTACGGCCGGACCGTCTACGCCATCTCGCTCACCCAGGCCGCCCTGTCCCTGGAGCGGTCGATCGGCATGCATCTGCTGATCGCGCCCGGCCCCAAGAAGGACGACCTCGCCAAGCAGCGCGTCGCCCTCTCCTCCTACGCCTACCTCGAAGGCATCGCCATCGAGGAGTACAAGGCGGGCGGCACCGAGGCGGACGCGCAGAAGCTCGTCGACCTCGAGACGAAGGCCAAGGCCGAGGGCGTCGCCCAGGCCAAGCAGGCCGCCGCGCAGGCAGCCGCCAACAACCAGGCGTACGTGCCGCCGCCGTCCGACCCGACCGCCATGGTCACGGCCCTGTCGTCGCTGCAGTCCACCGACACCGCCGACCGCGCCGTGCTCGCCGCGAAGGGCATCACCGCCGAGAACTGGTGGGGGGTCACCACCCTCCGGGCCGACGTGTACCGCAAGATCCAGGCGGACATGGCCGACAAGGCCGTGAACGAGGCCTCGAACATCGCCGACAACGCCAAGCGTGACGCCCTGATCACGGGTGCCGCCGTCATTGTCGCCCTGCTTCTCGCGTTCATCCTGGCCGGTGCCGTGGCCCGCCAGATGTCCCGCTCGATGCGCCAGCTGCGCAACGCCGCCTTCGGCATCGCCGAGCAGCGGCTGCCGATGCTGGTCGACCAGCTCTCGCGCACCGACCCGGGCCGTGTCGACACCCGCGTACAGCCCATCCCGATCAACACCCGCGACGAGATCGGCGAGGTCGCCCGCGCCTTCGACCAGGTCCACCGCGAGGCGGTCCGGCTCGCCGCCGAGCAGGCCCTGCTGCGGGGCAACATCAACGCGATCTTCACCAACCTCTCGCGCCGCAACCAGTCGCTGATCGAGGGCCAGCTGACCCTGATCACCGACCTGGAGAACAACGAGGCCGACCCGGACCAGCTGGAGAACCTCTTCCGCCTGGACCACCTCGCGACCCGTATGCGCCGCAACGGCGAGAACCTCCTGGTCCTCGCCGGCGAGGAGCCCGGCCGCCGCTGGGACCAGCCGGTCCCGCTCATCGACGTGGTGCGCGCCGCCTCCTCCGAGGTGGAGCAGTACGAGCGCATCGAGCTGTCGGGCGTGCCGGAGGCCGAGATCCACGGCCGCGCGGTCACCGACCTCGTGCACCTGCTCGCGGAGCTGCTGGAGAACGCGACGACGTTCTCCTCCCCGCAGACCAAGGTCCGCGTCACCGCGACCCGGCTGCCCGACGGCCGCATCATGATCGAGATCCACGACAAGGGCATCGGCCTGACCGCCGAGGACTTCGCGGACATCAACCACAAGCTCGCGAACCCGCCCACCGTCGACGCGGCGATATCCCAGCGCATGGGCCTGTTCGTGGTCGGCCGGCTGTCCGACCGGCACGGCATCCGGGTCCAGCTGCGCCCCTCCGGCGAGCAGGCCGGCACCACCTCGCTGGTCATGCTGCCGGACGCGATCACCCACGGCGGTGGCGGCGAGCAGCAGCAGCCGCGCGACGAGTTCACGGTCTCGCAGATCATCCCGGAGCAGAGCTACCAGGGTGAGGACTTCAACAACGGCCTGCCGATGCGCACGGCCGCGGAGCTCGGCTTCGACGACACCCGCTACGCCGACGTCCCGGACGACATACGCGAGCTGGACCCCGTCGGCCGCTCGCTGATGCGCGAGGAGCGCCGTGCGGCCCTGGAGGCCCAGGCGCAGGACCAGCCGGCCCAGGAGTCCCCCGAGAGCCCCTACGCCGACGCGTTCGACCAGCCGTCCTACGACAACGGCCTCGGCGGCTTCCCCGAGCAGCAGCCCGGCGGCTACGACCCGCGCCCGGCCTACGACGAGCCGCAGCAGACTCCGTACGAGGAGCAGCAGCGCCCCGCGTATGACGAGCCGGCGCCGCGCCCGTCGTACGACGAGCCGTACTACGCGCCGAACGGCGGGCTTCCGCACAACGACACGTTCTCGTCAAACGGCGGCTACCCCGAGCCCTCCTATGCGGAACCCGTCCGCGAGGAGCGCGCCTCCGCCCCGGAGTCCTTCCCGGCCTTCCAGGAGCGCCGCCAGCAGGACGACTGGCCGCAGCAGGACGGCTACCAGAACGGCTACTCGTCCGAGTACGCTCCGGAAGCGGAATCTGCGCAGGCCGCTGACGTGAGCGAGCGTGACCGCGTAGGCTTCGACCGTCCGGGACCGGCCTCTTCCGCCGCCCACGCGCTGACCGACGCCGGACTGCCCCGCCGGGGATCGTTCGCGGGAGGTGCGAACGGCACGAGCGGTGCGAGCGGTCCGAACGGCGCGCGGCACGTGAGCCAGGATGCGCCGGCCCCCAAGCCGGAGAGCAACGGCGACGGCACCCGCGACTGGCGTTCGGCGAACGACGAGCGCTGGCAGCAGGCCTCCGCGCTCCGGAAGCCCAAGGCGGGCGGGGTCACCTCCTCCGGCCTGCCGCGGCGGGTGCCCAAGGCCAACCTGGTCGAGGGAGCCGCCGAGACCACCCCCCAGGGCGGCCCACAGGTCTCCCGCGCCCCGGAGGACGTCCGGGGCCGGCTGAGCAACCTGCGTCGGGGCGTCCAGCGCGGACGCAACGCGAGCAGTGAAACGAACGGTCAGGGCTTCGGTCCTGACAGCACCTACAACCAGGAGCGTTAGTGTGAGCCCGATGAGCCAGGCGGCACAGAACCTGAACTGGTTGATCACCAACTTCGTGGACAACACCCCGGGGGTGTCCCACACCGTGGTGGTCTCCGCCGATGGACTCCTTCTGGCGATGTCCGAAGGGTTTCCGCGCGACCGCGCCGACCAGCTGGCGGCCGTCGCGTCGGGTCTGACCTCGCTGACCGCGGGTGCCTCGCGCATCTTCGAGGGCGGAAGCGTGAACCAGACGGTTGTGGAGATGGAGCGGGGATTCCTCTTCATCATGTCCGTATCCGACGGTTCCTCGCTCGCGGTGCTGGCCCACCCCGAGGCGGACATCGGCCTCATCGGGTACGAGATGGCTCTTCTGGTGGACCGTGCCGGTACGGTCCTCACACCGGATCTTCGTGCGGAGCTCCAGGGCAGCCTGCTCAACTGACAAACAGACGGTGCGTTTTGGCGTCCCGGGGCCGTAAGGTTTCGGGACGCGGCTCCACAGGCATTGGGTGCCCGGCACGGTCGGAGGAGGAGAAGAGAGTGGCAACACCCCCAGGCGGTTCGAATTCGGGCAACTGGTCGTACGGCCCTGCCCAGGGCCAGGGCGGCGGTTCCCAGAACCCGAACCGCTACAACTTCCCCTCCACCCCGAGCCAGCGGCGTCAGCACCCGTATGCGCCCCAGGGTCCGCAAGGCCCCGGGCCTTCACCGTACGACCAGCCGCCGGCGCCGCGTATCCAGCCCGTGCAGCCGCAGCGACGCGCTCCCGAGCCGGCGCCCGCAGGGTCGTCGAACAATCCCCTGGTGCGTCCGTACGCCATGACCGGCGGCCGGACCCGCCCGCGCTACCAGCTCGCCATCGAGGCGCTGGTGCACACCACCGCGCAGCCGCACCAGATGCAGGGCCAGCTGCCCGAGCATCAGCGGATCTGCAACCTCTGCCGCGAGATCAAGTCGGTGGCGGAAATCTCCGCCCTCCTGACGATCCCTCTCGGCGTGGCCAGGATCCTCGTCGCCGACTTGGCGGAGGCGGGACTGGTCGCCATCCATCAGCCCGGCGGCGACGAGAACGCCGGCGGCCAGCCAGACGTGACACTGCTCGAAAGGGTGCTCAGTGGACTTCGCAAGCTCTAGCGGCGGTCCTTCCCGCTCCACCACCTCGGCGAAGATCGTGGTGGCGGGTGGCTTCGGCGTGGGCAAGACCACGTTCGTCGGGGCCGTCTCGGAGATCAACCCGCTGCGTACCGAGGCCGTCATGACGTCTGCTTCGGCAGGCATCGACGACCTCACCCACACCGGGGACAAGACCACCACCACGGTGGCCATGGACTTCGGCCGTATCACCCTGGACCAGGACCTGATCCTGTACCTGTTCGGCACCCCCGGTCAGGACCGGTTCTGGTTCATGTGGGACGACCTGGTGCGCGGTGCGATCGGTGCCATCGTCCTGGTTGACACCAGGCGCCTTGCCGACTGCTTCCCGGCGGTCGACTACTTCGAGAACTCCGGTCTGCCGTTCGTGATCGCGCTGAACGGGTTCGACGGGAATCAGCCGTACAACCCGGACGAGGTCCGTGAGGCGCTGCAGATCGGGCCTGACACGCCGATCATCACCACCGATGCCCGGCACCGGGCGGATGCGAAGTCGGCGCTGATCACGCTTGTGGAGCATGCGTTGATGGCTCGCTTGCGGTAAGTATTTCCTTTGCGGCTACCGGGCTGCCCCGGACGGTTGTCGGCCGTCTGCGGGCAGTCTGTGGTTTGTCGCGCAGTTCCTCGCGCCCCTGAAAAGCAAAAGCACGCTGAAGGGCCCCTCTCTGCGAGAGGGGCCCTTCAGCGTGCTTACCGGCTCAGTGCCAGCTGTGCGGGGCCCTGAAGCCGGGCTCCCGCTCCAGGCGGCGCCAGCCGGCCTTGGGGCGGGTGTGGGGCTGGGCCTCGGAGGGGGCGGCCGCGGCGCGGGCCAGGAGGACGGCCGTGATGGCGGCGACTTCCTCGGGCTCGGCGTGGCCCTTCTCGACACGAATGTCAGGGGTGTTCATAGGTCTCAGTCTCCGTGAGAGAGGTTTCCGCGAGGGTGTCGCGGAGGGTCCGCTGGGTTACTGCGGGGGGTTGCCGTGCTTGCGGGACGGCAGATCGGCGTGCTTGGTCTGCAGCATCGCCAGGGAGCGGATGAGGATCTCGCGGGTTTCGGTCGGGTCGATGACGTCGTCGACAAGGCCGCGCTCGGCCGCGTAGTACGGGTGCATCAGCTCGGACTTGTACTCCTTGACCATGCGGGCCCGCATGGCCTCGGGGTCCTCGGCCTCTGCGATCTGTCGCCGGAAGATGACGTTGGCGGCCCCTTCGGCGCCCATCACGGCGATCTCGTTCGTCGGCCAGGCATAGGTGAGGTCGGCACCGATGGACTGGCTGTCCATGACGATGTAGGCACCTCCGTACGCCTTGCGCAGGATCAGCGAAATCCTCGGCACGGTCGCGTTGCAGTAGGCGTAGAGGAGCTTCGCGCCGTGGCGGATGATTCCGCCGTGCTCCTGGTCGACACCGGGGAGGAACCCCGGGACGTCCAGGAAGGTGACGATCGGGATGTTAAAAGCGTCACACATCTGGACGAAACGCGCAGCTTTTTCGGATGCCTCGATGTCCAGGACGCCGGCGAGGGTCTGCGGCTGGTTGGCGACGATGCCGACGACCTGGCCGTCCAGGCGGCCCAGCGCGCAGATGATGTTGCGGGCCCAGCGCTCGTGGACCTCCAGGTACTCGCCGTCGTCGACGATCTCCTCGATCACCTTGGCCATGTCGTACGGCCGGTTGCCGTCCGCCGGGACCAGGTCGAGCAGCACGTCGCTGCGGCGGTCCACGGCGTCCGTGGACTCCACCCGCGGCGGGTTCTCCCGGTTGTTCTGCGGGAGGAGGGAGAGCAGGTAGCGGACCTCGGCGATGCAGGTCTCTTCGTCGTCGTAGGCGAAGTGGCAGACGCCGGAGGTCTCCGCGTGCACGTCCGCGCCGCCCAGCCCGTTCTGGGTGATCTCCTCGCCCGTCACCGCCTTGACCACGTCAGGGCCGGTGATGAACATCTGCGAGGTGTCGCGGACCATGAAGACGAAGTCCGTCAGGGCCGGCGAGTACGCGGCGCCGCCGGCGCAGGGGCCGAGCATCACCGAGATCTGCGGGATGACGCCGGACGCCTTGGTGTTGCGCTGGAAGATGCCGCCGTAGCCGGCGAGCGCCGAGACGCCCTCCTGGATACGGGCGCCCGCGCCGTCGTTCAACGAGACCAGCGGGGCACCGGCCGCGATGGCCATGTCCATGATCTTGTGGATCTTGGTGGCGTGGGCCTCGCCCAGCGCGCCACCGAAGATGCGGAAGTCATGGGCGTAGACGAAGACCGTGCGGCCCTCCACCGTTCCCCAGCCGGTGATCACACCGTCCGTGTACGGCTTCTTCGCCTCCAGGCCGAAGCCGACCGCACGGTGCCTGCGCAGCTGTTCGACCTCCTGGAAGGAGCCCGGGTCGAGGAGCAGCTCGATGCGCT
The DNA here is from genome assembly GCF_053593775.1 of Streptomyces sp. NPDC002092. NCBI lineage: Bacteria > Bacillati > Actinomycetota > Actinomycetes > Kitasatosporales > Streptomycetaceae > Streptomyces > Streptomyces sp. NPDC002092. Next base: position 132,224 of record NZ_JBSFDG010000021.1, read on the forward strand.
CCCGGCCGGTCAGCTTGCCCTTGGCGTGCTGCGCCTCGGTCGCCTTCTCGCTCGGGCCGGCCAGTGCCTGCGCACGGATCTCGTGCAGTTCGGCCACTCGCCCGCGCGCGTCCGTCGGCTCACCCGGCGCCTCATCCAAAACGGTCATGTAGTGACCTTACGAAGCCCACCCGAGAAAGCGAGCCGTCGACTCCGTACAGTCTCCGGCCCGTTTTCCTGGTGCCACTGAACAGAACCCCGGCGGCATGCAGGCCTTCCGACTGCTCAGAGGGCCTGCGGCTTGTAGGAGTCACACAAAGCCGTCAGCTGAGAGCCAGCTCACATCGGTGGGTCGCACATGACACGCCTGGGGTAATCCGGACGGTCGTGCGGCGGCCGGTACCGAGGACTTCGACGGTGTCGTCGGCCCGCACCACCCCCCGCACCGGGTGGTTCCAGGTGATCTCGAACGGCTCACCCGTTCGGGGGGGCTCGCTCACACAGAGGGTAGCGGTGCGGCGGTGACGGCGTACGAGGACGCTCGCGGCCGCGGAGGCGGTCAGCGGGCCCGCTGTGCCGGGCGCCCAGAAGTTGGCGGCCGTCAGGCCGAGGGAGGGGACCTGGACGGCCTGGCGGGTGCTGTCGTTGGCGAGGATCGACAGCCAGTGGCGGTCGGCGGCGCGGGAGGCGACGGCTCGGCGGGAGGCGCCGGGCATGAGCAGGTAGACGTAGGTGGCGTCGGCGGGGTCCGTGCCGTGGTCCAGCCAGAGGGTCTGCCAGCGGCGGGTGGCCCGCTGGGCGGTGCTGCTGGTGTTGATGTCCGACCAGGCGCCGGTGCGGTCCTCGCGGAGGGCGTGCAGGTCGCCGCCGGGGACGACCCAGCCTCCGTGGCCCTCCAGATGGGCCCAGCCCCTCCCCCGTACGAACTCCTGCGTTCCGCCCTCCCCCAGGTTGCGGTTGTCCACGACGGTCTCGACCGGGACGCCGTCGGTGCAGGTGATGCCCGCGCCCAGGCAGATCACCGCGTCCGTGAGGCAGAACCACGACTTGCGGGCCTGGAGCGTCGAGCCGAGGCCCTTGAGGTGCTGGCCGACGGCCGCGTACTCGCCGTCCGTCGTGCCGCCGACCCAGCGCACGTCCGGTTTGGGCGTACCCCACTCGCCGCCCGCCCTGTCGGGCAGCGGAAGGGTGGAGACGGTGGTGCCGGGCAGGCGGTACCAGTCGACGGTGGGCCAGAACCAGTCTGTGTACTGATCGGACCGGCCGCTGCGCCCCTGCGGCCACCAGTAGAGCATTCCGGCGCCCGTGTGCCAGCCGCGCGGGTTCTCGCCGTTGCCGCACTCGTAGTAGGCGATGCGGTCGCTGCACATGGCGATGCCCGCCGTGAAGCCGGATCCGCGGTGGACGGCGCGGTCCATGGCCGGGAAGAGGCGGTGGCCGACGGGTTCGGGGGCGGCCGGGACCGGCGCGGCGGCGACCGTGTGCAGCCGGGCCAGGTCGGCGACGTCGAACTGACGGGACGTCAGGATCGGTGTCACCGTGTCCCGTTCGATCCAGCCCTTGATGTACCCGTACCAGCGGTCCCGTTCGGCTGCGCTCGCCCCGCCGGCCAGCAGGGCGACGGCCGCGATGATGCCCTGCCCGTGGAAGTGGTCGCTGCGCATGACCTGGCGGTCGTCGCTCCTGAGGTAACCCCGGCTGATCCCACGGCCGTTGACGCTGTCCATCACCAACCCGTCGTGGATCAGGGGCGCGTAGGCGTGCTCGACGCTGTCGAGGACGATCTGCCGGTCGGGGTCGGTCACCTCCCACGCCGATCCCGCGAGGAGCGTGAAGAGGCGGCCGAGACCGTCGAGCATGACCTGTCCGTACGTCCCCGAGTACGCGACCCGGGTGTGCTGCACGAACGAGCCGTCCGCATACAGGCCGTCCCCCTTGGTGACGTACGGGAAGACCGGGGAGAGGGCGTCGCGGGCGAGGGCGAGCTTGGCGTCCGCGCGGCCGAGGATGCCGCGCAGCGCGACCGAGCGGCACAGGTCGACCCGGTTGGCGCCGGTGGAGGTGCCGGAGTAGTCGGTGAGCATCGCGTCGGGGATGAAGTGGTCCACGGCGGCGCAGGCCGCTGCCCGCCGGCCCTCGGTGAGGTCGTCGTAGAGGACGGCCGTGATGTCCATCAGCAGGCGGGGGCTGCCGATCTGCCATTCCCACCAGTTGCCGTAGCGGGTGGTGGAGGGGTTGTAGATGGTCGCGGAGAGGTGGTCGAGGCCGCGCAGGACGGCCGCGAGGAGGGCAGGGTCGCCGGTCGAGCCGGTGCCCTGCTGGACGTAGGCCTGGGTCATGGTCCACAGGCGGCCGTAGCTCTGGGTGATGCCGGAGGGCGGGTCGTAGGGGCAGCCGGGCCAGAGTGAGGTGGGGGTGGGGGCCATGGCGGCCCGGGCGGCGCGGGCGAGTTCGCCGGTTTCGGCGAGCCGGGAGGCGTATGGCTCCGCGGTGGGGTCGTAGCCGGTGCCGAGGGCGAGGTCGAGCCAGCGGCGGCGGAGGGCGTCGTAGGGGTCGGGGGCGGCGGCGCGGGCGGGCGGTGCGGCCGTGGCCAGGAGGGCCGCCGCGAGTAAGACGGCTCTGCGGGTGGGTCTCATGGAACCCCTGCGGTGTGTGGTCATGCCATGGGCATCTACCACCTCAGCGTAACCACGCCAACACTTTGCGGATGACGTTGAAACGTGAAGGGAATAGGTCTACGGTCGCTTCCGTTGAGTAGTTCAACGTTCAACATACTCACCCAGGGAGCACTGTCATGGCGAACACCGACCTGACCGCACTGACCGGCGACTACACGATCGACACGGCCCACTCCACCATCGGCTTCACCGTCCGCCACGCCATGGTCACCAACGTCAAGGGCAAGTTCCTCGACTTCAGCGGGTCACTGCACCTGGACGGCGGCAACCCGGCCGCGTCGTCGGCCTCCATCGACGTCAAGATGGAGAGCATCGACACGGGGTCGGCCGACCGCGACGGTCACCTGAAGAGCGCGGACTTCTTCAAGATCGACGAGTTCCCGACGATGACCTTCCGCTCGACCTCGGCTCAGGCCCTCGGCGGCGAGGACTACCGCATCACCGGTGATCTGACGATCCTCGGCACCACCAGGCCGCTCACCATCGACCTCGAGTTCAACGGCGCCGCGAAGGACCCCTTCGGCAACGAGCGCGTCGGCTTCGAGGGCAAGGCGGAGATCCTGCGCTCAGAGTGGGGTCTTACGTGGAACGCGGCGCTGGAGACGGGCGGGGTGCTGGTCTCCGACAAGATCAAGCTGAACTTCGACATCTCTGCGATCAAGAACGCCTGATTCCGTCGCGCCCGAGCAGCTCAGCCGCATACGGCCCGCGCCCCCTGGGGCGCGGGGCCGCTTGCGTCCCGGCCGGCGCAAGACGCGGTCACCGTCGGCAGATCTGCTGCACGGCTCGGTCGATGCCGGCGAGTTGCGCCGCGGTGGGCACGACCGGTGCCCGGCCCTCGCGGCGGGCGTTGCGCACGGTCACGAACAGCAGGGGCGTTCCCTGCGGTGGCAGGGGCAGTTGGCAGTAGACGTTCAGGCGGGTGTGCAGGATGCGGACCTGACCGGGCAGGAGCGGGGCGCCGGACACGGGCAGGGTCTGCAGGAAGCCGTCGTAGCCCTGCCTCGTCCCCGTGAGGGTGACGGGAACGGCGGAGGCGACGCGGAGGGTGATGCCGAGGTCCAGGGTGTAGCGCTGCGGCATCTCCACAGCGGCGATCCGGACAGTGGTGGCGGCGACCGGGTCGGGCGGCGGGCGCGTGGCGACGACGTATCCGAGCAGCACGCCCAGCAGGACCGCGCAGAGCGATGCGACGACCGTCACCCGGACCCGGCGCGACAACGCCCGCCACCGCTCACCGAGCAGCGGCCGATCGTCGCCGAAGCCCTCGACGAGTTCCCGTTCGTCCCCATCGGGCGCGGTCACCACTCCCCAAGAGTAGGAGCGTGCGCGGCCGTTGGACATCGGTCGGAGCAATCTGTGCCGCCGTCGCCCGCCTGCGCGGCACCGGCAGCAGCCACCACGCCGACGCCACCGAGAGCACCGCGCCGACGGCGATGCCCTCCAGGCGGGTCGGCAGCAGGTGCTGGGCGTTCTGGCCGAAGTAGCCGAGGAGGAGGGAGAGGGCGCAGGTCATGCCTGCCGCCCAGTAGGCGTAGCTGAGCGGGCGCAGCCACAGCGCGACCGCGAGGACGGCGAACATCAGGGCCACGGAGGCATGGCCGGTGACGCCGGCCGTCGCCACGCCCGTCGCCAGCAGCGTGCCGACGCAGGCCCCGGCGAGACGCTCGACTCCCTTGCGCAGCACGTCGGTGCGGCCGCGGTTGCCGCTCGCCGCGACGTACGCGGTGAGGACCACCCAGGGCCAGTGGTCGTCGAAGAGCAGGCGGCCGAGGGCGAAGGCGATGGCGACACCGGCCGCCATCTGCAGGGCCATGCGGGTGCTCGGACGGGGGTGGAGACGGGAGCGGCGCGCCGGCTGCTCGGGGACCGGCTCGGCGCGCCAGGGCCCGTACCGGTCCGCCAGCCCGTGGACCAGCCAGACCGAGCAGCACGCCAGCGCCCCGATCAGCGCCGACCAGAACCAGGTCACCAGCCCGCTCTGCGCCTCGGGCGGCAGCGTGGGGCCCGGGACGACCAGGAGGGCGATGAGCGGGAGGGTCAGCAGGGTGCCGGCCTTCGAGGCGGCCGGGCCGTAGCGGCGGATCCAGATGGCGAGCGAGAGGCCCGCGGTGAAGACGGCGGCCCCGATCACGTAGTGGGCGGCGATCAGCCGGCCGAGGAAGATCGACGCACCGGCCGTCACGGGCAGCATCACGAGCGCGGTGAGCCGACGGCGGGTGTCCGCGGTGCGCTGGGTCGAGGACAGGGTGAGCGTCAGGGCCACCGCGAGGACGAGCACGTCGGTGTGCAGTCCGGCGGCGCCCTCCAGCACGAGAGCGGCGGCCCAGCAGAGCAGCATGGCGGTCATCGTCAAGGCTGCTTCGTACGCATTGCGTATCAGTTTTGCGGTCACCTCCCGCATGCTACGGCCATTTACGAGGCTCAGGTAGTAAGCATTTGCGTAATAAATGTTCGCGTACGATCTCCGTCATGGAGCACCTCCCCGAAGCCGCCCGCATCCGCCGCGGTGTCATGCGGCTCAACCGCCGGCTGCGGCACGAGCGCGGCGCCGGGAGCCTCAGCCCCAACCAGCTGACGGTGCTCGGCCATCTGCACCGGAACGGTTCGGCCACGCCCGGCGAGGTCGCCGCAGCCGAGCACCAGCGGCCGCAGTCGCTGACCCGGGTCTTCGCGGAGCTGCAGGCGGAAGGACTGATCGCGCGGGAGCCGGACACGGTCGACCGGCGGCAGTCCGTGCTGTCGCTGACCGCGGAGGGACGGCAGGCGCTGGAGCGGGACATGGCCGACCGGGACGCCTGGCTGTCCGTGGCGCTGGCCTCGCTGAGCCCGACGGAGCGTGGGCTGCTGGAGCTGGCGGCGGCGCTGATGGAGCGGCTGGCGGACGCGGAGGTCTGACGACTCAGAACCCTCCGCCGAAGTCCCCGCCGCCCCCGAAGTCCCCTCCCCCGCCGTCACCGAAGCCGCCCCCGAAGTCACCCGGGTCGAAGTCCGCGCCGGAGGTGTCTCCGCCCTCGTATCCGCCGCCGAAGTCCCCGTAACCGGTGCCGTAGTCGGCCGCGTACGACGGGGTCGCCATCATGCTGCCCAGCAGGGTGCCGACGAGCAGGCCGGGCAGCAGGCCGCCGCCGAAGTAGCCGCCCGCCCAGGGGCCGTAGGCCGGGCCCGCGTCCCAGTACGGGCGGCGGCCGTGGTCGGTGTCGACCTCACGGACGACGGGGTCGCGGCCGTCGGCGAGGCGGGTGGCGTCGGCCGCGCAGACGGGAACCTCGCGCGGGGCGCCGCCCGGAGGAGTCCAGTGGGCGTCGGCGACGGAAGGGCCGTGGCGGGGGTCGAAGAAGCAGGGCGGCCGGCGTTCCGGCATCGGGCGGCCCTCGCGGCGGGCGGCGAGCAGGGCCAGCGAGAAGCGGCCGTCCTCCAGGGCCTGGGTGACCGCGCGGACGTCCTCGGGCTTACGGGCCTCGGCCATGGCCGACTTGGCCTGCTCGTAGGCGTCCAGCGCCCGTTCGTAGTCGGCGCGCATCGCGTCGTCGGCGCCCGCCTCCGCCGGGTGGAAGTCGAGGCGGTCCAGCTCCTCGCCGAAGGCCGTGATGTCCTCGTCGACCACGACCCGCAGCCGGTCCAGTGCCGCCTGCTGCTCCGCGGCCCTGCGGCGCCGGCTCCGCCGTACCAGCGTGTAGGCGCCCGCGCCGCCCGCCACCAGCACCGCGCCCGCGGTGATCAGCGCGGTGTACGACACCCCGCCGCCGGAGGAGGAGCCCCAACTCGACGGGGCGGAGCCTCCCATGTTGGTGACGGCGCTGTTCGTGAAGTCGGTCAGCTGGGTCCTGGCCGACGTGTCGCCCTGGACGCTGCTGACGAGGTTCTGTACGGCGGTGCGCGGCAGGACGGAGGAGTCGGCCCTCGCGTCGAAGCGGTCGCCGAGCCGGATCGCGTACAGGCCCGTGATGCCGGTGGCGGTGCGGAGGTTCCGGAAGAGGTCGGTCGTGGGGTAGCCGGCGGGGAGGACGGCGACGAAGAGCGGTTTGTCGGCGCCCTTGATCTGCTTCGCGAGGGCGTGCGCGTCCGCGGACGACAGCTGGGCGCTCGCCGCCGGGTCGACGTAGACCGGACTCTTGCGCAGGGCCTCGGCGATGGTCGAGACGCTGGTGGCGGCGGAGGCCGGCGGGGAGCCCGCCGACAGTACGGTCAGGGCGGCGAGCAGCAGGGCCAGGAGCAGCCCCGGGAGGCTTCGGGTCCGTACGACGGCCTTCATGGTTCGAAGCTACCCGAAGCCTCCCAAAACTGGTCATCCGTTCAGGTGAAAGAGACGGGTGATGTCCTCCTCAGGTGGCCCGGTAGGCCGTGATCAGCTTCTCCACGGCCGCCCCGTACCGTCCGGTGAGCGAGAGATGGTCCGCGTCGGCGAAGGGTTTCGCCACCGCCTCCGTGATGTCCGTGCCCGCCTTCTGCTGGACGATCAGCCGGGCCTTGGTGACGAGCGCGCGGCCGGTCTCGTCCGCGCCCTTCTTCTCGGCGACGGCGGCGGCCACCGCGAGCGCCTTCAGCGTCGCCGCGCCTCCCTCCGGCGCCTTGGCCAGGGTGGTCAGACCCCAGCCGTACGGGAACTGCGCGTCGTATGCCGTGTCACCGACGTTGATCGGCAGCTGCGCCTCGGACCTGGGCCAGGTGACCGGGAGTCGGCCGGTGAAGGGGCGTTTGCCGTACAGCACGTCGGCCACCCCGTCGCCCTCCGTGCCCGGCAGCCAGGAGGCGACCAGGCCGTCGATCTCGCCGAGCCGGTCACCGATCAGCTGGGGGCGCCCGGAGACGATCAGCACCGCGCACTTCATGGCCGCGCACACCTTGTCGACGGCGGCCTTGTCGGCGGCGGAGAGTTGCAGATCGTGCCCGTTGCCGACGTCACCGACACCCTCGGCGTACGGGGTCTCGCCGACGACGACCACGCCGACGTCGTAGCCGGCCGTGGGCGCGGAGGCGTCCTTGGAGTAGGTGACGTCTCCGTCCTTGCGCATCCCGGCGAGGATCGTCGTGCCCTGGGTGTGGGTGCCGGACGCGCCCTGCCAGGTGACGGTCCAGCCGCCGGTCTGGTTGCCGAGGTCGTCGGCGTTGGACCCGGCGACGTAGACCTTCTGGTTCTTCTTCAGCGGCAGCACGCCGTTCGCGTTCTTCAGCAGGACCTGCGACTCGGCGGCCGCCTGCCGCGCCACGGCCCGGTGGGCGGCGGATCCGATCGCCGGGGCGCCGCTCGTGTCGGCGTACGGCTTCTCGAAGAGCCCCAGCCGGAACTTCTGCGTGAGGATGCGCGATGCGGCGTCGTCGATCCGCTGTTCGCTGATGCGGCCGGCCTGCACCTCGGCGACGAGCTGCGCGGTGAAGTCCTTGTACGAGTACGGAACCATCATCATGTCGACACCCGCGTTGACGGCTGTGCGCACGTGGGAGGAGTAGTCGCCGGGGAGCTGGTTGATCGCGTCCCAGTCGCTGATCACGAAGCCGTCGAAGCCCATACGGCCCTTGAGCACGCCGTTGATCATGTCGGCGCGGGCGTGCATCTTCACCGGGCCTTGTCCGTCGCCGAGGATGTCGAGGGAGGAGTACGAGGGCATGACCGTGCCGATGCCGCGGTCGACGGCCGTCTGGTACGGCGCCAGGTGGACGGCCTCCAACTGCTGCCGGGTGACCTTGGTGACACCCTGGTCGATGGTGTACGTGCCGGTCGTGGACGAGCCGTACCCGGTGCCGCCGTCGCCGACGAAGTGCTTGGCGGTGGCGAGGACCTTGTCGTTGTCCTTCAGGTCCCGGCCGTCCGCGCGGCCTTGGAGGCCCTGGATGATCGTCTCCATGGACTCGACGAGGGCCGGGTCCTCGCCGAAGGACTCGTAGGAGCGGCCCCAGCGTTCGTCGCGGGAGACGCAGAGGCAGGGGGCGAAGTCCCAGGGGACGCCGGTGGCGCGGACCTCGGACGCGGTCACCGCGCCCGTCCGCCGGGCGAGCCGGGGATCGCGGCTGGCGCCGAGGCCGATGTTGTGCGGCATGATCGTGGCGCCGACCAGGTTGTTGTGGCCGTGGACCGCGTCGACGCCGTAGATCAGCGGGATCTGGAACCGGGTTGCCTGTGCGCGGAGTTGGAAGCCGTCGATCATTTTCGCCCAGCCGGCGGGCGTGTTGGGCGTGGGGGTGGAGCCGCCGCCGGACAGGAGCGAGCCGAGGGCGTACGTCGCGATGTCGCCGCCGTCCCCGACGGCCCCGCGCTCGCCCTGGGTCATCTGGCCGGCCTTCTCCGCCAGGGACATACGGGAGAGGAGGTCGGCGACGCGCTTCCTGACCGGCAACTTGCCGTCCAGATACGGCAGTCCGTGGGCGTCGATCACCACCTGCGGGGTCTCGGTGGGAGGCTTGGCGCCGGTGACCGTGAGCTTGAGCGGGATCGTCTCGGCGGACTCGGGCGACTTGTCGCGCAGGGTCGGTACGTGGATGGTCCGCGTCGCCCCGGAGGCCGTACCGGCGGGGAAGGTGAGGGTTCCGGTGACCGGTGTGTAGTCCTTGCCGGGGGCCGCGGTGCCGCCCGTGGTCTCGTACGTGACGGTGACCGGGTCCGCAACTGGGGTGGAGCCGGTGGTGGCGAGGTTGACCTTGACCGTGGCCGTACCGCCCTCCTTCACCGGGTAGACGGCGGAGTCGGTCGTGACGCTCGCCCGTAGCGACTGGTCGGCCTTTCCGTACAACTCGACGTCGTCCATGGCGAATCGGCCCTTGACGCCGACGGGGAGGGTGACGGAGTAGCCCCACATCTGTGTCAGGCCGAGGACGTGGTCGATGCCGCCGACGGGCTGGTAGTCGGTCCGGTAGACGAAGTCGGTGAAGGGGAGCTCGACCTGTTTCCAGCCGGTGAAGTCGTCGGTGAAGGAGGTCGTCCAGAGTTCGGAGGCCTCGCCGTTCGCGCCGCCGTCCTTGATCTCGAAGGCGATCTTCTTGTTGTCGTCCTGGCCGTCCCACCAGAAGCGGATGCCCTTGTGGGCGGACCAGTCGTGGGCGGGTTCGTTCGCGGCGAAGTCGTGGGTGAAGCCGCCGTAGCCGCTGATGTCGTAAGTGCCGGTGAGTACTTTTTCGCCCTCGGGGGCGTCGGATCTGGTGGTCAGTTGCAGCGTGGGCGGATCGTCGCTGTCGCCGCCCCAGGTGAAGATGCCCTCCGCGGGCTGGGAGGCGAAGGGGACCTCGCCCTCGAAGCGGTCGACGGGCGTGGGGGCCGGGGCGTCGACCGCCCGGGCGACGGCGAAGGGTAACAGGGCGGTGAGCAAGGCGGTTGAGACGAGCAGGGCGGTTCTTCGCATGACCTTCCCTCAACTCTCTTGTTCTTCTTACGACTTAGTTCACCTCATAAGAAACTCGCACCAGACAGCTTTGCCAGGATCTCGCTCTCGCACACCCCAGTCGTCGGCGAGTGCGGCAACGAGCAGCAGTCCTCGGCCATGTTCCGACTCCAGGCCCGGTCCTGGGCCGTCGGTGCGGATCTCGCCCGGACCGCTGTCCTGCACCTCGATGCGGAGGATTTCGGCGGTGTCGAGGCCCAGATCCAACCGGAAGCAGCGGCCCGGCGGGACGCCGTGCAGGAGGGCGTTGGTGGCGAGTTCGCTCACGCAGAGCAGTACGTCGTCGCACCGCCGGGTCAGGCCCCAGTCGGCGAGGGTGATGCGGGTGAGGTCACGGGCCACGGCCACGTTTCTGCGGTCGCGGGGGTAGAGGGCGGTGCGGGCGCGGAGGAGTTGGGGATGGGCGTTCATGGGGCGACTGTCACAGGGAGTGACTATCGTTGGGCAGTGAGTGAGGTCGTAGTTTTGATTCCTACGACCTCACTACGAGGAATTCCGATGCGTACGGGGGAAGAGGTCGGCCATGTCGAAGAAGGTCACTGCGTGGCAGGTGGTTGGTGCACTCATGGCGCACTTCCGGAGGGAAAACCGTCTGACGCAGGAGCAGTTCGCCGAGATGGCGAGCATTCACGTCGACACGGTGGGGTCGATCGAGCAGGGAAGGCTGGCTCTCCAGCCGGATCGCGCGGAACAGTTCGACGAACTGCTGGAGACCAAAGGGGCGTTGGCGCTGCTTGTGGCGCGGATGCCGGTGCGGGAGAAGGTGGTGCAGTTCGCGCAGGGGTACGTGGATCACGAACAGGAGGCGCTGAGCATCCTGTCGTACCAGAGTCTGATGGTTCACGGACTGCTTCAGACCAGGGCATACTGTCGCGCCGCCTTCGACGCCCGCTACCCCGCTCTCGGCAACGAGACGGCCGAGCAATGGGTGAACGCCCGCATGGAGCGGCAGTTGGTCTTGGAGCAGGAGCGGCCTCCCGTATGCCATTTCGTCCTGGAGGAGAGCATCCTCAAGCGCCAAGTCGGAGGACCGGAAGTGATGCGGGAGCAGTACCGGCGGATCCTGGAATGCACGGAACCCGTCCACATGAGCTTTCAGATCATGCCCATGGACCGGATGCCCCACGCTGGACTCGCCGGACCCATGACCCTGCTGAAAACCCGCGAGCATGCGGACCTCGTCTACCTGGAGGTACAGCGCGCCAGCTTCCTGGTCGACGACCCCAACGAGGTCAATGACTATCAGCTGAAGTATGGAATGCTGCGGTCACAGGCGCTCTCGCCGGATGAGAGCGTGCGCCTCGTCGAGGGATTGCTAGGAGACCGATGAGCACCGCACTGCAGTGGTTCAAGTCCAGCTACAGCAGCAATGAGGGCGGCGAATGCATCGAGGTCGCCACGCAACCCTCCGCCGTCCACATCCGCGACTCCAAGAACACCGGCCCCAACCTCACCGTGTCGCCCCGCACTTGGGCGGCCTTCGTCGGGCTTGCTCGGCAGGAGTGGCACGGGGCCTAGCGGGGGTCTTCGCGGACGAAGGCCCCCGCACGTCCGACGGAGTCACTCCGCGGGCTCCACCCCGGCCCGCAGCAGTCCGTAGGTGTAGGCGTCCTCCAGTGCCTGCCAGGACGCGGCGATCACGTTCTCCGCGACGCCGACCGTGGACCACTCGCCGGAGCCGTCCGACGTCGAGATGAGGACCCGGGTCGTGGACTGCGTGCCGTGGACGCCCTCCAGGATGCGGACCTTGTAGTCGACCAGGTCGAGCTTGGCGAGCTGGGGGTAGATCTTCTCCAGCGCCACGCGCAGGGCGCGGTCGAGGGCGTTGACCGGGCCGTTGCCCTCCGCGGTGGCGACGATGCGCTCGCCCTTGGCGTAGAGCTTGACGGTGGCCTCGTTGGCGTGGGTGCCGTCGGGGCGGTCCTCGACGATGGCCCGCCAGGACTCGACCTCGAAGTAGCGCAGCGGCCTGCCCTGGACCTCGGCGCGCAGGAGCAGTTCGAAGCTCGCGTCGGCCGCCTCGTAGGTGTATCCCTTGAGCTCGCGCTCCTTGACCCGCTCGACGACCCGGCCGACCAGCTCACGGTCGCCGCCCAGGTCGACGCCGAGCTCCTTGCCCTTGAGCTCGATCGAGGCGCGGCCCGCCATGTCGGACACGAGCATCCGCATGGTGTTGCCGACCAGCTCGGGGTCGATGTGCTGGTACAGGTCCGGGTCGACCTTGATCGCGGAGGCGTGCAGTCCGGCCTTGTGGGCGAAGGCCGAGACACCGACGTACGGCTGGTGCGTGGAGGGGGTGAGGTTGACGACCTCGGCGATGGCGTGCGAGATCCGGGTCATCTCGCGCAGTGCGCCTTCGGGCAGGACCTGCTTGCCGTACTTGAGCTCCAGGGCGGCGACGACCGGGAAGAGGTTGGCGTTGCCGACGCGCTCGCCGTAGCCGTTGGCCGTGCACTGGACGTGGGTGGCGCCGGCGTCGACGGCGGCAAGGGTGTTGGCGACCGCGCAGCCGGTGTCGTCCTGGGCGTGGATGCCGAGCCGGGCGCCGGTGTCGGCGAGGACGGTGGAGACGACGGCCTGGACCTGGGCGGGGAGCATGCCGCCGTTGGTGTCGCAGAGGATGACGACGGACGCGCCGGCCTCCGACGCGGCCCGTACGACGGCCTTCGCGTACTCCGGGTTGGCGCGGTAGCCGTCGAAGAAGTGCTCGCAGTCGACGAAGACCCGACGGCCCTGCTCACGCAGGTACGAGACCGTGTCGCGGACCATCTCCAGGTTCTCGTCCAGCGTGGTCCGCAGGGCCAGCTCCACATGCCGGTCGTGAGACTTCGCGACCAGGGTGATCACCTCGGCGCCCGAGTCCAGGAGCGCCTTGACCTGCGGGTCCTCGCTCGCCTTGGCACCGGCGCGGCGGGTGGCGCCGAAGGCGACGAGCTGGGCGTGCCGGAAGTCGATCTCCTGCCGGGCGCGGGCGAAGAACTCGGTGTCCCGCGGGTTGGCGCCGGGCCAGCCGCCCTCGATGAAGCCCACGCCGAAGTCGTCCAGGTGCCGTGCGATGGCCAGCTTGTCCGCGACGGTGAGGTTGATTCCCTCGCGCTGCGCGCCGTCGCGCAGGGTGGTGTCGAAGACGTGGAACGAATCGTCGAGCTCGCTGGTTGCGGTCATGGTGTCAAGGCTCCTGCTGTTGGATCCCGTCGGATCACGGTCGTTACCGGAATGACCGGCTCCACCGTCCTCAATGATCCCTCGCGCTTTGCTCCCGGCTGAAGGTGGGCCAGAAAAGCGAAAAACCCCTCGCGGGTGCGAGAGGTCTGCGCGCGGGTCGAGGACGACGGTGTCCACCCGTACCTGGTCGTACGTGGCGGTCACTGCGGACCGGCGCGCCTGCTGCCAATAATCATGGCGAACGAGAGCACGGGGGCAGTCTGGCACAACCCGCCCCCGTGTTCACTGTCCGTCTCAGGATGCGAGCACTGTGCTGATCACGGCAGGTCCGCGAGCAGGCTCTCGTCGAGGAACTCCCGTACATGGCCGAGAACTTGCGCCCGGTCCGTGCCGCGCAGCCCGATCGCCACATGGATGGAGAAGCCGTCCAGCAGGGCCCGCAGCCGGGTCGCGTACCGGTCGGGGTCGACGCGGCGGAACTCCCCCCGCGACACCCCCTCCGCGATCAGCGCCACCAGGTCGCGGTGCCAGACGCCCTCGATGGCGGCCTGCCGGTCGCGGGCGGCCTCGTCGGCGTTCTGCGAGCGGTTCCAGACCTCCAGCCAGAGGGTCCAGTGCGGGTCGCGGTGCCCGTCGGGCACATACAGGTCGACGTAGGCGTCGAGCCGCTCGCGGGCCGTGCCGCCGCGCGCCAGCAGCCGTCCGCGCTCGGCGCCCAGCCGGCCCTCGCTCCACTCCAGGGCCTGCAGCAGCAGCTCGTCCTTGGTGCGGAAGTAGTAGAGGAGATGCCCGCTGCTCATGCCGACCTCACGGCCGAGGGCGGCCATGGTGAGCTTCTCCAGACCGCGCTGGGCGATCATGTCCATGGCGGCAGCGAGGACGTGCTCGCGCGGCGGGGCGGGGGTGCGGCGGGGTGCGCTCATGCGGTGGCCGCGCAGACCAGGACGTTCACCCGTATGTTCTACCTGACTGAGCTGCCCGGCGCGGGCCGTCAGCGGACCTTCGGCTGCTGCTGGGTGATGCAGTGGATGCCGCCGCCGCCCGCGAAGATCGTCCGGGCGTCCACCAGGGTCACCGTCCGCTCCGGGCAGAGCCGCCGGAAGATCCCGGCGGCGATCTCGTCACGCGGGTCGTCGAAGCCGCAGAGCACGACGCCGCCGTTGCAGAGGTAGTGGTTGATGTAGGAGTAGTCGGCCCAGTGGCCGTCGGCCTCCAGCACGGTGGGCGCCGGGACCTCGACGACCTCCAGGCTGCGGCCCCGCGCGTCCGTCTGCGCCCTCAGCAGCCCGATGACCTCCTTGGTCACCTCGTGGTCCGGGTGCGCCGGGTCCGGCTGGGAGTGCGCGACCACGACACCGGGGCGTGCGAACGCGGCGACGATGTCGACATGGCCGAGGGTGCCGAAGCCGTGCGGGGGGTAGTCGCCGGTGAGGCCGCGGGGCAGCCAGATGGCCTTGCGGGTGCCGAGCTGGGCGTGGATCTCCGCCTCGACCTGCTCCTTCGTCCAGCCCGGGTTGCGTTCGGCGCCGAGCTGTACGGTCTCCGTGAGCAGGACCGTCCCCTCGCCGTCGACGTGGATCGCGCCGCCCTCGTTGACCAGCTTCGAGGCGTACGTCTTCGCCCCCGCGAGGTCCGAGACATACGCGGCGATCTTCGCGTCGTGCTCCCAGCGGGCCCAGCCCTGAGCGCCCCAGCCGTTGAACGTCCAGTCGACGGCGGCGAGTTCACGCCCGTTCGTGAGGAACGTGGGCCCGATGTCCCGCATCCACGCGTCGTCCAGCTCACGCTCGACCGTGTCGACGTCCGGGCCCAGCAGTGCCTGCGCGTGCGCCGACTGCCCCGGCCCGCACACCACCGTCACCGGCTCGAAGCGGCGGACCGCACGGGCGACCGACGCCCAGGCCGCGCGCGAGGCGGCGAGGTCCTCCGGGTCGTCGAAGGTCGTGTTGGGGCCCGGCCACGCCATCCAGGTGCGCTCGTGCGGGGTCCACTCGGCGGGCATGCGGAAGCCGTCGGCGGCAGGGGTCATGGCGAGTCCTTCGCTGAAAAAGACGTAACACTTTCCGCAAATCTGTTACAGAAAGTAGAGGCGGTTGAGGGAGACGGAGTCGGCCGGCTGCGAGCGGACCGGCTCGCCGTCGAGGGTGACCAGACCCGTGCGCTGATCGACGTCCACCGCTCCGGTACGGGAGTTGAGCCGCAGGTCGGCCGGTCCGATGCCGCGGGTGCCGCGCACGGCGACCCTTCTGCGCCGGGTCGGCATGGTGTCGTTGCCCTGGTCCAGGGCGGCTTGGGCGACGAAGGCGACGGAGATCTCGGCGGGTGTCGCGCCGTGCGCCCCGAACTGCGGTCCGAGGACCAGCGGTTCACAGGTGTCGGTCGCCGCGTTCGGGTCGCCGACCACGCCGTACGCCGGGAAGCCGGACTTGAGGACGAGCTGCGGCTTCGCCCCGAAGTACTCCGGCCGCCACAGCACGATGTCGGCGAGCTTGCCGACCTCGATCGATCCGACCTCGTGCGAGAGCCCGTGCGCGATCGCCGGGTTGATGGTCAGCTTGGCCATGTACCGCAGGACGCGCTCGTTGTCGTGCTCGTCCGGGGCGCCGAACTCGGCCTTCATCTTCCCGGCCATGGCGAAGGTACGGCGGACGGTCTCACCGGCCCGCCCCATGCCCTGCGCGTCGGACGAGGTGATGCCGATGGCGCCCAGGTCGTGCAGCACGTCCTCGGCGCCCATGGTCCCGGCGCGGATGCGGTCGCGGGCCATGGCGGCGTCGCCGGGCAGGTCCGTCTTCAGGTCGTGGACGGAGACGATCATGCCGTAGTGCTCGGCGACGGCGTCCCGACCGAAGGGGAGGGTGGGGTTGGTGGAGGAGCCGATGACGTTCGGGACACCCGCCATCTTCAGGACGTTGGGGACGTGCCCGCCGCCGCACCCCTCGATGTGGAAGGCGTGGATGGTCCGGCCCTCCAGCACCCGCAGGGTGTCCTCCACCGACAGGCATTCGTTCAACCCGTCGCTGTGCAGGGCGACTTGGACATCGTGCTCCTCGGCGACGCGCAACGCCGTGTCCAGGGCACGCGTGTGGGCGCCCATGTCCTCGTGCACCTTGAAGCCGCTCGCGCCGCCCTCGGCCAAGGCCTCCACCAGGGGCGCGGAGTGCGAGGACGAACCGCGGCCCAGGAAGCCGATGTTGACCGGCCAGGCGTCGAAGGCGTTGAACGCGTGCCGCAGCGCCCACGGCGAGTTGACGCCGACCCCCCACACGGGCCCGAACTCCTGCCCGATGATCGTGGTCACGCCGGACGCCAGCGAGGCCTCCATGACCCGCGGCGACAGCAGATGGACGTGGGTGTCGACGGCCCCGGCGGTGGCGATGAGCCCCTCACCGGACACGATCGACGTGCCCGTGCCGACGACGACGTCGACCCCGTCGAGGGTGTCGGGGTTCCCGGCGCGTCCGATCGAGCAGATCCGCCCCTCGCGGATGCCGATCGACACCTTCCGGATCCCCTGCACGGCATCGATCACCACCACGTTGCTGATGACGACGTCACAGGTCTCCCGGACGGCCGCCGCCTTGAGGTGCAGCCCGTCACGGGCGGTCTTGCCGAAGCCGGCGAGGAACTCGTCGCCGTACCGCTGGGAGTCGGACTCCACGCGGACGGTCAGCCCGGAGTCACCGAGCCGGACCCGGTCGCCGGCCCGGGGCCCATGGGTGGCGGCATAGGCACGAGGGTCGATGCTCGCGTAGGAATCGTTGCTCATCGGTCTGCTCCCAGATATCCGCAGGCGGCGGCCGTGCGCAGGGCCTCTTCCTTCGCCCCCGGCGCGTCCAGCGCACCGTCGACGAGCCCCGCGAACCCGATCGCGACCCGCTCGCCCCCGATCGGCACCAGAGCGACCTCGACGCTCTCCCCCGGCCCGAACCGCACCGACGACCCGGCGGGCACGGCGAGCCGCATCCCATAGGCCTGTTCCCGTACGAAGTCGAGGCGCGGGTTGGCCTCGAAGAAGTGGAAGTGGGAGGTGACGGATACCGGCACGGTGGCGGTGTTGGTCACCGTCAGCCGCACGGCCGCCGCGGGCTCGGCATGCTCAGGTCCGGGCAGCAGCGCGCCCGGCGCCTGCTCCCCCAGCCCGCCCCCGCCGATCGGATCGCTCACCACCGCGAGCCGCGAACCGTCGTCGAAGACGGCCTCCACATGCACCTCGGTGACGACGTCCGCGACGCCGGGCAGCACATCGGCCGGGCCGAGCACGGACCGGGCGCGTTCGATGGCCTCGGCGAGCCTGGCGCCGTCGCGGGCGGCCTCGCAGACGGTGTCCGCTATGAGCGCGGTGGCCTCGGGCACGTTGAGCCGAAGGCCCCTGGCTCGCCGCGCCCGGGCCAGCTCGGCGGCCCCGAAGAGCAGCAGCCGGTCGCGTTCGGTCGGTGTCAGCCGCATGTCCATCCCTCCATTTAGAGCGACACTCTAAACATGGAAACGCTTAGGGGGAAGGCCTTGACGCCTACATCGTCAGGAGTCACATTGAGTGCCGCTCTAACCAACCGAAAGGGCCGCCATGCCGATCTCGATAGAACAGCGCGGAGTGGACACCGTCCCCGACGAGGAACGCACCAGCGGGCCCCGCGACCTCGTCTCGATCCTGCTGGGCTCCAACCTCTGTCTGGGCGTGATCATCTTCGGTTGGCTGCCGCCGTCGTTCGGCCTGGACTGGTGGTCGTCGCTCAGCTCGATCGTGGTCGGCACGCTGGCGGGCACGGCGCTGACGGCACCCCTGGCCCTGATCTCCCTGCGCACCGCGACGAACCTCTCCACCTCCTCCGGCGCCCAGTTCGGCGTGCGCGGCCGGCTGGTGGGCTCGGTGGTCGGTCTGCTCCTCGCCCTCGGCTACACGGCGCTGACCGTGTGGATCGGCGGGGACGTGATGGTGGGCGTGCTGCGCCGACTGTTCGGGCTGCCGGTGGACGGAGTGGCGTACGCCCTGGTCTACGCGGTCCTCGCCGGCGCGACGGTCGCGGGCGCGGTGTACGGGTACCGGGTGCTGCTGGCCATGTCCCGGGTCCTGGCGATCGGCATGACGGCGCTGCTGGCACTGGGCGTCCTCGCCTATGCCCCGCACTTCACCACGTCGCCGATCCCGGAGACGGGCGGCTATCTGCTGGGCGGCTACTGGCCGACCTGGTTCCTGGCGACGGTGGCCGCGGGCCTGTCCGGCCCGATCGCCTTCATCACCCTCCTCGGCGATTACACCCGCTACATCTCCCCGGCCCGCCACTCCTCCCGCCGGGTCCTGCACGCGACCTGGCTCGGCCTGATCCTGGGCCTGCTGGTCCCGCAGCTCTTCGGCACCTTCACGGCGTACGCGGCCCGCGCGGCGGCGGACTACGCGGGCCCGCTGGTGACGGCGTCCCCCGCCTGGTACCTGATCCCGCTCCTGCTCTCCGCCTCCGCGGGCTCGGTCGGCAACGCGGGTCTGATGCTGTACTCCATGGGCCTCGACCTGGACGCGATCCTGCCGCGGGCGTCGCGCGCCCGCGCCACGTACACCGTCGCGATCGCCGCCACGGCCTGCGTCTTCGTCGGCCACTACACCTGGAGCGCCCAGTCGGCGATGACGTCCTTCGTCCTCCTGCTGACGGCCATCGGCACCCCGTGGGCGGTCATCACCCTCATCGGCTTCATGCGCTGCCGCGGGGTGTACGACGCGGACGCCCTGCAGGTCTTCAACCGCCGCGCCCGGGGCGGGATCTACTGGTACCGGGCGGGCTGGAACGTACGGGCCACGGTGTCCTGGGCGGTGGGCGCCGGATTCGGCCTGCTGGGGGTGTCACTGCCGTCGTACCAGGGCCCACTGCTGTCGCTGACGGGCGGGGTGGACTGCAGCTTCGTGTTGTCGGGGCTTGTGGGTGGCGTGGTGTATCTGCTGCTGCAGCTGAGGGTGCTTTCTCAGCCCGGGTCAGCCACTCCAGCCCGTCCGGCGTTTGAGGACGAGGCCGTCCAGGCCGAAACGGGGGGCCTGGGGGGCAGAGCCCCCCAGTAGGGCCCCTAGGCCAGAGGGTGCATCCAACCGTGCACATCCTCCGCCGTCCCGCGCTGAATGTTCAGCAGCGCCTCGCGGAGCTTGAGCGTGACCTCACCCGGCTCGCCGCCCGCCTGCTGCCACTCCGCGCTCTCGCGCTTCACCGTGCCGACCGGAGTGATCACGGCGGCGGTACCGCAGGCGAAGACCTCGGTCAGCGTCCCGTTCTCGGCGTCGCGCTGCCACTGGTCGATGGAGACCCGGCCCTCCTCGGACTCGTAGCCGAGGTCGCGGGCGACGGTCAGCAGCGAGTCACGGGTGACGCCCTCCAGGATGGAGCCTGTCAGCGACGGCGTGATGATCTTGTCGCCGTAGACGAAGTACAGGTTCATGCCGCCGAGTTCCTCGACCCACTTGTGCTCGACCGCGTCGAGGTAGCAGACCTGGTCGCAGCCCTTGGCGGCGGCCTCGGCCTGGGCGAGCAGGGAGGCCGCGTAGTTGCCGCCCGTCTTCGCGTCGCCCATGCCGCCGGGGACGGCGCGGACGCGGTCCTCGGAGAGCCAGATGGAGACCGGCTTGACGCCGCCGGGGAAGTAGGCGCCGGCCGGGGAGGCGATGACCAGGAAGAGGTACTCGTTGGCGGGCTTCACGCCCAGGCCGACCTCGGTCGCGATCATGAACGGGCGCAGATAGAGGGACTCCTCGCCGCCGTGCGCGGGCACCCATGCCTTGTCCTGCTGGACGAGGACGTCACAGGCCTCGATGAAGGTCTCGACCGGAAGCTCGGGCATGCCGAGGCGGTGCGCGGAGCGCTGGAAGCGGCGGGCGTTCATCTCGGGGCGGAAGGTGGCGACCGAGCCGTCCGGGCGGCGGTAGGCCTTGAGGCCCTCGAAGATCTCCTGGGCGTAGTGCAGGGTCATGTTCGCCGGGTCGAGCGAGAGCGGGCCGTACGGGACGAGCTGGCCGTCGTGCCAGCCGCGGCCCTCGGTCCACTTGATCGTCACCATGTGGTCGGTGAAGTGGCGGCCGAACCCGGGGTTCGCCAGGATCGCCTCTCGCTCCGCGTCGGAGAGCGGCGAGGCCGAGGGCTTGAGCTCGATCGTGGGCGTCGTCATGAGTGGTTGTCCTTCACCGGTTGTGTGTGACGGGCCGCGCTCACGTCCGTACGGCCGGTGGCCAGTGCTAGGACGTCCGAGCATTCCCTCAATCCGCGGCTCCGCGTTCGATTATCGCAAGGCGGGGACCGTGGAAGAAACGGCGTGAAATGCGGCCCAGAGGATGATGGTGGCACCCGGCGGGGACACAGCGGAAGCCGCCGGGTGCTGATGCGACCCGGCGGCTTCTGGGGATCCCCCCGCTCGAGCGAAGTCGAGAGTGGGGGAGGTTCGAGGAGCGGCGGGGTCAGCCGGCTACTCGTACGGCCAGCGCGTCGCCGATCTCCGACGTGGAGCGGGCGGGCTTGCCAGTGCGCTCGGCGAGGTCGGCGGAGACCGCCTCGTCGATACGGGCGGCCTCGGCCTCGTAGCCGAGGTGGCGCAGGAGCAGCGCGACGGACAGGACCGTGGCGGAGGGGTCGGCCTTGCCCTGGCCCGCGATGTCGGGCGCCGAGCCGTGCACGGGCTCGAACATCGAGGGGAACTCGCCGGACGGGTTGATGTTCCCGCTCGCGGCGACGCCGATGCCGCCGGAGACGGCCGCGGCGAGGTCGGTGATGATGTCGCCGAAGAGGTTGTCGGTGACGATCACGTCGAACCGGCCCGGGTCGGTGACCAGGTAGATGGTCGCCGCGTCGACGTGGATGTAGTCGGTGGTGACCTCGGGGAACTCCTTCGCCACCTTGTTGAAGATGTTCGTCCACAGGTGGCCCGCGAAGGTCAGCACGTTGTTCTTGTGGACCAGCGTGAGCTTCTTGCGGGGGCGGGCCTGGGCGCGGGCGAAGGCGTCGCGGACCACGCGCTCGACACCGAAGGCCGTGTTCACGGAGACCTCGGTGGCGACCTCGTGCTCGGTGCCCTTGCGGATGGTGCCGCCGTTGCCGGTGTACGGGCCCTCGGTGCCCTCGCGGACCACGACGAAGTCGATGCTCGGCTCGCCGGCCAGCGGGGTGGCGACACCCGGCAGGAGCTTCGACGGACGCAGGTTGACGTGGTGGTCGAAGGCGAAGCGGAGCTTGAGCAGGAAGCCGCGCTCCAGGACGCCGGAGGGGACGCTCGGGTCACCGATGGCGCCGAGCAGAATGGCGTCGTGCTTCTTCAGCGCGTCGAGGTCGGCGTCGGTGAGGGTCTCACCGGTGGCGTGGTAGCGCTGGGCGCCGAAGTCGTACTCCTTGGTCTCCAGCTTCACATCCTGCGGAAGGACGGCGGAGAGGACCTTCAGACCTTCGGCCACGACCTCCTGGCCGATGCCGTCACCGGGAATCACTGCGAGATTGATGCTGCGAGACATGTCGGCACCCTACTCCGCGTCCCATGGAATGACACCGGCAGTCCGCCATACGGACATCCGATCGGGCGGTGGCGCAGTGGCGATGCCCTCCATTCACCCCTACGTATGGCGGGCGTTGGGATTCGCTGGGAAATTCCCTCCCATGGAGATACCCGACTGCGGCATCCCGCCGCTGCTCGCAAGCCGGATGAGCATGGCCGAGCAGTACGAGTACCTGCGTACGAAGCTGATCCGGCGCCGCACGCTGGTGACGGCGGGCGCGGTGGCGGCGGGCGGAGTGCTGAGCGGCTGCGGCGGCGGATCGGGAGGGCAGGGCACGAGGACCTCGGCGCCCGGAACCCCGGCGGTGCACGGCTCGGTGGTCTCCCCCTTCGGCCGGCATCTCGCCTTCGGCGCCGACCCGAGGTCGCAGCTGCGGATCTCCTGGCAGGTCCCGCTCGCGGTGCGGAAGCCGTACGTCCGCATCGGGCTGACCCCCGAGGATCTGGGCCGGAAGATCGAGGCCGAGGTCCGCGATCTGCACACTCCGGGTGTGACGGGCGTGCGTCCGGCGCTGGAGCAGTACTACCTGCACGTGGCCCTCGACGGCCTGCGCCCCGGCACGACGTACTACTACGGCGTGGGGCACGAAGGCTTCGATCCGGCGGACGCGAAGCACCGCTCGACGATCGGCACCCTCCGCACGGCGCCGGCCTCCCCGGAGAAGTTCGTGTTCACGGCCTTCGGCGACCAAGGCGTCAGCCGGGCAGCGGCCGCCAACGACCACGTCATCCTGCGCCAGAAGCCCGCCTTCCATCTGCACGCGGGTGACATCTGCTACGCCGACACCAATGGCCGGGGGGAGAAGTCGGACGGCTACGACCCGGCGTTCTGGGACCTGTTCCTCAAGCAGAACGAGCCGGTGGCGAGGTCGGTGCCGTGGATGGTGACGACCGGCAACCACGACATGGAGGCCTGGTACTCACCGGAGGGCTACGGCGGCCAGCTGGCCCGCTTCTCCCTCCCGGAGGGCGGCTTCGACGCCCGCACGGCGCCCGGGGTGTACGCGTTCACCTACGGCAACGTCGGCTTCGTGGCGCTGGACGCGAACGACGTGTCGTACGAGATCCCCGCCAACTTCGGCTACAGCGGAGGCAGGCAGACGAAGTGGCTGGACGAGAAGCTGGCCGAGCTGCGGGCGGCCAAGGACGTCGACTTCATCGTAGTCTTCTTCCACCACTGCGCCTACTCCACGTCGACGCACGCCTCCGACGGCGGGGTACGGGCGGAGTGGCTGCCGCTGTTCGCCAGGCACCAGGTGGACCTGGTGATCAACGGGCACAACCATGTGTACGAGCGGACGGACGCCATCAGGAACGGCGGCGTCGGCAGGCCCGTGCCCATCGGCGCCTCGACCGACCCGACACGGGACGGGATCGTGTACGTCACGGCGGGCGGCGGCGGCCGTGATCTGTACGGCTTCCCGGCGGGCGTGAAGGAGAGCTACGAGGGACACGTCACGCACCACGACTCCGTCGGCACTTTCCAGTGGGCGAAGTCGAAGGCCTCCGCGGCGGAGACCGTGGAGTGGTCGCGGGTGCGCTACCGGGGCTTCTCCCTGCTCAGGGTGGAGGCGGAGAGCGGTGCCCGGCCCGCCCTGAAGGTGTCCGCGCTCACGGACAGCGGCGAGCGCATCGATCACTTCGAGGTGCGGCGCGGCGCGTGAGTCCGCGCCGCACCTCATGCGGGTGCGGCTCCCGGCTCAGTGGTGATGCCCGGCTCAGTGGCCGGTCGAACCACCGTTGTCCCTGCGGTCCAGGGCGCGCTGGAGGGCGGCTGCGGCGTTCTTGCGGTCGGACTCGCTCGTACGGGAGAGGTGACGGACTCGGCGGCGTGCGGTCGTCTCGGCCATGGGAAATCGACTCCTTCGACATCCGGGAGTGCGGAAAGGGGTTACGAGACGCCGGATGGGGCGGGGAGCGGTGCCGCAGGGGTTGCCTGCACGGGGCACGCTCACGACCGCCATTCGCTTGGTCGAGCGAGACGTTCGGCTCCTACAAAAGTAAGCGAGCGGGCCCGGTCTGTCTCCACAATTACTCGGACTTCCTACTATCTGAGACGGTGGATCGGGCCACACCCTTCTGAGCTGGGGTTTCGCCCACACGGCTGATCCTGGGCACGGCGTGCGACAACGGCCGCCGGTGGCGGGAACGGTGAGGTCATGAGCGACAAGGCCAAGGCACTTCTCGAGGGCGGCCCGCAGGATCTGCCCGAGCGGATCGTCCCGATCGCGACCCCCGGAGCGGACCTGAAGATCGAGCTGCGCAACGGCTACGAGCACTTCAGGCAGACCACCCGCCAGGCGGAGACGCCGGAGGGCACCCTCCCGGTGTACGAGTGGTGGGAGCGCACGGAACTCCCCGGCTAGCTCCGGGGTCGCAGCGCCGCGGCCGGGGTTCCCGCGTGCCGTCGACCAACTCCCGCCAGCATGCCAGCCGTTCGGGGCGCTCGCCGGGGCGCGTGAGGAGGGTTTCCCGGGGTTCAACGCCAGCTGCGCACCCCACGAGCGACCCAGCAGGGCCATCCGTCCAAGCCCGAAGTGCCGCCGTACGGCCTCGAGATCGGAGACGAAGCGGTCGCCCACAGGCCCGGGCCGCCGTGGCATAGCACCAGAGGGTCGCCGCTGCCCGACCGTGCCGCCCACAGACGTATGCCGTCGTCGGCCACCACGGTCGGGCTCTCGTGCTGCGTCGCCGTCATGAGGGGCGGTCTGCCCCGGTGACGGGTCAGCCCATGTGCGGGTACGTGTAGTCGGTCGGCGGGACCAGCGTCTCCTTGATGGCGCGGGTCAGGGTCCAGCGCTGCAGGTTCTGCGGGGCGCCGGCCTTGTCGTTGGTGCCGGAGGCGCGGCCGCCGCCGAAGGGCTGCTGGCCGACGACGGCGCCGGTCGACTTGTCGTTGATGTAGAAGTTGCCCGCCGCGTAGCGGAGCTTCTCCATCGTGTACGCCGCAGCAGCGCGGTCGTTGGCGATGACCGAGCCGGTCAGCGCGTAGTCGGACACCGACTCCATCTGGGTCAGCATCTCCTCGTACTTGTCGTCCTCGTAGACGTACACGGCGAGGAACGGGCCGAAGTACTCGGTGCGGAAGACCTCGTTCTCCGGGTCGTCGCACTCGACGACGGTCGGGCGGACGAACCAGCCGACC
Source organism: Streptomyces sp. NPDC002092 (assembly GCF_053593775.1). Classification (NCBI taxonomy): domain Bacteria; kingdom Bacillati; phylum Actinomycetota; class Actinomycetes; order Kitasatosporales; family Streptomycetaceae; genus Streptomyces; species Streptomyces sp. NPDC002092. Next base: position 157,078 of record NZ_JBSFDG010000021.1, read on the forward strand.
GAGTCGTCGTAGCTGCCGCCCGCGACGATCGTGCAGGCCGGGTCGGACTTCGCGCGGTCGATGGCGGCCTTGTTCTTGGCGAAGGAGCGCTCGTCGATGACGGCGCCGATGAAGTTGGCGAGGTCGGTGACGTCGCCCATGGTCAGGTAGTCGACCTCGGCGGCGAACTCCTCCTTGAAGCCGGAGTTCCAGATGGACGCCGGGATGTAGGCGCGGGAGGTCGCACTGCACTTCTGGCCCTGGTACTCGAAGGCACCGCGGGTGAGCGCCGTCTTCAGGACCGCGCGGTCGGCGCTGGGGTGGGCGACCAGGAAGTCCTTGCCGCCGGTCTCGCCGACCAGGCGCGGGTAGGAGCGGTACTTCTCGATGTTGTTGCCGACCGTCTTCCACAGGTACTGGAAGGTCTTGGTCGAGCCGGTGAAGTGGATGCCCGCGAGGTCACGGTGTTCGAGGGCCACCTTGGAGACCTCGATGCCGTCACCGGTGACGAGGTTGATGACGCCCTTGGGCAGACCCGCCTCCTCCAGCAGCTGCATCAGCAGGACGGCCGCGTGGGTCTGGGTCGGGGACGGCTTCCAGACGACGACGTTGCCCATGAGCGCGGGCGCGGTCGGCAGATTGCCCGCGATCGCGGTGAAGTTGAACGGGGTGATCGCGTAGACGAAGCCCTCCAGCGGACGGTGGTCCAGGCGGTTCCAGACGCCCGTGGAGTTGGCCGGGGGCTGCTCGGCCAGGATCTGGCGGGCGTAGGCGACGTTGAAGCGCCAGAAGTCGATCAGCTCGCAGGGACAGTCGATCTCGGCCTGCTGGGCGGTCTTCGACTGGCCGAGCATGGTGGACGCAGCGAGGGTCTCGCGCCACGGCCCGGACAGCAGCTCGGCGGCGCGCAGGATGATCGCGGCACGGTCGTCGAAGGACATCGCACGCCAGGCGGGCGCGGCGGCGAGGGCCGCGTCGATGGCGTCCTGGGCGTCCTGCTGGGTGGCGTTGGCGTACGTGCCCAGGCGGGCCTTGTGGTTGTGCGGCTGCACGACGTCGAACCGCTCACCGCCGCCCATCCGCTTCTCGCCGCCGATCGTCATCGGCAGGTCGACCGGGTTCTCGGCCAGCTCCTTGAGCTTGGCCTCGAGCCGGGCACGCTCGGGCGAGCCGGGGGCGTAGCCGTGCACCGGCTCGTTGACGGGGGTGGGGACCTGGGTCACAGCGTCCATGGGATCCGTAACTCCTTGATGTTGAGCGGGTGTTGCGAGCGGGGTGCGGGCTCAGCCCTTGCTGATCATGCTTCGCACGAAGAACCGCAGGTTGGCGGGCTTCTCCGCCAGGCGCCGCATGAAGTAGCCGTACCAGTCGGTGCCGTAGGCGGTGTACACGCGCATGCGGTGGCCCTCGGCGGCCAGCCGCAGGTGCTCGTCGCTGCGGATGCCGTACAGCATCTGGAACTCGTACTCGTCGAGCTTGCGCCCGGCCCTGCGGGCGAGTTCCTGCGCGATGGAGATGAGGCGAGGGTCGTGGGACCCGATCATCGGATACCCCTCGCCCTCCATCAGGGTCCTCAGGACCCGGACGTACGCCTTGTCGATCTCCTGCTTCTGCTGGTACGCGACCTCGGCGGGCTCCTTGTACGCGCCCTTCACCAGCCGCACCCGGCTGCCGGCCGCGGCGAGGCGGCGGGCGTCGGCCTCGGTGCGGAACAGGTAGGCCTGGATGACGCAACCGGTCTGCGGGAAGTCCTTCCGCAGCTCCTCGTGGATGGCGAACATCGAGTCGAGGGTGGTGTGGTCCTCGGCGTCGAGCGTGACCGTCGTACCGATGGCCGCGGCCGCCTCGACGACGGGCCGGACATTGGCGAGGGCCAGCTCGTGGCCGCCGTCCAGCGCCTGCCCGAACATCGACAGCTTCACCGACATCTCGACCCGCCCGCCGAGGCCCAGGTCGCTCAGCCGGTCGACCAGCGTCAGGTAGGCGTCGCGGGCCGCGGCGGCCTGCTCGGGGGTGGTGATGTCCTCGCCGACGACGTCCATCGTCAGCTCCAGGCCGCGGCCGGTGAGGTCCTTGATGATCGGCAGGATGTCGTCGACGGACTCACCGGGGATGAAGCGGTCGACGACCTGCTTGGTCACCGGGGCCGCCGAGATCAGGCGTCGCATCCGGTCGCTGCGCGACGCGGCAAGAATCACGGGACCCAGCACGGGGCACCTCCACAAACCAGCAGATAGAACCACCGTGAAACCTAAGGATCCCTCCGATCCTCAGCCATCGACAGCTGTCACGCATCCGTGCCGCAGATCTCAGACAGATGTATGAAGCGGGCCCGGAAATGCGGGAGAATGCCCGAGTGACGTCCGAAGTCTTCAGCCATGCGGGTGACTACCAGGAGCTGGTCGACGAGATCTCCGAGCTCCTCGGCGTCCCCGCGACCCTGGAGAACCGGGACTTCGAGCTGATCGCCTTCGGTGCGTACGACAGTGAGGGCGATCTCGACGCCTCCGCGCTGGACCCGGTGCGCACCCGCTCGATCCTGACGCGGCGCTCCACGTCCGCGGTCCGTTCGTGGTTCGAGGGCTTCGGCATCACCCGGGCGACCGGCCCGGTCCACATCCCGCCGACGCCCGAGGCGGGCGTCTACCGGGGACGCATCTGCCTTCCGGTACGCCATCGGGGTGTCGTCCTCGGCTATGTCTGGCTGCTGGACTCCGACCCGGGCCCGACCGAGCGGCAGCTGAGCGCGGCCATGGACGTGGCGGCCCGCATCGGCGCGCTGCTGGCGGACGAGGCGCAGCACGGCGCCGACCTCACCCGGGAGCTGCGGGCCGTGCTCACCGCCGAGCGCGGCTGGCCGCAGGACATGGCGGTGGCGGAACTGCGCACCGCGCTGGGCTCCCGCGCGGACGGCCCGCACACGGTGGTCTGCGTGACCCCCTGGCCGTCCGCCGACCCGGACGACGCCCCTTCCGTCCGTACGGTGCCGGGGGCGACGGCGCTGTGCACGGTGCCGTGGGGTGCGGCCTCCCACTCCCTCGCCCTGCTGGTACGGCTGCGCTCGGCGGACGTCCTGACACCGGCCACCTCGGCGGCGGGGCGGCTGCTGGAGCGGGCGCGCCAGATGGAAGGGGGCGCCACGGCGGCGTGCGGCATCGCGGCCGCGCGCGCCGGGCTCGCGGAACTGGCGACGGCCTGGCACGAGGCCCTGGCGGCGGCGCGGGCCGCGCTGGCGGAGCCCCGGCTCGGTCCGGTCGCCGAGTGGGCGCACATCGGCCCGTTCCGCCTGCTGACCGCGCTCCCGCCGGAAGTCGCCCACGACCCTGCCGTACGCACCCTGTTGTCCCCCGCCTACCGCGAACTCGCCCGCACCGCCGAGATCTACCTCGACTGCGCGGGCCAGGCCGCCCGCACGGCCGCCGAGCTGGGCATCCACCGCCAGACCCTGTACTACCGCCTGTCCCGAGTGGAAAAGCTGACGGGCCTCGACCTGGACGACGGCGAGGACCGGCTGCTCCTGCACATGGCGTTGAAGGGCGCAAGGCTGTAGCCATACGCGTGACCAGCCGCCAGGGGTCAGCTCTCCTTGACGCCCGCGGCCACGCGGCGCAGGCCCTCGGTGAGCTGCGCCGCGTCCGTCGCCGTGTCGGGATTGAAGAGCCACTGCACCATGAGCCCCTGGAGGAGCGTCTGGTAGAACCGCCCCTCGGTGTCGATGGCCTCCTTGCCCTGCGCCTCCTCCGGGATGTCGTTGAACAGGGGCAGGAGCCCCGAGCGGCCCTGCTCCTCCGCCTCGACCAGCATCCGGCGTACCTCCGGCATGCGATCGCCCTGAAGGATCAGCTCGAAGCTCAGCATCCAGATCGCACGCGATTCGCCGACCGCCTCGACGATGTTCGTCCACACCGCCTGGAAACGCTCCAGCGACCCGGCGGGCGTCGACTTCTCAGCCTCCCCGTCTCCGCCGGGCTCGAACCGATGCCCCGTGGCCTCGATCAGCGAGACGTACGCCTGCACCAGCAGCGCGTCCTTCGACCCGTAGTGGTAGCCGATCGACGCCAGGTTCGTCCCCGACTCCTTGACGATGTCCCGCGCGGTCGTACGCAGGAATCCCTTCTCCAGCAGGCAGCGCTTGGCGCCTTCGAGCAGATCCTCACGGTGTCCCATGCCCCCACCCTACTCCGATCCATACAACCGTCCTAGGCGCATGACTTATACAATCGTTCTAGACATTCGTTTAAGACGCCCGTACAGTCGCTGTCATGACGAACCCGACGAGCACCACCACAACCCCGCCCGGCCACCTGGCCGGCCGCCGCGAATGGACCGCAGTGGGCGTGCTGATGCTCCCGTTGCTGCTGGTCTCGATGGACGTCTCGGTCCTGTACTTCGCCATCCCGGCCATCAGCGCCGACCTGCAGCCGAGCGGCACCCAGCAGCTGTGGATCTTCGACATCTACGCCTTCGTCCTGGCCGGCCTGCTGATGACGATGGGCTCCCTGGGCGACCGCATCGGCCGCCGCAAGCTCCTCCTGATCGGCGCGGCGGCCTTCGGCATCGCGTCGCTCACCGCGGCCTACGCGAACAGCGCCGAGACCCTGATCGCGGCCCGCGCGGTCCTCGGCGTCGGCGGCGCGACCCTGATGCCGTCGACGATGGCGCTGATCCGCACGATGTTCACCGACCCGGCCCAGCGTGCGAAGGCGATCGGCCTGTGGTCCGGTGTGATGACGGCCGGCATCGCGCTCGGCTCGGTGCTGAGCGGTGTCCTCGTCCAGTACTTCTGGTGGGGCTCGGTCTTCCTGGTCAACCTGCCCGCGATGGCGCTGCTGCTGATCCTGGGCCCGTTCCTGCTGCCCGAGTCGCGCGACCCCGCCCCCGGCCGCTTCGACTGGCTGAGCGTCCCCCTGTCGATGGCCGCGGTGCTCCCCGTCATCTACGGCCTCAAGGAGATCCCCTCGCAGGGCTGGCACGTCCAGTACGTCGTCTCGATCACCGTCGGCCTGCTCTTCGCGACCGCCTTCGTCCACCGCCAGCGCACCGCGGCCTCACCGATGATCTCGCCGGCCCTGTTCCGCGGCCGCGGCTTCGCGCCCTCGGTCGTCCTCAACCTCATCGGCTCGTTCGCCATCATGGGCTCGGCGTACTTCACCACGCAGTACCTGCAGTCGGTGCTCGACAAGAGCGCCATGGAAGCCGCCCTGTGGGCACTGCTCCCCTCGGTGCCGATCGGCATGGCGGCGCCGCTGGCCGCCTCCCTGGTGCAGAAGGGTGTCGACCGGGCCTATGTGGTCACCGCGGGCTTCGCGATCGGCGCGGCCGGCTACGCACTCCTGGCCTTCGCGGACACGGACTCCCTCTGGCTGGTCCTTCTCGCCTGCGGCGTGCTCGCCTCGGGAGTCGTCATGGTCATCTCCCAGATCACGGACCTGGCGCTGAGCAGCGCCCCGGTGGAACGGGCGGGCTCGGCGTCCTCCCTGATGGAGACCGGCGCGGAGTTCGGCGGCGCGCTCGGGATGGCGATCCTCGGCTCCATCGGTACGGCCCTCTACCGCCACGAGATCCCTGCCTCGGCCCCCGCTCCGGCCCACGAAACACTGGGCGGCGCACTGGCGGTGGCCGCTCGGCTCCCGGGGCGCGCGGGAGACGCCCTGGCGACGACGGCCCGCGAGGCGTTCACCGGCGGAATGCACGGCGCGGCCATCGCCGGGACGGTGGTCCTGCTGGGGGCGGCGGCGCTGGCGGCGAGGGCGCTGCGGGGGATCCGCGTCAGCGACAAGTAGGGCAACGCGAAGGGGCCGGGCCGACTCACGTCGGCCCGGCCCCTTCGCGTGGTGATCTGTCAGACCAGGTTCACCGAACGGGCGAACGTCGCCCCGATCTCCGCCTCGACCTCGACCAGCACCGCGGGCGGCACCGTGTCGTCGACGGTCAGCACGGCCAGCGCCTCGCCACCGGCCACGGCACGCGAGACCTGCATACCGGCGATGTTGATCCCCGCCTCGCCGAAGATGCGGCCCACCGTGCCGACGACACCGGGACGGTCCTCGTACCGCAGCACGACCATGTGGTCGGCCAGGGCGAGGTCGACGTCGTACTCGCCCACGGCCACGATCTTCTGCAGGTGCTTCGGACCGGCCAGCGTGCCGGAGACCGACACCTCCTCGCCGGTGCCGAGCGTGCCGCGCACGGTGACGACGTTGCGGTGGTCGGCCGACTCCGAGCTGGTCGTCAGGCGCACCTCGACGCCGCGCTCCTGCGCGAACAGCGGGGCGTTGACGTACGACACCGTCTCGGCGACGACGTCCTCGAAGACACCCTTGAGGGCGGACAGCTCCAGCACCTTCACATCGTGCTGGGTGATCTCGCCGTACACCTCGACGTCCAGGCGGACCGCGACCTCACCGGCGAGCGCGGTGAAGATACGGCCGAGGCGCTCGGCGAGCGGCAGGCCCGGCTTGACGTCCTCGGCGATGACACCGCCCTGGACGTTGACCGCGTCCGGCACGAGCTCACCGGCGAGGGCAAGGCGCACCGAGCGGGCGACGGCGATACCGGCCTTCTCCTGCGCCTCGTCGGTGGAGGCGCCCAGGTGCGGGGTGGCGACGACCTGGTCGAACTCGAACAGCGGGGAGTCCGTGCAGGGCTCCTTGGCGTACACGTCGAGACCGGCACCGGCGACCCGGCCCTCCTTGAGGGCGGAGTACAGCGCCTCCTCGTCGACGATCCCGCCGCGTGCGGCGTTGACGATGCGCGCGCTCGGCTTGACCTTGCGCAGCGCCTCGTCACCGATGAGGCCCACGGTCTCAGGGGTCTTGGGCAGGTGGACGGTGATGAAGTCGGAGACCTCGAGCAGCTCGTCGAGGGACAGCACCTTGACGCCCATCTGCGCGGCGCGCGCGGGCTGGATGTACGGGTCGTAGGCGACGACCTTCATGCCGAACCCGGACATGCGCTGGGCGACCAGCGCACCGATCCGGCCGAGACCGACGACACCGAGGGTCTTCTCGGCGAGCTCGACACCCGTGTACTTGCTGCGCTTCCACTCGCCGTTCTTCAGCGCGGCGTTGGCCTGCGGGATGTGGCGGGCGGTGGCGACGATGAGACCGCAGGCCAGCTCGGCGGCGGTCACGATGTTCGAGGTGGGGGCGTTGACGACCATCACGCCGGCCTTGGTGGCGGCGGAGACGTCCACGTTGTCCAGGCCGACGCCGGCTCGTGCGACGACCTTCAGCTTGTTCGCGGCGGCGATCGCCTCGGCGTCCACCTTGGTGGCGGAGCGGATCAGGATCGCGTCGACGTCGGCGATGGCGGGGAGCAGTTCGGCTCGGTCCGCTCCGTTGCAGTGCCGGATCTCGAAGTCGGGGCCAAGCGCGTCCACGGTCGCGGGCGACAGCTCTTCAGCGATGAGTACGACGGGTTTCGAGCTCACGTGAGTCCTCACAAGTCCAATGCGGACGGCCGTCCCGACGGCCGCAGGCGGTGGAGGTTGGCTAGCCGCGTGGAAGACGCACGACGCTGTGGGCCTGACGCGTATGTAGTACGGCAGTGTAGTGGCGCGGCGAGGATCGTCTTACGCCTCATAGGAAGGATCACCCGGACGGGAATCTACATTTTGTACGGGGTCCGGGGCGGAGCCCCGTGGCGGCGCCTTCGGTTGCGGGCGCCGCCACGGGACACGGAGGTCACGCCTCCTCGTCGACCCAGCTCATCAGCTTGCGCAGCTGCTTGCCGGTGGTCTCCAGCAGGTGCTCGGAGTCGGCCGTCTTGTACTCGTTGTACTTCTTCAGACCGCCGTGGTACTCGGCCATCCACTCACGCGCGAAGGTGCCGTCCTGGATCTCGGCGAGGA
>NZ_JBSFDG010000022.1:0-142807 GCF_053593775.1 Streptomyces sp. NPDC002092
GCCCGGCGCAGCGGGGCGTCCTCGGCCTGCTGGAGGAGGGCGGCGCAGCGGTTGATACGCCCGATGATCTCCATGGGGCCGGGGTCCAGCCACAGGCTCTTGCCGTCGCCGCGAGCGTACGGTGTCCGGCCTGCTCGGCGCGCACGACCCGCTCCTGGGGCAGGGCGCGCTGCCACCACTCGCCGGACGCGGCGTCGACGGTGGCACGCAGGTCGGCCAGCGAGGCGGCGAGGGAGCGGCGGGCGGCCTCCAGGGCGGCGGGCGCGGGGGCGGGCTCGGCCAGCAGGCGGGCGGTGTACTCGCGGGCGCCCTCGGCGGCGGCCAGCGCGTGCTCGACGCGGCTGCCCGCGCGGCGGTTGGTGACGGCGACGGCGGCGAGAAAGCCGACCAGGGCGCCCACGAGGGTGTCCACGACCCGCTCGGCGATCAGCTGCCCCGGCTCCTGGAACCGGGTGAACTCGGTGATGAGCAGGGCCATCGGGGTCACACAGACGCTGCCCAGCCAGTAGTTGCGGCCCATCAGGGCCTCGGCGCCGAAGTTGAAGGCGAGGCAGCACAGCACGAGGGCCGCCGGGCCGAGGTGGGCGAGCGGGACGACGGCGGCGAAGAGCAGCACGCCGACGAGGTTGCCGGCGACGCGCTGGACGCCCCGGGTCCAGGTGAGGGCGAGATTGGCCTGGTAGAGGGAGGCGGCGGTGACCAGGGCCCAGTAGGGGCGGCCGATCCCGAGGGCGAGGGCGGCGTAGCCGGCCAGGGCGCAGCCCAGAGCGGTGCGTACGGCGATCGGGGCGAGCGGGTCGAGCCGCCGCCGCAACGGATGGGGCGCGGTCGCGAGTTCGGCGTCCACGCCGAGGAGTTCGGCGGTGTCCGCCGGGTCGTGGGCCACTGGGACGGGTCCGGGCCCGGTCAGCTCGCGGGCCCAGGTGCGCAGCTGCTCGGGGTCGGCGTCGGCGGGGGCGGCGAGGGCGACTTCGGCGCGGACGACGAGGCGTTCGAGGGCGCGCCGGATGCGGGTGTCACGGGTGGCCAGGAGCGGCTGCCAGGCGGCCTGGACGGCGGCAGCCGCCGTGGCACGGGTCCGGGTGTGGCCGTCGCCGGTGCCGCGAGTGACGGCGTATACGGCGGCGGCCCTCAGGGCGGCCGCGGTGGCCCTGCGCTCCGGTCCGTGCGGGCGCAGCAGCCCGGGCGCCATGCCGACCACCCAGGCCCAGCAGCCCGCGGCGAGCGCCGACGCGAGATGGGCGGGGACCTGGCCGAGGGTCTGCGGGGCGAAGAGGGACGCGGAGGTGATGAAGGCCGGGACGACATTGCCGGGCGGGCCGACGCGGGTCGCGTCGCACACCGCCTTCTGCAGGGCGGCCAGCAGCGCACCGATCGTGACCAGCACGACGGCGCTGCGGGTGAGCGAGGCCGCGACCAGGCAGACGGCGAGACCGCCGACCATACCGAGGACCACCCAGGCCAGGGTGCGGGCCCGGGCGGCGTAGGGGCGGTTGTGGGCGTACAGCGCGCACAGCGACCCGGCCATCGTGTACATCGCCAGGTCGAGCCGGCCCAGGACCAGCAGCGCCAGGTTGGGCGGGGCGACCGAGGCGACCACGCTCAGTGCGGGCTTGAACCAGATGTCCGCGGGGCGGCCCACCCGCAGCACACCCGCCAGCGGGAGAAGGCGGACACGTGGGGTGGCGGGGGTGGGGATCGCACGGCTCATGACCCATGAGTTTAGCAGGTGTTTTACTCGTAAATTGATTACAGTGACACTCGCTCACCTGGTGTGCTCCCGCGAATGCTCCCCGTGTACATCCTTGCGCTTGTGTGCGCGCCGCGTGCTGCGGGCAACCACCGACCGTCGACACCGTCGAGCGGGGAGGTGCGCGTGCACGGACCGGCTTCGCCCGGCTGGCTGCTGGTCGCGCTGTGTGCGGCGACCGGGGCCTACTGTCTGCTGCGGATGCGCAGCACGGTCGAGGAGCAGCGCCGGGCCGCGGGCGGCGAGGCGCTGATGGGCTTCGGCATGGCCGCCATGGCCGTACCGGCGGCGGCGTTCAGCCCGCCGACCTGGGCCTGGCCCGGCTACGCGGCCGTCTTCGGCGCCGCCGCGCTGCGCGCCCTGTGGGCGGCGCGGACGAACGCGCACCATCTGCACCACCTGGTGGGCAGCTCGGCCATGGTGTACATGGCGGTCGTGATGGCGGCCACCCCGGGACACCATGCCGGGCACGGGGGTTCGGGCGGAGTGCCGCTGGTGACAGGAGTACTGCTGCTCTACTTCACGGGATTCGTACTGCTGGCCGGTGTCCGGCTGATGCCCGGTGTTGCCACGGCGGGTGGCGGGCAGGCGGGCTGGGGCGACCGTCCGGAACTGGCGCGGGCGTGCCGACTGTCGATGGGGATCGCGATGGTGGCGATGCTGATCACGCTCTGACGCGGGGCTGCGCGACCACGGGCATTGGCCTCGCACCCCGTCGGTCGGCGAGGATCGCTGCATGCCTTCCGCGCCCGTCGACTCCCCGCCCCGCCTGCCGGACCACCGCACCACCACCCGCGCCGCGGCCGCCCTGACGCTGTGCTCCGCGCTGTTGCTCACCCTGGTCGCCGTCAAGTGGCGCCCGTTGCTCAGCGTCGACGTCGACATCGCCCGCACCACCCACCGCTGGGCCGTCGACGAATCCGGCCTCACCCACGCCTTCCGCATCCTGACGGACTGGGTCTGGGATCCCTGGACGATGCGTCTGGTGTGCGCGGTCGCCGTGGTGTGGCTGGCGTGGCGGCGCTCGGCATGGTGGACGGCCCTGTGGCTGGCGGCCACCTGCGCGCTGGGCAGCCTGCTGCAACAGACCCTCAAGGCCGCGGTGGACCGCCCGCGCCCGGTCTGGTCCGACCCCGTCGACTCGGCGAGTTACGCGGCCTTCCCCTCGGGGCACGCGATGACCGCCACGGTCGTCTGCGGCCTCCTGCTGTGGCTCCTGCACCGCTACGGCCCCGGCCGCGCCGTATGGCGTACGGCGCTGGCCGTGGGGGTGGTCTCGGTGCTCGGGGTGGGGCTCACGCGCATATGGCTGGGCGTGCACTGGCCCTCCGACGTGGTGGGCGGCTGGCTGCTGGGGGCGATGCTGGTGGCGCTGGCCGTGCTGGTCCATCAACGTAAGATCCGCTCATGACGGCTGTCCTGTTCGACTTCTCCGGCACTCTCTTCCGCATCGAGTCCACCGCGTCCTGGTTGCGTGCGGTGCTGGACGACGCCGACATCACGCTCCCGGAGCCCGAGTTGGTGCAGGCGGCGAAGGCACTGGAGGTGGCGGGCGCCCTGCCCGGCGGGGCGAATCCGGCGCAACTGCCCGAGGAACTGGCCGAGGTGTGGCGGATCCGGGACCAGAGCGCCGAACTGCACCGGGCCGCCTACACCGGGCTCTCCCGCCAAGTGGCGCTCCCCGACGCGGGATTGCACGACGCGCTGTACGACCGGCACAAGACGCCGGCCGCGTGGACGCCGTACCCCGACGCCGCCGAGGTGCTGCACGCGCTGCGCGAGCGCGGGATCGGCATCGGCGTGGTCAGCAACATCGGCTGGGATCTGCGCCCGGTCTTCCGCGAGCACGGCCTCGACCGGTATGTCGACGCGTACGTGCTGTCGTACGAGCACGGCATCCAGAAGCCCGACCCACGGCTGTTCGCGGTGGCCTGCGAGGCGCTCGAAGTCGATCCGCGGGAGACCCTGATGGTCGGCGACGACCGGCGGGCGGACGGCGGCGCGGCGGCCCTGGGGTGCCGGGTGCACCTGGTGGACCACCTGCCGGCGGCCGAGCGGCCGGACGGGCTGCGGCCGGTGCTGGAGCTGGCGGGCTGACGGCCGCGTTCCGCTCCTGGCCAGGATCCGCCGGCGCGGAAAGTGGCCTGAGGACACCTTCAGGGCGATGTGGCCGCCCGCCTCGGACGATCCCCCGCGTCGCCCGAAGCAGACGGCAGCCCTGACCAGCCCCTATGGGGCTCCGATCAGGACGTTCTGAGTATAGTTGGCTGGCAGCCAGTCAACGCAGGAGTTACAGCATGTCCCCGCGCAGCGCCTCGGTCAATGAAGAGTTGCGGAGACGTTCCCGGGAGCGGCTCCTGCAGGCGGCCGTCGAACTCGTCGGCGAGCACGGCTACGAGGCGACGACCCTCGGCGACATCGCCGACAGAGCGGGCTCGGCGCGCGGCCTGGTGTCGTACTACTTCCCGGGAAAACGCCAGCTCGTTCAGTCCGCGGTGCACCGGCTGATGCACCGCACGCTGGAGGAGGCGGTGGAGCGCGAGCCGCGCACCGAGGACGGCCGGGAGCGGATGGCGCGGGCCATCGACGCGATTCTGCGGCTGGCCCGGGACCGGCCCGTGCTGATGCGCCAGCACATGGCGGGACTGCTGCAGGCGGAGGGCTTCGTGCAGTGCCCGGAACAGCAGCGCCTCGCCGAGGTGCTGCGGGACGTCGTCGCCCGGAACGGGGCGCAGGACGTCGACGTGGACTACCCCTTGCTGCGGTCCCTGCTGATGGGCGCCGTCTATGCGATGGTGCTGCCGAACGTGCCGATGCCGATCGCGACCCTGCGGGCCGAGCTGTTCGAGCGCTACCGGCTCGACTGGGAGATGGGCGTGCCGCCGGACGCCGAGGCGGCCTTGGGCGCGACGTGCGAGACGGATCTTTCGAGGTTTTTCGCGACCGGTGCGGAGCCCGGGCCCGAGAGCGGTCAGCGCCGCGCGTGACGGGGCGACAGAAAGCCCGAGTCGCGCGCCTGCGAGATCAGCCTGAGTGACTTGCGGCGGCTGTGGCCGGTCGCGCACATCACCGCGAGGACGGGATCGAAGCCCCCTTCCTGTGCCGCGCGGTACTCCTGAGCGACGAGCCAGCGGCCCTGGACGCCCGAGGGCCACGCGGGGCGGGCCCGCCGGGGCACCGCGGATCCGTCGCCCCCGGCGGCCGGATCCACCCCGGGGCCGCACGCCCGGAAGAGCGGCTCCTCGATCCACTCGGCGAGTTCCGCGAGGTCGTGCAGGGACAGGGCCGGCTGGGAGCGGACCTCCTCCAGCGAGGCACAGCCCTCGCAGACCACGGCGAGCGCGTCGATCCGGGCACCGTCGGTGAACGCAAGCCGGACGGTGAACCACGAGGTGGCGCGCTCGTCCTCCCGCACTTCCCACGCGGGCCATACGGACACCGTGCCGTCCGTCGGACAACGATCAGAAAGATTAAGAAAGGATGCGTCTAGCACACGCGGAACGTAACCACTTGATCACATTCAGCAAGGGTGGACACGCACGCCGACACCGCGCCTGCACCCTGTCAGCGGAGCACCGGCGGTGCGATGCTGGATGCGTCAGCGATCTCCTCTCGTAAGGAGTTCCGCCGTGTTGCGTGTCGCCGTCGTCGGTTCCGGGCCGAGCGGGGTCTACACCGCCCAGAACCTCGTCCAGCTGGACCCCGGGGTACAGGTCGACGTCCTGGACCGGCTGCCGTGCCCCTACGGCCTGGTGCGCTACGGCGTCGCACCGGACCACGAGAAGATCAAGTCGCTGCAGAACAACCTGCGTACGGTGCTGGAGCACGAGCGGGTGCGGTTCCTCGGCGGCGTCCGGATCGGCCCCGGCGGACTGCCGGCCGCCCGGCTGCGCGAGCTGTACCACGCGGTCGTGTACTGCGTGGGTGCCGCCACCGACCGCCACCTGGGGATCCCGGGCGAGGATCTGCCGGGCAGCTGGTCGGCGACGCAGTTCGTGTCCTGGTACAGCGCCCATCCGGACGCCGCCGACGACGGTTTCGTACGGAGTGCCAGATCGGCCGTGGTCATCGGCGTGGGGAACGTCGCGGTGGACGTCACCCGGATGCTGGCCCGGGGCCCGGCGGAGCTGAGCCCGACCGACATGCCGCAGGCGGCGCTGAGCTCGCTGGCCGCGAGCCTGGTGAGCGACATCCACATGGTGGGCCGCCGCGGCCCCTCCCAGGCCCGCTTCACCACCAAGGAACTGCGCGAGCTGGGCGGCCTCCCGAACACCGAACTCCTCGTGGATCCGGCGGAGTTGGAGCTCGATCCGGGTTACGTTGATCCCTCCGCGCTGCCGGCGGTCCAGCGCCGCAACGTGGACGTGCTGCGCGGCTGGGCCGAAGCGCCGCCCCAGGACGCCCCGCGCCGCATCCGGCTGCGCTTCTTCCTGCGCCCCGTCGAACTGCTCGCCGACGGGGGGCGTGTGGGCGCGGTGCGCTTCGAGCGGACGGAGCCCGACGGGCAGGGCGGCGTGACGGGCACGGGACGCTTCGAGGACATCGAGGCGCAGCTGGTGCTGCGTTCGGTGGGCTATCGCGGGGTGCCACTGGAAGGGCTGCCCTTCGATGCGGCGAGCGGCACCGTGCCGCATCTGGCCGGACGCATGCTGCGCGCGGGCGTGGTCGCGCCGGGCGAGTACGTGGCCGGCTGGATCAAGCGCGGCCCGACGGGCGTCATCGGCACCAACCGTCCGTGCGCCAAGGAGACGGTGCTGTCGCTGCTCGAGGACGCCCCCGTGCTCGTACGCAAGGAGCTTTCCGAGGATCCGGTCGCGGCGCTGCGCGCGGAGGGGATCGAACCGGTGTCGTGGGCGGGCTGGCAGGCCATCGAGCGGGCCGAGGCGGCGCTCGGGGCCTCGCTCGGGCGCGGTGTCGTCAAGCTGGCGGACTGGGAACAACTGCTGGCGGCGGCGCGGGCGGCGGGCTCGCAGCAGGTGTCGTAGCAGAGTCGAACGGCGCCCGGTGGGCAGGACACACATCGGCAACAACGCGGAAATCAACAAACTGTTCAAGGCCCTTACGGTCTCGTGCTGTTCGGATGTTCCCCTCCCCCGCCGCCGCTCTGGAGCGCCCATGGCCACGACCACCCCCCTCCATCCCGTCGACGAGGTCCCACCCGTACGGCAGTTGGCCGCCTTCGGTCTGCAGCACGTGCTCGCGATGTATGCGGGTGCGGTGGCGGTGCCGCTGATCGTGGGCGGTGCGATGAAACTGTCGCCCGCGGACCTGGCGTATCTGATCACCGCGGATCTGCTGGTGTGCGGTATCGCGACGCTCATCCAGTGCGTGGGCTTCTGGCGCTTCGGGGTGCGGCTGCCGATCATGCAGGGCTGTACGTTCGCGGCCGTGTCGCCGATGGTGCTCATCGGGACGACGGGCGGCGGGCTGCCCGCGATCTACGGCTCGGTGATCGTCGCCGGGCTCGCGATCGTGCTGCTCGCTCCGGTCTTCGGCAGGCTGCTGCGCTTCTTCCCGCCTCTGGTCACCGGCACCGTCATCCTGATCATCGGGGTGTCGCTGCTGCCTGTCGCGGGCAACTGGGCCGCGGGCGGGGTCGGCGCGAAGGACTTCGGAGAGCCGAAGAACCTGGCCCTGGCCGCCTTCGTGCTGGCGGTGGTGCTGGGCGTGCAGCGGTTCGCGCCGGCGTTCCTGAGCCGCATCGCGGTGCTGATCGGCATCGCGGTGGGCCTGGCGGTGGCGATCCCCTGCGGGTTCACGGACTTCAGCGGGGTCGGCGACGCCCACTGGCTGGGCATCAGCACGCCGTTCCACTTCGGGGCGCCCAGTTTCCACGCCTCGGCGATCGTCTCCATGCTGGTGGTGGCGCTGGTGACGATGACCGAGACGACCGGTGGCCTGATCGCGGTCGGCGAGATGACCGGGCGGAAGGTGGAGCCGCGCTCGCTGGCGGACGGTCTGCGCGCCGATGGTCTGTCGACCGTGCTGGGCGGCGTGTTCAACACCTTCCCGTACACGGCGTACGCGCAGAACGTGGGCCTCGTCGGCATGACCCGGGTGCGCAGCCGCTGGGTGGTGGCCACCGCGGGCGGCATCCTCGTGCTGCTCGGTCTGCTGCCCAAGCTGGGCGCGGTGGTCGCGGCGATACCCGCGCCGGTGCTGGGCGGCGCGGGTCTGGTGATGTTCGGGACGGTGGCCGCGAGCGGCCTCAGGACCCTCGCCCAGGTGGACTTCAAGGACAACCACAACCTCACGGTCGTGGCGGTGTCGGTGGCCGTGGGCATGCTGCCGGTCGGAGTGCCGACGGTCTACGCGAAGTTCCCGGACTGGTTCCAGACGGTGATGAACAGCGGCATCAGCGCGGGCTGTCTGACGGCGATCCTGCTGAACCTGCTCTTCAACCACCTTCCCTCGAAGGCGACTTCAGCCGCCGAGGCGGACGGCCTGCCGAGCGGCGGCGGCGAGCAGGCTGTCGAGCAGCCCCGGGAAGAGATCGTCTAGGTCCTCCCGGCGCAGGCCGTTCATCTTGGCCGTGCCCCGGTAGCACTGCCGGACCACCCCCGCCTCGCGCAGCACCCGGAAGTGGTGCGTGGACGTGGACTTGGTGACCGGCAGGTCGAAGTGCGAACACGTGAGCTCGTCGCGCTCGGCGGCGAGCTCCCGCACGATCTGCAGTCGCATCGGGTCGGACAGCGCGTGCAGCACGGCCTCCAGACGGATCTCGGCCCGCTCGGGGTGCGGCAGATCACGGCCGGTGGCGGCAGATGCGGTGGTACTCACACCACCCATTGTACGAGAGGCGTCGTAGTTTGACACCTGCCGTACTACGATGTCTATCGTACGAACCGTCCTTCGGTCCCGCGAGAACGGAGCAGCTCCCCATGAGCGCCCTCTTCCAGCCCTTCACCCTGCGCGATGTGACCATCCCGAACCGGGTCTGGATGCCCCCGATGTGCCAGTACTCGGCCGCCCCCGAGGGCCCGGAGACCGGTGCGCCGAACGACTGGCACTTCGCGCACTACGCGGCGCGCGCGGCCGGCGGCACCGGGCTGATCATCGTCGAGGCCACCGGCGTCTCACCCGAGGGCCGCATCTCGCCGTACGACCTCGGCATCTGGAACGACACCCAGGTCGAGGCCTTCCGCCGGATCACGCGCTTCCTCGTCTCGCAGGGCACGGTACCGGGAATCCAGCTCGCGCACGCGGGCCGCAAGGCCTCGACCGACCGGCCCTGGAAGGGCGGCGCGCCGGTCGGCGCGGACGCACACGGGTGGCAGGCGCTCGCGCCGAGCGCGATCGCGTTCGACGACAGGCACCCGGTGCCGAGCGAGCTGACCACTGATCAGATCCAGGAGATCGTGGGCCAGTTCGCCCAGGCCGCCCGCCGGGCGCTGGCCGCCGGCTTCGAGGTCGCCGAGATCCACGGCGCGCACGGCTACCTGATCAACGAGTTCCTCTCCCCGCACTCCAACCACCGCACCGACGCCTACGGCGGCTCGTACGAGAACCGCACCCGCTTCGCCCTCGACGTCGTGGACGCCGTACGGGAGGTGTGGCCGGACGACAAGCCGCTGTTCTTCCGCATCTCGGCCACCGAGTGGCTGGAGGAGGGGGGCTGGACGGCCGACGACACCGTCCGCTTCGCCGCCGACCTGCACGCCCACGGCATCGACCTCGTCGACGTGTCCACCGGCGGCAACGCGTCGGGCGTCCGCATTCCCGTCGGCCCCGGCTACCAGGTTCCCTTCGCCGCCCGGGTGAAGGCCGAGACGACGATGCCGGTCGCCGCGGTCGGGCTCATCACCGATGCCGAGCAGGCCGAGAAGATCCTTGCCAACGGGGAGGCGGACGCGGTGCTGCTCGGGCGGGAACTCCTGCGCAACCCGTCGTGGGCGCGACAGGCTGCGCGGGAGCTCGGCGGGGATGTGCACGTGCCCGACCAGTACCACCGGTCCGTCTGAGCGCCCCCTCACCGCCTCCAGGCCGGCACATGGCGGAGCACCGCGCGCTCCACGTGCGGCACCGCCCGTTGACCGGCCACCGCGACCGCGATCGCCGCGGCGACGCCGGTCCAGGCGAGCGGGCCGAGCGGGGTGCAGCCGAAGAGCTGGCTGACGCCCGGGGTCTCCACCACCAGGAACAGGGCGGCCGCCGAGCCGAGGGCGGTGGCGGCCACCAGCGGGCTGTTGCGGCGGTCGGCCAGGGTCTGGGCGAGCTGGGTGCCGACGAGGGCGCACAGCGCCATCGTGGCGGAGCGGCGGGCCGTGCCCGGTGTGAAGCGGCCGAACAGCCAGGCCGTGGTCGCACCCAGGGTGGTGGTGAGGGCACGGTGGCGGATCTTGCGCACCAGGGGGGCGCCGAGGAGTGAGGTACCCAGCGGCTCGGACCCTTCGGCGCTGTCGGCGCCGTCCGGCGAGTCGGGATGACGGCCGCCTCCCGCCTGCGGTGTCACCGAGACCGCCATCGCCGGGAACAGGTCCGTGAGCAGGTTCACCAGCAGCATCTGACGGGTGGACAGAGGCGCCGCGCCCGACAGCAGCGTGCCCAGGATGCCGAAGCCCACCTCGCCCGCGTTGCCGCCGATCAGGATGGTGGTGGCGTCGGCGACGCTGTGCCACAGGGCCCGCCCTTCGGCGACCGCCTCGATCAGGACCGTGAGGTCGTCGACGGTCAGGACGAGGTCGGCCGCGTTGCGGGCGGCCGCCGAGCCGCGGGCGCTGATGCCCACGCCGATGTCGGCGGCGCGGATGGCCGCGGCGTCGTTGGCGCCGTCACCGACCATCCCGACCACCCGGCCCGCGTCCCGCAGCGCCTCGACGACCTGGAGCTTCTGCTCGGGCGCGACCCGGGCCACGACACCCATGTCGCGCAGCATCCGGGCGCGCGCCTCCCGGTCCGCGGACGCCAGTTCGTCGCCGGTGACCACGCCGGTGTCCTCCGGCCAGCCCAGGTCGGCGGCGATGGCCCGCGCGGTCTGCGGGTGGTCGCCGGTCAGCACGATGGGTCGTACGCCGGCCGCCCGCAAGCCCTGGACCAGGGCGGTGGAGGTCTCACGCGGTACGTCGGCGAACGCGAGCAGCCCGGTGAACTCCAGGTCCCGCAGGGGCTGTTCGATGATCTCCGAGTCCGTGTCCGCGCTGTCCAGTCGGCGCCGGGCCACGGCCAGTACGCGCAGTCCGTCGCGGGCGAGGGCCTGCGCCGCGTCCGAGGCTTCCGGGGACAGGCCGGGGCAGGCGAGGAGCACGGTCTCGGGGGCGCCCTTGACGACGAGTTGGGGCGCGCCGTCCTCCTCCTGGCCGACGGCGGCGGCGTATCCGCGGCCGGCCTCGAAGGGCAGCGCCGCGGTCTGGGTCCACTGGGGGTCCGGGGCGGCCGCGTCCAGGACGGCCTCGTCGGTGGCGTGCACGGGTCGTTCCGTGCCGCCGTTCAGCCGGGGACATGCGCGGGCCGCGGTCCGCAGCGTGGTGTCGGCCGCCTCGTCGTGCGGCGCATGAGCCGTGCCGCCCGCGTCG
Organism: Streptomyces sp. NPDC002092; assembly: GCF_053593775.1. Taxonomy (NCBI): domain Bacteria; kingdom Bacillati; phylum Actinomycetota; class Actinomycetes; order Kitasatosporales; family Streptomycetaceae; genus Streptomyces; species Streptomyces sp. NPDC002092. The sequence continues at coordinate 11,263 of NZ_JBSFDG010000022.1, forward strand.
CTCACCCGCACCAGGCGCAGCCGGTTCTCGGTGAGGGTGCCCGTCTTGTCGAAACAGATGGTGTCCATCCGGCCCAGCGCCTCCAGGGTGCGCGGGGTGCGGACGAGGACGCCGCGGCTGCTCAGCCGGCGTGCGGCCGCCATCTGCGCCACGGTCGCGACCAGCGGCAGCCCTTCGGGGACGGCGGCCACCGCCACCGCCACGCCGCCGCTCACCGCACGGCGGACGGGTGCGCCGCGCAACAGCGAGAGCGCGGTCACCGCGGCCCCGCCCGCCAGCGTCAACGGCAGTTCCTTGTTGGTGAGTTCCCGCAGCCTGGCCTGCATCCCGGCGGCCGGCGGCGTGCGGGCGGCGAGGTGGACGGCCCGGGCGGCCTCGGTCCGCTCGCCGGTGTCCACCACGACGGCCCGGGCCCGTCCGGCCACCAGGGTGGTGCCCTCGAACACCATGCAGTGCCGGTCCGGCACGGCGGCATGCGGGGTCGGGTCGGTGCCCTTGTCGGTCGGCAGTGACTCTCCCGTGAGCGCGGACTCGTCCACCTCCAGGCCGTCCGCCCACAGGATCCGGGCGTCGGCGGGTACGACGTCGTCGGCCCGGAGCTCGATCACATCACCGGGCGTGAGCTTGGCGGCGTCCACGAGGTGCGGTTCGGCCGAGGTCTCCTCCTCCGTGACCCGTGCCTTCGGTTTCTGTTCGGCCAGCAGCTTGGACAGCGCCCGCTCGGCCCGCAGCCGCTGGACGCCGCCGACGAGGGCGTTCAGATCGAGGGCGCCGACCACCAGCAGGGCGTCCACGACGGAGCCGAGGATCGCCTCGGCGGCCGAGCCGACCGCCAGCACCGGGGTCAGCGGGTCGTCGAGTTCGCGGCGCACGGCCCGGGCGAGCTCCAGGGAGCCGCGGACCGGCGCCAGCACGGGCTGCCGGCCCAGTGTGCGGATCGCCGTGCGTGCCCGGTCCGTGAGCTGCTCGGCGAAGGCCGGCTCCGGTTCCGTCTCGTGCTCCAGCCGGTCGCGCACCTCGGCCGGCCGCAGCTCGTGCCAGGCCACGCGCGGCCGGGGGTGCGGGGCGCGGGCCGCCGCCACGGCGAGGGCCGCTCGCGCTCCGCTCAGCAGGGCCCAGGCCGCGCTCACGTCGACCGGGGTGTGCCGCAGGCCCGGCCATGGGGTGGGACGTCCACGACGGGATTCGCCGATGGTCACGAGGAGCCCGGACAGCGTGGCACCGGACCGTGCGAGCGTCTGCGACCTGCGGCCCACCGCGCGTGCGGCCGGGACCGCGGTGAGCAGCCGCCACACGTCGACGAGGCCGTGCAGGGCCAGGACGTCCGCGTCCCACAGGACGGCACTGTCGCCGTCGCTGACGGCGAGGGCCACGTCTCCGGCGAGCAGCCCGGCCAGGACGTCGTCGTCGGAGGCCGTCGGCCGGGCGACCGTGACGACGACGGCGCCCTCGTCGTGCAGCGCGTGCACCACCTCGGCGAGCGGCCGCTCGGCGCTCACCACCTGGTCGACGAGGCTCGTGAAGTCGGCCAGGGCCGGGTCGTCCACCATCACCACCCGCAGCCGCGCGCGTCGTGCCACGTCCAGTACGGCCTCGGCCCATGCGTCGGCGCCCTCACCCGGGGCCCGTAGCGCACTCGGATGCAGGACGACCGTGTCGGCCATCTCCAGCTGCCGCAGCCGTTCCGTGTCCCGCACCAGCACGCCCGCACGGGACAGCGCGCCGCTCAGTACGGCGTGGAAGGCGGCGGGCCCGTAGCGGGCGGCCTTGGGGGAGCCCGCGAGCACCGCCTCCGCGGCCTCGGTGGCGTCGTGCTTGACCAGCAGCATGGCTGCGGCGCCGAGCACACTGCCGGTCTCCGCCTTCTCGGCGTACTCCTGGGCCGGTGAGGTGCGCAGCGGCGGGCGCAGTCGGTGGTCCGCGGCGATGCTGTCCCGCTCCGGTACGCAGACCTGGTCGTGGACCGCGTCGAACGCAGCCGTGCGGGCCACGGTCTCGGCGAGCTGGAGCGCACGCAACGCGCCGTCGAGGACCAGAGGTGTCGGGGTACGGCCCGCGCCGTGGGCGGCCGCGCTGGCGACGGCCAGCGCCAGGTCCATGCGGGACCGGCCGATACGGGACCGCAGCCAGCCGCGGAAGCGGGGGTTCTCCCGCACCATGGTGACCAGCGCGGTCACCACCCGCGGCGAAGTCGGCAGCCGCAGGCCGTAGCCGATCAGTGCGGCCGCGATGCCCGCCCCGTCGACCGCGAGCGCGGTCGCCGCGGCCCGTACGCCGGCGGGGTCGGCCGGGTGCGGGACATCGTCGACCGTCTCGTCGGTCTGCGCCAGACCGTGCCGGGCGGCGAGTTCGGCCGCCTTCTCCACGACCCGGTCGGTGAGGGCTTCCTCGGTCGCGGTCACCACGAGCCGTCGCAGTCCGCCGTCCCAGTAGGCGAGGGCGACGTCCGGCCGCTCGGCGAGGGCTTTGGCGACCCGGCGCGGCGCATGCTCCGCACCGCCCGCCCGACGTGTCCGCTCCGGCTCGGCGGGCCGCAGCGCGAGGTGCGCCCGGGATCCAGCCCGCCAGGGATGCGGGCCGAGCGTCAGCGTGTTGCGGGCGACCCGTGCGACGCGCACCGCGGCGTCCGCGCTCCGTACCCCGGCCCGTGCCGTGCCCGCGACCGCTCCGGCGGCGACGCCCACCGCGGGAGCGGCGCCTGAGGCGAGCAGCCGGGGGCCGGCCGACACGATGCCGACGGCGGCGTTCGCCGGGCGCGTGAGCAGTTCCAGAACCATTTCTCACCCTCAGCCGGTTGCGCTGCTGCGGCGGCCCGTCGAGCCGTCCCGGGCGGTGGACTTGCCGCGACCGGCGGGCGCGTTCTTCCGCCCGGTGGGCCTGCTGGCCGGACCGTTGGATTTCGCGCTCTGACCCGTGGACTTCCTGGCCGGGCCCGTTGCCTTCTTGGCCGGTGCCGTGGGCTTCCTGGTCTGTGTCGCGGCCGCCCTGCCGTGTGTGCAGGACGTCGCGCGCCCGTCCCCGGCGGATGTGCTCCGCCGGCCCTGCGGCTTCGGCCGGGTCAGTCGGGCCACGGCTGCTCCGGTCAGGTCGACAGGCCACTCGACGACACCGGCGACGCCGAGCAGCCCGGCTCCGGTGTGCACGGCAATCCGACGCTCTTGCGGCGAGGCGGCTCCGATCCGGTCCAGCGCTCCTTCGGTGGCCCTGGTCACGGCTCGCGCACCGGACACCCGGCGCAGCGCCGAGGCCGCGGTGCGCAGCGGCTCGAGCAGCGTCGTCGACGCTTGCTGCGTGTCCACAGCTCTCTTCACCTCGTATGACGTCGCCGTTCGTTCGCGCACCGGGTTCCCGCGAAACGCGACGTCACCCGCCCTCGCTGTGCCGAGATGACATTCCTGCCGGCCCCGAGGAGAGGCTGATCACGCTCGTGCAGCCCGTCCCGTTGAGCGTGAAGGCAGCCGGGGCCGGTGGCCGATGGTGACGCTCGCGCCCGGGGCGAGGGTGCCGTCGCACGAGGCGTTCGCCGCCGTCACCGCGGTGAGCAAGGGCACCAGCGCGGACACGACCGTGCTGGAAGCGCTCCCCCACCACTTGTCGCCCCCGCCCGCACACTTCGAGACAAGCCCTTGCCCCTCACCAGGGCTCCCCTGATGTCCTCTGCGCAAAGCGTTGACTAGAAAGCGCTTGCCCCCTACGTTCCGTTCAGCAGTGTGACCGGCGGCCGCCCGTTACAGGCTGTTCGGCCACTCCGCTCGCGCGCGGAGTTCAGCATCGCGCACATCGTGCACGTACACGATCGAGCAAGTCCTCCTGAAGGGACGCACCCGCATGCGTACTCATCCCCCACGTACACACACGCAAAGGGCCGCCCTCGTGGTGGCCGCGGCGGCCGCCCTCGCGGCGGTGTCCGCCCTGACGCTTCCCCAGTCGGCCGGAGCGGCCGAGTCCTCGCCGGTCGGGTTCGGGGCCGGGACGACCGGCGGCGGCAGCGCCACCGCGGTGACCGTCTCGACGCTGAGCGCCTTCAAGTCGGCGGTCTCCGGCAGCACGGCCAAGGTCGTCAAGGTCAGCGGCCTGATCTCGCTGAGCGGCCAGGTCGACATCGGCTCCAACACCACGGTCCTGGGCGTCGGTTCCTCCTCCGGGTTCACCGGCGGCGGGCTGCGCCTGAAGAAGGTGTCCAACGTCGTCATCCGCAATCTGAACCTCAGCAAGGCGGTCAAGACGGACGCCATCACCGTCCAGGCCTCGACGAAGGTGTGGATCGACCACAACTCGCTGTCCTCGGACCGCGACCACGGCAAGGACTACTACGACGGCCTGGTCGACATCACACACGCCTCCGACTACGTGACCGTCTCCTGGAACACCTTCAAGGACCACTACAAGGGCTCGCTCGTCGGGCACAGCGACAGCAACGCGAGCGAGGACACCGGGCATCTGCGGGTGACGTACCACCACAACTGGTTCAACAACGTCAACTCCCGCATCCCCAGCCTGCGGTTCGGCACCGGGCACTTCTACAACAACTACGTCGTCGGCGCCGAAACGGCGGTGCACTCCCGCATGGGCGCCCAGATGTTCGTGCAGAACAACGTGTTCCGCGGCACCCAGGTCGCCGTCACCACCAACCGTGACAGCGACAAGGACGGCTACGCCAACCTGAGCGGAAACGACCTCGGTGGAGCCGCCACCGAGATCTCGCAGGTCGGCACCTTCACCAGCCCGCCCTACAGCTTCAGCGCGGAGCCCGCCTCGTCCGTGGTCGCCTCGGTGACCGGCGGCGCGGGCGCCGGAAAGCTCTGACCACCGCCACCGGAGGAAGGCATCGGGACATGACTTCACCAGCACTTCCGCGCGCCCGCCGGCGCGCACTCGCCGGAGGCCTGGCCGCACTCGGCCTCTCGGTTGGCATGATCATGACGGATGGCGTTTCGCCCGCGAGCGCCGCGACCTGGCCCACCGCGAACGGCAGCCAGGCCGTCACCGCCACCATCAAGCTCTCCGGCACCAAGGACTACGGGATGAAGCGCCTCTACGGCAGCGGAGACCTGGGCACCGGAGGCCAGAGCGAGAACCAGGACCCGATCCTGGACCTGGCGGCCGGCACGGTCCTGAAGAACGTCATCATCGGCGCGCCCGCCGCGGACGGCATCCACTGCGAGGGCAGCTGCACGCTGCAGAACGTGTGGTGGGAGGACGTCGGCGAGGACGCGGCGACCTTCAAGGGCTCCTCGTCGTCCAACGTCTACACCGTCTCCGGCGGCGGCGCGAAGGAAGCCAGCGACAAGGTGTTCCAGTTCAACGGCGCCGGCACGCTCAATGTGTCCGGCTTCGCCGTGCAGAACTTCGGCAAGCTGGTGCGCAGTTGCGGCAACTGCAAGACGCAGTACAAGCGGACCATCAACCTCAGCAATATCGAGGCGACCTACAAGGGCCTCGCCCTTGTCGGCATCAACACCAACTACGGCGACAGCGCGACCCTGAAGAAGATCACCATCGTCGGGGACAGCAGCAAGAAGATCGTGCCCTGCCAGAAGTACATCGGGAACAACACCGGTGCCGAGCCGCCCAAGAACGGCTCGGGCCCCGACGGCACGTACTGCAAGTACGCGTCGTCCGACATCACCTACAAGTAGGCCCACGGTAAGACCGGCCGTACGAAGCGCGCCCGCACGGCGCTTCGTACGGCCGGCGTCGCGTCAGGTTCCGATCGATCCAGCGCCGATCGAGCGGGTGATCTCCCCCTGGTACGCCGCGTACGCGGCACGCAGGGTCGCGCCCGGCCAGTCCTCGGGAAGGAGCTCGGGCGGCAGCACGGGGTCGGCGAGCAGGTGGCGGACGACCGCGGCGAAGGCGGTGAAGCGCTCCGCCGGGCGGTGCGCCTCGGCGACACGGGCGAGCAGGGATCGGGCGGTTTCGGCCCAGGAGTCCAACGGCCACAGCTGCGCGGCCAGTTCGCTTGCCGGCCGGGCGGGGCGGGCGGTGTAGGACTGGGCCACCTGCTCCAGATCGCCGGGCAGGGAACGGCTGAGGTTCGCGGGGCGCAGCCAGACGCCCTCGCGGAGTTCGGCCAGGCGCAGAGCGGTCAACCGGGTGCGCAGGTCGGCGCGTTCGGCGGGGCCGCGGCCCGTCGCCGTGATCACCACCATCTCCCAGTCGCCGTCCCACGCGCGCGTGCGGGCCTCCACCGCCTCGTCCTGGCGTCGCTGGCGGGCCAGCAGGCGGTCGCTGAGCCGGTAGACGGCGTCGGTGCGCCGCAGGTCACCGGCGGCCACCATCCGGCTGAGCGCGGCACGCAGCGTGGAGCCGCCGACGCCGAAGGGCTCCACCGCACGGACGAGCTCCTTCACCGGAAGCTCCGGTGGGTGCGTGCCCAGCAGCAGGCTCAGCACGACCGACCGCGCGGACAGCGGCGGCAGGTCGACCTCGCCGGGCTGCGCCGACATGTTCATCCGCATGGGCAGGTACTTTACGTGCGGGCTGTTGTTGCAACATTGCTACGGCCGCAGAAAGGATGCAACACTGCTGCATGGTCTCGACACCCGCGCCCGCGCAGCCTCACCGGCAGTACGCCACGCACGACGTCACCAACCAGCCGCCCGCCCTGACGCCGTACGACGCCTCCGAGGACACGGCCCTGCTGGAGGGCCTGCGCCGGGAGGGCGCCGGATGGGCCGAGGAGGACGTACGGCGGCTCGGCCTGCGGGCCGGCAGCGCCGAGGCGCAGGAGTGGGCCGAGCAGGCCAACGTCCACGAGCCGGTGCTGCGCACGCACGACCGCTACGGCAACCGCATCGACGAGGTCGACTTCCATCCCAGCTGGCACCATCTGCTGCGGACCGCGGTCGCCGAGGGCCTGGCCGCCACACCGTGGGCGGAGGACCGGCCCGGCGCCCATGTCGCCCGTACCGCGGGCGGGCTGGTGTGGGGACACACCGACGCCGGGCACGGCTGCCCCACCTCGATGACATACGCGGCCGTACCCGCCCTGCGGGCCCAGCCCGAGCTGGCGAAGATCTACGAGCCCCTGCTGACCAGCCGGGAGTACGAGCCGGGGCTGCGGGTGCCGACCGAGAAGCGCGGTCTGCTCGCCGGCATGGGGATGACCGAGAAGCAGGGCGGCTCCGACGTCCGTACGAACACGACCACGGCGTGGCCGACCGCCGAGCCGGGCGTGTACCGGTTGCGCGGGCACAAGTGGTTCACGTCGGCGCCGATGTGTGATGTCTTCCTGGTGCTGGCGCAGGCGTCCCCGCTCAGGGACAAAGGGGGTCTGTCGTGCTTCCTGGTGCCGCGGATCCTGCCCGACGGGAGCCGTAACACCTTCCGCATCCAGCGGCTCAAGGACAAGCTGGGCAACCGGTCGAACGCCTCCTCCGAACCGGAGTTCGACGGGACGGTGGGCTGGCTGGTCGGGCCGGAGGGCCGTGGGGTCAAGACGATCATCGAGATGGTCAACTGCACCCGGCTCGACTGCGTGATGATGTCGGCGACGCTGATGCGCAAGACGCTCGTCGAGGCGGGGCACCATGTGCGCCACCGCAGCGCGTTCGGGGCGCGGCTTGTCGACCAGCCGCTGATGCGCAATGTGCTGGCGGACCTGGCGCTGGAGTCGGAGGCCGCGACGACGCTCACCTTGCGGCTGGCGGGTGCCGCGGACCGGGCGGTGCGCGGGGACGCGGGGGAGGCGGCGTTCCGGCGGATCGCGACCGCCGTAGGCAAGTACTGGGTGACCAAGCGGGGCCCGGCCTTCACCGCGGAGGCCCTGGAGTGCCTCGGCGGCAACGGGTACGTGGAGGAGTCGGGTATGCCCCGCCACTACCGCGAGGCTCCGCTGCTGTCGATCTGGGAGGGCTCCGGGAACGTCAACGCTCTTGATGTGCTGCGGGCGCTCCGGCGTGAGCCCGGTACCGCGCAGGCGCTCTTCGACGAGCTCGCCCTGGCGCGGGGCTCGGACGGGCGGCTGGATGCCGCCGTGGTCCGGCTCGAGGGCCTGCTGGCCACCGGGTCCGAGTCCGGTGCCCGACGCCTGGTGGAGCTGATGGCCCTGACCCTGCAGGCCTCGCTCCTGGTCCGGCACGCCCCGCCCGCCGTCGCCGACGCCTTCTGCGCGACCCGGCTGGGCGGCGACTGGGGACATGCCTTCGGGACACTGCCGGACGCCGCCGATCTGGACGCCGTGCTGGAGCGGGCGCTGCCGGGCGGAGGTTGAGCCGACGTGGCATGCGGAGGCGCCGTCGACCAGGGTTCTTCGCAGGTGAGACGCGGCCACCCTGCGGGACGGGCGGGTGAACCCTGGCCGAATTCTGGCTCTTCCTCCGGTCAGAAACCGGTCAGGAACGCTGTCGCGGTCCTGCGGCCTGCTTAGGATCATTCGGCGCCGACTCGTTCGTACGACTATCAGGAGGGCCGGTATGCCCGACACCGCATCCGGTCCACCCGTTCCCCGGGCCCGGCGGCACACCGCGCTGCTCGCGGGCGGAGCCCTCGCGGCCGTGGCTGTGCTGGCGGCCGGTCTTCTGGCCGCAAGGGGTTCCGGCGGGGGACAGCATCCGGCCAGGACCGCGAACGGGCTGCGGCACACGACCGTCGAGGTCACGTCCGCCGCCTGCGGCCGCGGCTGGACGCATCCCGAACCCGGCCGTCAGGTCTTCGATCTGCGCAACACCTCCGGCTCGGCGGCCGAGGTCTATCTGACCGATGCGAAGACGGGCGCGGTCTACGGCGAGGTCGAGGGGCTGGCCCCCGGCACGGAGCGCCCGATACGGGTGACGCTCGGCAAGGGCGCATACGCCTTCAAGTGCCTGCCCGACGACGCCGACGCCGTCACCGGCCCCACCGTGCACATCACCGGCGGAACCGTGCGGAGCGGTCCGGCAGCCCTCCCGGTGACCCAGCAGCAGCTCATCCCGCCCACGCTCGCCTACCAGAAGTGGATCGGGGCCCGCACGGTCGAGCTGGCGGACAAGACGGACGCGCTGCGCGACGCGATCGACCGCGGGGACCTCTCGGCCGCCCGCGCCGCCTGGCTTCCCGCACATCTGGTGTACGAGCGGATGGGCGCCGCTTACGGCACCTTCGGTGACGCGGACTCGGCGATCAACAGGACCACGGCGGGACTGTCCGGCGGGGTGCACGACGCGGGCTTCACAGGGTTCCACCGGGTCGAGTACGGGTTGTGGCACGGCGAGTCGGCGAGCAGCCTGCGCGGGCCGGCGGACCGGCTCGCCAAGGCCGTGCACGCCTTGCGTGACGGCTGGCCCGACCAGCGGATGGATCCGGCCGACGTCGGTCTGCGCGCGCACGAGATCGTGGAGAACACCGTGCAGTTCGAGCTGACGGGCCGTACCGACTACGGCAGCGGCACCAATCTGGCCACCGCCCGCGCCAACCTCGACGGCACCGGCGTGCTGCTCGGCTATCTGCGTCCACTGCTGAAGACCCGCGACAAGGGCCTGTCCGAACTGGACTCCTGGATGACCCGGGCCAGGCACACGCTCGACGCCGCCGAGCACGACGGCCGCTGGACACCGCTGGACCGCCTCCCCCGGGCCCAGCGGGAGAAGCTCGACGCAGACCTGAGCGAACTGGCCGAGCACCTCGCCGCCGTGGCCACGCTCACGGACGTACGGAGGACTGCGTGACCCCGCAGCCGGCCATCACCAGCCCCGACCTCCTGGCCGCCGCGCCCGGAACACCGCCCGACCTCGCACGGCGCGGCCCCCTGGCCGCCGCGCCCGGAACCGCCTTCCGCGCCACCGACCGCCAAGCCGCTTCCACCGCGTCCGCCCCCTCCAAAACACGGAGACCCACGTGAACCGGCCGCCCGACATCGCACCCCACGGCCCCCTGGCCGCCACGGCCGGGGCCGGGCTCATGACTGCCGGCCACCAGGCCACCTCCCCCGCCGCGCAACTCCGCACCCACCGCAAGACCATCGACACGCACCTGGGCGCGGCAGTCGAGCAACCCCCCGCCAGGACCGCCTCCACCGACATACGGAGTACCGCGTGACCCCGCCCCCCGACATCGCACGCCGCGGCCTGCTGGCCGCTGCGGCCGCCACTGCCGGGGTCGGGCTTGTGGCCGCCGATCGTCAGGTCGCGTCCGCCGCCGGGCCGGTCCGTGAGGGTGGGCGGGTGGCCTTTCACGGGCGGCACCAGGCGGGCATCGTCACTCCGGCGCAGCGGGCCACGGCGTTCGTGGCCTTCGACGCGACCGCGGAGAACCGGGGCGAACTGGCGGATCTTCTGCGCACGTTGACGGACCGGGCCCGGTTCCTGACGTCCGGGGGCAGCCCGGAGGAGTTGGGCATCACCGGGCCGCCCGCCGACTCCGGCACCCTCGGCCCGGACGTCCCCGCGGACGCCCTGACCGTCACCGTGGGCGTCGGCGCCTCGCTCTTCGACGACCGTTACGGCCTGCGCTCCCGCAGGCCCCACCGGCTCACCACGATGCCGTCGTTCCCCGACGACGACCTGGATGCCGCCTGGTGCCACGGCGATCTGAGCGTGCAACTGTGCGCCGCCGACCAGGACACCGTGCTGCACGCCCTGCGCGACCTCACCCGGCACACCCGCGGTGGCATGCAGGTGCGCTGGCGCATGGACGGCTTCATCAGCCCGCCCCGCCCCTCGGGCGCGCCCCGCAACCACCTGGGCTTCAAGGACGGCATCGCCAACCCCGACCGGCGCGACGCCCGGACGATGGACCGCCTGGTGTGGGTGGGCAGCGGCACCGGCGAGCCCGACTGGGCCGTGGGCGGGAGCTATCAGGTCGTACGGCTGATCCGCATGCTGGTGGAGTTCTGGGACCGGGTCTCGATCACCGAGCAGGAGCGGATGTTCGGCCGCGCCCGGGACACCGGCGCACCCCTGGACGGACGTCACGAGACCGACGCCCCCAACTACCCGCAGGACCCCCAGGGCGATGTGATCCCCCTGGACAGCCACATCCGGCGGGCCAATCCGCGCACCGGCGCGACCGAAGACCAGCGCATCCTGCGGCGCGGCTACAACTACGACCGCGGTACGGACAGCAACGGCAACCTCGACATGGGCCTGCTGTTCTGCTGCTACCAGCAGGACGTCGCCCGCCAGTTCGAGACGGTGCAGAAGCGGCTGGCCGGCGAGCCGCTGGTCGACTACATCACCCCGTTCGGCGGCGGCTACTTCTTCGCCCTGCCCGGCGTCCGGGACGGCTCCGACTGGCTGGGACGCGCGCTGCTGACGTGATCCCGCCCATCCCTTCCGGTCAAGAGCATGCCAAGAGACAATGAGGATTTCCTGACCGAAGATTCGCTGACGCGTCATTGCCACTCCCCCGCCCCGCCGCCACCATGGCCCAGGATCCAGCCGTAGATGTCATGGCCACGGATTCCGTGGCCATGGATTCGGTGGAATTGCAGTGGAATTCGGTGCTTCCGGAAGGCGAGACAGCATGATCGGCACAGGTAGAACCCCAAGGGCGCGGCGCGGGTTGACGCGCGTAGGCGCCCTGCTCGGTGCGGCCGCCCTGGCAAGCGCGGGCGGTGCCGTCCCCGCCTCGGCGGCCTCCGGCGTTCAGGCCCACTCCGGCGCGCACACCGCCACACCGATCAAGCACCTGGTGGTGATCTACGACGAGAACAACTCGTTCGACCACTACTTCGCCACGTATCCGAAGGCCGCCAACACCGACGGCACCAAGTTCAAGGCCGTGCCGCACACCCCGAAGGCCGACAACCTCCTCAACGCCGGGCTCCTGAAGAACAACCCGAACCTCTACAAGCCCAGGCGGCTGGCCAGTTCGCAGGCCATGACCTGCGACCAGAACCACTCCTACGGCCCCGAGCAGTACGCGGCCGACGGCGGCAAGGCCGACAAGTACGTCGAGAACACCGAGGTCAACAAGTGCAGCGGGCTCTTCGGCGAGCCCGGCCTGGTGATGGACTACTACGACGGCAACACCGTCACGGCGCTGTGGAACTACGCCCAGCACTACGCGCTGAACGACAAGTCGTTCAGCTCGGTCTACGGCCCCTCCACACCCGGCGCGCTCAACCTCATCTCCGGCCAGACCCACGGCGTGATCTCCGTCGACCCGGCCTCCGGCACGGAGAACCCGAAGCAGACCACGAAGCCGGACCCGTACACGGTCCTCTCCCCCGACGCCAAGGGCGTCGGCACGCTGGTCAACGACCCGGACCCCGCCTTCGACGACTGCTCGGACAAGGACCACACGTCGACCAACGCGCTGGCGGTCATGCAGGGCAAGAACATCGGTGACCTGCTCAACTCCAAGGGCGTGAGCTGGGGTTGGTTCCAGGGCGGCTTCCGGCCCAGCACCGCCTGGGACGGCAAGCAGGGCGACTACGCCAAGTGCGGCGGCACCACCCACGCCAACGTCGGCGGCGCGGCGTCCGTGGACTACAGCCCGCACCACTCGCCGTTCGAGTACTACAAGTCGACGTCCAACCCGCACCACCTGGCCCCCAAGAGCATCGCCGAGATCGGACACTCCGGCCGGGCCAACCACAACTACGACCTGACGGACTTCGACGCCGCCCTCCAGGCCGGCCGCCTGCCCGCGGTCAGCTTCCTGAAGGCGGCCGAGTACCAGGACGGTCACGCCGGTTACTCGGACCCGATCGACGAGCAGCACTTCCTGGTCAAGGAGATCAACGCGCTGCAGCAGTCGCCGCAGTGGAAGTCCACCGCGGTCGTCGTCGCCTACGACGACTCCGACGGCTGGTACGACCACGTGGCCGCCAAGGTGCTCAACGGCTCCAAGGACTCCACGGTCGGCTCCAACGGCAAGGCCCTGGACAGCCCGGCCTGCCAGTCCGGCCCGGCCGCGGCCGGCGGTTACGCGGACCGCTGCGGCCCCGGCACCCGGCAGCCGCTGCTGGTCATCTCCCCGTACAGCAGGGTCAATTCGATCGACCACACCGCCACCGAGCAGGCGTCGATCACCCGGTTCATCGAGAACAACTGGCACACGGGCCGCATCGGTGACGCCTCCTTCGACCGGCGTTCCGGCACCCTGAGCGGCCTGTTCGACTTCAAGCACCCCAACAACAAGCAGGTGCTGCTGAACTCGGACGGCTCGGTCAAATCCGTGAAGGGCATCCCGCACCACAGCGGGACGGTCACCGCCGCCTCCGCGCAGGGCGCCTACCCGCCCTACGTCCAGGACCTCAAGGCGCAGAACGTCGCCGACACCGGCTCTGCCTCCCCGGCGCTCCCGATAGCCCTGGCCGCGGGTCTGCTGACCGCGGGTGCCACCGGCACCGCGTTCGCCCTGCACCGCCGCAGGCGGCGCATCGGGCAGGCCGCGAGCTAGGAGAGTCTGCACCGGACGGTCCGCCGGCACTCGCCCGCGGACCGTCCCCGCATTTCAGGACGTACGCGCCGGGCGGGTGACGGCGAGCAGCACGAGCGCCAGGGCCTGGACGGCCACGGTGACGATGATCAGCGCCGGGATCGAGCGGGAATACAGGGCTCCCGCGAGGATGCCGCCGATCAGTGTGGCCGCGCCTACGACGGCGGCGAACAGGCCGTACGCGGTGGCGCGGCGACCGGGCGGGACGAGGTCGGCGACGGTGGCCCGCAAAGTCGACTCCTGTACGCCCATGGCGGCGCCCCACAGCAGTGCGCCGGCCACGGTCAGGCCGGCGGTGTCGGTGAAGGCCAGCAGGGGCACACCGGCGGCGAGCACGGGCAGGACGGCCAGCGTACGGGCGCCGTACCGGTCGTAGGCCCAGCCGGTGGCCAGCGCGGCGAGCGCGTCGACGCCCATGGCGGCGGCGTACAGCACCGGCACCGCTGCGGTGGGCAGCAGATGCCGCTCGACCAGGTGGTAGGAGAGCACACCGAAGGTCGCGAACCCCGCCAGTGTCGCGGCCGTGAAGGCGGCATACACCCAGAAGGTGCGCGGCAACCGCGCCCTGCCCGCCTGTTCCCCCGTCACCGCGGGTTCCGGCTCGGGTTCGTAGCCGGCCGGATCCGGCACCCGGTGACGCAGCCACACCAGCAGGACCAGTACGGCGACGCCGGGAGCGGCCAGGACGCCCAGCGCGGGCGCGTAGTCGTCACCGGTCGCGGCCAGCACCCCTGCCACCACCAGCGGGCCGATCAGCGCTCCGACCTGGTCCATCGCCTCGTGGACGGCGAAGCCGCGGCCGCGCCCGGTGGCGGCCGTGGCGTGCGACAGGAGTGTGTCCTTGGCCGGTGAGCGCACCGCCTTGCCCACGCGTTCGGCGATCACCAGCGCGCTCGCCAGCCACAGCACCCCGGCCAGACCGAGCACCGGTACGGAGACCACCGTGAGCGTGTATCCGGCGATCGTCCACGCCCAGAAGCGGCGGGTGCGGTCGGTCAGCGGCCCGGAGGCCAGCCGCAGCACCAGCGCGGCGGCCTCTCCGACGCCGGTGACCACGCCGACGACCAGGGCGGACGCACCGAGCGAGGCGAGCAGCGGGCCGGTGACGGAGCGGGCGCCCTCGTAGACGAAGTCGGCCAGCAGGCTGACCGTGCCGAACGTGACGACGAACCGCCACGGCCGCATCCCCGGCCCGGCGGCCGCGTCCCTGGGCGTAGTCCTGCTGCCCCACCCGGCCATGCCGTGGTGCTCCTCGCCCGGCGTGCGGGACTTCGTCGCCCTGCGCGAACGGGCGCACACCGCTGCGTACGACGGTAGCGGCACGCGTCGGGCCGAGAGCGGCCGGACGGGTGACGGGCCCTCCTGGTGAAGGCCGCCGCCCGGCCGGCTCGATGCGGGCCGTGCCCGCTAGTCCATGTGTTCGCCGTCCGGTGTCGGGATGCGGCCCGGCTCCTGTTCCTCCTCACCGGTCAGGAACGGCGAGATGAAGAACTTGTAGATTGCGGCACCGACCACGCCGCCGACCAGAGGCCCGACGATCGGCACCCAGAAGTAGATGTTGCCGTACTGGTCCCGCCAGGCGGTCCCGTACCCGGTGATGAAGCTGGCGAGCCGCGGCCCGAAGTCACGGGCCGGGTTGATGGCGTAGCCGGCGTCGGTGCCCCAGGCCATGCCGATCGCCACCACCAGGAGACCGATGATGAACGGGGCCATGTTGGCGCCGGGCGGGGTGTTGAGCAGGTCGGTGACGGCGAAGATGACCAGGACCAGGATGGCGGTGCCGATCACCTGGTCGCGCAGGGCGCCGAGTTCGCTCACGGGCAGGGCGCCGTTGCCCGGAAGGGTGGAGAAGACGCCCTGTGTCTTGATGGTGTGGCCGGGGTCGGTCTTGGCGAGGACCTCGGTGTAGTTCCAGCGCACCAGCAGCGCGGCGACGAAAGCGCCCGCGGTCTGCGCCACGCAGTACGGCCCGACCTTCTTCCACTCGAAGCCCTTGAAGCAGGCCAGGGCCAGGGTGACGGCCGGGTTGATGTGGGCGCCGCTGAGCCGGGCGGCGACGTAGACGCCCATGGTCACGCCGAGGCCCCAGGCCCAGGCGATGCTGTCGTGGTCTCCGATCCCGGCGGCCACGACCTGGGCGACCACACCGCAGCCGAAGAGGATCAGGATCATGGTGCCCAGGAACTCCGCCGACAGTTCGCCGACCAGTCCCCCTCTGGAAGTCTGCTCCGCCATGAGGCACCGCCTTCCGCCAGAAATGGTTGTGTCCGCGAGGGTAGTTGTCCGGCGCGAGGCGTCCAGGGGCCCAGCATCAACTGGAGTAACCGCCACCACTTCCGCCCTGAGCCAACGCCTTGTGTGGGCCGCTTCGAGAGCGTCACCTACGACGATGGCACAGGGACCCGGAACCCGCAGCGCGACGAGTCCCGGCGGTTCTGTCGGCAGGCGTCCTCGTCAGCTCGTCTTGCGCCCCCACAGCGGTCCGAAGCGGGCCCACTCCGTGTCCCACTGCGACATGCGGCGGCGTTCCAGGCGCCCGCACAGGACACGCCCTCCGACGAAGGGCACCGCGGCGGCGCTCATGCCCACCAGGGCGCCGATCAGCGAGGACCGCAGCTGGGCCTGGTCAGCGGTGGCGGGCTTGGTGACGAGGTGGCCCTGCAGGTCGGTCCAGACGGTGACCGCCGTGCCGGCGCTGCTGCCGGGGTCGACCCGGACCTGTCCGGTGTGCGTGGTGCCGTCCGGCGTGGTCCAGCGCACGTTTCCCCACACCCGGTCGCCGCTGAACGTGGCGGGGTGGTCGGAGGCCGAACCGGGTGCCTTCTCCGTCAGCCGCGCCGCGACCTGCCGCCACTCCATGCGCTCGCGGGCCAGACCGTCCTCGACCGACCTGGTGGCCGTCAGACCCGCGAGCACGCCGACCAGGACGGTGACCAGCCAGGTACCGAGAACGACCCACGCCTCCACCGCGTCGGTGCGACGCCTCAGCGGATTGCGCCGCCAGCGCCACAGCCACACCTTCGGACCACGGAACGCCATCGAAGGCATCCTCCTCATGAGCGCACGATCATCCGGAACCTCCCTCCCATACGGGCGAAGGCCGCCGGATGCTCAGGTCGGCTCCGCCGACTCGCCGGCCGCATGCGTCACCCCGCTCGCGCAGGCGTCTTCGCCAACGGGACCGGTCATCGCCTCACGATCCGCCGACACCGCTTTGACCTGCGGCGATACCGATCCCAGGGGTGTCTGTCAGTGGTGGGGTGCAGACTGGCCGATGTCTGGGACAGAGCCGTCACAGACACAGCGGAGGTGATGGGGCATGACCGAGGTACTGCTCGCCGTGGGCACGCGCAAAGGCCTGTTCATCGGGCGTCGGCGAGGTGGCGCATGGGAGTTCGACGAGACTCCCTACTTCAACGCGCAGGCCGTGTACTCGGTCGCGGTCGACACCCGCGGCGACCGTCCGCGTCTGCTGGCCGGCGGCGACAGCGCCCACTGGGGCCCGTCCGTGTTCCACTCCGACGACCTGGGCCGCACCTGGACGGAACCGGCCCGGCCGGCCGTCAAGTTCCCCAAGGACACCGGGGCTTCGCTGGAGCGGGTGTGGCAGCTGCACCCGGCGGCCGCGGAACAGGACGTGGTGTACGCGGGCACGGAGCCGGCCGCTCTGTACCGCTCGGAGGACCGCGGGGAGACCTTCGAGCTGGTGCGCCCCCTGTGGGAGCACCCCACGCGCTCGAAGTGGGTGCCGGGCGGCGGTGGTGAGGGGCTGCACACCGTGCTCACCGACAAGCGTGACCCGCGGGCGGTGACGGTCGCCGTCTCGACGGCGGGGGTGTTCAGGACCAGTGACGGCGGGGCCAGTTGGACACCGTCCAATTCGGGTGTCTCCGCGGTGTTCCTGCCGGATCCGAACCCGGAGTTCGGGCAGTGCGTGCACAAGGTCGCGCGGGACGCGGCCAACCCGGACCGGCTGTATCTGCAGAATCACTGGGGCGTGTACCGCAGCGACGACGCGGGCGGACAATGGAGCGACATCGGTGAAGGGCTGCCGTCCACCTTCGGCTTCGCCGTGGCCGCCCACCCGCACCGCGGCGAGACGGCGTATGTGTTCCCGATCAACGCGGACGCGGACCGGGTGCCCGCCGGCCACCGCTGCCGGGTCTTCCGCACGGCCGACGCGGGCAAGAGCTGGGAGCCGCTGTCGGCGGGCCTGCCGCAGGAGGACCACTACGGCACGGTGCTGCGCGACGCGCTGTGCACCGACGGAGCGGACCCCGCGGGCGTGTACTTCGGCAACCGCAACGGCGAGGTGTACGCGTCGGCCGACGACGGCGACAGCTGGCGGCAGTTGGCCTCGCATCTGCCTGATGTGCTGTGCGTGCGGGCCGCGGTGATCGGATGAGTGCTGCGGGGGGAGCGCACGGCCTTGGCCACCGGTTGATCTCCGCTGCCCATGCGGCAGTAGGGTGACGCCCGTGGCACCACGACCGTTGCATGAAATCGTCGAAGCGGGCTGGGCGAAGGCCCTGGAACCGGTGGCCGGACGGATCGCCGAGATGGGGGACTTCCTGCGCGCGGAGATCTCCGCGGGGCGCACCTACCTTCCGGCCGGAGCGAATGTTCTGCGGGCCTTCCAGCAACCCTTCGACGAGGTACGCGTCCTGATCGTCGGCCAGGACCCGTACCCCACGCCTGGGCACGCGGTGGGGCTGTCGTTCTCGGTGGCGCCCGAGGTGCGTCCGCTGCCGGGCAGTCTCATCAACATCTACCGGGAGTTGAACACCGACCTGGGCCTGCCCCAGCCGTCCAACGGGGATCTGACGCCGTGGACACGGCAGGGCGTGCTGCTGCTGAACAGGGCGCTCACCACCGCGCCGCGCAAGCCGGGCGCGCACCGCGGCAAGGGCTGGGAGGAGGTCACCGAACAGGCCATTCGCGCCCTCGCCGGACGCGGGAAGCCGCTGGTGTCCATCCTCTGGGGCCGCGACGCCCGCAATCTGCGCCCGCTGCTCGGCAGCCTCCCCTCGGTGGAGTCCGCCCACCCGTCCCCGATGTCGGCCGACCGCGGCTTCTTCGGCTCGCGTCCCTTCAGCCGGGCCAACGACCTGCTGATCAGACAGGGCGGACAGCCGGTGGACTGGCGTCTGCCGTGAGCGGTGCGGGGGACGCATCGGGTTCGGACGCGGCGGAGCAGGGGGCGCGGGCGGGCGCGACCGGAATCCTCGCGGTCGACTCGGGGGGCTCGGGTCTACGGGTCGTCGTCAAGCGCACGGACGGCGGTCCGCCGGCCCACCGGGAGTCCCGGGAACCGGTGCGCACCGGAGCCCGGGGGATCGATCCGGGCCATTTCATGGCCCAACTGGTGCCGATGGCACGGGCGTTGACCGCAGAGACCGGTGTCTGCGCACTGAGTACGGCCGTCGTGGGTGCCGCCGGGCTCGCCTCCCTCGGCGATGCCCTGCGTGCCGAACTCCCCGGTGCGCTGGGCCGGGAGTTCGGCATCCGCTCCGTCGCCCTTGTCGCCGACGCCGTCACCGCCTATGTCGGCGCCCTCGGGCCACGCCCAGGCGCCGTGGTCGCGGCCGGGACGGGCCTGATCGCCATCGGTACGGACCTGACGCGCTGGCGCCGCGCGGACGGCTGGGGGCATCTGCTGGGCGACTGCGGCAGCGGCGCCTGGATCGGGCGGGCCGGGCTGGAGGCGGGCCTTCGCGCGTTCGACGGAAGACCCGGCGGCTCGACCGGGTTGCTGGCCCGCGCCGAGGAGATGTTCGGTCCGATGCCGGGGCTGCCGGGCAGGCTCTACCCGCGCCAGGACCGGCCCGCGGTGCTCGCCTCCTTCGCACCCCAGGTGGCCGCCTGCGCCGGCGAAGACCCGGTTGCCGCGGGCATTCTGCGCGCAGCGGCCCGGCACATGGCGGAGTCTGCGGTCGCGGTCTGCCCGCCCGCGGGAGACGCTCAAGTGGCCCTAACAGGCGGCCTGTTCAAAATGGGCGACCCGCTGCTCGCCCCCCTCGCGGAAGAGCTGTCGCAGCGGCTGCCGCACGCACCGCTGGTGCCGGCCGCCGGCGATCCGCTGGCCGGCTCGGTGCGTATCGCCGACGACCTCGCAGCCGGAACGCTCACTCTCCCGAGTGATGAAGCGATGCTGAGCGTGGTGACCGGCGACGACGGCTGATCACCGTACGCCCCCAGCTTCTGATCCGTATGTAACTCATCAGACAAAATGGGACAGAAACCGCTCACCTGCACCCTCCCCGAACAGGGGAGCCCAGGAAGCCAGTAACATGCGTCGCCATGAGCTCCCCCACTGGGCCCGCGTCCGGCCTGCCAGTACGAATGCCGCGACCTCGCCAGCCCGGGCGGCACCGCCGACCCGAGCCGCTGGCGGCTCCTGAGGGCGCGCCTGCGCTCGTCCTCGCGGTGCCGGGCACTCCCGGCGCCCCCACGCGCAGCCTCGCCGAGGAGGTCGTGAGCATCGCCCGCTCCGAGCTGCCCGGCCTCGATGCGCGGATCGGGTACCTGGACGGGGACGAGACGGAGTTCCCCACGGTGCAGGCCGTGCTCGCGCACGCGTCCGAGGAGCGTGCCGCCCGCTTCGAGCACGCCCGCGCCGCCGGCCTGGACGTCAAGGAGCCGGACGGCCCCGTCGCCGTCGTCGTGCCGCTGCTGGCCGGCCCCGACGGCGCGCTGCTGCGCCGGATCCGCCAGGCCGTGATGGACAGCCGCGTCGCGGCCGACCTGACCGATGTGCTGGGTCCGCACCCGCTGCTCGCCGAGGCGCTGCACGTGCGCCTGTCGGAGGCCGGGCTGGCCCGTGCGGACCGCGCCCGCCTGTTCACCGTGGCGACGGCGGCGGACGGCATCATCCTGGCCTCGGTGGGCGGTGACGAGGCCGTTCAGGCGGCCGGGATCACCGGCATGCTGCTCGCCGCACGTCTCGCCGTGCCGGTGATGGCGGCGGCGCTGGACCAGGACGGCTCGATCGCGGCCGTCGCCGAGCAGCTGCGTGGCTCGGGTTCGCAGCAGCTGGCGCTCGCGCCGTACCTGATAGGGCCGGAGATCGACCCGGGCCTGGTCGAGGAGGCGGCCAAGGAGGCGGGCTGCTCCGCCGCCGAGGCGCTGGGCCCGTACCCGGCGATCGGCAAGCTCGCGCTGGCCAAGTACACGACGGCGCTGGGCATCGCTCCGCCGCAGCCGCAGGGGGCGCCGGTCCGCTGAGGCCCGGCACCGTACGACGGCACGGACATCGAAGGGCCCGCTCCATGCACCCACCGGAGCGGGCCCTTCGCCGTGCGCCTGGCTGCGGAGCGCTCCGCGGGCCGGGCCGATGCGCGTCACCGCCGCGGGGCGATATGCCGTCCATCGTCTGCGGCAGCGTCGTGGCCGGTCGCGCCCGCGCGGCGAGCCGCATATCGATACAGCCCCGCGCCCCTTCGGGGCGCTCGCCTCTGCCTTCAGGCGAAGACCACGCAGGACGCGGCAGGGACCGCCAAGGAACCCTCGTAGCGTGGCAGGCCCGTGGCGCGGTCGAGGGCGAACCAGGTCACCTCGCCGGAGCGTTCGTTGGCGACGTAGAGGAATCCCTCCGACTCGGCGATCGCGCGGGGCCAGTGGCCGCCGCACGGGACCGTGCCGATCAGGCGGAGCTCGTCGCCCTCGACGGCGAACGTGGACAGGACGTCCTCACCGCGGGTGGCGGTCCACACGAAGCGGCCGTCGGGGGAGGCGACGATGCCGGACGGGTAGGCGTCGCCGGTCGGGGCGCCGGGGAGCACGTGCCGCTCGGTCAGCGGTTCCAGGGAGCCGGTCACCGCGTCCCAGTGGCAGACGGTGACCGTCGGCGTCAGTTCGTTGAGGACGTACGCGTGTGTGCGGTCCGGGTGGAAGGCCAGGTGGCGCGGTCCGGAGCCGGGCCGCAGGGCGATCTCCCGGTGCACTTCGAGGTGGCCGCCGTTCAGCGTGCAGACCCGGACCGAGTCCGTGCCGAGATCGACGCTGACGGCCCACCGCCCGCTCGGGTCGGGCTGCACCTGGTGCGCGTGCGGCCCCTGCTGGCGCAGGGTGTGCGGGCCCGAGCCCTTGTGCTGGAGGACATCGCAGGCGCTACCGGCGAGGGTGCCGTCGGAGCGGACGGGCACCGCGGTGACGCTGCCGGAGCCGTAGTTGGCGGTCAGAACGTGCCCGTCGAACACGCTGAGGTGCGTGGGGGTGTTGCCGCCGACCGGGACCGGCGCCCCGGCCTTCTCCGGCCGGTTCCCCGTCACCCGGTAGACGGCCACCGCCCCTTCGGCGGTCTCACTGACCGCGTACAGGGTCCGGCCGTCGGGCGCCGCTGCCAGGTAGGAGGGGTCGGGCACGCCGTCCACGCTGCTCAGCGCGGTCAGCGCACCGCTGTCCGGGGCAACGGCCGCGGTCACGATCCCGGGGCCTCCCGCCGCCGTGAACGACCCGATGAAGGCCCGCCGTCGCCGCCCGTCGCCGTCTGTCACCGCTGTCCCCTCTCGGTTCTGTGCCGTCGGGGCGACGTTAGCAGTCGATCACCAGCGGTCTAGACCATACGCGGGGTATTTGACCAGGCCGCAACCGAGGCGTCTGCTGCCGATGGCCATGTACCAGCCGTTGAAGGGCGCCGCCGGGCACCAGATCCCGCCGTTCTTCGGGCACATGTCGGCGAGCGCGGGAACCGCGTGCCGGCGCGGGGCGAGCTTGTGCCACCACCCGTATTCGGGGTGGGTGAGGTCGACTTCGAGGAGCGCGCCGTTCGGTATGCGGAACCAGTCGGGCCAGTCGTCGCCGGCGCTCTGGACGATCAGCGGCAGGACGTCGAAGGGGGTGCCGAGGCCGATCTCGGCGTGAGCAGGCGCGATACCGCGGGCTGCGTCCTGGGGTGCACCCTGCGGAACCTCCGGCTGAGCGACGGACATTGCACACGCACCGCTCCCGCACGGCACACAAGTGCCTCGGGACGGGGGCTCACGCCCCCACGAGCGGCGAACCCGGCGGCGTCCGCAGCGGTGTGGCCAGTTCCGCGAGGGCCCGTTCCAGGCCGTGCAGGTGGGCCAGCGCGGGTTCCGCCGCGGGGACCTCGGTTGCGATGTCAAGGCGGGCGTGTCCGCCACCGGTGAGCGCCTCCACCGCCGCCTCGACGCGCCAGCAGGCGGCTGCCAGTCGGGCGTCGTGGGAGGCCTCCGGGTCGGCGGCGACCGCGACCAGGCCCCGGGTCTCGCGGGCGCAGTCGTCGAGCAGGTCCAGCACCCGGCGGGCGCGTCGTTTGCGGCCGAGCACCGGGTTGAGCGGGTGTACGAGGGGGGCGACGGACAGCCGTACGCGGCCGAGGAGTTGCTCCAGTTCCGTGATCCGCCGCGCCGGGTCGGCGGCCGTGGAGCCCGCGAGGCGGGCGGCGGCCTCTGCCGTGCAGGCGTGGACGCAGCGCAGGGCGCGCTGGATCCAGGCGTCGGTGATGGAGTGCGTGGTGACGGGCAGGACGAAGAGCACGGCGAGCACGGCGCCGAGTGCGCCGACGCCGGTCTCCGCGAGGCGCAGGGCGAGCAGGCCCGGGTTCAGCACGCCCAGGAGGCCGTAGAGGAGTTCGGCGAGGAGCGTGACCCAGAGCATCATCCAGGTGTACGACACCGCGGCCGTGTAGAAGATGCCGAAGACGCAGACGGCGAGGAGCGCGGCCGTGGGGAGGGCGGCTCCGTGCAGGGGGACGGCGATCAGCGGGCCTAGGCCGATGCCGATCACCGTGCCGAGGACGCGGCGGAAGCCGCGGACCAGGGTCTCGCCGCGCGAGGCGGTGTTGACGAAGATCCACCAGGTGGCGCCGACGGCCCAGTACCAGCGCTGCCCGGACACCAGCTGGCCCACGACCAGAGCGAAGCCCGCGCCCGCGGTGGCCTGGACGGCCTGGCGGGTGGTGACGCGAGCCAGGCCGGTGCCGGCGGGCGGTGCGGGCACGGGTGCCGGGGGCAGCCTGGCCTCGTAGCACCACAGGCCGAAGCGGACCGCGGATGCGCTGAGCACGGAGAGCAGGACGGCGGCGTACAGCTCGGGCAGGCGGTCCGTGGTGGCGTGCAGGAACTGCGCCACGAAGAAGGTCATGAACGCGAAGACGCCGAGGCTGTGCCCGCGCGGCCCGAAGCGGCGCGCGTACACGCCCGCGCCGATGACGGCGAGGAAGGTGAGGTCGCGGGCCACGGGATGGTCGTGCAGCTCGGCCGCGGCGGCGAGCACGGGCATTCCGACGGCGGGCAGCAGCACGGTGGTGACGGCCTGCCCGCGGACGGTGGCGTCCGTGACGGTGAACAGGGCGAGCAGCGCGGCCAGCCCGCCGGTGACGGCACCGACGAGGGAGAGGCCGGCCAGGGAGCAGACGACGACCGCGAGCGCGATGCCGAGGACGGCCCGCGCGGCGAAGCGCAGCCGCATCCGCCCCGGATCCGGCGCCACGAACACCCTCTTCAGCACTGCTTCCCACCCCTCGACATCACTGGCATGACAAAGGCGCCGCGGGGTCCGCAGCGCCATCGACGGGAACATTGCAGCATCAAGGCGTCGGCTGGCTCAAGCGGCCTCGGATATGCTGGGCCATTGGCGCAGACATATCGGTCCGTCGGCGGCCATGAGCGTGCCAACGGACCATGCACGAGGAGGCCGGGCACCATGGCCGTCGACGAGCTCGACACCCGCATCCTGCGGCTGCTGATGGAGCAGCCGCGCACGAGCGTGCGCGAGTACGCCCGGATCCTGGGCGTCGCCCGCGGCACCCTGCAGGCCCGCCTCGACCGGCTGGAGCGGGACGGCGTGATCACCGGTACGGGCCCGACGCTCTCCCCCGCCGCGCTCGGCCACCCGGTGCTCGCCTTCGTGCACATCGAGGTCACCCAGGGGCATCTGGACGACGTGGGTGAGGCGCTGGCCTCCGTGCCGGAGATCGTCGAGGCCTTCTCGATCACGGGCGGCGGCGACCTGCTGACCCGGGTCGTGGCGCGCGACAACGCCCATCTGGAGGACGTGATCCAGAAGCTGATCAGCCTGCCCGGCGTCGTCCGCACCCGGACCGAGGTGGCGCTGCGTGAGCGTGTCCCGCAGCGGCTGCTGCCGCTGGTCGAGTCGATCGGCCGCGCGGCCCGCAAATGACCTCGCCCTGGTGCGCTGCCATGCTGGCCCCATGAGCAAGTTCGGCGCCCTTTCGGTCATCTTCGATCTCGACGGCACGCTCGTGGACAGCGAGCCGAACTACTACGAAGCGGGCCGGCGGACACTCGCCGAGCACGGCGTCCCGGACTTCACATGGGCGGAGCACGAGCGGTACGTCGGTGTCAGCACCCGGGAGACGGCCGCCCTGTGGAGGCAGGAGTACGACCTCGCGGCCCCCGTCGCCGAGCTCCTCGCCGACACCGACCGCCGCTATCTCGCGCTGGCCCGCGCCGCCACGCACGCGTACCCGGAGATGCGGAAGTTCGTCGAGCTGCTCGCGAACGAGGGCGTGCCGACGGCCGTGGCCTCGGGGTCGTCGCCGGAGGCGATCGAGGCGATCCTCGCCGGTACCGGCCTGGACGCGTATCTGCGCACCGTCGTCTCGGCCGACGAGGTGCCCCACGGCAAACCGGCCCCGGACGTCCTCCTGGAGGCGGCCCGCCGCCTCGGGGCGGCCCCGGCCGACTGTGTGGTCCTGGAGGACGCCGCCCCCGGCGCCGCGGCGGCGCACGCCGCCGGCATGCGCTGCATCGCGATCCCATACATCGCCGCACAGGCCGACGCGCCGGAGTTCGCCACCGCGGACCTGCTGCTGCGCGGCGGCCAGGGGGAGTTCACGGCGCGGGGCGCGTACGACTGGCTCGTGCGCTCAGCTCCGTCTTCCTGATCTTTCCGGTGGGAGTGAGGGGCAGTTCGGAGGCGTACGGCAGCTGGCCGCTGTGCTCGTCCTCGACGGCTACGACCGCTGCCGCGCCGGCCGTTCCCCTGCGCGGTGGGTCGCGGTGCCGGGCCGTCTGCCCCGCCGGGATTTCGCCCAGCGGGCGCGCAGGTCGGCGAGGTGTGCGTCGGTGCGTGGCGTTGGCGTCATGGCGCTGCTACTCCTGAGGTGTTCGGGCGACTCCGAGCAGGTGCAGATACATGGCGGTGACGTCGCGTACGGCGTCCTCGTAGGTGCCGGGGTGCGCGGCGACGCGGCGGGCGAATTCGACGCATATGCCGCCCACCGCGCGGGCCAGCGCCAGGGGTTCGGCGGCCGGGGCGGCAAGTCCGCGGTCGGTGAGGCGGCGGATGTAGCGGGCGTGGCGGTGGACGGGCCGTTCGCGGATCTCGTCCCACAGCTGCGCCATGGCGGGGTCGGTGCGGGCCTGCTGCTCCAGCGGGCCCAGCAGCGGCTGGTGTCGGGCGTAGGCGGCGATGAAGGCGCCGATGGACGCCTCCGCGACGGCGTGCGGGTCGTCCGTGTCGACGCCCGGGACCTCCTGCGCGGCGAGGAACGCGTCCCGTACCCGGACCGCCAGGACGCGGAAGATCTCCTCCTTGGAGGCGAAGTACACGTAGAAGCCCGCCCTGGAGACCTCCGCTGCCGCCGTGATGTCGGCGACGGTGGCCGGGCCGAGGCCGAGCCGTGCGAAGACGGCCTCGGCGGCGTCCAGGAGCCGGGCGCGGGCCGGGGCCCCGGTGCGGTCGCGGGCGGTGCGGACCGCCCAGGCCTTGTGTGTGCGTGCCACACCCGGAGCGTATTGACGTTGACGTCAATGTCAATGAGCATGGCGGGGCCGGTCGATGAGGACCGCCGAGGTCCGTGGAGGGCTCCCATGGGTACTGCCGCCGTGCTCGTCGCCAACCGCGGGGAGATCGCCGTACGCGTCCTGCGGGCCGCCTCGGAGGTCCGGCTGCGCTCGGTCGCGGTGTACGCCGAGGGCGACGACGCGCACGCTCGACTGGCCGACGAGGCCGTCCCGTTGGGCGGCTATCTCGACGGCGGCGCACTGCTCGCCGCCGCGCGCGGCACCGGCTGCGACTTCCTGCATCCCGGGTACGGCTTTCTGAGTGAGGACGCGGACTTCGCGCGCCGCTGCGCCGACGCGGGGGTGACTTTCGTCGGGCCCGCGCCCGAGGTGCTGGCGGTCTTCGGGGACAAGGCGCGGGCGCGTGAGTTCGCCGTCGAGGCGGGGGTTCCGGTACTCGCCGGGGCCGACGGCCCGGACGGGGCGCGGGAGCTGCTGGCCGCCGGGCCCGTGATGATCAAGGCGGTGGGCGGGGGCGGCGGACGCGGCATGCGGGTCGTACGGCGGGCCGAGGAGCTGGACGAGGCTTGGGAGCGGTGCGCATCGGAGGCCCAGCAGGGCTTCGGGCGGGGCGAGTTGTATGCGGAGCGGCTGCTGGAGGGCGCCCGGCACATCGAGGTCCAGGTCGTCGGGGACACGACCGGCGCCGTCACACATCTGTGGGACCGGGACTGCAGCGCACAGCGCCGCCACCAGAAGGTGATCGAGATCGCGCCCGCGCCCGACCTCTCCGAGGACACCAGGGAGCGGATCCTCGGCGCCGCACTGCGGATGGCCCGCGCCGCCCGCTGTTCGAGCCTGGTCACCTTCGAATTCATGCTCCGTGGCGAGGAGTTCTGGTTCATCGAGGCCAATCCGCGGCTTCAGGTGGAGCACACGGTCACCGAGGAGGTGACAGGGGTGGACCTGGTCGCCGTGCAGCTGCGCCTGGCGGCCGGGGCCACGCTGGACGAGCTGGGGCTGCCGGGGCCACCGGCTGCGCCGCGCGGGTTCGCCGTGCAGGCGCGGGTCACCGCCGAGGAGGCGGGGCGGATCACGCGGTTCGACCTGCCGTCGGGCCCCGGTGTACGCGTCGACACGGCGATCCGTGCCGGGGCCGAAGTCGGTGTCCGGTACGACCCGTTGCTCGCCAAGGTGGTCGCGCACGTCCCGGCGGGCGATGCGCAGGCGGCTTGCGCGCGGGCGCGGCGGGCGCTGGGCGAGTTCGCCGTGGAGGGGGTGCGGACGGGGATTCCGCTGCTGCGGGAGGTGCTGTCCCGGCCGCGTTTCTGGGCGCACACGGGCGTGGTGGCGGAGCTTGCGCAGACTCACGTCGTTCCCGACGAGGCGCCCGGCGACGGCACGGTCCTCGCGCCGCTCAGCGGCACCGTCGTCTCCGTCGACGTCTCCCCCGGCGAACCGGTGCGGGCCGGGCAGCAGTTGCTGGTGCTGGAGGCGATGAAGATGGAGCACGTGGTGCGGGCTCCCGGGGCTGGAGTGGTACGGCTGGTGCACGCGCGCCTGGGCGAAACGATCGGCGCCGGCTCCCCGTTGGCCAATCTGGACGACCTCACCGGCGCACAGGGCGACGGGCCCGAGGCGGAGCCGGTTGATCCGGATGCCGTGCGCGCGGACCTCGCCGAGGTCGTACGGCGGCATGCCTTCGGTCTCGACGAGAACCGGCCCGAGGCGGTCGCGGCGCGGCACGCCCTGGGCAGGCGCACCGCCCGCGAGAACATCGAGGACCTGTGCGACACGGGCACCTTCACCGAGTTCGGCGCCCTCGCGATCGCCGCCCAGCGCAGCCGCCGCTCGCTGGACGACCTGATCCGGTCGACGCCGGCCGACGGCATGGTCACCGGCACCGGGCGGATCCATGGCCGGCCGTGCGTGGCGATGTCGTACGACTACACGGTTCTCGCCGGCACCCAGGGACTGCAGAACCACCGCAAGACGGATCGGATGCTGGAGCTCGCCGAGGAGCGGCGGCTGCCTGTGGTGCTGTTCGCGGAGGGCGGCGGCGGGCGGCCCGGGGACACCGACACCACGGCCGTGGCGGGCCTCGACGTGACCACCTTCCAGCGCATGGGGCGGCTCAGCGGGCTGGTGCCGCTGGTCGGCATCGTCTCGGGGCGGTGCTTCGCCGGCAACGCGGCGCTGCTGGGCTGCTGCGACGTCGTGATCGCCACGCCCGACGCGACGATCGGGATGGGCGGGCCCGCGATGATCGAGGGCGGCGGACTCGGGGTGTTCCGGCCGGAGGAGGTGGGTCCGCTGTCGGTGCAGGTGCCGAACGGGGTGGTGGACCTCGCGGTCGCCGACGAGGCGGCGGCCGTGCGGGTCGCGCGGCGGTATCTGTCGTACTTCCAAGGAGAGCAGAGCAGTTGGGAGACGCCCGATCAGCGGCTGCTGCGGCAGGTGGTGCCGGAGAACCGGCGGCGGGCCTACGACGTGCGGGCGGCGGTCACCGGGCTCGCGGACACGGGCTCGGTGCTGGAGCTGCGGCCGGAGTTCGGCGTGGGGGTGCTGACCTGTCTCGTACGGATCGAGGGGCGGCCGCTGGGTCTCCTGGCCAGTAATCCGGCGCATCTGGGCGGGGCGATCGACCGGGACGCGGCCGACAAGGCGGCGCGGTTCCTGCAGTTGTGCGACGCGTTCGGGCTGCCGGTGGTCTCGCTCTGCGACACCCCGGGGTTCATGGTCGGCCCGGACGCCGAACGGACCGCCACCGTGCGGCACTTCGCCCGGCTGTTCGTGACGGGCGCCAATCTGCGGGTGCCGCTGGTGAGTCTGGTGCTGCGCAAGGCGTACGGGCTCGGGGCGATGGCCATGATGGGTGGCTCGACGCGCGCGCCGCTGGCCACAGCGGCCTGGCCGAGCGGCGAGTTCGGCGGGATGGGGCTCGAGGGTGCCGTGCGGCTCGGCTACCGCAGGGAGCTGGCGGCGATCACGGACCCGGCCGAGCGTGCGCGTGTCTTCGAGGAACGGGTCGCCGAGTTGTACGAACGCGGGAAGGCGGTCAACGCGGCGGCCGCGCTGGAGATCGACGCGGTGATCGACCCGGCCGGGTCGCGGACCTGGATCCTTGCGGCGCTTGAGCGGTCCCCCGTACCGGAGGCAGGACACCGCCCGTTCGTCGACACCTGGTGATCCGGGGTCTGATTCAGCTGGGCCGGATGCTTGGTTGCCCGGTGCGGGTCCTGCCGGTCGGATGTTGCCGGTAGAGTCAGCTCCGGCCGCGACTGGCGAGGGTGGACGACCACCGGGGAGCGGCCGTGGTTCAGCGTGAGCGTCGACCGCCTGGGCGCCTCCGTCAGTGATGTTCCCGCTGAGGAGGCCATGACGTGGATCTGCGGTACGGAACGAACCCGCAGCAGGCGGCGGATGCCACGCCGGTGCGGCCCGGCCGGTGGCCGGTTCGGGTGGTGCACGGAAGCCCGTCGTACATCAACATGCTGGACGCCCTGAACGGCTGGCAGCTGGTGCGGGAGGCGAGCCGCTCCCTCGGCCGGCCTGCGGCCGCTTCCTTCAAGCACGTCTCACCCGCCGGTGCGGCCGTGGCCGGGCCCGTCGACGACGTGACGGCACAGCTCCACGGTGTCGACCAGACCGAGGTCGGCGCCCTGACCAGTGCGTATCTGCGCGCCCGGGACGCCGACCCGAAGTCGTCCTACGGCGACTTCGCCGCTGTCTCGCACCCGGTCGACGAGGAGCTCGCCGAACTGCTGGCCCACGTCGTGTGCGACGGCATCGTCGCGCCCGGCTATGCACCGGGTACCGTCGGCAGACTCCGCAGGAAGAAGAACGGCCGCTTCCTCGTCCTGGAGGCGGATCCGGCCTTTGTACCGCCGGAGCGGGAGACGCGCGAGGTCTTCGGTCTGCGTCTGAGTCAGCAGCGGGACGAAGTGCCGTGCACGGAAAGGCTGTTGGAGAACGTCGTGTGCGGCGCGCTTCCCACGAGGGCTGCGGAAGACCTTCTGCTGGGCCTGGTGGTGCTGCGTCACACGCAGTCGAACTCGGTGTGCTTCCTGCGCGACGGGGCGACGCTGGGTATCGGCGCCGGACAGCAGTCCCGAGTGGACTGCACACGGCTGGCCGGGGCGAAGGCCGACACCTGGTGGCTGCGGCGCCATCCGGTGGTGCGCGCGCTCGCCTTCGGACCGGGCGTCCGGCGCCAGGACCGGATCAACTGGCAGATCCGCTTCATCGAAGGTGACCTCACCGCGGACGAGAGGGCCAGGCTGTCTGCTGCCCTGTCGCAGCCGGTGCCGGAGTTCTCGGCCGGCAGCCGCGCCGAGTGGACGGCCCGGCTCAAGGGGGTCTCGTTCGTCTCCGACGGGGCGTTGCCGTTCCGCGACAACGTGGACCACGCGCAGCGGCACGGTGTCGGCCACATCGCCGAGCCGGGCGGATCGATCCGCTCCGCGGAGGTCGAGGACGCCTGCCGCGCGCACGGGATCGCCCTGGTCCGCACCGGCCTCAGGCTCTTCCACCACTGAGCAACGCCTCGCCAGGCCCCTCCCGCCGACCAGAAAGCGCATCAGCATGCTCACCCTTCATGACCTGTTGGCCGCCAACCCCTACCCCGGCCGCGGGCTCCTGTGCGCCCGCACCCACTCCGGGGCCGTGCTGGGCGGCTACTTCCTCACCGGCCGCAGCCCGGCCTCACGCGACCGCGCGCTCCGGCTGATCGACGACGACCTCGTGGTGGGCCCGCTCTCGCCCCGGGAGCGCGATCCCCTGCGGCACTACGCCGCCGCCACGACCACGAGCGACTGGCTGGTGCTGGGCAACGGGGAGCAGGTGTCCCAGGCCGCGGAACGACTCAGGGCGGGAGCCCCGCCGACCGAGGCGCTCAGCGGCTTCGAGTACGAACCCGACCCCCCGATCCGCACCTCCCGCCTCACCGCGCTGATCAGCCGCGACGGCGGACGCACCACCGTCTTCGGGGCCGCCCGCCCCAGCCGCGCCGCACGCCCGACCAGCAACGTGATGACCCTCGCCGTACAGGACCTGCAACCGGGCGAGGCGGTCCTGCTGACCACCTATGAATCCGACGGCGAACACGTCTCGGTCGCCGCTCCCTTCACCGAGGTCACGGTCGACGCCGGGAGCGGGCCGGAGTTGCTGGACGAGATCTGGTGGGCGCTCGACGAACGGTTCAGGATCGCTGCCGCCGTCGTCGACCCTGTGCGGGGACCGGGGTCCGCCCTCACGAAGGCGTGAGCGGAAGGTCGTCCGTGTAGGCGTTGACGGGCGGGGAGACGCGCTCGGTGCGGTGGACGTCGAGGGCCGC
This sequence comes from Streptomyces sp. NPDC002092, assembly GCF_053593775.1. Taxonomy (NCBI): domain Bacteria; kingdom Bacillati; phylum Actinomycetota; class Actinomycetes; order Kitasatosporales; family Streptomycetaceae; genus Streptomyces; species Streptomyces sp. NPDC002092. The sequence continues at coordinate 42,676 of NZ_JBSFDG010000022.1, forward strand.
CGTCGCGGACTTCGTGCCGAGCGTGCCCTTGGGGTGCCAGGTTCCGGTGACGGCCACCCAGGTGTTGGCCGGCAGTGCGGTGGTCCCGTACATGCGGACCTTGACCGACTGGGAGTCCGCCGCGCAGCAGGTGAAGATGATCCGGGTGAGATACCAGCCGCCGCCCTGCCCGGCCGGGGTGACGAATCCGGTCATCCGGATGCTGCGGCCTCTGACGGCCTGCTCCCGGTCCTGCTGGACCCGGGCGGTGAAGTCGGTGAGGGTCATCGGCAGCGGGACGGTCGCGGGCAGTGGATCGAACCGCTGCGCCTTCGGCACGGCCTTGTTGCTCGCGTGCGAGGCGGTGTACGCGCCGAGGGCGGGCGGGGCGTAGAGGAGCAGGCTGAGTGCGGGCAGGAACAGCAGCCAGGCGATGCGGGGTGCGGTGGAGTGGTCGTGGCCGTGTGCGTGCGCGTCGGCTTCGGGGGCCGCGTGGTCCAGCGCTGCTGCCGCCAGGCCCAGCAGCAGGAGCAGCACCCCGGAAGCGATCAGCAGGGGGCGCAGGCCTTCCTTGACGTAGCGCAGACAGAGGTCGCTGAACAGGGCGGCGTGCAGCAGGCCCAGGCCGGTCAGGACCAGCAGGAGGATTTGGGCGTGGCGCTTCACAGCAGTGCTCCTCCGATCAGGACCCCGGCCGCCACGGCCACCACCGTGGTCGCGGTCGAGAAGCGCAGGGCGAAGGACCGGCCGAACGTGCCCGCCTGAAGGGCGATCAGTTTCAGGTCGACCATCGGGCCGACCACCATGAACACCAGCCGGGCGGTGGGCGAGAAGCCGGTGAGCGAGGCGGCGACGAACGCGTCGGCCTCCGAGCAGACGGCGAGCAGCACGGCGAGCGCGGCCAGGAAGAGCACCGACAGCCAGGGCGAACCGGAGAAGGTGTCGAGGACCGAGCGCGGCACGGCCACGTTGAAGGTGGCCGCGGCCATGGCCCCGAGCACCAGGAAGCCGCCGGCGTGCAGGAAGTCGTGCTGGAAGCCGAGGCGGAACTCCCGCAGGCGACTGTGTCCTGACCGGTGGCCGGTGTGGCGGACGGTCGGCCGCAGCCACTCCTCGCGTCCCAGCCAGAGCCACAGCCAGCCCATCGCGGCCGCGGTCACCAGGGAGGCCAGCAGCCGGGCGGCGACCATGGCGGGGTTTCCCGGGAAGGCGACGGCCGTGGCGGTGAGCACGATCGGGTTGATCGCGGGCGCGGAGAGGAGGAAGGCGAAGGCCGCGGGCGGGGTGACACCGCGGCGGATCAGGCTGTTCGCGACCGGCACCGAGGCGCACTCGCAGCCCGGCAGGACGACGCCCGCGAGGCCGGCGACCGGGACGGCGAGTGCGGGCCTGCGGGGCAGGATCCGGGTGAACAGGTCGGCCGGTACGAACGCGTTGATCGCCCCGGACAGGACCGTGCCCAGCAGGAGGAAGGGCAGCGCCTGGACGGTGATGGCCAGACAGACCGTGCGCCAGGCCGCGACGGCGGGCCGGTTCAGCCATCCGACGCCGGTGAGCGAGAGGACCGCCACCGAGGCGACGGCGATGAGGACGACGAGGGGCAGGGGTCGTCCGGTGACGCGGCGCCCCTGATGGCCGGCCGGCGCGACGAGCGCCACTTCTTCCGCCACACCAACCAGCTCATCCGTTTTATTCATATTTACTCCGGATGTCGGATTCGTGGCGAAGATAAGCCAGGATCACCCCCCTCACGGTGCGCACACGCCGCCGCGGGCGGATGAATGAACGGGACCGGGAACATACTTGACCTTGCGGGGGGACCGTCCCGCGGTGGCCTGATTCGAGAGGGGCAGCGTCCGGGTGAGCGGCGGCGACAAGATACAGGGAAAGATCGAAGTGCGGCTCAAATGGGATCCCAGCCCCTGGGACCGGCCGCCCCACCATCTGGACATCATGGCGACGACCTACTCGGCGGACGCCCCGCACGGACGGCCGGTCTACGTCGTGCACACCGAGAGCCGCTCGCCGGACGGCACCATCAACATGAGCCGGCACAGCGAGACCGGCCTGGGCCTTGGCTTCGTCGAGGTGATGGTCCTGGAGCTCGATCGCCTGGCACCCTCCTTCGCGCGGGTGGTCGTCGGTGTGGCGATCCATCAGAGCGGCGGCCCCAAGTTCTTCGGCGACATATCGAACACGGGCGTGCTGGTCGTCGACGGGTACACGGAGCTGCTCAAGGACGACCTCGGGCAGGTCGCCGACGCCACCGCGGCGACGGTCGCCGAGTTCACCCGGGAGGCCTCCGGCGCCTGGGAGTTCCACCCGATGGTCCGCGGTTTCGACAGCGACCCGACGGTCTTCACGGCGGAGATGGGCGGTACCCAGCAGACCTGACCGGCGTCGAACCCGCGCCGACCGGGCTCACCCGACCGCGACGTGATCGTCCGGACACGGGCGCTCGCCTCCCGTCCCCGGGCGCTCCTCCCGGCGTACCGGAAGGAGGGGCCGGGCGGACGCCCGCTTGCGGCCGCGTTCGTGGAACAGGGCCAGAACGATAGCGGTGCCGACCGCTATCAGGTGCTCGCGGCCGGCCAGATTGGGTATGGCAATCGACTCCCACACCATCGACCCGCCCGTGAGGGCGAACACGATGGGAGCACGCTGTACGACGGCGACGTAGGTGAAGAGACCCACGACGGCGGCGGACGGACCGGTGTCCAGCACCTGCCCGACCTCAGGCGGCAGACCCAGCCCGCCCCAGCCCGGACCGATCGCGAGCATCGCGCGCACCATGAGGGTGCCCGCGAGTGTGGTCGCGTACGAGACGACGAGTGTCCTGGCCCGGCCGAGGATGAGTTCGGCCAGCGCGAAGGCGAGGGACAACGATGTGATCCCTCCCCACACGGGCAGATCCAGGGCCGGGACGTACAGCGACACCGGCGTGCGCAGCAGGGCCAGCCACAACGGCAGGTCGCCCTTGACACCGCCGAGCAGCCGCACCACCACCGCGCCTGTCGGCCGCTGTGCCAGCGCATGGAAGAAGATGACACCGAAGGCGGCCAGGAATGCCAGGAACAGTGCGGGCAGCCCACGGCGTCTGAGTTGCCGTACCGGATCGACGACGATGCCCTGCCACTCGCCCCGCAGCGTGCGCACGACGAACGCGGCCACCCGCCACGGCACGCCGCGCGGCGGCCGGTACTCACGGTCGGCCGGATCGCCCCACAGTCCGTGGGCTCGCAGCCAATCCGCGGCACCGCCCGCGCACCGCACCCCCTTGCGTAGCAAAACTCCCCCGCCTCCCGTTCATCGCCCCGCCGGAGGGTCGTAACGGGGCGAGGCCGCCCCTAGGGGGGCTATGCCCGGCGGCGGGGTTTCCTTCGCTTGGCGCCCTTGGAGACGTCGGAACCGGCCCTCGGGTTGCGTCCCGCCGACTTCCCGGTCGTCTTTCCGGTCGTCTTCGCCGCCGCCGGCTTGCGCCGGGCGCCGGTCGTGTCGCCCGCCTTGGCCTTGGTTTCCGGTGTCGCCGCCTTGCGTCCGCGGGAGCTGTTGACCGTGCGACCACGGACGATTCCGATGAAGTCCTCGACCAGGTCCGTGGTCGCCTCCTCGGGCCACACCAGGGCGACGCCCGACTCGGGGGCGTCCACGAGTGGCCGGTATGTGAGGTCCTTGCGGTGGTACAGACGGGCCAGGGACTGGGGGACGACCAGGAGGCCGACGCCCGCCGCGACGAGTTCCACGGCGTCCTCGGTGGTGGCGGGGCGCTCGAAGGCGGGCTCGCCCGGCGGCCGGTCCCAGTCGAAGACGTCGTCGAGGGGGTGGAAGAGGACCTCGTCCGCGAGGTCCTCGACGGTCACCTCGTCCGCCGCCGTGATCACATGGTCCTTGGGGACGACGACGACCGTGGTCTCGGCGTAGAGGGGGATCGCGCTGAAGAACGTACGGTCGACCGGCAGCCGTACGAGTCCCACGTCGGCCCGGCCGTCGCGCAGCACGTCGGCTGCCTCGGCGGCCGGTACGGCGAGGAGGTTGAGCGGGATGTCGGGCAGGCGCTCGTTCCAGATCCGCACCCACTTGGCGGGCGTCACTCCCGGGACGTACGCAAGCCGGAACGCCTGGGATTCTTCCGAGCCTGTCACCAGGCCAGGCTACCGGCCGTGGTCTCAGGGCTCGAACATGCTCGATACCCTGGACGGCATGAAGTCGCACCAGAGCACCCAGACGATGAAGGCCGCGACCGCGGCGAAGAAGCTGGGTGTGTACCTCGAGGCCACCCCCGCCGAGTTCCAGGAGGGCGCCGTCTCACGAGCCGAGCTCGACCGGCTCCAGGCCGAGCCGCCCGAGTGGCTGCGCGAGCTGCGAGCCAATGGCCCGCACCCCCGTCCGGTGGTCGCGGCGAAGCTCGGCGTCTCCATCGCGGGCCTGGCCCGCGGCGGGATCACCGAGGCGCTCACCACCGAGCAGATCGAGGCCCTGAAGCAGGAACAGCCCGAGTGGCTGCAGAAGGAGCGCGCCACCCAGGCCGAGGTCCGCAAGGAGACTGCGCGCATCAAGAAGCGCAACGCCGAGCGTGAAGCTCGCAGCGAGGGCCCGCGCGCCTGACGCGGCCCGTTGGCGACGGACGGTCGCCGTCCGGATCCACTGTGTGCACAACACACGGATCTGACGGCGCGTCACGACGAAGGTCACAGAAGCGTATCGGACATTCCGCCCGTCAACCTTCACACGAGCCGCACAAGTTGGCTAGCGTGGCTTCAGGCCGCACGAGTTCCTCCGGCGAACCCCGCCGGGACGCGCGGCCTCCGCCGAATCCGGTGCGCCCCGTGGCGGCCGGAACCGGGGACCCAACCGAACGACGGGGTGAATCGGCCAACTGCCCACCAGGGCAAGGGCCGTAGGGCATGCCTTCCGGAACCGACCGCCCGAACCCGACAGCTAACTCGGTAGGCGGAGTACGGAAGGAGTACGGCTCCCATGGCGCCGGATCGACCATCGCGCACCGGAGGCTTCGGCCTTCCCGGCATGCGCAGCTCCGCTCTCGCGACCGCCGCCCTCACCTCGGTGGCCCTGTTCTCGCAGACCGCCGACGCCGCACCGACGACCGGTGACGAGGGCCCCAGCCGCGAAGCCGTCCGGCAACGGGTGAGCAGCCTCTACGACCAGGCCGAGTCCGACACCGGCAACTACAACTTCACCCGGGCCCAGCTGCTGGGAGCGCGGCCGCCCGCCGCCCCGCCCCGCGAGCGCGGCCGCTCGGATCCGGCACTCGACTCGGTGGCCCGGCGGTGGTTCGACGGAGCGCGCGCCTCGCTGGGCCCGACGGTTCCCGCGGCGCTCCCGGCCGACCGCATGCCGGCCCGCCAGGCCGAGCCCCGGCGCCCGGCGGACAGCCGCCGCACCGCCCTGGAGCCGTCGGCAGCTGCCCGGCCCGTGGCCGAGCTGCCCTCCGCCGAGTCCCGCCGTCCGGTCGCCGAGCTGACCGCCGGCCCCACGACCGCGCTCCCCGCCGTCCCGCGGCCCCGCCAGGAGGCCGCCCCCGCGCTGCCCGCGGCGGCCCCCGAGTCCAGGCAGACCTCCCTGCGCAGGTCCAAGGAGCAGAACCAGCGCAAGATCGCGGCGGCCAGCGAGCTGCTGTACCGGTACACCGCCCGGCAGACCTCCGCACCCCGCCCGGCCGTTGAGGCCGTGCCGGCCCAGCTGCCCTGGCAGGACCAGGCGCAACAGACCCGCCCGGCGGCGGAGGAAGCGTGGCGGCTGCAGCAGCCGACGGTCCTCGACACGGGCCTGCCCCCGGCCGGGGGACAGCTCATGCAGCCGTCCGTCCTGGACACCGGCATACCCGCGGTCGAGCAGCGGCTCATGCAGCCTTCCGTGCTCGACACGGGTGCACTCGCGAGGCAGGAGTGGCATACGCAGCCTTCCGTGCCGGACACCGGCGTACCCGCCGTGGAGGAATGGCGCACCCGGCCGCCCGTGCTCGACACCCGCATACCCCAGGCGGGGGGTTGGACCGTGCAGCCGTCCGTCCTCGACACGGGTGTGCCCGCCACCGTTACGCCCGCCGCCACCAAGGCCGACAGGGCGATCGACTTCGCCCGTGCACAGATCGGCAGGCCGTGCCTGTGGGGTGCGGTCGGGCCGGAGTCGTACGACAACGCCGGGCTCACCCAGGCCGCCTGGCGGGCCGCCGGGGTCACCCTGCCACGCACCACGTACGAGCAGGCGGGCGCCGGCACGGTGATTCCCCTGTCCGAGAGCCGCCCCGGAGACCTGATCTTCTTCAACGACAACTTCAGCCATGTCGGCCTCTGCACCGGCAACGGCTTGATGATTCACGCGCCTGGCCCGGGCGCGGTCATCCGCGAGGACTCGGTCCACTACGCGGGCGAAGCCGCGGTCCGTATCGCCGTACGTCCCGCATGAGATCAGGAACGCCGGCAGAGGCGTGACACCAGCAGCTCGATGAACTACGAGGCCGCCGACGGAAGTCGGCGGCCTCCTTCTTGTTCGCCACAGGCATCCCGCCGCACCCGGTGACGCATGCACGGGCTCGGTGAAATGTTTCAGCCATGTCTTGACATGCCGATGAAACGATTCATAGCTTGAGCTGTCCCAGGGGTGCGGCACTGGATCCCGACGGGATCGTCGAGCAGGCCCGACTGATGCAACAGCGGTACGGCTTCCGGTCGTTCAAGCTCAAGGGCGGCGTCTTCCCGCCGGAGGAGGAGATCGCCGCGATCAGGGCGCTGGCGGAGGCCTTCCCCGGGCAGCCGCTGCGGCTGGACCCCAACACGGCCTGGACGGTGGAGACCTCGAAGTACGCACGCGAACTGGACGGTGAGCATCTGAAGCCCGCGATCGACCAGAACGCCATTCAAGTGCTCCTCACCGACCACCACTACGGGGGCGGACTGCGCCGCACCCGTGAACTGGCCGCCGTCTGCGAGGCGTTCGGGCCGGCCCTGTCCATGCACTCCAACTCGCACCTGGGCATCAGCCTCGCCGCCATGACCCATGTGGCGGCGGCCATCCCCAGCCTCGACCACTTCTGCGACACGCACTACCCGTGGAACTCGGCCGACGACGTGATCGTCCCCGGGGTGCTGGAGTTCCGTGACGGCGAGGTGGCGGTCCCGAGCGGACCGGGCCTGGGCGTGGAGCTGGAGCACGACGCCCTCGACCGGCTGCACCGGCTGTACGTGGAGTCGGGGATGCGCAGCCGCGACGACACCGGCTACATGCGGCGGATCCACCCGGAGTACCAGCTCAGGCTGCCTCGGTGGTGAAGGATGACCGCGTGAGCAACGAGAACACACAGCGACTGGCCGGGAAGGTCGTGGTCGTCACCGGGGCCGCCCGGGGCCAGGGTGCCGCCGAGGCGGAGGCGCTGACCCGGGCCGGCGCCCGGGTGGTCGCCACCGACGTGCGGCCCGAGGGCGACGTGCGCCGCCTGGATGTCAGCAGCGAGAGCGACTGGGCGGCGCTGGCCGCCGAGTTGAAGGTGTCGTACGGCGAGATCCACGGACTGGTCAACAACGCGGGCGTCATCCGGCGTGAGCGGCTGGGCGAGGTGCGTCCCGAGGACTTCGCGCAGGTCCAGGCGGTGAACACGACCGGACCGCTGCTCGGCATCCAGCATCTGGCCCCGCTGATGCCGCCCGGCTCTTCGATCGTCAACGTCGGCTCGTCGGCCGCGCTCACCGGCTACTACCCGGTGGCGTACACGGCCAGCAAGTGGGCGCTGCGCGGGGTGTCGAAGATCGCCGCCATGGAGCTGGGGCCGCGGGGCATCCGCGTGAACACCGTCCACCCCGGCTATATCGAGACCGAGATGACGGCCGCCGCCACGCCCGCCTTCCGGGAGGCGACCATCCGCGAGACCCCGCTCGGCCGCAGCGGCAACGTCGACGACATCGCACCGCTCGTCGTCTTCCTGTTGTCCGACGAGTCGTCGTTCATCACCGGGGCGGAGATCCCGGTGGACGGGGGCCTCACGGCGCACGGTGGCGTCAAGTCGATCTCGGATGCGATGCGTACGAACCCGCCCGTGCCGGAGTGAGCCGTGCGGGGCCGCCGGTCCCCCGCGCCGGCGGCCCCGGCACGTCGTGGGGTTCCCGGCGTCCTCCCCGAGCGCCGGGACTCCCCCGCTGCGGCTTCCGTGGCGCCGGTGTGCTGGAGTACATGCGAGAACGTCGTTGTCGCTCGAGGGTGCTCGCATGCAGTCTGGGGCAGTGGACGGCGTCGCCGGTATGGGTACAACTGCGTACGCGGCGGACGAGCGGAGAAGAACGTGGCACAGGTGCCGGGCGGGGCCCACGAACGCATGCTGTCGGTGGCCGTAGCCGCCCTCAACGAGCGTGAGCCGGAGCGGCTGTGGCCGCTGCTGGCGTCGGCCCTGCCCGGTCTGTGCGGCGGCGAGACCCTGATCTACAAGCTCGACGACTGGAACGAGGCCCGAGGCACGGTCGGCCTGCCGTCCGAGGTCGCCGTCGAGTTCGACGGGCTCGGGCAGGAGGACCTGGGCCTGCTGCGGGCGGGTTTTCCGTTCGCGGACCACTACGCGGGCGGGCCGGACCGTACTCCTCTCACGGCACGCGCGGCCGCAGGCGCCGCATGGTCCGTAAGCCCGACCGCGCGGCTGATCGGCGACATCATGGACGCGGACCACGTGCTGGCCGTACCCCTGCCCCAGACGACGACGCCGATCACCGGATGCATGATCTACCGCTCCGGTACGGACTTCACCGAGGATCACGTCCGCGCGGCCCGGCAGCTGCAGCCGCTGCTCGCGGCGGTGGAGCAGCAACGGCAGCTCCTGGAGCGCTGGAAGCGGACGACCGCCCCGGACTCCGCGGCCGCGGACTGCCCTCTCACGCCCCGGGAGATGACCGTTCTGCTCCTGCTCACGGATGCCCTGACCGCGGCGGCGATCGGCCGGCGGCTCGGCATCTCGGACCGTACGGTCCACAAGCACATCGAGAAGATCTACCGCAAACTCGGCACCCGTGACCGCATCAGCACGGTCCTGCGGGCCCAGCAGCTGGGGCTGATTCCCACACCGTGACCAGTGGCGGCGCGGTCAGGGCCGGCGCGCGCGGTACAGGTCGCGCAGCAGGGCGACCTCGGCCCCGTGGTGCAGGACTTCCTGGTTGACCCACCACACGATGTCGACGAAGGGCTCTTCCGGGTCGCTGCCGTGCGGATACGTGCAGTGGCCGACCTTGTCGAGCGCCGTGTCGCCGCTGCTCAGCAGCGCCCTGCGCCAGGCCGTGACACCGGCGTCGAAGGCGGCGACGGCCGTTGCCGCGTCCCCGCTGACGAGGTAGTCGTCCCGGGTGAGGCTGTGGGTGCCCGCGGTGTGATCGGCGCGGAGGGTGAGCATCTCGCTGAGGTGGCTCAGCCGCCACGCGATGGTGGTGAAGGGCGGCGGCCAGGGGTGTGGGTAGGACGCCGCGTCCCGCCCCCAGCCTCCGTCCGCGGCACCGGCCAGCAGGGTGGCGCGCGGCCCGGGCCCGTCCGCCCGTCGCCGCACCGACCAGCAGTCCGCCACCGGCTCCCAGAGGTACTCCTCGTCGGTCATGGGCCCGACCTCGGTGTCCGAACCGTCGCCGCTGTCCATCACCGGCCCGGTCAGCCGGGCGGCCAGACGCTCACAGGCGAAGTCGAACTGCTCCAGCAACGGAGCCAGACGAGATATGGTCACCGACACTCCCATGGCGGACTCGACGCACGGCGCAGACATGAACCGACCGGCCAGCCTGGCACAACCGGCGCACACCCCACCTCTCCTTTTCCGGGGCCGGGTATTCCTGCGCGTCGAAGGCCTCCGCGCCCACTGCGAACAGGTCCGGGCACACCCAGCACGCAGCGTCATGGAGCCGACCGACTTCGAGTAGCGGGACGACAGTGGGGCGGGCAGACGGTCTCGGCCGGCCGGCGGCCCACGGGCTGAGGAGCGTCAGCCCGGCGCGGGTCCCATCCCGCCCTTGAGCCGTTCCAGGTCGGAGGGGCGGACCTGGATGACGACCAGGGCGATCAGGGCGGCGAGGACGGTGAAGATCGCTGCCATGATGAAGGCCGCCGAGATCCCGGACGTGAGCACGTGGTCGGACCAGGGGCTCGGGAGCTGCCCGGTGTGCTTGAAGCGCAGGCGTTCGGCCGGGGTGGCCTGGGCCAGGAAGCGCGGGATCTGCTTGTGGGCCTCGTTGGTGCTGGCCGTGCCGAACATGGTGACCAGGATGGACAGGCCGAGTGAACCGCCCACCTGCTGCGTGGCGTTGAGCAGTCCGGAGGCCGCGCCGGTCTCCCGGACGGGGACGTTGGACAGCGCCATGAGGGTCAGCGAGACGAACTCCATGCCCATGCCCAGGCCGAAGACGCAGATCGGGCCGAGAATGCTGCCCGCATAGGTGGAGTGCACGTCGGTCAGGGTCAGCCAGGCCAGACCCGCCGCCGCGAGAACGGCGCCCACCACCATGAAGGGTTTGGGGCCGAACTTCGGCAGGAACCGCGAGGCGAGCGCCGCGCCGACCGCGATGACCGCGCTGACCGGCAGGAAGGCGAGCCCGGCCTGCAGCGGGCTGAAGCCCAGGACGTCCTGCACGAAGAGCGTGAGGAAGAAGAACATGCCGAAGATCGCGGCGGCCAGGCTCAGCATGATGCCGTAGGTGCCCGCCCGGTTGCGGTCGGCGAACATGTGCAGCGGGGTGATGGGCTGCCGCGAGCCCCGCTCGACCAGGATGAACACCGCGAGGACCACGACCGCCGCGGCGAAGGAGGCCAGCGTGAGGGCGTCGCGCCAGCCCTCCTGGGCGGCTCTGATGAACCCGTAGACCAGCAGCACCATGCCCACGGTGGAGGTCAGCGCGCCGGCGATGTCGAAGTGGCCCGGATGGCGTTCGGACTCCTTGATCCAGCGGGGTGCGGCGAGGGCGATGAGCGCACCGATCGGGACGTTCACGAACAGCACCCAGCGCCAGTTCAGCCACTCGACGATCATCCCGCCGGCGAGCAGTCCGATGGCGCCGCCGCCCGAGGAGACCGCGGCGAACACGCCGAAGGCCCGGTTGCGTTCCGGGCCTTCGCGGAAGGTCGTGCTGACCAGGGAGAGTGCGGTCGGGGAGGCGATGGCCCCGCCGACGCCCTGCAGGGCGCGGGCGGCGAGGAGTTCACCGGAGTTCTGGGCGAGCCCGCCCAGCAGGGAGGCGAGCGCGAACAGCAGCACCCCGAAGACGAACATGCGCCGCCTGCCGAGAATGTCGCCGGTGCGGCCGCCGAGCAGCAGCAGGCCGCCGAAGGTGAGGGTGTAGGCGTTGACCACCCAGGACAGGCTGGTGGTGGAGAAGTTCAGGGCGCTCTGGATGTGCGGCAGCGCGATGTTCACGATGGTGATGTCCAGGACCACCATCAGCTGGCAGGACGCGATGACCAGCAGCGCCATGCCGTTTCCGCCGCCGCCCGGTTCGCGGGTGGCGGCCTGTGATGCGGAGGTCGGCTGCGGGCTGCTGCTCATGGCGTGTCGCACTCGGCGTCAGTGAACGGTTCCGTCCACTGCGGCGTCTACCGTTCGACCGTACGCCCCTGTCGTGACCGTCACCACTTGATTGACTCGGTGCCGGTTTACACCGTTTTACCGCGAGTCGAGCGGCTCAGGAGCGGGTCTTCTGGGTCATGGCGAACTCGTCGGCCTCCGGCAGGTCGAACTCCCCGTGGTCGCTGCCCAGCCCCTGCGCCACCAGTGCGGCCGCGGCGCTGCCCAGCACGGCGGCCTCGCGCGGGGTGCGGCCGAGGCCGATGCCCCGCAGGAAACCGGCCGAGAACGCGTCACCGCAGCCGGTGGTGTCGACGACGTCGACCTCGAAGGCGGGGACCGTTTCCGTGCCCTCCGCCGTCACCAGGAGCGCACCGTCGCCGCCGCGGGTGACGGCGACGAGACCGGCCCCGGCGGCGAGGAGCTTCTTCGCGCCGGTCACGAGGTCCTGCTCGTCGCTGAAGCCGAGGACCTGGTCGTCGTTGGGGAGCAGGTAGTCGACGTGCGGGAGCAGCGGTTCGATCTGGTCGAAGGTGCCGAGCTCGCCGGGGGCGAGGAGGTCCACGGAGGTGACCACGTCGTTTTCCTTGGCATGCGCCAGGATGCGCGCGGCGACGTCGGCGCCGATCAGCTCGGGGCCACCCAGGTGGAGGTGGGTCGCCTCGGCCACGGCGGCCCAGGGCACGTCGTCGAGGCCGTAGGTGATGTTGGCGCCGAGCAGATGGAGCGAGGGTCGGTCGCCGTTGGGGCGGATGGGCAGGACGCTCGCGGAGGTCGAGGTGTCGATGCGGCGGACGAGCAGCCGGGTGTCGATGCCTGCCCTGTCGAGGAGTTGGACGAGCAGGTCGCCGGTCGGGTCACTGCCGATCGCACCGGCGGTGCGGACCTGGGCGCCCAGCTTGGCGAGCGTGAGGGCGGTGCCGCCGGCCGTCCCGGCAGCGGTCATCCGGATGTCGTCCACGAGGGTCGCGCCCTGGCCCTCGGGTATCTCCTGCACCGGCCGTACCAGTACGTCCAGCACGTGCACGCCCATCGTGACGACCTTCATCGCGGTTCCTCCTGCGCGGGTGGTACGGGGTGGGTGGTGCCGTAGTTGCGGGCGATGGCGGCCTCGATGACCGCGAGTTGCTGCCGTTCGTCGAGGACGCGGGGCGGTCCGAGCGCGGCCGCGTGCTGGTAGACGCCGCAGGCCCACTCCAGCAGCAGGGCGTGCTCGACCGCCTTGTCGAGGGTGGGCGCGTGGGTGAGGGCGCCGTGGTTGGCCATCAGGGTGGCGCTGCGGCCCTCCAGCGCGGCGAGCACCGACCCGGCGAGTTCGGGGGTACCGAAGGTGGCGTACGGCGCGACGCGGACGGTGCCGCCGAGAGCGAGCAACTGGTAGTGGACGCAGGGCAGTTCGTCGAGGACCAGGGAGAGGGCGGTGGCCATCGGGGCGTGGGTGTGGACGACCGCGCCGGTGCCGTAGCGCCGGTAGACGCCGAGGTGGAGGTCGAGCTCCGAGGTCGGCTCCAGGGTTCCGGCCACGGTCTTGCCGTCCAGGTCGACCACCGTCACCTGGTCCGCGGTGAGTTCGGCGAGCACCGCCCCGGTCGCGGTGATCGCAACCCGCTCCTCCACCCGCACGCTCACGTTCCCGGCCGTACCGATGAGCAGGCCCTCGGCCCCCAGCCGGCGGCAGGCGTCCGCGACGGCGGCCCGCTCCCGCCCGAGCGCCGCGCTTGAGTCGGTCATGTGCGGGACCGTAACCTAAACATGAAACAATGTCACGTTCAGGTTCGGAGGCTGTTCGTGGGTGAGCCGACCACGGAGGTCAGCGGGGCCGCTCCCCTGCGCCGTACCCCCCAACAGGCGCGCAGCAAGGCACGCTTGGCACGGGTCCTGGAGGCCGCCGAGCGTGTCCTGATCGGTGAGGGGGTCGAGGCGCTGACCACCACCCGGGTCGCCGCGGAAGCCAAGGTGTCGGTCGGCTCGCTGTATCAGTACCTGCCCGACCGCGACGCGATCATCGACGCCCTGGCGGCCGGCTACTTCGCGAAACTGGAGGCCGCCATGGACGGCCTCGTACAGGCCGCGACGGCGGAGCGCTGGGAGGACCCGGTGGCCGTGCTGATCGACGCGTTCGCCGGGATCTACCGCACCGAGCACGGCTTCCGGGCCCTGTGGTTCGGCAGCGGCCTCACCGAGCGGACCCACACAGCGGACCGCGCGCACAAGAGCCGTATGGCCGACGGAATCCGCCGCGTCCTGCTAGCGCTCGACCTGGCCCACGACCACGAGACCCTCGCCCGCGCCTGCCACGCCGCGGTCCTGGCGGCCGACGCGCTGGCACAGGAGGCGTTCCGGCGGGACGCCGAGGGGGACGCGGAACTCCTCGACGAGGCCAAGGTCATGCTGCGCGGCTATCTCGCGGACGTCACCGCACGCCGTCGCCGGCGCTGACCGTGCCGACGCTCGCGGGCGGGGTGGGTGCCCCCGCGCCCGCTGCACTCCCCCGGCTGCCCCTAGAGGAAGCTGACGTTCTGGGCCAGGGCGAGTCGGCCGGAGTAGTTGATGGTGTTGGTGGCCGGGCGCATGTAAGCGCGCCAGGCGTCGGAGCCCGACTCGCGGCCGCCGCCCGTCTCCTTCTCCCCGCCGAACGCGCCGCCGATCTCGGCGCCGGAGGTGCCGATGTTGACGTTGGCGATGCCGCAGTCGGAGCCCTCGGCGGAGAGGAAGAGCTCTGCTTCCTGCTGGTCGCGGGTGAAGATGCTGGAGGACAGGCCCTGCGGGACGTCGTTGTGCAGGGCGATGGCCTCCTCCAGCGTGTCGTAGGTCAGGACGTAGAGGATCGGCGCGAAGGTCTCCTCCCGTACGACGTCGGTCTGTTCGTCGACGCGGACGATGACCGGTTCGACGTAGGCGGCTCGGGGCGCGGCTTCGGCCAGGCGGCGCTCACCGCCGGCCAGGATCTTGCCGCCCTGGGCCTGGACCCGGGTGACGGCGTCCTGCATGGCGTCGAGGGCCTTGGTGGAGATGAGCGGTCCGACGAGGGTGTTCTCGTCGAAGGGGTCCCCGATGGGAAGCCTGGCGTAGGCGGCCGTGAGCCGTGCGACGAGCGTGTCGGCGATGTCGCGGTGCACGATGAGGCGCCGCAGCGTCGTACAGCGCTGCCCCGCGGTGCCGGCCGCGGCGAAGACGATGCCCTGGACGGCCAGGTCGAGGTCGGCCGAGCAAGCGACGATCGCCGCGTTGTTGCCGCCGAGCTCCAGCAGGCTGCGGCCGAAGCGGGCCGCGACACGGGGGCCGACCTCGCGGCCCATGCGGGTGGAGCCGGTGGCGCTGACGAGGGCGACGCGCGGGTCGTCGACGAGCTGTTCGCCGACGGTGCGGTCGCCGAGCAGGAGGCGGTGTACGCCCGCGGGCGCCCCGGTGTCCTCGGCGGCCCGGGCCAGCAGCCGGTCGCAGGCGAGGGAGATCAGCGGGGTGAGCTCGGACGGCTTCCAGATCACCGTGTCGCCGCAGGCCAGGGCCACGGCGGTGTTCCAGGACCATACGGCGGCCGGGAAGTTGAACGCGGAGATCACGCCGACGACGCCCAGCGGGTGCCAGGTCTCGGCCAGGCGGTGGCCGGGGCGCTCGGAGGCGATCGTGCGGCCGTACAGCCGGCGGGAGAGACCGACGGCGAAATCGCAGATGTCGATCATCTCCTGGACCTCGCCGAGCGCCTCGGAACGGATCTTGCCCGCTTCGACGGTGATGAGGTCCGCCAGGTCGCTCTTGTTCTCACGCAGCAACTCGCCCAGTCGGCGCACCAGTTCACCGCGTCGCGGGGCCGGGGTGGTGCGCCAGGTGAGGAAGGTTTCCCGGGTGGCCTTGATGGCCTCCTCGGTGTCGGCGGCGGTGGCGGCCTTGAGGCCGAAGAGATCCTCGCCGGTGATCGGCGTACGGGCCTGGAAGTCGGCGCCTTCGGGGACGGTGACGCCGATGCGCCCCAGGCTCGTACGGGCGCGGGTGCGCAGGTCCTCGGTGCTGGGCAGGGGGGTGCTCGTCATGGTTCCTCGGGGTTCGGTGAGGGGCAAGGGGCGGGTCAGCTGAGCGGGCCGTCGAGTTGCAGCTCGCTTCGGGGCGTCACACCACGTGGGCTTCGGGGCGGAATTCGGCCCCCGAACGGAAGCGGTCGGCGCTGAGCGGGGAGATGTCGACGAAGGGGGCGCGGTCGAGGTGGAGGTCGCGCAGGATCTCGCCGACGGCCGGGGCCTGGAGGAAACCATGGCCCGAAAACCCCGTGGCGTAGAGGAAGTTGACGAGTTCGCCGGAGCGGCCGATGAGGGCGTTGTGGTCGGGGGTGACCTCGTAGAGGCCGGCCCAGCCGCCGACGGTCTTCATATCGGCCAGTTCGGGGGCCCGCCTGCGTACGGCGTCCCGGAACAGTTCGAGCCACTCCGGGGTCCAGGTGGTGTCGAAGCCGTCGGGCTGGCGGGGGTCGGCGAGGCCGAACAGCAGGCCGTCGTCGCTGTTGTGGAAGTAGGCCGAGGAGGTGAAGTCGATGGTGAAGGGGATGCGGGGAGCGGGTGGCACGAGCGGTTCGGTGAAGGCGAGTTGGCGGCGCACCGGCCGGACCGGCAGGTCGATGCCGACCATGTCGCCGATCAGGCCCGACCAGGCGCCCGCCGCACAGATCACGGTGTTGCAGTCGATGCTGCCGTGGTCGGTGTGGACGGCGGTGACGCGGTCGCCCGCGGTGTCGATGCCGGTCACGGTGGTGCGGGTGGCGAAGGTGGCGCCGGCCCGGGCGGCGGCGTCGGCGTATCCCCTCACGACCAGTACGGGGCGGGCGTGGCCGTCTGCGGGCGAGTAGGCGGCGGCCACGAGTCCGTCGGTGCTGACGTAGGGGCACAGGCGGAGGGCCTCGTCCGGGGTGATCATGCGGGTGGGGACGCCGAGGGCGTTCTGGGTCCTGACGCCGGCCTCGAAGTCCGCGGCCTGCCGGTCGGTGGCGAGCAGGAAGAGGTAGCCGACGGTGTCCAGGCGGATGTCGGCGCCGGGGCGGTGCGGGAAGTCCTCGTAGGCGCGCAGGCTCCGGCTGCCCAGCTCGATGTTGAGCGGGTCGGAGAACTGGGCGCGTACGCCGCCGATCGGCTTGCCCGAGCTGCCGCACGCCAGGTCGCCGCGCTCGACGACGACGATGTCGGTCACCCCTGCTTCGGCGAAGTGGAACGCGGCACTGGCGCCCATCACACCCCCGCCGATGATCACGACGTCTGCGGTCGGCGGAACGGAGCGGAGGGCGGATGTGGAGGACAAGGGGCCGTCCCTTCCGGAGGCCGCGCCGGGCCGGGGCATGGGCTTTCTGGCCGTCATCGTGACGCAACCCGACCTTTGACGTCCATGAACAGTTACTGCGCCTGATCTATTAGTGTTCCCATATGGACTGGACGAGCTCCCAGCTGCGTTCGCTCGTGGAGCTGACCAGGCGCGGAACCATCACCGCGGTGGCCCGGGCGCTGGGGTACACGCCCGGCGGGGTCTCGCAGCAGATCGCCGCGCTGGAGAAGGCCACCGGCATGGAGCTGCTGCAGCGGGTGGGGCGGCGGGTGGAGCTGACCGACGCCGGGATGACGCTGGCCCGGCATGCCGAGCGGATCCTGTCCACGGAGGCCGAGGCGGTCGAGGCGCTGGAGCGCAGCCGGGGCGAGGTCTCCGGGGTGCTGGTCGTGGGGCTGTTCGCCACGGCCGCCGCCGAGATCCTGCCGCCGGCGCTGCAGCGGGTGCGCGAGACGCATCCCGGGCTCGCCGTGCACAGCCGCGACATGGACGTGGACGAGGTGTACGACGCCGTCGCCTCCGGTGCGGTGGACCTGGCGCTCGGCCTGGACTACCCGGACGTGCCCATCCCGCGCGATCCGGCGCTGCGGGTCATGCAGCTGGACCGGGAGCGGTTCTCCCTTGCGGTGCCCACCGGGTGGCTTAAGGGCCGCGAGGAGATCGCCCTGGCCGAGACGCAGAACCTGGGCTGGATCCTGCCCTCCCCCGACAGCTACTACGGCCGCGCCGTGCGCACCGTCTGCCGACGGGCCGGCATCGAACCCGACGTCCAGCACGAGGTGACCGACACGGCGGCCACACTGGCACTGGTCGAGGCCGGCATCGGGATCAGCACGGTGACGGAGCTGATGCTCGGGCTGCGCGCCTCCCGCTTCGACGTGGTGCGGCTGCGGGAGAGGGTCGAGCGGCACATCGTCGTGGTGTTCCGCTCCGCCGCCGAACACCGGCCGACGGTGGCCGCACTGGTCGAAGTGCTGCGGGCGGTGACCGGTACGCGGCGCGGTACGACGACGTAGCAGGTGCCGGAGGGGGCTCGGGACAGGCCCGCCGGCCGGTCGCTCAGTCCGCTGTCGCGGGCGCGGAGCAGGACGAGGTCCTCGTCGCCGCTGCCGAGTGCGGCGAGGAGTTCGTGGGGTTCGCCCTTCGGCAGCTCGATCCCGGCGCACGGCTGGGGAGGCGACGGATGTCGACAGCGCGGACGGCACCGCCGGCGAGTTCCTGCACCGCTCACACTCGAATGGCAGGCGGTGTGGCCGGGCCGCCGGTCGGGTGATCTTCTGGCCCTTGCGGGTGCGGCTGTCCGGCCCACGTCGTGGGAGGAACCGGTCGTAGATGACCGGTGAGCAAGGAGGGTTTCCAGCTGTGATCACCGTTCTGAAGGGTGCGCCGTCCATGGAGGCGGCCATCGGCGCGCTGCGTGCCAGCCTGCTCGGCGGGCTCGATCCGGAGGCCGGTCCGCCGCGTTCGGCCGTGCCGGTGCCGCGGGGTGAGCTCCTGCTCATGCCCGCGCAGTGGGGCTCGTACGCCGGAGTCAAGGTGGTGACCGTGGCACCGGACAACCCGGCGCGCGAACTGCCGCGGATCCAGGGCAACTACCTGCTCCTGGACGGCGAGACCCTCACCCCGCTGGCCCTGCTGGACGGCATCGCGCTCACCAACGTACGTACCGCCGCGGTGTCCGCCGTCGCCGTCGACGCGCTCGCCGAGCCGGACGCGAGCCGACTGGTGCTGTTCGGGACGGGGCCGCAGGCACGGTCGCATGTCGAGGCCCTGCGGTGCGTCCGGCCGATCCGGGACGTCGTGGTCGTCGGCCGCGACGCCGAGCGCACCCGCGCGTTCGCCGATGACATCAAGGCGCGAGTCGGCAGTGCGGACGATGTGGCGGACGCGGACCTCGTGGCCTGCTGCACCACGGCGCGCACACCGCTGTTCGACGGCTCGCTGCTGCCGCCGCACGCGACCGTGGTGGCCGTCGGATCGCACGAGCCGGACGCCCGGGAGGTCGACGAGACGGCTGTCGGGCGTTCGGCGGTGGTGGTGGAGGCGGTTTCGGCGGCGCTGCGTGAGGCGGGCGACATCGTGCTGGCCGTGCGGGCAGGGGCACTCGATCCCGGCACGCTGGTCGGCCTCGCCGATCTCGTTCGGGGCCGGGCCCGACTGCCTTCCGATCGCCCGCGGTTGTTCAAGAGCGTGGGCATGGCCTGGCAGGACCTGGTGGTCGCCGCGGCCCACTTCGACGCGGGGCGGGCATGACGGCGGCGGTCCGGTGACACCATCGGGCGCCGGGCGCGGTACTCGGCCGATGGTCCGAACTACCGCCTGCGCGCATCCGGGAACCGCTGCGGCGCATGGATGTCGACAACTTCGCGCTCGTGATCGGGCTGGACTGGACAGGGGGCTGCCCGAGAGCGACGCAGCCGTCGTCCATGACGAGTTGGACGATCGCGGGCCGGTCCGCGGCACGCCCGTCGCCGAGTCGGCCGACGGGGCGGCCCTATATCTGGACCTGCCTTTGGACGGCGCCCTGTCGCCCGCCAGGGCTTCGGCGTCGCAGGCAGCGCGGTCGCCCGGCGCTTCACGGAGCTCGACACCACCGTTGTCGCGCACCCACCGCGCACGGCGCCCTGTCCGACCCGAGCGCTCTCGACGCCGAGGACCTCCTGGCCGCGAGCGAGGAGGGCGGCGACCCATCTCGTCACCCGCGCCCTCTGGTGCTGAACTCCCCGTTGACTGCGAGGTGTTGACGCCCGCCGTACTGCAGGACGCCATCGACGACGCCACGGCGCACGAGATCAAGGGAGCTCATCGTGGAGGGCCAACTGCCCACGGCGCCGGCGGCCCGGGCGTCCTCGCCGCGCGCCGCATCACAGTGGTCCCGGACTGCGTCGCCACCGCCGGAGCATCGTCGCGGGCGGCTTCGCGGACGGGCCTTGGCCACTCAGGGTTTTGCCCTGACACCGCCGCCGTCTTCGAGGCGATCTGGACGAGGCTGCGCGCCAACACGGTGGCCGTCCCCCGCCCGCCGCGGGCCGCGCCCCGGCCGAGGAGCGCGTCCGCACGGCGATGCGGAGCAAGGGGCACCCGTCCCGGACAGGACTCAGCCCGCTACAGGGCGTAGATCTGCCCGGTCTGCGCGCCCTCGACGGACCGGACGTACGCCTGGGTGACGTCGGCGAGATCGACCGGTGGCATGCCCGGGAAGTGGTCGCCGTACTCGGCGAGGCTCTCGGTGAAGACCGTCGGGCTGATCGCGTTGATGCGCTGCGGGGCGATCTCGATGGCGGCGGCCCGGACGAACGCCTCCAGCGCCCCGTTGGCCATGGAGGCCGCACTGCCCGTGGGGATGGGCTCGCGGGCCAGCACGCCGGTGATGAGGGTGAAGGAGCCGCGCTCGGCGATCCGGGGGATGCCCTGGCGCACCAGGTCGATCTGGCTGAGCACCTTGCCGTGGAAGGCGGCCAGATAGTCCTCGGGGGTCAGTTCGGTGACCGGCTTGTACGGCACGTGTCCGGCGGCGCTGACCACGGCGTCCACCCGGCCGGCGCGGTCGTAGAGCTCGGTGACCTGCGCGGGGTCGGTGATGTCGTGGCGCAGATCGCCGCCGCTGCGTCCCACGGTCAGGACTTCGTGGCCGCGGGTGCCGAGTGTCTTGTGGAGGGCCGCGCCGAGCGTGCCGGTGGCGCCGATGAGCAGAATCTTCATGGCTGCGACGCTAGGCCCGGCCCCCGGCGGGAGGGAAATACCTTCTGGGGAGCACTTATGCTTCAGGGTTATGAATGTGGAGCTACGGCATCTGCGGGCGCTCACCGCGATCGGCGACGAGGGCACCATCACCGGCGCGGCGGCCGTGCTTCACATCAGCCAGCCCGCCCTCTCCCGCACCCTGGAGCAGCTGGAGAGCCGGGTCGGCGTGCGGCTGGCGGAACGTACCACCCGCACCCTTGCGCTCACCGATGCCGGTCAAAAGCTGTACGAGAGAGCTCATTTGATCCTCCGTCAGCTGGATGACGCGCTGACGGAGGCCGCGGCCGGGGTGCGGCCACTGCGGATCGGTTTCGCCTGGGCGGCACTCGGCGACCTGACCGTACCGCTGTTGCGTACATGGCGGGAGGCACACCCCGGGACCCCGGTGCAGGTGTACCGGCGCGACGATCCGGAGGTGGCGCTGCGCCGGGGGGAGATCGACGCGGCGCTGGTGCGCACCGCGCCCGGCGCCGGGCTCGAGGTCCGGTCGCTGTACCGGGAGCGGCGCATGGCCGCCGTACCCGACAGCGACCCGCTGGCCACTCGTCCATCGGTGCGGCTGACGGATCTCGCCGAGCGCCCGGTGGTGCTGTGTGCCACCGCCGCGACCACCGCCGAGCTGTGGCCCGAGGGACGACGGCCGCGCACGTTCGAGGTGGCCAACGTCGACGAATGGCTCACCGTGATCGCCACCGGGGAGGCGGTCGGTGTCACCGCGGAGGCCACCCGGCAGAGCCATCCGCACCCCGGGGTCCGCTATCTGCCCCTGACGGACGTACCGCCCGTGACGGTCCGCATGGCCTGGCCGCACACTCCCACGCACCCGGCCACGCTCGCCTTTCTCGGCCATCTGCAGGTCATGACGTCCGCGCAGCCGTAGGCCGCGGGCTGCGCGGCGATCGACGAGAGGACCTCGGGGTACGCGGGTCGTATGTCGTGGCGACCGCGAGCCCGCACCGCGCATGACCTGTACATGACCAGCATGTCGTGCGATGTTTGCCCATCGGGGTCCGGCGTTCGTCTGGGCTTCACGCAGTACCGGCCTGGGGCTCCTATGGTTGCGGCGCCGCCTCCCCCGCACGTGCCCGTCACTTCTGTCCGGAGGACAGTCATGACCGCCGTAAAGGCTTCCAAGCGCACCCGACGCCCCCTCACCGCACTCGCCGGGGCTGTCGCCCTGACCGCGACGTCGATCGGTGTGTGGGCCGCAACGACCTCAGCCGCTCAGGCCGCCGCTCTCCCCACCCCCGACCACGTGGTGGTCGTGGTGATGGAGAACCACGCCTACTCGCAGGTGATCGGAAGCTCCAGCGCCCCGTACATCAACAACACCCTCAAGGCGGGTGGCGCCAACCTCACCCAGTCCTACGGCCTCACCCACCCCAGTGAGCCGAACTACTACATGCTCTTCTCGGGCTCCAACCAGGGCCGCACCGACGACAGTTGTGTGAGCGTCGGGTCCATCTCGGCGCCGAACCTCGCCTCCGAGCTGATCGCCGCGGGCAAGACGTGGAAGAGCTACAACGAGTCGCTGCCCAGCCAGGGTTCGACGACCTGCAGCAGCGGCAACTACGCGCAGAAGCACAACCCGTGGTTCGGCTTCTCCAACGTGCCGACGAACACCGCGATGACCTTCGCGCAGTTCCCGACCGACTACACGACCCTGCCGAACGTCTCCTTCGTCGTGCCGAACCTGTGCAGCGACATGCACGACTGCTCGGTCTCCACCGGCGACACCTGGATCAAGAACAACCTGGGCGCGTACGCCACGTGGGCCAAGACCCACAACAGCATCCTCGCCGTCACCTTCGACGAGGACAACAAGCTCTCCGGCAACCGCATCCCGACCCTCTTCTACGGGCAGCACGTCGCCCCCGGCAGCTCCGACGCGACCACGTACAACCACTACAACGTCCTGCGCACCCTGGAGGACCTGGCGGGTCTGAGCGCCCATGCGGGCAACGCCGCCTCGGCGTCCGACATCTCCGGCATCTGGAACTGACGCCCGTGTATCTCGCGGACTCCCGCAGCACCAAGGCCGCCGTCGCCCCGGACACCCGTCCGGGGCGGCGGCCGGCCGCTGTGCCCGGCACCGTGCTGGCCCTGGGTGCGGTCAGCCTGATCACCGACGTCTCCTCGGAGATGGTGACGGCCGTGCTGCCGCTGTACGTGGTCGCCGGCCTCGGCCTGTCCCCGCTCGGCTTCGGTCTCCTCGACGGCATCAACAACGGCGTGGGGGCGCTGGTCCGGCTGGCCGGCGGTCATCTCGCCGACCGCGGCGGCCGCCGGCACAAGGTCGTGGCGGGCCTCGGCTACGGTCTGTCGGCGCTGTGCAAGCCGCTGCTGCTGCTCGCCCACACGCTTCCCGTCATCAGCGCCGTGCTCGCGGCCGACCGCACCGGCAAGGGACTGCGCACCGCCCCACGGGACGCGATGATCTCGCTGGCCACCGAACCCGAGCGCCGGGGGCGGGCGTTCGGGGTGCACCGCGCGATGGACACCACCGGCGCACTGCTCGGCCCGCTGGTCGCCTTCGCCGTGCTGCGGGCCACCGTCGACGGCTACGACGCGGTCTTCACGGTCAGCGGCTGTATCGCGGTGCTCGGGGTGCTGGTTCTGGTGCTGTTCGTGCCGGGCCGCATCACGCCCGCCGGTGCCGTGCGACCGCCCGCATCGGCCCGGCCCGCCCTGCGCGACTCGCTGGGCCTGCTGCGCCGCCCGGAGCTGCGCCGACTCACTCTCTGCGCGGCCCTGCTGGGTCTCACCACCGTCAGCGACTCCTTCCTGTATCTGCTGCTGCAGCGCGAGGGGGACCTGTCCGCCGACCTGTTCCCGCTGCTGCCCCTGGGCACCGCCGCGGTCTTCCTGCTGCTGGCCGTCCCGCTCGGCGCGCTCGCCGACCGCCTCGACCGCCGTCGGCTGTTCCTGGCCGGTCACGGCGTCCTGCTGCTCGGCTACGGCCTGGTGCTCTCACCCTGGCACGGCATTCCCGCCGTGGTCGCGGTCCTCGTACTGCACGGCACCTTCTACGCGGCCACCGACGGAGTCCTCGCGGCGGCCACCGCCTCAGCCGTGCCGGCACAGCACCAGGGGGCGGGGCAGGCGCTGGTGGGCACCGGCCAGGCACTGGCCCGGTTCGCCTGCTCGCTCGCCTTCGGCGCGGCCTGGAGCCTGTGGGGCGGGCGCACCGCGCTCGCCGTCACCGCCGCCGCGCTGGCCGTCAGCGCCGTCGTGGCCTCGTTCGTGCTCCGCCCCGCCGACAACGTGTCCCCCGCCGAGGTGTCCGCATGACCCGAACCTCCCGTCTGGTGATCCTGCTGGTAGCCGTCCTGCTGCTCGGCGGCGTCGGCACGGGGGCGGTCCTCTACGCCGCCCACCGCTCGGGCATGCGCGACGAACAGCAGGCGAACGGCCCGACCGTGCGGACCGGCACCGTCACACTGGGGCCGACGGCCGGGCGTCGGCTGCTGGTGCGCAACCTGGCCTGGGGCCCGCACCGCGACGAGATCGCCACCGTGCCCGCCGACGATCCGCAGGGGCCGCGCACCGCCTCGGGCATGAAGTGCCTGCGCTTCCACGCGGCGGCAGGTACCGGCATCTGCCTGCAGGCCGTGCACGGCACGCTCAGGGACACCTACCGGGCGGTGGTCCTCGACGCACACCTGCGCGAGCGGCACCGCTTCCCGGCCGCGGGCATCCCCACCCGGGCCCGCGTCTCACCCTCCGGCCACCTGGTGGCCTGGACGGTCTTCGTCAGCGGAGACTCCTACGCCGGCACGAACTTCTCCACCCGCACGGCCGTCGTCGACACCCGCACCTGGAAGATCGACGACAACCTGGAGACCTTCCGCATCATCAAGGACGGCCGGACCTACCGAGCCGCCGACACCAACATCTGGGGCGTCACCTTCGCCGACGACGACCGCTTCTACGCCACGCTGGCCACAGGCGGCAACACCTACCTCGTACGAGGTGACGTCGCGGCACACACCCTCACCACCCTGCACCGCAACGTCGAATGCCCCTCCCTCTCCCCCGACGGCACCCGCATCGCCTACAAGAAACGCGTCAAGGGAGCCTCTCCCGACGCCCCTTGGCGGCTGTACGTCCTGAACCTGCGCACCATGAAGGAGACCGCGACCGCCGAGCAGCGCAACATCGACGACCAGGCCCTGTGGGCCGACGGCTCCACCCTCGTCTACGCCCTCCCCGGCGACTACGGCTCCGACCTGTGGACCGTCCCGGCCGACGGCACCGGCACGGCCCACCGGCTGATGACCTCGGCCGTGGCCCCCGCCTACCTGGGCTGACGGGTCCTCACAGGTCCCATGTGCGCGGGCGCCACAGCGTCTCCCACTCGGAGCGCAGCAGCGACAGCACCGCAACGTCGTGGCGGCGCCCCCGGTGCAGACAGGCCGAACGGCGCACGCCCTCCCGGACGAACCCGGACTTGGCCAGGACCTTGAGGGCGGCGGTGTTCTCGGTGTGGGTGACTGCCTGGAGGCGGTGCAGGGGCAGTTCACCGAAGGCCAGGTCGACCATGGTGTCGAGGTCACGCTCCACCCGCTCGCGGAGCCAGGACAGGGACCGGGGCCAGAGGCCGATCTCATGTGCGGCCGCCGGGTCGGACCGCCACCGCTGCAGCACCTCGGCATCGTCGACCTCCAGAGGGGCGGAGGCGATCTTGCTCCCCGCCGGCAGGGCACCCTTTCACTCGCCGCCGTCACTGCTTCCCGCCCGTTGTCGTCCACGAGCGGAGCGGCTAGAGGCCGGTGCGGGACATGACCACGCTTTTTCGGGCGACCGCAGCATAGTTGAACATGTTCAATTCATGAGCGATGATACGTGTGGCCATCGGGGCTGGAGAGAGGACCACGGTCATGACGAGCTCGCTTCTCACGCCACGAGGCCGTTGTCGCGCCGGTACGACGGCCGGGGTGGCGGCGGGGAGCACTGCCCCGACGCGGATCCTCGACTGGCAGCACCCGCAGGTCACTTCCCTGCTCCGGCAGGTCGACGCGGGGACGGGCGCGGCGCCCGACCGCCGGACAGCGGACCTGCGCCGGGCCCACCGGGTCATTGCCGCGGCTGTGCGGCCGGTGTACTCGGTGCAGGACGAGCGGCCCGTGTCCGAGGTGCTGCGCCGTGGCCGTGGTTCGTGCAGCCAGCGGCTGGCCGTCCTGGAGGCGGTGGCGCGGGCGTCCGGGATGGCCACGCGGGTGCGTGGGCTGCTGGTCGACGGGGCTTTCTGGTACCCGCGCTTCCCGAGGCTGCGCCGGATCGTCCCGGACCAGGTTCTCCTGGCATGGCCGGAATTCCGCCTCGACGTACCGGCGCCGACCGCCCACACCGCAGACCCCTGGCTGACGGTCTCGGAACTCTTCGGCAGCCTTGACGAGTTGAGCGACA
The DNA here is from genome assembly GCF_053593775.1 of Streptomyces sp. NPDC002092. Classification (NCBI taxonomy): domain Bacteria; kingdom Bacillati; phylum Actinomycetota; class Actinomycetes; order Kitasatosporales; family Streptomycetaceae; genus Streptomyces; species Streptomyces sp. NPDC002092. The sequence continues at coordinate 68,645 of NZ_JBSFDG010000022.1, forward strand.
ACCGCGGTGGCGGCTTCACCAACGCCGGTGCGGAGACGCTGTTCGAGGCGCTGTCCAGGACAGCGATCGACTGGGACGGCAGGACACTCTGCCCGGCCGACGGTGCCTCGTGCGATCTCTCGGCCTACGTCCTGGCGGACCTGGGCCACTTCGACTCGCGCGACGAACTCTTCGCCCGGCACGGCCAGACCCTCTGCCGGGCGGCGAGAGTGCTGGCCGAGCCCGTCCTGGGCCGTCGTCGCGCGGCCCGCGTCTGAGGACACCGTCAGTGGATCGCTGAGCCCAGGGCGGCCTCGAAGGTCGGGTGCTCGAAGGTGAAACCCGAGTCGAGGAGGCGTCCCGGCACCACCCGTTGGCTCATCAGGATGCCGTCCGCGAACTCCCCGAGCACCAGCCTCAGGGCGAAGCCGGGCACGGGCAGCACCGTGGGGCGGTGCAGGGCCCTGCCGATGGCGGCGGTGATGTCCCGGTTGGTCGCGGGGTGCGGGGTGGTCATGTTGACCGGCCCGCTGACCGATCCGGTGTCGATGAGGTGGCGCAGGGCGCGGACCGTGTCGGGCAGGGAGATGTAGCTCCAGTACTGGCGGCCGTCGCCCAGCCGCCCGCCGAGCCCCGCCCGGGCCAGTGGCAGCAGGCGGCCCATCGCCCCGCCCGCGCCGGACACGACGATACCGAAGCGGGTGGTGACGACCCGCGTCCCGGCCGCCCGGGCGCCGTCGGCGGCCTCTTCCCACTCCTGGCAGACGCCGGCCAGGAAATCCCGGCCCGGCCTGCCGGACTCGTCCACCACGGCCTGCCCGGTCTCGCCGTAGTAGCCGACGGCGGATCCCGACACGAACACCTGCGGCGGCTTCTCGCAGCCGGCGATCGCCTCAGCGAGGGCGCCGGTGCCGCGCACCCGGCTCTCGCGGATCTCCTTCCTGTACGCGGCGGTCCACCGGCGGTCGCCGACTCCGGCACCGGCCAGCCCGACCACCGCGTCCGCGCCGTCGAGCACCGCCGGATCCACCCCGCTTGCCGCCGCCCGCGGGTCCCACCGGGCCTCGGCGCTTCCGTCGGCCCGGGTCTGCGGCTCGCGCCGGACCAACCGGGTCACACGGTGACCGTCGGCCAGCAGCGACGCGGCGAGTGCACCGCCTATCAATCCTGAGGAACCACTGATGACGACGTGCATGAGAACCGGCCTCGATCCGGGAACGAACAACCGACCAATACGTTTGACTCTTCAAACATACACCCGGTCGGACACAACGGCGGGGCCAGGACTCCCCGGCAGTCCTGGCCCCGCCCCGGTTCGCGCGTCTCCCTCGCGCCGATCACCATGATGCGCAGAGGGCAGCGGAGCTGTCGTTGGCGCACGGTCCACACCTGCTTGGCGCACGGTCCACGGCCGCTACTCGGCGGGCGGTCCGCTCCGTTGGCGGAACTCGCTCGGCGGCACACCATGGGCCGAGCGGAAGGCCCGTGTGAACTCGGCGGCCCGGGGAAAGCCCCAGCGGGCGGCGACGGCATGGATCGGCAGTGTGCGCAAAGCCGGGTCGGCGAGGTCCCGGCAGACGTTCTTCAGTCGTTGATCGCGGATGTAGGCGGCGACGGTGGTGCCCTCAGACCGGAAGAGTCTGTACAGGTAGCTGCGGGAGATGTGGTGCGCGGCGGCGATCCGGGCGGGGGTCAGGTCGGGGTCGCCGAGGTGCCGGCGGATGAACGACTTGATTTGCAGGGTCAGCGTCCGGGCGCGGGTCTCGGGCGGCAACTGGCGGTCGGCGTCCAGGGCGTGGGCGAAGACGGTGGTCACCAGATCGGCGACGACGGTTCCCAGCCGGGGCGCGTCCAGCGGCTGGTAGGGCGCTGTGTCGGAGACCAGCTGCACGAGGAACTGCGCCAGCAGCGCGCCGACGCCCTCACGGCCCGACATCCGGCGCCCGATCACCTGGTCCGCCCGGTGCGCGGGCAGCGCCACCAGGGCCCTGGGTATCTCGATTCCGATGAGGGTGACCGGGTCCGGGCCGGTGGATATGTCGTAGGACCGCGAGGAGCTGTTGGTGTGGATGTCGTCGATCCGGTAGGCGACCTGCTGCCTGCCCCAGCTGGCCGCTCCCTCTCCCCGTCGCAGGACGGAGAGGTGGTAGACCTCCGGGTCGGACTGCCGTACGAGCTTGGGGGTCCGTCGGAAGACCAGGTGGTCGAAGGTGGCCGGCCACACCGTCACATCGCCCAGGCAGATCAGGCGCTGCTCGCCGCGGTAGTCCGCCGCGCGGTCGCTGGCCAGTTGCATGGGCGCGTGGGTGCGGCCCATGCGCTCGGTCCAGGCGTCGAAACGGTCGCCCGCCGGCAGATCCACGGTCCGCAGGACCGACTCGTGCAACACGGCCGTAGTCAACCACACGGCCCGGGCGGCACTTTCGGGCGTCCGGCCGCTGCTCAGAGGCTGAGGAACTCAGACAGTCCGCCCAGCAGCCGGTCGGCGTCCTCCGCGCTGTTGTAGGGCGCGAGGCCGATGCGGAGGCCGCCGGTGTCGCCGAGGCCGAGCCTGCGGGAGGCCTCGATGGCGTAGAAGGATCCCGAGGGGGCGTGGACGCCGCGCTCGGCGAGGAAGCGGTAGGCGTCCGTGGTGGAGCGGCCCTCGAACGTCAGCAGCAGGGTGGGAGTGCGGTCGGCCGCCCGGGAGTGGATCGTGGTGCCTTCGAGTGAGGACAGTCCCTTGTCGATCTGTGTGCGCAGGCTGTGTTCGTGTGCTTCGAGCGCCGTGAACGCGGCGGCCAGGCGCTGTCGGCGGGTTCCCGTGGCGCCCGGGTCGAGGCAGGTGAGGAAGTCGGCCGCGGCGGTGGTGCCCGCCAGGAACTCATAGGGCAGCGTGCCCAGTTCGAAGCGCTCGGGGACCGCATCGGTGGAGGGCAGGAGTTTGTCCGGCCGCAGGGTCTCCAGCAACTCCGGCCGGGCGGCGAGGACTCCGTGGTGCGGGCCCAGGAACTTGTACGGGGAGCAGACGAAGAAGTCCGCGCCGAGCGCCTCCAGGTCGACCAGCGTGTGGGCGGCGTAGTGGACGCCGTCCACGTAACTGAGCGCCCCCGCCTCGTGCGCCAGGCGGGAGATCTCGGCGATCGCGGGACGGGTGCCGATCAGGTTGGAGGCGGCGGTGACGGCGACCAGCCGGGTGCGTCCGCTGAGGACGGCGCGGATGTCGTCGAGGGTCAGCTCCCCGGTGGCGGGGTCGAAGTCGGCCCAGCGTACGGTGGCGCCGGCCGCCGCGGCGGCCTGGACCCAGGGGCGGATGTTGGCGTCGTGGTCGAGGCGGGTGACGACCACCTCGTCCCCGGGCTGCCAGGTCTTGGCGAGGGTGCGGGAGAACTCGTAGGTGAGCTGGGTGGCGCTGCGGCCGAAGACGATCCCCGACGGATCCGCTCCGAGCAGGTCGGCCATGGCCCGGCGGGCCCCGGTGACGATGGTGTCGGCGTTGCGCTCCCCCTGCGCCACCTGGCCACGGTTCGACAGGGGGTTGGACAGGGCGTCCGCGATGGCCTGGATCACCGCTCGCGGGGTCTGGGTGCCGCCCGGGCCGTCGAAGTGCGCCGTTCCGGCCGCCAGGGCGGGGAACTGGGAGCGGATGGCGGTGATGTCGTACGTCACGAGGGCTCCTGTCGAGTGCCGGGCCGGAGCAAAGATCCTCCGCGACGGCGGGCGGACGTGGCAACAGGCCGTGTCAGCCACCTGGGTGCGGGGCACGGCCACCGAGAGGGCGGCGACGGCAGTGCCGTCGGCGAACACGGGGGCGGCGATGCAGCTCACGCCCGGGGCGGCCTCCTGCTCCTCGTGGGCGAGGCCGGACACCTGGCCGACCGCGGTGCAGCTCAGCGGGAGGCTGCCGCCGATGCGGGGAGGGCAACTGGAGGGGTTCGTGGCCGTGGATGCGTTCGAGGTGGATGAAGTCCATGCCCTCGCGCATGCCGAGACGGACGGTCTCGCGGGTGGCCTCGAACAGGTCCTGGAGGAAGGGCAGGGCCGTCTCGCGCAGGTCCAGCCGGACGAGGTCGGCCGACGGGGCATGGTCGGCGGCCAGGAGGACATGATCACCGACATCGCGCTGGATCTGCTCACCCGCGCGCAGACATCGCCCTGAACCGGCTGCTCGGAAAACCCGTGGCCGAGCGGGCGGGGGCAAGGCTACGATCCCTCGCGATGACGACTCATTCTGTTGACAGATCGGGGGTCCCGTCCGCGCCAGGTGAGTGCTGATGCTCACCGAGACTGCGAACGGGGATCCCCGCCTCTCCTTCTGGCAGCGCGTGCGCGAGTTCGCCGTGCCGCCCTCCATGATCGAGACTGCGACCGCCCGCCGCCTGGTCGGCGACTGGGCGGGAGCGTGTGCCGCCGCAGGCCTCGATGTCGATCTCAACCTGCGTTCCGTGGCGCGCAGCCACGGCCGGGAGCTCGGGGCCCAAGTGCGGGCCGATCTGCGCCGGTTGGCTCCCGACCTGCTGCGCTGGCACATGCCGAGGATCGCTCCCGACGGGTTGCTGCGCCCGGGACTGACCATTGCCCTGGCCCGGTACGAGGCTGCCGGGCGGGACGGGGCAGGTCCGGTGCACCTGGTGGTGCGGACTCCGCCGGCCTGGGCCGATGCCGGGCAGCGGATCAGCCTCGCGCTGTGGGGCGGATCCTCTGCCGAAGCCGCCGCCCGGCGCCATCCGCATCCTCATCCCAGCCGGCGGTTCCGGCTCGACCTGCACCGCCATCTGTGGGACGCGAGCAGAGCCGACGAGCTGCGGACACGGTCCGGGGCCGATCGGCCGAGCCACGACAACAGCCCTGCAGCACAATGGGAGTTGCCCGCGCCGGTGCCGGACGGTCGGCGGTGTGCCGTCGACCGGTGGGCGGCCGAGGCGGGGATACTGCTCGGCGCCGAAGGGCGGCGCGGGTCCGGCGGTCGCGTGCTCGTGCGGCTCGGGGGCAGGCATCGCCTGGTCCTGGCCCTGACCGCGGGCAGCGAGGAGGCCGGGCCGACCTCGGTACGACACGCGGAGGCGTCCGGGTACGGCGACCGCTCCGCGCTGCCGGTGCTGCCCGATGCGGCGACCTGGGTCCCGCCCGACCTGGAGCTCCTGCGCACCGGTGCGATCACACCCGAGCGACTGCACCCGCTGGTCGCCACCGCCCTCGTACCGGACTACTCGCCGGCCGACCCGCCCCCTGCTCCGGAACTGGCAGGGCAGCCGCGTCTCGTGGAGTGCCGTGGAGCCCGGCACCGGATCGGTCTGGTGAACGGGGTACTGGCCTCGTTGGACCATGACCCGGCCGAGATCCGGCGGGAGGAGCTGCTGGTCGCGCTGACCGGGACTCCGCTGCCCTGCCTCCAGGCGATCGACGAGGCGCACCGTCGTCCGGACTGCCTCACGGGCGTCCGCGAACGCCTGGACCACGGAGACATCGCCGGTGCACTGGCCGTCGTGGAGGGCCTGCTCGGCCCTGGGGCGGTGCTGCGCGACGGCCCCTTGCGGGACGAGCTGGAGGCGGCCGCGGAGCGGCGGATCACCTACGGCCTGTTCAGGCAGGGGCTGACCGGACCCGCTCGCGGGCCTGCACGTTACCGACCCGGGGACCTTTGCCGCACCCCCCGCCACCGCTCCCACCCGCGCCACGCGAATTTCCGCTGACCTCACCCTCGTACATCCGTCGCACTCGGCTCACCCCGACGAAAAGGTGACCACACACATGCCTGCACACACTCCGTTCGCTGCCACCGTCACCCCCTCCGGCTCCCAACTCGACGTCGCCGACGAGCTGTTGATTCTGCTGCGCGACGCCAGCACCGAACCCCGTCCCGACCTGCAACTCGAAGCCCTGACGCTGACCGTGGCCGCCGATCTGCCCGTGCTGCTGTGGGGTGAGCCGGGGATCGGCAAGACCGCGGCCCTGACCCAGCTCGCCGAGGCCCTCGACCTGCCGCTGACCACGGTGATCGCCAGCGTGCACGAGCCGTCCGACTTCTCCGGACTGCCCGTCGTCGGGGACGATCCCGCGGAGCAGGGGGTCCCGATGGCCCCGCCGGACTGGGCGGTGCGCCTGGTGCGGGCCGGGCGGGGGCTGCTGTTCCTGGACGAGCTGTCCACCGCGCCGCCCGCCGTCCAGGCCGCGCTGCTGCGCCTGGTGCTGGAGCGCCGGATCGGCGCCCTCCGACTTCCGCCCGGGGTGCGGATCGTGGCCGCCGCCAATCCGCGGTCCTCGGCGGCCGACGGCTGGGAGCTGAGCCCGCCGCTGGCCAACCGTTTCGTACACCTCCAGTGGACCCACGACCACGAGGTCGTCGTCCGCGGCCTCGGCGGGACCTGGCCGCGCGCCACGCTGCCGCGGCTCTCACCGGAGAAGCTGTCGGAGGCGGTGGACTTCGCCCGCCGTGCGGTGTGCGGGCTGCTCACCGCACGGCCCAAACTCGTACACCAGCTTCCCGGCAACGAGATGCGGCGGGGCGGCGCCTGGCCGTCGCCCCGGAGCTGGGAGATGACGCTGCGCCTGATCGCCTTCGCGACCGCGGCCGACTCCTCCCGGGACGTGCTCTCGCTGCTGGTCCGGGGCACGGTGGGCGACGGCCCGGGCCTCGAACTGCTGGCCAGTCTGGACCGGTTGGACCTGCCGGACCCCGAGGTGCTCCTGGCCGACCCCGCGAACGCGGAGCTGCCCGAGCGGGGGGATCTGCGCCAGGCCGTGCTCGACGGCGTGGTGGCGGCGGTCCGCAGCCGCCCCGAGAAGCCCCGCTGGGACGCGGCCTGGGCGATCCTGGTCCGCGCGCTGGAAACGGGAGCGCCGGACCTGGTGGTGGTGCCCGCGACCACGCTCGCCGCGCTGCGCCGCGAGGACTGGGATGTACCGGCGTCGATCGAGAAGCTCGCCGGAGTGGTGTCCGTGTCCCGGCGGGCGGACCAGGCGGCGGCCCGCGCCGCCGTGACCGCGAAGGCCGGCCGATGAGTCCCGACGCACCCGGGGCACTGGACCTGGACAAGCTCTTCGCGGCCCGGCTGCAGGCCGCCCGGGCCCGCCCCTATCTGGCGACCGCGCTGTTCGCCCTGCACACCGTGGAGTCGCGGCAGGTGCCGACGATGGGCGTCGACCGGCACTGGCGGTGCTATGTCTCACCGGGCTTCGTGGACCGGATGCCGGTGGAGGACCTGGCGGCCGTATGGGTGCACGAGGTGTCGCATCTGCTGCGCGACCACCACGGGCGCAGCGACCGGGTCGCCCGGGAGCGGGGGCTGACCGGCCCCGGCGAACGGCTGCGGATGAACATCGCCGCGGACTGCGAGATCAACGACGACATCTACGGCGACGGGCTGGTCCTGCCCCGGGGCGCGGTGCGGCCGACGGCCCTGGGGCTGTCCGAGGGGCAGCTGATGGAGGACTACCTGCGCCAGTTCACGCTCGGCGCGCGGACCCAGAGCATGGCCTGGCTGGACTGCGGCAGCGGCGCCGACGGACTGGCACGGGAGTGGGAGCTGGGCCCGGACGGCGCGCACGGCCTGAGCGCGCAGGAACAGGACGCGGTGCGGTTCCGGGTGGCGGAAGGGCTCAAGGGCCGTCCGGGGAACGCTCCGGAGGGATGGCGGCGGTGGGCGGAGAAGGCGTTCCATCCGCCGCAGCCGTGGCGGGAGTTGCTGGGCGCGGCGGTCCGTTCGGCGGCCTCGGGGTCGGGCGCGGGCGAGGACTACAGCTACGGCCGGCCCGCGCGGCGCTCGGCGTCACTGCCCGGCGTCGTACTGCCGAGCCTGCGGCGCAGACCGCCCCGGGTCTCGGTGATCATCGACACGTCCGGGTCGGTCAGTGACGCCGAACTGGGCAGCGCGCTGCTGGAGGTCGCCGCGATCTCCCGGGCCGTGGGCGGCCGCCGCGACCTGGTGACCGTCGTGCCGTGCGACGCGGCGGCCCGGGTCGCGCACCCACTGTGCCGGGCCGAAGGCATCCCGCTGCTGGGCGGCGGCGGCACGGATCTGCGCACGGGCTTCGCCAAGGCGCTGCGCACGCGCCCGCGCCCCGATGTCGTCGTGGTGCTGACCGACGGTCAGACACCCTGGCCGGACGCGCGGCCGGCGTGCCGGACGGTGGTGGGCTTGTTCCCCCGGCACGGCGCGGGCTGGGACGAGGAGGATCCCGACCATGTGCCCGATGCGCCGCCCGGGTGGGCCCGGGTGGTCGAGATCGGATAGGTGACCGCGGCCCGGCGCGCCCCTGTGGCACGGCGGACCACGACCTGTCCGCCGAGGTGGAAAGGACCGGATCTACCCTTGCCCGGTGACCAGCTTCGATCCGCCGGACCAGGCGGGCAGCGCACCCCGGCCGCAGTCGCTGATGCTGAGCTTCCTCGGCATTCACGCCCTGGGCCGGGGCGTCGCCCTGTCGGCGAGCAGTCTGATCGACGTGTTCGGGCAGGCCGGGATCACCGAGGACGCCGTACGGTCGACGCTGACCCGCATGGTCAAGCGCGGCCTGCTGGAACGGCACCGGCGCGGCCGTAAGACGTACTTCGGCCCGACGCCCCGCGCCACCCGCGTGCTGCAGGACGGCCACGATCGGATCTGGTGCACCGGTGCGGTCAACCGCACCTGGGACGGCACCTGGACCCTGGTGGGCTTCTCCCTCCCGGAGGCGTGGCGGCGCGAGCGGCACGACCTGCGTTCGCGTCTGCTGTGGAGCGGTTTCGGGCCGCTGCAGAACGGCCTGTGGGTGGCGCCCGGCCAGGTGGACGTGCCCGGGATCGTCGCCGGGCTGGACCTCGACCCGTATCTGCGCGTCTTCCAGGGCGCCACGGCCGTCGCCCCGACCGACGCCCGGACGATCCTGCACACGGCGTTCGACGTGGAGTCCGTCGCCAAGGGATACGAGGCGTTCCTGGCCCGCTGGAGCACGGACGCCGACGCGCCGGCGGACGCCCTCGTACGGCAGTTGCTGCTGCACACCGACTGGCTGGACCAGGTCCGCCAGGATCCCCATCTGCCCGCCGAGCACCTGCCCGAGGACTGGCCTGCGGCCCGCGCGGAGGAACGGTTCCACGAGCTGGCGCGCCGCTGCGAGGAGCCGGCCCGTCAGGCGGCCGCGAGCACTCTCGATGTGATCCGGGTGGCCGTCCCGTAACACCGCACGGACCTGCGGTAGCACCCGCAGGGCACAGCCATGCCCATCGTTACTGGGCAATCTATTGACCGCCGTCGAAAAACTGCCCTACATTCATCGCGTTCTCGGCGTCCCCGCATCGCTCGAAGCCGCCCAGCCGCTCAAAGGGGAGCACACGTGTCCACCGAAACGCGCACTCAAACCGGCGCCACCGCCGCCTCGCAACCATCCGGCGGCCTGCCCGTCGGCACCCTGATCGCCGGCTGCTTCGCGGTCTGTCTGGCACAGATCGCCCTGGCCATGCCGGCCACGCTCAACGGGCTCTTCCAGGAGGACCTGCATCCCGTCGGTTCGCAGCTGACCTGGATCTCGGACGCCTTCCTGCTGCCCGTGTCCGTACTGGAGCTGACCTTCGGCGTCCTCGGCGACCTCTTCGGCCGCAAGCGGCTGCTGGTCGGCGGCGGTGCGCTGCTGGTGGTCGGCGAGGCGCTGGCCGCCGCCAGCACCGGCATCCACATGCTCTGGGTGGGCCAGGCCATCGCCGGTCTGGGTGCGGCGGCGCTGTTCCCGACCTCGCTCGCGATGATCGCCGCGGGCACCCACTCGGCCAAGGACCGGGCCCGCACCATCACGGTCTGGGCGGCCGCGCTGTCCAGCGGCGGTTTCGTCGCCCCCGTCCTGGGCGGCATCACCGGCAACTACGGCTCCTGGCGCTGGGCGTTCATCGTCGTCACGGGCCTCGCCCTGATCAGCACCGTGCTCAGCCAGCTGCTGGCACACAACTCCAGCGCCCCGGAGGGCCGTTCACTCGACCTGGCGGGCCAGATCACCATCGGCATCGGCATGTTCGCCCTGCTCTACGCGGTGATCCAGGGCCCGGCTGACGGCTGGACCGCGACGCCGGTGGTGATCGCGTACGTGGTCGCCGCAGTGTTCATCGGCCTGTTCGTCGTGGCCGAAAGCCGGGCCGCCTCCCCGTTGTTGAGGCTCGATCTGTTCAAGAACCGGGCGTTCGCGGTGGCGTCGTTCGTCGCGGTGGTCGGCATGTTCAGCTACCTCGGCACCGCCTACGCGACCAGCATCCGGCTCGGGCCGATCCAGCACCAGAGCCCGCTGCGCGGCTCGTTCGCGTTCATTCTCCTCAACGCCTGGACACTGCTGCTGATGCCGCTGATCTCCCGGCTCCTTGAGAAGGTCAGCCCGCGCTGGGTGCTCGGCGCCGGCCTCGGGCTGATGGCGACAGGAGACTTCATCGCCGCCACCCTGTCGGTGCACGACCGTGCCCTGACCTCTCTCATCCTCCCCATCGGCCTGGTCGGCATCGGTTTCGCGCTGACGGTCTCCTCGATCACGGCGACGGCCGTCAACACCGTGGAGGTCCACTACGCGGGCATGGCCAGCGCATCGACCAGCCTGCTGCGCGACTTCGGCTTCACGCTCGGCCCGGCGGTCATCGGCGCGATCGCGCTGAGCCGCGCGGCGGACGAGTTCACCTCGAAGCTGGCCGCCTCCCATCTGCCCGCCGAGGTCAAGGCGGCCGCCGGGCAGGTGGCGGCGGAGGGCGGCCCGCTCGCCTCCAACTCCGTACCGCCGTCCTCCCCGCCGGGCGGCGCGGTCCCCCTCGCCCTGGAAGCCCTCGGCAACGGGTACGCCATCGGCTATGTGATCTGCGGCCTCTCGGCCCTGGCCTGCTGCCTCCTCAGCGTGATCGCGCTGCGCGGGAAGGCCGACAAGGACGCGACGGTGGGCATCGCGGAGGACGAACCCGCGTCCGCCTGACCCCCGTGAGATCCCCGTGCGAGACGGCGCCGGTCCACCTGGCCGGTGCCGTCTCGTCACTGCACTGTCACAGAAGATCCACGCGTGTCACAGCTGACCCACAGGCGAAACCCCCGGTGAGGCAGTCATGTCTCCATGGTCGGGCGCCGGCGAAGGACCGGCCCCGCACCATCCGAACTCGGGGGACTCCATGCAGTACGTGAACGGCATCCGCAAGGCCGCGCCGGCGATCGCCGCCCTTCTGGCCGCCCTGTCGGTGACCGCGTGTCAGGCCGACGGCTCCAAGGCGGCGGCCGAAACGTCGTCGAAGGCGCCGAGCAGCGCGCCGTCCGCTTCCACCACCACCCCGGGCACGACCACCCAGGAACCCTCCCAGGCGCCCACGTCGAAGGCTCCGACCGCGAAGGCATCCCCCATATCCGGGTCCGGTTCCACGGGTACGGCCGTGAAGACGTGCGCGGCAACCGCCCTGAAGGTCACGGCGCACCAGGCCACCGACCGCCCGGCGGGCACCGGAACCGGAGCGGCAGTGGTCGTGTTCACCAATGTCTCCGCCAAGCCGTGCATCCTGCAGGGCCACCCCACCGTGGCCGGCGCGGGCAACGGTTCCCCCGAGCACAACGCCCCGCTGAAGGTGACGCCGTCCGGCACCGCCGCTCCGGTCAAGCTGGCACCGGGCGCCAAGGCCTGGCTGAAGCTGACCTTCGTCCAGGTCCAGGGCGAGGCAGACGGCTACTGCAAGTCCGGCGCGAAGCCGGTCGCCTACCCGACGCTGGTGGTCGGTCTGCCGGGCTCCGGGGCACACCAGGTCGCCCTGGACGACGGTGTCTTCGCCGAGTGCGACAACACGGTGACGGCCACGGTCGTGGCGGCCGCCTAGTCCTGAGCCCACAGGACATTTTCACCATGGACACCGAAGGCGTTCTCCTTCTCCTCAATTCGGTCCGCCTGTCCTGATTTATTGGCTGGTCGGTCACGGCATCCGTGACCGACCAGTCCGCACGACCGGCACACCACGGAGAAGGACAGACTGTGATACCGAACCCGACCGGAAACGATCACCTACCGGTGTACGAGAGCCTGCTGCGCGAGCGCGGTGACGTCGTGGCCGAAGCTCGTGTGGCCGCGGAGCAGATGCAGGACCAGGCACCGCACGCGTCGAGCAGCCACGACTGGGATCCGTCGGACTTCGGCCCGCAGTGAAGCAGGAGCCCCACCGGTGAGGCATGGGGCTCCTCCTTTGCGCCACCCCGCCGGAATGTTCGATCACCCGGCCTTCCTCCCCGTAGGCTCAACGTCATTGACCTGCAAGGGGATTGACGGCTGCCGTGCCGAGCACGCGCCGGAGGGGCAGGAACATGACGCACGACGGGCTGATCCGGCCGCTGCCGGAGCTGCTGAAGGCGCACGCGTCGGAGGCACCGTCACGGGTGGCGTTCGCCGACGACGTACGCGCCGTCACCTACGCGGAGTTGGAGGAGCGCACCGGACGACTTGCCGCGTACCTCGCCCGGACCGGCCATCGGCGGGGCGAGCGGGTCGCGATCTGCCTGGGCAACCGTGTCGAGACGGTGGAGAGTGTGCTGGCCGTCGTCAGGGCTGGGGCGGTCGGCGTACCGCTCAATCCCCGGTCCTCCGACGCGGAACTCGCCCATTTCCTGGCGGACAGCGGCGCCTCGGTCCTCGTCACCGACCCCGGGCACCTGGACCGGCTGCACCGCCTGGGCCCCGGACAGCGCCGTCCACGCGTCCTGCTCACCGGCCCGGGACCGCTCCCCGAGGACGCCCCGGAGGGCACGGTCCTCTTCGACGCCGTCGCCGCCGATCCCTCGCCCGCCCGGCCGCCGCGGGACGATCTCGGCCTGGACGAGCCCGCCTGGATGCTCTACACGTCCGGCACCACCCACCGCCCCAAGGGCGTGCTGTCCACGCAGCGCGTCGCCCTGTGGTCGGCGGCGGCCTGTTACGCCCCGCTCTTCGGGCTCTCCCCAGCGGACCGGCTGCTGTGGCCGCTGCCGCTGTTCCACAGCTTCGGGCACTCCCTTGCCGTCCTGGGCGTCACCGCGGTCGGCGCGAGCGCCAGGATCACCGCCGAACTCCTTCCGCCCGACGGCCTGTTGCGGGAGCTGCGCGCACCGCGCGAAGACCTGGGCGGCCCCTACACCGTCCTGGCCGGGGTGCCTGCCACCTACCACCAGCTGCTGGCCTCCGCCCGCGAGCAGCCCTCCCCGGCCCCGCCGGGTCTGCGGACCTGCATCGTGGCGGGCGCCCCGAGCACACCCGCCCTGCGCCGGGCGGTGGAGGACCTGCTGGGGGCTCCGCTCCTCGACGCCTACGGCAGCACCGAGACCTGCGGCATGATCGCGGTGAACCGTCCGCACGGGCCGCGGGTCGACGGTTCCTGCGGTCCGCCGGTGCCGGGCATGGAGGTGCGTGTCGTCGATCCCGGCTCCGGCAACGATGTCGCGGACGGCGACGAGGGCGAGTTCTGGGTGCGCGGCCCGAGCCTGATGACCGGCTACCACAACCGGCCGGGGGAGACCAAGGCCGCGCTGCGCGACGGCTGGTACCGCACCGGGGACCTCGGCCGGCGCGTCGCACACGGTCATCTCACCCTCACCGGCCGGGTCAGCGAGCTGATCATCCGCGGCGGGGAGAACATCCACCCCACGGAGATCGAACAGGCCCTGCTGCGCTGCCCCGGTGTGCGGGACGCGGTCGTGGTGGGCATCCCGCACGACGTCCTCGGCGAGGTGCCGGTGGCCTACGTCGTCCCGGGACCGGAAGGGTTCGACCCGCGGAAGATCCTGGAGGCGTGCCGTACGCGGCTGGCCGCGTACAAACTGCCCGTCGAGATCCGCGAGATCGCGGCCGTACCGCGCACGGCGTCGGGCAAGATCGCCCGCCACGCGGTGGTCACGGGAGCGGTCCGGCCGACCCCGTCCTCCCCCGCGTCCGCCGCGGGAGCCCTGCGCCTGCGGCTGCTGTCCCTGCCGCCGGAGGGGCGTGAGCGGGCACTGCACGAGGCGGTGCTCGCGCAGACGGCCGCGGTCTGCGACGGCGGGCCGTACGAACGGCTCCACGCCGACGACCCGTTCACCGATCTGGGCCTGACGTCCGTGGGTGCCGTCACGCTCGTCGACCGGCTCGGCGAGGCGACCGGGCTCCGGCTGCCCTCGACGCTGGTCTTCGACCATCCCACACCGGCCGCGCTCGCGCGGCACCTGCACCGCACTCTCTTCACCCCGGCCACCGCGATGGTGCCGCCCTCCGCCGCGCACGCGCGCACAGACGATCCGGTGGTGATCGTCGCCATGGGCTGCCGCCTGCCCGGTGACGTCGAATCGCCCGAGGACCTGTGGCGCCTGGTGGCGGAGGGCCGGGACGCGACCTCGGACTTCCCGACCGACCGGGGCTGGGACCTGGCCGCCCTCTACGATCCCGACCCGGACCGGACCGGCACCTCGTACACCCGCCGGGGCGGATTCCTGCACCGGGCCGCGGAGTTCGACGCGGAACTGTTCGGGATCTCGCCGCGCGAGGCGCTGGCCATGGATCCACAGCAGCGGCTGCTGCTGGAGACCTCGTGGGAGGTCTGGGAGCGGGCGGGCATCGCCCCGGCCACGATCCGCGAGAGCGACACCGGCGTGTTCGTGGGCGTGATGCACGGCGACTACTCCGCACGCTTCACCACCCACGAACTGGAGGCCCATCTGGGTCTGGGCTCGGCCGGCAGCGTCGCCTCGGGCCGCATCTCCTACGTCTACGGCCTGCACGGGCCTTCGATCACCGTCGACACCGCGTGTTCCTCCTCGCTGGTGGCGCTGCACTGGGCGGCGCAGGCACTGCGCTCCGGGGAGTGTGCCCTTGCGCTGGCGGGCGGGGTCACGGTGATGGCGACGCCCAAGCCGTTCACGGCGTTCAGCCGCCAGCGCGGTCTGGCGCCCGACGGCCGCTGCAAGTCGTTCTCGGCCGCGGCGGACGGCACCGCCTGGGCCGAGGGCGCGGGCCTGGTGCTGCTGGAGCGCCTGTCCGACGCCCGCCGTCACGGCCACCCGGTACTGGCCGTACTGCGCGGCTCCGCGGTCAACTCCGACGGCGCGTCCAACGGGCTGACCGCCCCGAGCGGCCAGGCCCAACAACGGCTGATCGCCCGGGCATTGGCCGACGCCGGGCTCCGTGCGCAGGACGTGGACGCGGTGGAGGCGCACGGCACGGGCACCACGCTCGGCGACCCCCTGGAGGCGCGGGCGCTGCTGGCCACCTACGGCCAGGAGCGGCCCGAGGACCGGCCGCCGCTGTGGCTCGGCTCGGTCAAGTCGAACCTCGGTCACACCCAGGCGGCCGCCGGAGTCGCCGGAGTCATCAAGATGGTGCAGGCCCTGCACCACGAGGAACTCCCCCGGACCCTGCACGCGCAGACTCCCACACCACACGTCGACTGGTCCGCCGGACGGGTGCAGCTGCTGACCGAGGCCCGCCCGTGGCCGGCGACGGACGCCGGACCGCGCCGGGCCGGTGTGTCGGCCTTCGGCATCGGAGGCACCAATGCGCATGTGATCCTGGAGGAGCCTCCGCAGGGGCCCAGCACTGAATCGAAGGCTGCGGGGCCGGTTCCCTGGATGCTCTCCGGCGCCGACGAGACGGCGCTGCGGGCTCAGGCCCGCCGACTCGCCGACCACCTGACGGCCCGCCCCGGCCTCTCCGCGGCCGACGTCGGCCTCTCCCTGGCCGTGTCCCGGTCGGCGCTTGCGCACCGGGCGATGGTGCCGGCCGACGACCCGGCGCGTATGCGGGCGGCCCTCACCGCACTCGCCGATGGCGCCGACGGCCGCGGCTCGATGCGGGCCGTCGCCGACCCGGCCCTGCGCACGGCCTTCCTGTTCACCGGGCAGGGTGCCCAACGCGTCCGGATGGGTGCCGAGTTGCGCATCGCGTTCCCCGTGTTCGCCGCCGCTTTCGACGAGGTCTGCCGGGAGCTCGAGGGCCGTCTCGAACTGCCGCTGGGCCAGGTGCTGTCCGCCGAGCGCGGTTCACCCGAGGCCGCCCTGCTCGACCGTACTGACGTCACGCAGGCCGGTCTGTTCGCCTTCGAGGTGGCGCTGTTCCGGTTGCTGGAGTCCTGGGGCGTGCGCGCCGACTTCCTGACCGGGCACTCCGTGGGGGAACTGACGGCGGCCCATGTCGCCGGAGTACTGGAGCTGCCCGACGCGGCCGAACTGGTCGCGGCCCGCGGCCGGTTGATGCAGGCACTGCCCACCGGCGGCGCGATGATGTCGCTGCACGCGACGGAGGAAGAGGTCCTCGCCGCGCTCGAGCACGCCGGCGACCGGGTGGCGATCGCCTCCCTCAACGGGCCGCGCTCGGTGGTGATCTCCGGCGTACGGGAGACGGTGCTCGCCGTCGCGGCCGGGTTCGAGGCGCGCGGCCGCAGGACGGTACGTCTGCGGGTCGCCCACGCCTTCCACTCGCCGCTGGTGGAGCCGATGCTCGACGAGTTCCGCCGGGTCGCCGAGGGACTGGCCTTCCGGCCGCCACGGATGCCCGTGGTCTCGGCGGTGACCGGCCGCCTGGCCGAGTCCGCGGAGCTGTGTTCCCCGGAGTACTGGGTACGGCACTGCCGCCGGCCGGTGCGGTTCGCCGACGCCCTGCACTGGCTCGGTGACCACGGTGTCTCGGCGTTCCTGGAGCTCGGCCCCGGGCCCGCACTCACGGCGGCGGCCGAGGAGTGCCTGACCGGCCCGGACGACGACGGGCCCGTGTGCGTCCCCGCCACCCGCGGCGGCGAGCACGAGCCGCAGACCCTCCTGACCGCCGTGGCCCGCCTCCATGTGCAGGGGGCGCAGGTCGACTGGCCCGCGGTGTTCGCGGACGGCGGGGCCCGGCGGGTGGACCTGCCGACGTACGCCTTCCAGCGCCGCCGCTACTGGCTGGACGCGCCGCGCACCCCGGCCCAGGTGGCGGACACCCACGAACACCCGTTGCTGGGCCCGGCGTTCACCGTGCCGGACACCGACCGCACGGTGTTCTCCGGACGGCTTTCGCCGATCACGCACCCATGGCTCACCGACCATGTGATCGCCGGGGCGGTCCTCGTCCCCGCGACGGCGTTCGTGGAACTGGCCGTACAGGCAGGCCACGAGGTCGGCTGCGACACCCTCGACGAACTCGTCCTCGTGGCCCCGCTCACCCTGGCCCCGGACACCGGGGTGCGCGTCCACCTCGTCGTAGGAAAGCCGGACGAGTCAGGCCGACGTCCGTTCGACGTCTACGCCCGCCCCGACGTGGACGAAGAGCCCGCCTGGACCCGGCACGCCACCGGTCTGCTCGGCCCGGCCCCCGGGGAGACTCCGCCGCCGGACCCGGAGCTCACGGCATGGCCGCCGCAGGGCGCCGTCGAGGTCGACCTCACGGACGCCTACGACGGTCTCGCCGAGGGCGGCCTCGGGTACGGGCCGGCCTTCCGGGGCGTACGGTCGGCGTGGCGGCGCGGGGACGTGCTCTTCGCGGAAGTACGGCTGCCCGAAGGGGGGTTGACGGACGCCGACCGCTTCGGCATCCATCCAGCGCTGCTGGACGCTGCGCTGCACGCACCGCTGCTGACGGGATCCGGGACGGAGGCCCTCCGGGTGCCGTTCGCGTGGACCGGCGTGCGACTGTATGCGGTGGGGGCGTCGGAGGTACGCGTACGGGTCGTCCCGAACGGAGCGGACGCGCTCTCGGTGACGCTCGCCGACCCGGCGGGCCGCCCGGTGGCGCGTGTGGATTCCCTCGTCACCCGGGAGCTGACCGCCCCGGGGGCCGAACTCGACGTGGTGCGGCACGGCCTGTGGCGCCCCGACTGGACGCCCGTGGAACCGTCCGACGGTGAACGGGACACCACCACACGCTGGGCGCTCCTGGGCCCGGACGAGCTGGACCTGTGCACGTTGCTCCCGGACGTCACGGACACCGCCGCAGCCGAACCGGACACCCTCGTCCTCACGGCCGTCGACCCGGCGACAGGGCCCGACCCGCTGCCCGCCGTGCACACGCTGACGGCCAAGGTGCTCCGCACGCTGCAGGACTGGCAGGACGACCCGCGCACGGCGGGCTCGCGCCTGGTGGTGCTGACGCGCAACGCAACCGCACCGCACCCGGACCTGGCCGGTGCCGCGGTGTGGGGGCTGGTGCGCACGGCCCAGTCCGAGGTACCGGGGCGTGTCATCCTCGTGGACGTGGACGGACGGCCCGAGTCGCTACGGCTCCTGCCGACGGCGGTGGCCACAGGCCAACCCCAACTGTCCATCCGGTCGGGCCAGTTGCGCGTGCCGCGACTGGTTCGTGCCACCGGCACCGCATCCGCAGATGACCCTCACTGGACCGGCACCGTCCTGATCACCGGCGGTACCGGCGCTCTGGGAGCGGAGCTCGCCCGCCATCTCGTCACCTCGTACGGCGTACGGCACTTGGTGCTCACCGGGCGCCAGGGCCCCCAGGCGCCGGGCGCCGCGGAACTGCACGCCGCGCTGGAGGAGTTGGGCGCCGAGGTGCGGATCGTGGCCTGCGACGCGGCCGACCGTGCCGCACTCGCCGAGGTGATCGACGGCTGTGCCCCCGCCCTGACCGCCGTGGTGCATGCCGCCGGAGTGCTGGACGACGGGGTGCTGACCGCGCTGACCCCCGCGCGGATGGCAGCGGTGCTGCGGCCGAAGGCGGATGCGGCCTACCATCTGCACGAGCTGACGCGGGGCCTGAACCTGTCGGCGTTCGTCCTGTTCTCCTCGGTGTCCGGTCTGCTGGGTCGCGCGGGCCAGGGCAACTACGCGGCGGCGAACTCCTTCCTGGACGCCCTGGCAGGCCACCGCACCCGGCTCGGCCTGCCGGCCGTGTCCTTGGCCTGGGGGCCGTGGCAGGCCGCAGGGGGTATGGCCGGGGCACTGCGGCGGGAAGGTGACGTGCTGCGGCCGCTGTCCACGGCGCAGGGTCTGGCCCTGTTCGACGCGGCGCTCCGCGACGGCGGGCCCGTGCTGGCGCCCGTTCTGCTGGACCGGGCGGGCCGGCGCTCCGTCCAAGGGCCGCTGCCACCGCTTCTCCAAGGCCTGGTGCGCCCTCGTACGGCTACTGCCGAGAAGGCCCGACCGGGTCCTGAGCAGGCGTGGGAGCCGGGAGCGTGGCGCCAGGTGCTGGCCGAGCTGCCCGCCGAGCAGCGGGAGGGCAGGCTCACGGAGTTGATGAGTGCCGACGTCGCCGCGGTGCTCGGATACCCGGACGCCGACGCGCTCCCGGCCGGCAGGTCGTTCGCCGAGCTGGGCTTCGACTCGCTGATGGCGGTGCAGGTCCGCAACCGGCTGAGCATGGCGCTGCGGCTGCGTCTTTCGGCCGCCGTGGTGTTCGAGCATCCGACGGCTCAGGGGCTGGCCCGGCACATCCTCGGCCTGCTGGAGGACGACCTGCCCGCGAGGGCGCCCGACGCCAGGAGCACCGCGGGTCCGCGGCCCGCGCAGACGCTGTCCTCTCTCTACCGGCGGGTCTGCGAGGCCGGTCAGGTGGTCGCCGGGATGCAGATGCTGGTGACGGCGTCCTGGGCGGTTCCGACGTTCGACGCGGGCGAAAGTCGTCGGCACGCGATCCCGCCGGTGCGGCGCGCCACCGGTGCCGGAACCGGCGGCCCGGTGCTCGTGTTCTTCACCGGCACCCACCCGACGTTCGGTGCGCCGGGCGGGGAGTTCGCTCGCTTCCACGGTTGCTTTCAAGGGGAGTTGGACGTCCTGGAGTTCCCGCACCCGGGCATCGGTGCGGGTGGTGCGGTGCCGCCCGACCGGGAGACCCTGGCCCTCACCCACGCCGAGTCGGTGCTGCGGCACGTGGGCGGCAGGCCCTTCGTGGTCGTCGGCGTCAGCACCGGGGGCGCCGTGGCACACGCCGTGACCCGGCGGCTCGAAGCGCTGGGGGCCGCTCCGCTCGGGCAGGTGCTGCTGGACACGTACCTCGTCGACGACGGCAACAGCGACAAGGACTGGCTGCTGGCGCTGCCCGCGGTGATCGCGCCGCGGCTGGGCGGCACCCGGTTCGCCGGGGACGAGGACGCAGGCGTCGCCGCCATGGGGGCGTACACCCGCATGTTCCTCGGCTGGGACCCGGAACCGGTCGACACCCCCACGCTGCTGGTGCGGGCGACCCGGCCCACGCCGGAGATGGCGGCGAGCGCGGGCCCGGACGGGTGGCGGACGTCCTGGCCGCTGCCGCACACCGAGGTCGACGTCCCGGGCGACCACTTCTCGTTCATGCAGGAACACGCCCCGACCACCGTGGCGGCCCTGCGCGCATGGCTCGACTCGCTGGGAGAAGCGCAGTGACCGTTGCCCAACACACCGGTGACCGTGAGGCAGTTGAGGAGTTCGACGTGATCGTCGTGGGCGGTGGTCCGGCCGGGTCCACCGCCGCCACCGCCGTCGCCCTGCGCGGTCATCGCGTTTTGCTCCTGGAACAGCAGACGTTCCCCCGCTACCAGATCGGCGAGTCGCTGCTGCCGTCCACCGTGCACGGTGTGTGCCGCATCCTGGGCGTCGAGGACGAGGTCGCGCGGGCGGGCTTCAAGCTGAAGCGCGGCGGGACGTTCCGGTGGGGCCGCAACCGGGATCCGTGGCAGTTCTCCTTCGCCCTGTCTCCACGGCTGGCCGACCCGACCTCGTTCGCCTACCAGGTGGAGCGGTCCCGGTTCGATGCGATCCTGCTGGCAGGCGCCCGCCGGGCGGGCGTCGACGTACGGGAGGACTGCCGCGTCAAAGGCGTGCTCGCCGACGAGGAGCGGGTGCGGGGCGTCAGCTGGAGCGGCCCCGGCGGCGAGCTCCGCGAGGCCCGGGCCCGCTACGTCGTGGACGCCTCCGGCAACGGCAGCCGGATCCACACCGAGGTCGGCGGCAGCCGGACGTACTCCGACTTCTTCCGCAACATCGCGGTGTTCGGCTACTTCGCCGGCGGCAGGCGGCTCCCGAAGCCCAACGACGGCAACATCTTCTGCGCCGCCTTCGACGAGGGCTGGATCTGGTACATCCCGCTCCGTGACGACCTCACCAGCGTGGGAGCTGTGGTGAGCCGGGAGAACGCCGCCGGGATACAGGGGGACCCGGTCGCGGCCTGGCGCCGGCTGATCGACTCCTGCCCCGAGGTCCGCGACCTCCTCCAGGGGGTTCCACAGGCCACCGAGGTGCCCTACGACCAGGTCCGCGTCCGCAAGGACTGGTCGTACTGGAAGTCCCGGCTGTGGCGGCCCGGCATGGTGCTGGCCGGGGACGCGGCGTGCTTCGTCGACCCGGTGCTCTCCTCCGGCGTGCACCTCGCCACCTACGGTGCCCTGCTCGCGGCCCGCTCCATCAACGCCGGCCTGGCCGGGACGCTGGACGAGGATCGCCTGTTCGACGAGTTCGAGGCCCGCTACCGGCACGAGTACCGCCTGTTCTACGAGTTCCTGGTCTCCTTCTACGACATGCATCAGGACGAGCGTTCGTACTTCTGGAAGGCCCGCAAGGTCACCAACGTGGGTGCGACGGAACTGGAGGCGTTCGTGGAACTGGTGGGCGGTCTGGCCTCCGGGGACGAGAGCTTCGGCGGGCTCGGGGAGGCGGGCGCCCGACTGACGACGGCCTCCTCGGAACTCGACACCGCGGTGGGCCGGCTGCCGGACTCCGACGGCATGCGCAATCCGCTCTTCGAGTCCGCCTCCATCCGTGAGGTGTTCCAGGAGGGTGCGGTTCTGCAGGAACGAGGAGTGTTCGGCGGGCCGTTGGAGGAGGAGACGCCGGTACGGCCAGGCGGGCTGGTGGCTTCGGAGGACGGGCTCACCTGGGTGGATCCTGCCCGGCCACGGCCCTGAGACTCGTCACGGTTGCCCGGACGGTCGGGTGGCGGTACAGCTCACGCAGCCGCAGAGACGGCAGACCGCGGGCGCGCAGGGCGGCACCGATGCGGACGGCGAACAGGGAGTTGCCGCCGAGCTCGAAGAAGTCGTCGTCCGGGCCGACCGGCACGCCCAGCACGTCGCTCCAGATCTCCGTCAGACTTGCGGTGAGGTCGTCGTGGGCGGGCGCGACAGGGGCCGGGTCCCGCTTGGGCGGGCGCAGGACGGCCGGCGCGGGGAGCTTGGCCGCGTCGAGTTTGCCGTTGGCGGTCAGCGGGAGGGCGCCCAGCTCGGTGACGGTGGCAGGGAGCATGTACTCGGGCAGGATGCCGGCGGCCCGATCGCGGACCCCGGCAAGGTCGCCTCCCGGCGCCAGGGTCACGTAGGCATCGATCCTGGCCGTGGCGGCGCCCGCCGTCTCGTCGCGACGTACCAGGACGGCCGCGGTGCGCACGTCGGGGTCCTCCAGCAGCACGGAGCGGATCTCGTCGAGTTCGATCCGGAAGCCGCGGATCTTCACCTGGCTGTCGATCCGCCCGAGGTGTTCGAGCCGTCCGTCGGGGCGCAGTCGTCCGAGGTCGCCGCTGCGGTACATGGTGCCGCCGGTGAACGGGTCCGGTGCGAACCGCCGGCCGGTCAGCTCCTCCTGCCCCAGGTAGCCGAGCGCCACGCCGGCACCGCCGACACATATCTCGCCCGCCGCCCCCGGCGGCAGCAGCCGTCCGACCGGGTCCACTACGTACAGGTGCCAGCCGGGCAGGGCGCGCCCCACGGAGCGGGTGGCGGCGAGCGCCAGTTGTCGGGTGAGGGTCTGCTCGGTGACATGGACGGTGGTCTCCGTGATGCCGAACATGTTCACCACCCGGCAGGACCGCTCGGGGTGCCGGTCGAACCAGGGCAGCAGCATCCGCGTGTCCAGCGCCTCACCGCCGAAGACGACGAGCCGGACGGACACGTCGGTGTGGTCGACGTCCAGGAGCTGTGCGAAGGCCGACGGGGTCTGGCTGAGCACGGTGACCTTCTCGGCGACGAGCAGGTCACGGAATTGGTCCGGTTCACGGGAGACGAAGTACGGCACCACGACCAGCCGCCCGCCGGTCAGCAGGCAGCCCCAGATCTCCCACACGGAGAAATCGAAGGCACTGGAGTGGAACCAGGTCCACACGTCCGCTTCGGAGAACCCGTACTCGTCGCGGGTCGCGTCGACCAGGGCGATCACATTGCGGTGCGGTACGACGACGCCCTTGGGCCGTCCGGTGGAGCCGGAGGTGTAGATGACGTAGGCGGCGTCATCGGGCGAGGGGGGCGGAGGGCTGGTGCTCTCCTCCGGTGCAGGCCACCCGCGTGCCGGCTCCTTCGCCAGTTCGTCCGGGGTCACCTGCACGCAGTCCGCCACGGCCGGGAACTCCGGGAGCCGGGTGATCACCACGCCGAGACCGGCGTCCCGTGCCGTGTGGGCGAGCCGTTCCGCCGGGTAGGCGGGGTCGACGGGCACGTAGGTCGCGCCGGCCATCAGCACGGCGAGCAGAGTGACGACGAGTTCGGCGGAGCGCTCCAGGCATACGCCCACCCGATCGCCGGCGCGGACTCCGCGTGCGCGCAGGCCGTGCGCCGACCGGGCGGCCCGCTCGTCGAGTTCGCGGTAGGTCAGACCGGTGTTGCCATCGGTCACGGCGATACGGTCCGGCGCCGCCGCCACGATCCGGGCGAGCGCCGCGGGCAGGCTCACCGGCCTGGTGGTCAGGGAACGGGGCGGGCGGCCGAGCGCCGCCGTGCGGGCGCGCTCCGCCTCGTCGAGGAGCTCGACGTCGTCCGACGGAGTCTGCGGGCGGTGCAGAACCTGCTGGTGTACGTGCACCAGATGCCGTACGAACTGGGCCGCGATCTCAGCGGAGAAGTGACTGTCCAGGTGGTCGCAGCGCAGTCGCAGACCGCCCGAGTCCCGGAGGATCGAGACGGTGAGCGGGAACGGGGGCGCGAGGCAGGGCACGTACTCGGTGTCGCCCGCACCGGGAAGGGCGGTGTCGGAGAAGAGCAGTCCCGTGAGAGCAGGGCCGGTCGTGGAGGAGGGCTTCGACTCGCCGAGCGTGGCGGCCGGTTCGACGGTGAAGCTGCCGTGGTCGGTGCCGATGACCGGTGGGGTGTCGGGGTCGTAGCGGCGCAGGGTGACGGCGAGTGCCGTGAGCCAGCTCGCCTCGTCGCCACCATGGTCCAGGGCGACGACGTGGGGAGTGCCGGGGCCGTCGCCGCCCAGGCCCCAGGCGGGGGCGGGCGCGGCCGGGGATGCCTCGGGAGCCGGGGGCACGTCGTTCGGTGCCACGGGCTGCCCGGCGGCCAGCCGGTCGAGGGCCGTGCGGTCCCAGCGCCCGCGCGGGGCGACGACGATCAGGTCGGACAGGCCGTCGGCGTAGCGCAGGAGGACGCGGCGCGGATCGCGGCTGGGGCGGGCGAGTTCGGTGGCACGTCGGCGCTCTGCAAGAGGGTCCGCCGCGCGTACGGAGAGGTCCTCGATCCACAGCCCCGGTCGGCGGGCGAGGTCCGGGGAGTGGCCCGACCGCACGCGCAGCGCATGGCAGTGGGTCGCGTGGAGATGGGGATCGGGCAGCAACGCGGACACGGGCCGTGCTCCTTGTCGTTCTTGTCGTTCTTGTCGTTCTTGTCGTTCTGGTTGTCCGGGGCGGGGGTTTCAGCGGACGCTGAAACCACCGTCCACGGTCAGGACCGATCCGGTGATCTGCCGGGACTCGTCGGAGGCCAGAAAGACGATCGCGGCGGCGACGTCCTCGGGTTCGATCAGCGCGTTCATGGGCTGTGCCTCGACGAAGGTCTTCTCGTGCTCGTGGACGGGCACCTCCAGCGCCCTGGCGATCTCGGCGAGCATCCTGCCCTCGGCCCAGGCGTCGTCGCGCACGGACCCCGGGCAGACCGCGTTCACGCGCACCTTCGTCGGCGCGAAGTCGAGCGCGGCGGATTTGGTGAGGCCGACGACGGCGTGCTTGGCGGCGACATAACCGGCGAAATGGCGGTAGCCGACGAGCCCGGCGGTGGAGGCGACGTTCACGATGCTGCCGGCGCGCCGGGCGCTCATCGCCCCGCCGACCTCACGGATCACCCGCCAGGCCCCGGAGAGGTCCACGTCGATCATCAGGGACCACTCGTCCTCTTCGATCTCGTGCACGGGTTTGCCCGAGGGGGCGGCGATGCCCGCGTTGTTGACGGCGACGTCGATCCGGCCGAACCGGTCCTCGGCGAGGGTCACCGCCTCCCGTATGCCATGAGTGTCACGGATGTCGGCCACCGCGGTGAGGACGGCCGCACCGGCGTCCCGGCACAGCGCGGCGGTGTGCTCCAACTGCCCTGGGGTGCCCAGCGGGTAGGGCACGCCCGGCAGGTCGGCGCAGATGTCCAGCAGCGTGAGGTCGGCGCCCTCGGCCGCACAGGCCACCGCGGCCGCTCTGCCGAGTCCGCGGGCGGCGCCGGTGACGAGGACCGACTTGCCGTGCAGACGCATCGGATACTCCCTGGAGGTCGTGAAGGGGCAAGGGGTGAGGGGGGTGCGGCTAGGGCAGCTTCGAGACGATCAGGCGGACCAGGGCGGGTGCGGAGTCGGTCAGATACATGTGGCCGCCTGGGATCTCCACGTGCTCGAAGTCGCGGCCGGTCGCCTTGTTCCAGGACGCGGCGTCGTCGTGGCCGACCAGTGCGTCGTCCTCGCCCCGAATGACCGTGAGGGGTGCGTCCAGCGGAAGGGGCGTGCTCGGTACGTAGGTCTCGTGCATCTCGACGTCGGCGCGCAGGGTGGGCAGGAGCATCTCGCGCATCTCCGGGTCGTCGAGGGCGGGATGGCTGTAGCCCGCGAACTCGCCGACGCGGGCGAGGAAGTCGTCGTCGGACAGGCCGGTGGCCCGCTGTTCACGGCTCTGACCGGGGTGCGGCGAGCCGCTGACGAACACGCGGACGAGGTCGATGCCGGGCTCGGCGACGAGGCGGTGCGCGAGTTCGTGGGCGAGCACGGCGCCGAGGCTGTGCCCGAAGAGGGCCACCTTGTGGTCGCCGGTGCCGAGCCGTTCCCGCAGCTGGAGGAGGAGTGCGTCGACGGCCTTGTGCGCATCCCGGTAGGGCTCCTCGTCGATCAGCCTTTCACGGCCGGGCAGTTGGAGCGGCACGATCTCCAGCGCGTCCCCGGCCAGATCGGCCCAGGGGCGGTAGAACGAGGCGCCCGCGCCGGCGTACGGAAGGCACACCAGCTTGGTCGCCTCCCCCATCGCCTTGATCAGGCTCTTGGGACGCATGTCGGTCCAGTGCTCGTTGACATGGTCCACGCAGGACTGCCGGCTCGCACGGCCGTGTACGACGGTCCAGCCGGCCGGGACCTCGGCGAAGGCGGGCCAGAGGGAATGCTGGCCCTCGTCGTTCACCAGGACCAGATGCTCGATGCTGTCGTCGTCGAAGGGGTTGGTGGTCATGACAGTTCCTGTTCCTTCTGTGGTGGACGGTTGCGGCCGAGATGTTCGGGGCTTTCGGACTGCTTCCGGAGCCGGCTGTCCAGCACCGGGCCGATCCGGTCCAGTGCCATGGGCCGGGTCATCTCTCCGTGCGTGCAGGGGATGTCGTGGTTGTCGATGTGGCCTTCGACGTACGGCTGCCAGGAGCGGTGGCGGCCCGGGACCGCGTCCGGATCCTGTGCGGCGGTGAAGAAGAGCAGGTCACCGCGGTAGGACTCGGGCGTGAACTCGCCCAGCAGGCGCCGGTTGTCGGCCGTCACGTCGACCAGGGCCGCCAGTTCGTTGTCGTCGAGGCTGCCGGGCATGTCGGGTACGCGGCGGACCAGCTCCGCGAACCGGCTCTCGGTCAGTGGCTCCGGGTCGTCCTCGGGCACCTGACGGCCGAGGATGGTGAGGAGGCTGCGCAGCAGCGCCGGGCGGTCGGACAGGGCGGGGCCCTGTCGGATCCAGGCCCCGGGAAAGGAGTCGAGCAGCGCGAGAAGCGCGACCTGCTCTCCGGCCTCCTGGAGGCCGACGGCGATGTCGTAGGCGACCAGGCCGCCCATGGAGTAGCCGAGCAGGTGGTAGGGGCCGTGCGGTTGTACTTCGCGGATGAGGGCGGTGTGCTCGGCGACCACCTCGGCCAGGCTGCCGGCCCGGTCCTGGCCCGGAATCAGGCCACGGGACTGCAGGCCGTACAGCGGGCGGCCGGCGCTGATGTGGCGGGCCAGCCCGGCGAAACCCCAGGACAGGCCGGAGGCCGGCGGAAGACAGAACAGGGGCTGGTGCTCGCCTCGGGTGCGCAGCGGGAGCAGAGGGCCCACGGGGGCCGTACCCGAGCCGCCGGAGTGGCCGGACCCTCCGGGACGGTCCGGCTCTGCGCGGTGGTCGCCTTCGGCCAGGCCTCGGGCCAGCGCCGCCACGGTTGGTGTGTGGAAGAGCGCACGCAGGGGCAGTTCGACGCCGAGTTCGGCGCGGATGCGTGCGGTCAGGCGGGGGGCCAGCAGGGAGTGGCCGCCCAGGTCGAGAAAGCTGTCGTGGATTCCGACCTGGGCCGGGGCGAGGCCGAGGACCTCGGCGAAGATTCCGCGTAGGGTCTCCTCCCGCTCGGTACGCGGGGCCGTCTTCGCGGCGAGCGGCGCGTCGGGGGCGGGCAGCGCCTTGCGGTCCAGCTTGCCGCTGGCGGTGTGCGGGAGCGCTTCGAGCGCGACGAACACCGAGGGGACCATGTGGGCGGGGAGGACACGTGCGAGATGGTCGCGGAGGCCGTCGGCATCGGCTCCCGATGCCGCCCCCTGAGCGGGTACGACGTAGGCGACGAGTTGTTTCCCGCCCCGCTGGTCCTCCCCCACCGTGGCCGCCGCCTCGGCGACGGCCGGATGTGCGGCCAGTACGGCTTCGATCTCGCCCAGTTCGATCCGGAAGCCGCGGAGTTTCACCTGCTGGTCGGCCCGGCCCAGGAAACGCAGCTGCCCGTCGGAACCGCGCACCGCCAGATCGCCCGTGCGGTACATGCGCTCCCCCGGCCCGCCGAAGGGGTCGGCGACGAACCGCTCGGCCGTCAGCCCCGGCCTGCCGAGGTAACCGCGGGCGGGGCCGCCGCCTGCCACGTACACCTCGCCGACGGCCCCGTCGGGCACGGGATGCAGCGCGTGGTCGAGCAGGTGGACGAGGTTGCGGGCGAGGGGGCGGCCGATGGGCGGCGCGCCCTTGTCGTCCGGGTCGGCGCCGGACTGCCAGGCGGTGGCATAGATGGTCGCCTCGGTGGGCCCGTAGAAGTTGACGAGCCGTGCCCCGGGGAAGGCGGCCTCGACGCCGGCCCGCAGCTGTTCGGGGATCGGTTCGCCGCCGAGGGCCACCGTGTGCGGTGAGACGGCAGGCCGCTCGGCGAGCACGCCGGCCATGACCGTGGGTACGCCGCTGATGAGACCCACGTCCCGTGGGGCGCTCTCGGTGAGTGCGAGGAGGTTCTCGACGATCTCGATACGCCCGCCGCACAGCAACGGCGAGAAGATCTCGAACACCGACACGTCGAAGTTGAGCGAGGTCGAGAACAGAACCTTGGCCAGCCGTTCGGGGCCGAACTCTGCATGGGTCCACTCGACGAACTCGACGGCGTTTCGGTGTGTGGCCAGCACGCCCTTGGGTCGGCCGGTTGAGCCGGAGGTGTACGTGATGTAGGCGAGGTTGTCGGGGGCCGAAAAGCCTGGAACAGAAGGACTTTGACGGCCCGTCGTCTCGCTGCAGGGGTTGAGCAGCGGTGTGCCCTTCGGCAGCGCCCCCGCCGTCTCCGCCGTGGCGAGAACGACGACCGGGCAGGCATCGTCGACGATGTACGCCAGCCGGCCGGCCGGGTAGGCCGGGTCGAGCGGCAGATAGGCGGCACCGGACTTCAGTACGGCAAGCACGGCGACGACCAGCTCCGCCGTGCGGGGCAGCGCGATGCCCACGACCCGCTCCGGGCCGGCTCCCTGGGCGGTCAGAAGACCGGCCAGCTGCTCGGCGCGGGCGTCCAGTTCGCGGTAGGTGAGACGGGTGCCGCGGTCCAGGACGGCTTCGGCGTCGGGGGTGGCCGCGGCCTGGGCCGACCAGAGGTCGGTGAGGGTGCGGGTCGCAGGGGGCGTGAGCCGGGGCCGCTGCGGGAGTTCCTTGGGCTCCAGGAGCCCAAGACGGCCCTGCGGGAGCTCCGGGTCGGCCGCCATGGCCTCGAGGATCCGCACCAGGCGGGCGAGCGTGGCCTCGGCCCAGCCCGCGTCGAACAGTCCCGGATGGTAGGCCAGCCGGAAGCGGGGCCGGGGGCCGGGGAGCGCCACGAGGGTCACGGGGTAGTGCGTGGCGTCGCGGCCGCTGGAGCCGACGACGCGGAGCCCATCGCCGTCACGTCCGTCGCCCGTCGCCTCCGGATCCACCGGATAGTTCTCGAAGATGACGATGCTGTCGAAGAGCTCCGGTACGCCCATGGCCCGCTGGATGTCGGCCAGACCGAGATGCTGGTGGTCGAGGAGGCGAACATAGCCGTCCTGGACCTGGCGGAACAGGGCGCCCAGGCTCTCCTCGGGCCGCAGCCGGACCCGCGTCGGGATGGTGTTGATGAACAGGCCGACCATCGACTCGACACCGGGGAGCTCGGGCGGGCGGCCGGAGACGGTGGCGCCGAAGACGACGTCGTCACGGCCGGTCAGGCGGCCGAGCAGGATCGCCCAGGCGCTCTGGACGAGGGTGTTCACGGTCACGCCGAGCCTCCTGGCGCATGCCGTGAGGGCGGCTCCGGTCTCCGCCGACAGCTCGGTCCGTGCCTGCGCCGGCTCGGTGGCGCCCAGAGTTGCGGCCGGGGCCAGTCGGGTCGGTTCCGTCACGTCGGCCAGCGCATCCCGCCAGGCGGCCTCGGCGGCGCTGCGGTCCCTGCGGCTCAGCCACTCCAGGAAGGTGCGGTACGGCGGGACGGGCGTGAGCACGGCCGGGTCGCCGTCTGCGTACAGGGCGAGCAGTTCCCGCAGGAGCACGGAGACCGACCAGCCGTCGAGCAGGATGTGGTGGTGGGTGACGAGCAGCCGGTGGCGGCGCTCGCCGGTGCGGACCAGGGTGCAGCGCAGAAGGGGCGGAGTGGCGGGGTCGAACCCGAGGGCGCGGTCCTCGTCGAGTAGTTCGGTCCACGCCTTCTCGGTGTCGAGGGTTCGGCCGGTCAGATCCGCCTCCGCCCAGGGCAGCGTCGCCCGGTGCGGGACGACCTGTACCGGCTGGCCGCCGCGCCGCCGCCGGAAGGCCGCCCGCAGGTTCGGGTGGCGGTCCAGCAGTGCCTGAGCGGCCGCGCGGAGGCGGCCGGCGTCCACCGGACCTTCGAGTTCGAAGACCAGCTGCACGACGTACACGTCGGGGGCGTCCCGTTCGTGCTCGTACAGAGCATGGAAGAGCAGGCCCTCCTGGAGCGGGGTCAGGGGCAGTACGTCGACCGGCCCGGGCTGCGTCATGTCGCCTCGTCTCGCTGTGTTCTGGCTCTGCTGGAGCTGCTGGTCTTCTCGGAAGGTCGGCCGGGCACGGGCGGGCGAACTCCGCTGCGGTTCGGCAGCGCCCCGAAAGGGCGCGGGGCCGTATCCGTATGCGGCTCCGCCGCGCGGGCGCGGCCAGCCACGATGGCGCTGCAGACGTTCGACGGGGAGCGCTCAGTCAAGGCCCGCAGCCAGCTCGTCCAGCTCGTCCCGGGACAGGCCCGCAACCGACAGACCGGCCTCGTTGCCGGACCGGGACACGAGTGCGGTGAGTGCCGTGAACCAGGACTCGGCCAGCGCCCGTACCTCCGGCTCGGTCAGCACGTCCTCGGGCCACGCCCAGTCGGCCACCAGCCGTGGTCCGGTGGGCATGTCGTGGACGACCGCGTTGATGTCGAGGGCATGGGCGGCGGCGAGGCCGGGGTCGCAGCCGGTACCGAGTGCCGACGACTCCGGGGCGAAGGCCCACGGCTCTGTGCCGGTGGCGGCGGGGGCGGTGAACCGGCCGAGGTAGTTGAAGCCGATCGCCGGTGCGGGCGCCTTGGCCAACTCGGATGCCGTGTCCGGGTTGAGGTGGCGCAGCAGGCCGTGTCCCACGCCGTGGTCGGGCAGTTCACGCAGCCGCTCCGCGACCCGGGTGGCGGCGAGGTCGGCCGCGGGTCCGGCGGCCAGGGCGTCAGCCACGTCCACGCCCTGCAGATCCAGGTGGACCGGGTAGAGCGAGGTGAACCAGCCGACCGTGGCCGACAGTTCGAGCCCGGGTGTCACTTCCTCGCGGCCGTGCCCTTCCACGTCGAGCACGACGTGCGGGGAGCCCTGCCGGTCGGCGACGGCCAGCGCGAGGCCGGCGAGCAGGACGTCCTGGACACCGAGGTGGAAGGCGGCCGGGACGCTGGTGAGCAGCGGTCCCGTGGTCTCGGTCGGCAGGGTGAGCCGCACGGAGCGCGTGGTGGCGGCGGTGTCCCGGTCGGGGTCGAGCGGGCGTCGGCCGAGCGGGGCGCGCGGGGCGTCGGCGATGCGGCGCCACAGTTCGGCCTCGGCGACCCGCGACGGCGTACGGGCCTGTCGGCCCAGCGTCAGGGACCAGTGGCGGAACGATGTGCCGACGGGCGCCAGTTGGGGGCTGCGTCCGGCGGCGACGGCCTCCCAGGCGGCCTTCAGATCGGGTACGAGGATGCGCCAGGACACGCCGTCCACGGCCAGGTGGTGGACGACCAGCAGCAGCCGTCCGACGCGGTCCGGTCCGGCGTCGAACCACACGGCCCGGACCATCGCCCCGGCCACCGGATCGAGCAGTCCCACAGCCCGGTCGAACTCCTCGGCCACGGCCGCGCGGAGGTCGTCGACGCCGGAGGAATCGGAGACATCCCGGCGGTCGAGCAGGTCCGCGGCGCGGACGCGGCCTGCAGGGGTGACGTCGAGTTCCGGGGCCGGGGTGAGCCGGGAGCGCAGCATGTCGTGGTGGTCGAGCACCGCCTGCAGGGCGTCGGTCAGCCGCGGCAGACCGGCGTCCGCCGGAACCGTCAGCAAGACGGACTGGCTGAACCGCCCGATCGGGCCGCCGCGTTCGAGCAGCCACCGCATGATCGGGGTGAGCGGGACCGTGCCCACGCCGTCGGTCGCGTGGACGCCCCCCACGCCGTCGGCGGTACCGCCGACCGGTCCACGGGCCACCGCCGCGAGTTCCTTCACCGTCTGGTGCTTGAAGACGTCCCGGGCGCTGATCACGACTCCGGCCTCGGCGGCCCGGCTCACCAGCCGGATCGAGGTGATGCTGTCGCCGCCGAGGGCGAAGAAGTCCTTGTCGAGCGGGACTTCGGGCAGCTTGAGCAGCTCGCGGAAGAGCCCGGCGAGGATGCGCTCGGCCGGGGTCGCCGGTTCCTGTCGCTCAACGGCACCGGGCGCGGGTGGTGCCTCGCGGACTTCTACGGAGGCCGTGTTCGACTGACCGCGCCGCTGCCATTCGTCGTCCTCCGGGAGGTCCACGTCCGCCACGCGCAGATCGGGATCGGCGGCGACGGCGGCCAGGAAGCGGACGAGCCGCCGTGTGAGCAGCTGAACCGTGGCCGGGTCGAACAGGTCGGTGCTGTACTCGGCGATGCCGTCGATACCGGCCGGGGCGCCGTCGCCCTGGCGGCGCTCGCTGAGGTAGAGGCAGAGGTCGAAGCGGGCGGCTCCGGTCTCGACTGGCTCGCGTACGACGCCCAGACCGGGCAGGGACAGGGCGACGTCCGAGGCGTGACCGGTGAACGCCAGCATCACCTGGAACAGCGGATGGCGGGCGAGGCTGCGCTGCCGGCTGAGGGCATCCACGAGGAGGTCGAACGGCACGTCCTGGTGGGCGTAGGCGGCGAGGTCGAAGTCCCGGACGCGGGCCAGCAGTTCACGGAAAGTGGGGTTGCCCGATGTGTCGGTGCGCAGAGTGAGGCTGTTGACGAAGAAGCCGACCAGGTCGTCCAGCCGGGAGTCGGCGCGTCCGGCGACCGGCGTGCCCATGGTGATGTCGGTACCCGAACCCACCCTGGTCAGCGTCGCGGCGAGACCTGCCTGGAGCACCATGAACAGGGTGACCCGGGAGGCTGAGGCGAGGTCGGCGAGCGCTGCATGCAGCTCTGCGCCGACGGTGAGTTCGGCGCGGTCGCCGCGTCCGCTGGGCTCGGCCGGCCTGGGACGGTCGACGGGGAGCGGCAGCTCCTCCGGGACGCCCGCCAACGCCTGGCGCCAGAAGGCGGTCTGACGTTCCAGCAGGCTTCCTGCGTCGCCTGCCGTCGCGCCGAGCAGTTCGCGCTGCCAGTGGGCGAAGTCGGCGTACTGGACGGGCAGTGGCCGCCACTGCGGGGCACATCCGCTGGTCCGGGCCGTGTACGCCGTCTCCAGGTCGCGCATCAGGGGCGCCATGGACCAGCCGTCGACGGCGATGTGGTGGGCGAGCAGCAGCAGGACGTGCGTGTCGTCGCCGAGGGTGAACAGGGTGGCGCGCAGCGGGGTTTCGGCGGAGAGGTCGAAGCGGTGCCCTGCCGCGGTGGTGAGCAGCGCGGGCAGTTCCGCCTCGGTGACCGGTACGACGGTGAGGTCCGGGCGTCCGGCCTCCGGGTCGAGGATCCGCTGGTACGGGATGCCCTGGAAGTCGGGGTGGAGGGTGCGCAGGGGTTCGTGGCGGGTCACGACGTCGGCGAGCGCCGCCGTCAGCGCCTCACGGTCGAGGGGGCCGGTGAGGCGCAGCGCCCAGGGGACCGTGTACGTGTTGGCGCCGTCGAGACGGCTCAGGAACCACAGCCGCTGCTGGGCGTACGACAGCGGAATCGGAGCGTGCCCGCGTTCCCGCACGGTGAGTTCGGGGCGCCGGGCGCCGCCCTCGCCTTCGCCGATTCGCACCGCCAGCCCGGCAGGCGTCGCCGCCTCGAACACCGTCCGTACGGGCAGTGCGACGCCCAGCGCACTCCTGATGCGGTCGGTGAGGCGCATGGCGAGCAGGGAGTCGCCGCCGAGGTCGAAGAAGCCGTCGTCCGCGCCGACCCGTTGCGGGTCCAGGCCGAGGACGTCGGCGTAGAGCCCGCACAGGATCTCCTCCTGCGGGGTGCGCGGGGCGCGGCCGCCGCTCTGCACGGAAGGTGCCGGCAGGGCGGCGCGGTCCAGCTTGCCGTTGGCGGTCAGTGGCAGCCGGTCGAGGACGACCACGGCGGAGGGGACCATGTGGTCCGGCAGCGTCCGCGCCGCGTGGCGACGCAGGGCGTCCGCGTCGAGGGCTCGTCCGACGGCGTAGCCGACCAGCCGTCCGTCCCGTACGAGGACGACAGCCTGCACCACGTCGGGATGGTCTGCGAGGGCTGCCTCCACCTCGCCGAGTTCGATGCGGAAGCCCCGGATCTTGACCTGGTCGTCCGCCCGGCCGAGGTACGCCAGCTCCCCGTCGGGCGACTGCCGCACCAAGTCGCCCGTACGGTACATCCGTTCCCCAGGTACTGCCGCGTACGGATCGGCCACGAAGCGCCCGGCCGTCAGCCCCGGCCGCCCCAGGTACCCGCGCGCGAGGCCCGCTCCCGCCACGTACAGCTCGCCGGTCCCACCCGGGGGCACGAGCCGCAGGCCCGAGTCGAGGACGTATGCGCGCAGGTCGGGGATCGGCCGCCCGATGCCACTGGCCTGCGGCCGGTCGCCCACCGCGGCCTTTGTCAGCGGCAGGCCGGTGACATGGACCGTCGTCTCTGTGATGCCGTACATGTTGACCAGTACGGGTGTGTCCTGCAGGTGCCGGG
This sequence comes from Streptomyces sp. NPDC002092, assembly GCF_053593775.1. NCBI lineage: Bacteria > Bacillati > Actinomycetota > Actinomycetes > Kitasatosporales > Streptomycetaceae > Streptomyces > Streptomyces sp. NPDC002092. Next base: position 103,125 of record NZ_JBSFDG010000022.1, read on the forward strand.
TGTACCACTCGGCGACCAGCGTGAAGTCGAGTGCCTCACCGCCGAAAGCCACGTACCGCAGGGCCAGTTCGCGCCCTGCGTCCGGCAGGGCGGCCTCCGCGCGCAGGAGTTCACCGAAGGCCGAGGGCGTCTGGTTCAGCACCGTGACGCGTTCGCGCGCGAGCAGCCGCAGGAACTCTTCCGGATCACGGCTCACCGCATGCGGGACGACCACGAGCGTGCCGCCGTGCAGCAGAGCGCCCCACAGCTCCCACACCGAGAAGTCGAACGCGTAGGAGTGGAAGAGCGTCCACACGTCGTCCGGGCCGAAGTCGAACCAGTGCCGTGTGGCCGAGAAGAGCCGTATGACGTTGTGGTGCGGGACCGCGACGCCCTTGGGGCGGCCGGTCGAGCCCGAGGTGTAGATGACGTAGGCGAGGTGGTCGGCGGTCAGGAACGGCGCCTCGGGGGCCCTGCCGGGACAGGTCAGCGCCTCGTCCGGGGTGACCACTGGGATCTCGCTTGGCGGCAGGCCCGCGGCAACGTCCGGCACGGTGACCAGCAGCACCGGATCGGCGTCGGCCAGCATGAACTCCAGCCGGTCCGCCGGGTACTCCGGGTCCATCGGCACATACGCGGCGCCGGTCTTCAGGACCGCCAGCACGGCCACCACCAGCTCGGGGGAACGCGGCAGTGCGAGCGCCACCAGTCGCTCCGGGCCCGCACCGCGCGCCGCCAGCAGGTGAGCCAGGCGGTCGGCCCGCGCGTCGAGTTCGGCGTAGCTGAGGCGGGTGCCCTCGTGCAGCACGGCCGTGGCGTCGGGGGTACGGGCCGCCTGGGCAGCGAACAGCTCGGTCAGGGTGGCCGACGACGGTACGGACGCGTCTGCGTCCCAGCCCGGCAGCAGCTCCCGCTCTTCCGGCAGCAGGACCTCGACCTCGCGCACGCGCCGCGTCGGGTCGGCCACGAAGGCCTCCAGTACGGCGGCGAACCGGTCCAGGAGCTGCCGGGCGCCCCTCTCGTCGTACAGGTCGGGCCGGTAGGACAGGCGCAGGGCGAGGCGGCCGGCGGGCAGGACGGCGAGGGTGAGCGGGTAGTGGGTGGCGTCGCGGCCGGTGAGCTGGGTGACCCGGGAGGCGCCGGGACCGGTCGTGGCCGGGTGGTTCTCGAAGGCCAGCAGGGTGTCGAAGAGTTCGCCGCTGCTTCCCGCGGAGCGCCTGATGTCGGCGAGTCCCAGGTGCTGGTGCGGAAGCAGGGCGGCCTGCCGCTGGTGCAGCGCCGTGAGGAGGTCCGTGACACTGCCGTCCTCGTCCCAACGGACCCGGGTGGGAACGGTGTTGATGCAGAAGCCCACCATGGAGGCGATGTTGGGCAGCTCGGGCGGGCGCACGGTCACCGCCTGGCCGAAGACGATGTCGGTGCGGTCGGTCAGGCGGCCCAGCAGGACGCCCCAGGCGCCCTGGACGAGCGTGTTGAGAGTAACCCCGAGGGAGCGGGCGGTGGCCTCGGCGGCGCTGGTCGGCTGCTCGGGGAGTTCGACGACGAGTTCGCGGGGCAGGACGGCGGTGGTCGGGCCGGGGGCGAGCAGGGTGGGCTCGTCCGCATCCGAGAGGGCGTCGCGCCAGGCCGTCTCGGCGGCGGTGCGGTCCTGGCGTTCCAGCCAGGCGAGGTAGTCGCGGTAGGCGGGCGCCGGCGGCAGGGCGGTGGGGTGTTCCCCCGCGTGCAGGGTGGTGAACTCGCGTACCAGCAGCTGCTTCGACCAACCGTCCAGCAGGATGTGGTGATTGGTGACGAGCAGGCGGTAGCGGTCAGCGGACCACTTGACCAGCACGTACCGCAGGAGCGGGGGCTTGGCGAGGTCGAACCGGCGGGCGCGTTCCTCGTCCAGCAGCCGTTCCCACTCCTTGTCGCGCTCGCTCTCCCCGAGGGCCGTCAGGTCGGCCTCCGCCCAGGGAAGTTCGACGTCCGTGGGCACGATCTGCAGGGGCCGCCCGGCGTCCCGGCGGCGGAAGCAGGCGCGCAGGTTGGGGTGCCGGTCGAGCAGGGCCTGTCCGGCGGCGCGTACGGCCGCGGGGTCGACGGGGCCCTCCAACTCCAGGATCTGCTGGGTCGCGTAGAGGTCGGGGGACTGCTCGTCGTCGTACAGGGCGTGGAAGAGCAGGCCCTCCTGCAGCGGCGACAGGGGCAGGATGTCGGCGATTCCGGAACCGGTCCGAGTCACCTGGGTTACCTCCACTCATTGCCGAACTCGGCTTCGAGTTCGTCGATCTCTGCTTGGGACAGCGACACCAGGGGCAGGTCGGACGGGGTGTGCCCGCCCGCCTCGCGGGTGCCGCCCGCGGCCTGCGCGGTCAGCTCCGCCAGCCACCGGTCCGCGAGGGCGTGTACGTCGTCCTCGGACCAGATGCCGGGGGCCCAGGACCAGGTGGTGTCGAGCCGGCCGTCCTCTGCGGTCACGGCGGTGATCTCCAGGCCGTGGGCCACGGGCATGGCGGGATCGTGCACGGCGCCGAAATTGCGCAGCGGTTCCGGTGCGAGGGACCAGTCGCCCTCGACCGAACGGGCTGTCCGGCCCAGGTAGTTGAAGCCGATCTCCGGTGTCGGGAGAACCGCGAGGAGCGGCCCGTTGGAGGGATCGAGATGGCGCAGCAGGCCGTATCCGATGCCGTGGTCCGGGACGGACCGCAGCTGTTCCTTGACGGTCTTGAGGACCTGGGCCGGATCCGCGGGGTCGGCTCCGGCGAGGTCGAGCCGGGCGGGCACGACGCTGGTGAACCAGCCGACCGTGCGCGACAGGTCCAGTCCGTCGGCGATCTCCTCGCGGCCGTGCCGCTCGACGTCCAGCAGGAGGGCCGGGTGGCCGTCCTTGGCGCGCCGCCAGCGCACGAACGCTGCGGCCAGCGCGGCGAGCAGGACGTCGTCGGGTCCGGCGTGGAAGGCGGCGGGCACGGTGGTGAGCAGATCGTTGGTGACCGCGGCCGGGAGCTGCCGGGTGAGATGGCGCATCTCGCCGACGACGTCTCGCCGGGGATCGGGCCTGCGGGTGCCCAGCAGAGGACCGGGATCCCCCACCGTGTGGCGCCACACGTCGATTTCCGTTGCCCGTGCCGGTGTGCCGGCCTCCCGCTCCAGCAGCCGGGCCCAGTGCCGGAAGGAAGTGCCCTGCTCGGGGAGGTCCTCCTCACGCCAGGCCGCGGCCAGGTCGGAGCGCAGGATGCGCCAGGACACACCGTCCACGGCGAGGTGATGGATGGTCAGCAGGAGCCGCCCGGGGCGGCCGGGACCGGCGTCGCACCACACCGCGCGCAGCAACTCGCCTTGCTCCGGGCGGAGTTGTGACGCCGATTTGTTCACCAGCTGTGCGAAGTCGGCCGGTCCGGCGACGCATTCCAGCACCGTGGCCGCGTCGACGGTGCCGGGCGCAGGAATCTCGGCCGTCCATTCGTCGGGCGTCAGACGCATCCGCAGCACGTCGTGGTGGTCGAGTACGGCCTGCAGCGCGGCGGTCAGGCGCTTCTCGTCCGCGCCCGGCGGAGTGACGAGCAGCACCGACTGGCTGAACGCCCCGATCGGGCCGCCGCGTTCCCGCAGCCGGTGCATGGCCGGGGTGAGGGGCAGCGTTCCGATCGGCGAGTCCTGTTCGGCGGCCGGGCCGGCAGCCGGACGATCGGCGGCCGCGGCGGCGAGACCGGCGACCGTACGGTGCTCGAACACGTCCCGCGGGGTCAGCCGCAGCCCTTCGGTGAGCGCGCGGCTGACCAGGTGGATGGAGGTGATGCTGTCACCGCCCAGGTCGAAGAAGCCGTCGTCGACACCGACGGTGTCGGCGGCAACTCCGAGGACCTCGGCGAACAGATCCCTGAGTGCCTCCTCCTGGGGGGTGCGCGGCGCCCGTCCCGTCGCCGTGCCCCGGGTGGTGTCCGGTGCGGGCAGCGCGGCGCGGTCCAGCTTGCCGTTGGCGGTCATCGGCAGCGCGTCGAGCGCCACGAGCGCCTCGGGGACCATGTGGGCGGGCAGCCGGCGGGCGGCGTGCGCGAGGACGGCGGGGCAGTCGGTCTCGGTGGCTCCTACGACGTATCCGACCAGGCGCCGGACGCCGGTCCGGTCCTCGTGGACCACCACCGCGGCCTGGGCGACGGCCGGATGGGCGGTGAGCACGCCCTCGACCTCGCCGGGCTCGATCCGCAGTCCCCGGATCTTGAGCTGGCCGTCGGCCCGCCCGCGCAGTTCCAGGGTGCCGTCGGCCCGCCACACGGCCAGATCCCCGGTCCGGTACATGCGCCCGCCGGACGGATCGAAGGGGTCGGCGACGAACCGCTCGGCGGTCAGACCGGGCCGCCTCCAGTAGCCGCGGGCCACGTGATCACCGGCGACGTACAACTCGCCCTCGACACCGGCCGGTACGAGGTTCAGCCGGGCGTCGAGCACATACGCCCGGGTGTTCCACATGGGGCGGCCGATGGGCACCGGCCCGGTCGGCAGTTCGTCGCCGGGCTCGATGCGGTGGTCGGTGCAGCCGACGGTGAGCTCGGTCGGGCCGTAGTGGTTGATCAGGCGTGCGTCGGGGTGGTCGCGGCGCCAGGTGCGCAGGGCCTCGCCGACCAGTGCCTCGCCGCCGAGCATGAACTCCTCGGCGGGCGAGAGGTCGTGCGGCAGGGCGGGCAGCAACGGCAGGTGGCTGGGGGTCGCCTTGAGGAAGGTGTAGCCGCCGTCCGCCGGCGCCGCCCCCGCGTCGTGGAAACCGGCGATGTGCACCCGGCCGCCGGCGGCGAGCGCCCCGTGCAGGGTGGTCACGGTGGCGTCGAAGGACAACGTGGCGTGCAGCAGTGAGGTACCGCGCAGACTCGGGTACGCCTCGACACAACGGGCCACATAGGTGGTGAGGTTGCGGTGCTCGACGACGACGCCCTTGGGGCGGCCGGTGGTGCCGGAGGTGTAGATCAGGTAGGCGGGGTCGCCGGGCCGGGCCTCCGGGAGCGGTGTGCCGGGATCGTCCGGGACCGCGTCGGGAGCCACGGCCGGGCAGCCGACGCTGGACTCGGCGGGGAGCCGTTCCCTGGCGATCACACACACCGGGTCCGCGTCGGCGAGCAGATGGGCGGTGCGCTCAGCCGGATGTTCCGGGTCCAGCGGCAGATACGCGGCGCCGGCCTTGAGGACGGCGAGCACGGCGACCGCGAGGTCGGCCGAACGGGGCAGCGAGAACGCGACGATCCGCCCCGGACCGGCACCGTGCGAAGAGAGGACTCGCGCCAACCGATCGGCGTGGTCATCGAGTTGACGATATGTCAGTGAGTTGGTGCCGTCCTCCACGGCGACGGTGTCCGGTGTCTCGGCGGCGCGCGCCTCGAAGAGGCGAGGGAAGGTGGCGTCCGGTACTTCGCGCGCCGTGTCGTTGAACTCGGTCAGAAGCCGGTGACGTTCGCGGTCGCCGAGGATGTCATGGCTGCCGATGACGCGGTCGGGATGGCTGACCGCGGCCCGCAGCAGCCGCTCCAGACGGGCGGCCAGGTCCTCGGCCGTGCGCCGGTCGAAGAGGTCGGCGCTGTACTGGAGGATGCCCTCGATGCCGTCCGGGGAGCCGTCGGGGGCACGGTGCTCGCCCAGGTTGAAGGTCAGATCGATCTTGGTGGCGCCGGTCTCCACGGGGAGCATGCGGGCATGCAGTCCGGGGAGGTCGAGGCGGGGTCCGGCGGTCGGCCGGAAGGCGAGCATCACCTGGAAGAGCGGGTGCCGGGCAAGCGATCGAGGCGGGTTGAGGGCCTCCACCAGGTGCTCGAAGGGCAGCTCCTGGTGGGCGTAGGCCGCCAGGTCAATCTCCCGGACCCGGGCCAGCAGTTCACGGAAGCTGGGGTCGCCCGAGGTGTCGGTGCGCAGCACGAGGGTGTTGACGAAGCAGCCGACCAGGTCGTCCAGCACCTCGTCGGCACGACCGGCGACCGGCGTGCCGATCGGGATGTCGGTGCCCGCGCCCAGCCGGGTCAGCAGGGCGGCGAGGCCCGCCTGCACCACCATGAACACCGTCGTGCCGGTCTCGCCGGCCAGGGCCCGCAGTCGCCGGTGCAGGTCCGCGTCCAGCCGGACGGGGATGTCGCCGCCCCGGTGGGTGGCGCGGGCCGGGCGCGGGCGGTCGGCGGGGAGCGGGAGTTCGTCCGGGAGCCCGGCGAGCGCCGCGCGCCAGTGGTCGAGTTGACGGTCCTGGTCGTCGCCGAGCACCTCGTGCTGCCAGACGCAGTAGTCGGCGTACTGGAGGGGCAGGGGCGCCCAGCCCGGCTCCCGGCCCTCCAGCCGGGCCCGATAGGCCGTCGTCACATCCAGGAGGAGGGGGTCCAGGGACCAGCCGTCGGCGGCGATGTGGTGCAGGACCAGGAGGAGGACGTGGTCCTCGGGGCCCAGGGTGAGGAGGTGCGCGCGGAACGGCACGCCCTCTGCGATCTCACATGCCTCCCCCGCCAACTGAGCCAGCCGATCAGGCAGTTGGGCCTCGGTCACCTGGTCGACACACAGGTCCGGCTCGGCTCGGTCCAGCAGCCGCTGGGACGGAAGGCCGCCGGCGTCCGGGTAGACGGTGCGCAGGATCTCATGCCGGGCGACGAGGTCCGTGAGGGCCGCGTGCAGCGCGTCCACGTCGAGGGGGGCGCCGGTCAGCCGTACGGCGAGGGGGATGTTGTAGGCCGCGCTCGGGCCCTCCAGCCGGTGCAGGAACCACAGCCGCCGCTGGGCGGACGACAGCGGGGTCCCGTCGAGGGCCGTGCGCGGAGTGGGCCGCGGGGCGGGGCGTACGGCCGCCTGGGCGGCGGACAGCAGCCGGGCGAGCCCGGCCGGCGTGGGCGCCTGGAAGACGTCGCGCAGGGTCAGCTCGACGCCGAGGGTGCTACGGATGCGCCCGAGGAGGCGCAGAGCGAGCAGCGAGTGCCCGCCGAGTGCGAAGAAGCCGTCACGGGAGCCGACGTCCGGGAGGCCGAGCAGGTCGGCGAAGAGAGCGCACAGGACGTCTTCCTGGGGGGTGCGCGGGGCGTGAGCCTGCGGGGCGGCAGCGGTCGTCGGGGCGGGCAGCGCGGCCCGGTCGACCTTGCCGTTGGGGGTCAGCGGCAGCTGGTCCAGGGCCACGACGGCCGCGGGGACCATGAAGTCGGGCAGGCGGGCGGCCAGGTGGTCGCGGAGGGCTTCGGGGGTGGGTGCGGCGGCGCCCTCGGCCCGCTGTTCCCCCGCAGCCACCACGGCTGGTCCCGAACGGACCGCGTACGCGACCAGCCGTCGATCGCCCGGCCGGTCCTCTCGGACGACGGCCACCGCCTGGGTGACCTCGGGGTGGGCGGCGAGAGCGGTCTCGACCTCGCCCAGTTCGATGCGGAAGCCGCGGAGTTTGACCTGGCCGTCGGTGCGGCCGTGGAACTCCAGCTCGCCGTCGGCCGTCACGCGCGCGTGGTCGCCCGTGCGGTACATACGGGACCCGGGCGGGCCGTAAGGGTCGGCGGTGAAGCGTTCGGCGGTGGCGGCGGGGCGGTCGAGGTAGCCGCGGGCCACACCGGGCCCCGCGACGTACAGCTCCCCCACCGTGCCCGGTGGTTGTGGCTGCAGGGCGCCGTCGAGGACGTAGGCGCGCATGCCGTTCAGGGGGCGGCCTACGGGCAGCGGATCGGGTACGGTCGCGGCCGCCGTGCAGGGGCGGGTGGTGGCGAAGGTGGTCGTCTCGGTGGGGCCGTAGCCGTCGGTGACGGTCAGTCCGGGGCAGGCTGTCAGGACCCGGCGGACCGCCGGCGCGGGCACGGCCTCTCCGCCGGTCCACACCTGGCGCAGCCCCGCGAAGCAGCCGGGGTCCTCCTCGGCGGCGAGGCGGAACAGCCCGGCGGTGAGCCACAGAGCCGTCAGCCCGTGGCGCTGTGTCAGACGGGCTACGGCGGCGGCGTCCACGTCCCCCTCCGGCCCTGCGACCACGGCGGTGCCGCCGTTCAGCAGCGGTACCCACATCTCGTAGGTGGAGGCGTCGAAGGCCGTCGGGGAGTGCACCAGCACGCGCGCGTGCGCGCCGTCCGCGAACGCCGAGTCGGCGGCCAGGGCGGTGACGTCGCGGTGGGTGACGGCGACGCCCTTGGGGGTGCCGGTGGAGCCGGAGGTGTAGCTGACGTAGGCGAGCTGGGCGGGGTGCAGGAGCACCGCGGGATCCGTGTCCGGTTCGGCGGCGAGCGTCGGGTCCTCGGGAGCGACCGTGATCGCCGCGTCGTACGGTTCGGTCGGCTCGGTGTCGGTCAGCAGGACGTTTGCGCCGGTCTCGGCCAGGATCTGCCGGGTGCGGGCGGCCGGGGCGCGCGCGTCGAGGCCGACGTATGCGGCGCCCGCCTTGAGTACGGCCAGGAGCGCGGCCAGGAGTCCGTCGGAGCGGTCCAGCAGGACCGCCACGCGGTCCTCCGGGCGGACACCGAGGGCGATCAGCCGGTGTGCGAGGCGGTTGGCGCGGCCGTTCAACTGCCTGTAGGTGCTGCTGCGTTCGCCCTGGATGACCGCCGTGGCGTCGGGGGTGGCCATGACCCGGGCCGCGAAGAGTTCCGGCACGGTCGTCGCCGCTCCCGCGGGCGCGGCGGAGCCGGCGAGCCGGGCGTCCGCCCGCTCCTCCGGCAAGGTCACCTCGACCTGGCCGACCGGGGTGCCGGAGGCGATGACGGCTCGGGCGAAGTGCTCCACGAAGCGGGCGAAGCGCCGGTGATGGGCGGCGAGTTCGGCGTCCGTGTAGTGGTCGGGGCCCGCGTCGAGGTCGATGCGGATGCCGTCGCCGTCCGCACGGTCGTACACGTTGACGGCGAGGTCCTCGACGGGTCCCGTGGACAGGTTGTGGCGGGTGGTGGCATGCCCGGCGAACCGCAGCTCCGGGCCGAACGCCATGATGTTGACGACCGGCCCGAAGAAACGGGGGCCGTCCTGCGGCCAGTCCGGCTCCCGGCGGAGGTCCTCGCCGCGGTACCGCTGGTGCGCCAGCAGCTCGCGGGTGGCGGAGGCCGTCCGGCGTACGAGGTCTTCGGCGGCGGTGTCGGGCCGTACGGGCAGCCGCAGCGGAAGCACGTTGGACGCCATGCCCGGCGTGGCGAGTTCGGTCTCGCTCTCGCGGGCGGTGACGGCGAGGCCCAGGACGATGTCCCGGGCTCCGGTGAGCCGGTGCAGATAGGCGGCGGTCGCCGCGAGCAGGACGCGCGACCAGCGGGTCCCGGCCTGTTCGGCGGCCGCGTGCACCAAGTCCCCTGCTGTCTGCGGGAGATGGCCGGTACGGCGCAGGAAGCGCCCAGCGACGTGCGGCGGGCGGGCGGACAGGCTCACCGGGTCGGGGCGGTCGGCGAGCGCGGACGTCCAGAACTCCCGGTCCGCCGCGTGCCGTTGGCCGGTGCGGTAGGCCTCGTCCGCGGCGACCAGGGGGGCGAGGGGCGCGGCCGGCGGAACATGCGGTGTGCCCGCGACGAGGGCGCTGTAGGCGTCGGCGACCCGGCGCGCGAGGAGGGAGCAGCTGTAGCCGTCGACGGCGATGTGGTGGTAGCGCTGGTACCAGATCCAGTGGGTGGCCGTGAGGTGCAGCAGCGCGTACCGGAAGAGCGGTGGCCGGTCGAGGTCGAACGGTGTGGCGAAGTCGGCGGCCATCCAGGCCTCGGCGGCCGACCGGGGGTCGGCTTCGCCCGTGAGGTCGACGACGGGAAGCTCCCGGGCGGGGTCGGGGTCGACGAGTTGGCGGACGGTGTCGTCCTCGGCCGTGAACCGGACCCGCAGTGTCTCGGTGGCCGCCACCACCTGCTGGACGGCCGCCCGGAAGCGGACGGGGTCGACGGGGCCGTGGATCTCGGTGTATTCGCCCACGTTGTAGGCGGGCCCGGCGGGGTCGAGCCGCTGCCCGAACCACATGGAGCGCTGGGCGGCGGACACGTCCAGGGTGCGGGGGACGGTCATCGGGCGGCCTCCGTGACCGCCGTGAGGCCGGTCAGCTGCCGTGCCACCAGCTCGGCCACGTGCCGCGGGCCCTCGTCGCGTCCGGGCCAGGGGACGCGCAGCCAGGGCTCGGCGGGGATCAGCGGCAGGTCACGGGCCTGGCGGGCCCGGCCGCCTCCGGTGATGTTGAGGAGGACGAGTTCGTCCCGGCGGACGCGACCGGTTCGCGCCGACTCGGCCAGGGCGGCCAGGGCCACTCCGGCGCCCGGCTCGATGTCGATGCCCTCGACCTCCTCGAACAGGGCCATCGCGGCGAGGGCGGCGATGTTGTCGGTCCACAGGACGTCGCCGCCGCTCTCGGAGAGCACGTCGCGCACACCGCCGCGGACGGTGAACGGCGGACGCCTGTTGGTCAGTTCGCGTGCCAGCGGCTGGAGCTCGCGATCGCTGTCGCTGTCGCTGTCCCGGTCCTGGCGGGCAGGAGCGGAACCGGTACATCGCCAGGCGTCGTACAGCGGTGCGAAGGGCGCGTTCTGGCACATCAGCAGGCGGGGCAGTGCCTCGCCGTCGGCGCGCAGCCTGCGGGCGGCCTCGTGGGCGCCGATGGCTCCGGTGCCGCTGCCGACGGCCTGCACATAGGTCTCCGGCAGCCGTCCGAGGGCATCGGCGGCGGCCAGCATCACGGTGCCCAGGCCGTCGCGGCGGCCGACGTTGCGTGCACCGCCCTCGGCGTGGTGGCCGGGCAGGGCGGACAGCAGGTCGGCGCAGGCGATGGCGTCGCTGTAGGTGGCGGTGCCGTCGAGGACCACGAGCCGGACGCGAGGGTCGAGCGGTGCGGGGAAGCGCATCCGCTCCAGGGCCGGTGCGGGCACGACGAGCAGACAGGGCACCCGGTGGCAGGTGGCGGCCCAGGCGAAGGCGGCAGCGGTGTTGCCTGCTGAGGGAATGACGAGCACGGGCGGCCCGGCGGGCAGTCGGCCGAGCACCGTGTAGGCCTCGAGGTCCTTGAACGTACAGGTCGGCAGGGCCGCCCCGCGCTCGGGCCAGTACCCGTTGAAGGCGACCCACAGCCGGTCGAGGCCGATACGGCGCCCGAGCCGCTCGGCGCGGTGGACGACCGGGCCGGGAACGTCGGGGAACGTGCGCACCACCGGCAGCAGCGGGGCATGCCGGAACAGACCGCTGTTTTCACCGACGCGGGTTCCGGTTGTGTTCCGCTCGCTGTTGTACTCGGTGCGCAGGAATGCCGGTTCGTGCCGACGGGAGCAGTCGAGGAGGAGACCGTCGTCCTCGTAACGGGTTCCGCAGGAGGAACAGACAACGGTGTAGTGACGTGTTCCCGGGCCTACTCCGGACATCTTCGCTTGCCTTCCGCAGTGCCTCGTTTCGCTGATCAATTGGAACCGTCACTTCAGGACGGGCGGGCGACGCCCGAATTACCTTTTGGCGACGCCCTGTTGACAGACAGGAAGCGCTTACTCCCTCCTTGCACGGAACGGCGGACTGTTCAGTTCCGCTTCATCCGCCCTTATCTGCCGGACAGTTGAGAAAGCACACGTCCTGGAGATCATCCGAAGCGCGAAAGCCGTTCGGAAAGGGTGGCGGATACATGGGCAACAAGCCGACGGGAACCAAAGCGGGGAACGGGACGGAGCCTTCGCGCTGGCTTCCCTCCCCGGTTCCGGTTTCCCTTCTGTCCTCGGACGGCGGGACGGTGAGCAGGACGTACTCCGAGCCTCCGGCCGAGACGCTGCTGACGGCGTACCGGAAGATGGTCGTCGGGCGCCGCTTCGACGAGCAGGCGACCGCGCTCGCCCGGCAGGGCAGGCTCGCGGTCCATCCCTCCAGCCTCGGCCAGGAGGCCTGCCAGGTGAGCGCCGCGCTCGCCCTGCGTGCCACCGACTGGCTGTTCCCCACCTACCGGGACTGTGTCGCCCTGGTCAGCCGGGGGATCGACCCCGTCGAGGCGCTGACGCTGCTGCGCGGGGACGCGCACTGCGGCTACGACCCGGTGCGGCACCGCACGGCACCGCAGTGCACCCCGCTGGCCACCCACGCCGCGCACGCCACGGGACTGGCCCACGGCGAGCGCCTCAAGGGCGCGGACACGGTCGCCCTCGCGCTGGTGGGCGACGGCGCCACCAGCGAGGGCGACTTCCATGAAGCCCTCAATCTGGCGGGCGTGTTGAAGGCTCCGGTGGTGTTCCTGGTGCAGAACAACGGGTACGCCATCTCGGTCCCGCTGTCCGAGCAGTGCGCGGCACCGAGCCTGGCGTACAAGGGGGTCGGCTACGGCATCCGCTCGGAACAGGTGGACGGCAACGACGCCGCCTCCGTGCTCTCCGTACTGACCACCGCAGTTGAGGATGCCCGCGCCGGCGGTGGCCCGTGGCTGGTCGAGGCGCACACCTACCGGATGGGCCCCCACACCAGCGCCGACGACCCCTCCCGGTACCGCGCGGCCGCGGAGGCCGACGGCTGGCGGGAGCGTGACCCGATCGCCCGGCTGGAGTCGGCGCTGCGGACCCGGGGCCTGCTGACCGACGAGGACGTGAAGACCGCAGCCGCCGAGGCGGAGGCGTACGCCACCGACGTACGCGAACGGCTCGGCACAGAACCGGAGTTGGACCCTGCGGCCCTCTTCGACCACGTCTTCGCTTCGCCGACCCCACACATCACCGAGCAACGAGCCCTCCTGCGGGCCGAGTCGGAGGAGAGCTGACATGACCGCGGTCGACACAGGGATGGCCCAGGCGCTCAACGCCGCCCTGCGGGACGCGCTGGGCGCGGACGAACGGGTCGTCGTCTTCGGCGAGGACGTCGGCCGGCTCGGCGGCGTCTTCCGGGTCACCGACGGGCTGCGGGACGCCTTCGGCGAGGGCCGCTGCTTCGACACGCCCGTCAGCGAGGCCGGGATCGCGGGCCTCGCGGTCGGCATGGCGATGGCCGGCTGGCGGCCGGTGGTGGAGATGCAGTTCGACGCGTTCGCCTACCCGGCGTTCGAGCAGATCACCTCCCACATGGCGAAGATGCGCAACCGCACCCGCGGCGCCCTCCCGCTGCCCCTGGTCGTCCGGATCCCCTACGGCGGCGGCATCGGCGGCGTCGAGCACCACAGCGACTCCAGCGAGGCGTACTACGCGCACACGGCGGGCCTGAAGGTCGTGACCCCGGCGACGGCGGCGGACGCGTACTCCCTGCTGCGCGAGGCGATCGACGACCCGGACCCGGTGATCTTCCTGGAGCCGAAGCGCCGCTACTGGACCAAGGAGTCCCTCGCACTCCCGGTGCGTACCGGGCCGTTCGGCACCGCAGCCGTACGCCGCGCCGGAGACGACATCACGCTCGTCACCTACGGTCCCGCGGTCGCCGTAGCGCTGGAGGCGGCCCGACTGGCCGCCGCGGAAGGCCTGGACGTCGAGGTGCTGGACCTGCGCACCCTCGTACCCCTCGACGACGACGCGCTGACCGCGTCGGTGCGGCGGACCGGCCGGTGCCTGGTGGTGCACGAGGCGCAGGGCTTCGCCGGGGTCGGCGCCGAGATCGCGGCGCGGGTGCAGGAGCGGTGCTTCGACGCGCTGCGGGCTCCGGTGCTGCGGGTCACCGGGCTCGACATCCCCTATCCGCCGCCGTTGCTGGAGGACGCCCATCTGCCGGGCGTGCGCCGGGTGCTGGACTGCCTGCGCCGCCTGCTGCCCTCCTCCGTGCGACGGACCCGCCCCTCCCTTCCCGCCGTCGCTGCCCCCGCGTCCGGCCGTACGTTCCTCCTGCCCGACCTGGGTGAGGGGCTGGCCGAGGCGGAGGTGCTGGAGTGGAAGGTCGCCGTGGGCGATCCCGTCGAGCACGATCAGGTCGTCGCGGAGGTCGAGACGGCCAAGTCCGTGGTGACGTTGCCGAGCCCGTTCGCGGGGACCGTCACGGCCTTGCACTGCGGTACGGGTGAGGTCGTCGAGGTGGGGGCGCCGCTGCTGACCGTGGAGGAGTCGGCAGGGGCATCCGGTTCGGGTGCCGTCCTGACCGGCTATGGGACTTCGGGCGGGCGGCCGGCGGACACGACCAGGACGACCGATGCCGTACACAAGTCGTACGGCCCGGTAAACGCGACGACGTCCGCCACCCGGATCCCGCTGGGCCCCGCGGCCGACAAGTTCGTCCGCGGGCACCGGGACACACCTGCGGTGACCATCTGGGCGGACACCGACGCCGGCAGCCTGCTCGCCGCCCGCACCACCCTCGGTACCGGCGTGATGCCGCTGCTGGCCCGGGCCTGCCTCGACGCGCTGGCCGCCTTCCCTGAGCTCAACTCCCGTGTCGACGCCGAGCGTCAGGAACTCGTCCGCCTGCCGCAGGTGCATCTCGGCTTCGCCGCGCAGACCGACCACGGGCTGGTCGTCCCCGTGGTCCGCGACGCCGACCGCCTCACGCTCGACGACCTGGCCGCCGAACTACGACGGCTCACCGACCTCGCCCGCCGCGGTGCGCTGCCCGCCGAGCACCGCACCGGTGGCACCTTCACCCTGAACAACTACGGCGGCTTCGACGTCGACGGCGCCACTCCGATACTCAACCACCCCCAGGTGGCGATGATCGGGGTGGGCCGCATCACCGACCGCCCCTGGGTGAAGGACGGCCGCGTCGAGGTCCGCAAGGTCGTCAACGTGTCCCTGACCTTCGACCACCGCGTCTGCGACGGCGGCACGGCGGCAGGGTTCCTCCGGCACGTCGTCGACGGCCTCGGCTCTGGCGTCTGAGCCTCAAGTACGCCGCTGGAAGAGGTCGTTGAGGTCCGACTGCGGGAGCTGGTCGTCGGCGTAGGAGAAGGTGCCCCGGTCGGCCAGTTCCCGTGCGGCGCTCAGCAGGTGGCGGTACATCGCGCGGGCGATGCTGCCGCCGACCGTGACGCGTCGTACGCCGAGCTCGCGCAGATCGCCCAGTGACAGCGTGCCGCCCGTCAGGCCCATCACCACGTTGAGCGGCCCGTCGAGTTCGCGCACGAGGGTGCCGATGATCCCGGCATCGGCGGCACCCGGCACGAACGCGCAGTCCGCTCCGGCCGCCAGATACGCGTTGGCCCGCCGGACGCACTCGTCGAGCGTGCCCCCGACGAGCAGCGCGTCGGTCCTGCCGACCAGGACGAAGGGCTCACCGCCCGTGTCCACGGCGGCGCGGGCGGCCCGGATGCGGTCGACCGCCAGGGCCGGATCGTAGAGCGGCATCTTGCGGTCGCCGGTGAAGTCCTCGATGTTGCCGCCCGCCGCGCCGGCCGCGAGCGCCATGGAGATCGTGGTCGCCACGGTCTCGGGCGCCTCGCCGTATCCGTCCTCGAGGTCGGCGCTCAGCGGCACCGTGACCTCGTCGGCGATCTCGCGGATGCGGCGCAGCATCGTCTCGCGGTCGATGCGGCCCTCCGGCTGCTCGGCGAAGAAATCGTGGTCCGGGCGTCCCAGGGAGAACGCGACTCCCGCGCTGGTGGTCGCCACGGCCGGGAAGCCGGCCGCCTCCAGGATCCGGGCGCTGCCCACGTCCCATGCGTTGGGGAGCAGGAAGCAGCCCTGCTGGTGCAACTGGACGAATCGTTCGGCTCGTTCTCGGCTGTCGCTGTTCACGTGACGAACCTACGAGCCGCGGGGCCGAGCCGGAACCCTCGTCCCGGGTGCGTCACTCCCGGACCACGACGTTGCGTCGCACCGACACCGTCAGCGGACCCCCCGGCCGTCCAAGGTGTCCCACTGCACATGGAGGGCCGGGGGCTTGCGGAAGACCAGGCCCCGTGGGGCGGTGGGGCGGTCCGGGTCGAGGCGGAGGGCGGGGAGGCGTTCGAGCAGGCGCTGGAGGGCGATGCGGGTCTCCAGGCGGGCCAGGTGGGCGGCGATGCAGTGGTGCGGGCCGTGGGCGAAGGCCAGTTGGAGGCGCGCGTTGTCGCGGCGGACGTCGAAGCGGTCGGGTTCGGGGAAGACGGCCGGGTCGCGGTTGGCGCCGGCCAGGGAGACCGTGACCAGATCGCCCCGGCTGATGGTGGCGGGGCCCAGTGCTGTGTCACGTACCGCGTAGCGGTCCACGACCGCCGCGCCCGGTTCCAGGCGCAGCGACTCCTCGATCGCACCGTCCAGCAGCTCGAAGTCAGCGAGTACGAGGGCCAGTTGGTCGGGGTGGCTCAGCAGATGCAGCAGCGCATTGGTGATCATCGCCTCGGTGGTCTCGATGCCCCCGAACATCAGGACCGCGGCATTGGACGCCACCTCGGGCAGCGCCAGCCGCCCGGCGGCGGAGACCAGCAGTGAGGAACTGCCCGCGTCGGCAACGGTGTTTTCCACGGCGGCCCGTAGCTCCGCGTACGCGGCGGCTCCCTCGGGTCCCGCCTCGTGTCCGGCGGTGATGTCCGAGACGGAGCGCACGATGGAGTCGTACCAGGAGAGCACCGTGTCCGTGCCGGCACCGGCCAGCCCGAGTGCCTCGGTCACGACGGCGACCGCGAGCGGTCCGGCGAAGGCGCGTCTCAGTTCGGCTGCACCCACCGGCTCCAGTGCCGTGATGAGCCGGCTGGTCTCCTGCTCGATGAACGAGGCGAAGCCTTCGCGTACCTGCCGCGGGCGGAAGGGGGCGTTGAACGGCTCGCGGTGGCGGGTGTGCTGCTCCCCGTCCAGCGACAGCATGCTCGGCCCGACGACCTGCGCGGTGGAGAACCGGGGGTCGTCCACGGTGAAGGTCGCGGCGTCCCGCATCACGTGCAGCGCGAGGTCGCGGCGCGTCACCAGCCAGCCGCCCAGCTCCGGCAGCCAGGACACCGGCTCGTGCGCCCGCAGCCGCGCCAGACGGGGATGCGGGTCCCGGGCGAGTTCGTCGAGCGTGGTGGCGGCACCGAGCAGGAAGGAGTCGCCGACGCTCATCGTGCGAAACCGTTGCGCATGGCGGGAAACACACACCCTTTCGGGAGGTTCGAATACTCCGGCGGTCGTGATTATCCACGCCCCCGGGTGTGCGTTTCGCACAGAGGAGCCGGGTGAATCCCACGCCGGTCAGGTGACAGACGCACGATGTCCCCGCCTGCGCCTTCTGCCATTGTGGGACGTGAGAGGCACCAGGGAGGCGGACCGAACCCTTGGAGACTCCCGTGGACAAGCGGTACGAGGTCTACTGCCTCACGGACGCCCGTTTCTACGACGCACCGCATCACGGCCGGACGCATGGCCGCTTCCGGCAGGCAGACCGGCCACTGCCCGATTCATGGGCCCGCGAGGAGCTCGGCGACTGGGCGGTGTGCCGTCCCACCGGCACCGTGTTTCCCCGGCAGGGCTGGAAGATCCATGTCTCGGCCTGTCCGGACAACGCGCAGTCGATCCTGGACGAGGTGTGGGACTACTGCGTCCCGCGTCGCATCGCGTTCAAGTTCCTGCCCGGCATGGACGCCCTGTTCCTCGCGAACGCGAAGTACGCGCACCGCGGCTCCAGCGGCAAGTTCGTGACCGTCTACCCCGTGGACGAGGCCGAGTGCGAGCGCATCCTCACCGAGCTGGGCGCTCTGCTCGACGGCCGCCAGGGCCCCTACATTCTCAGCGATCTGCGCTGGGGGGACGGTCCGCTCTACGTCAGGTACGGGGCCTTCGCCGACCGGTACTGCGTGTCGGACGACGGCGAGCTGGAGCAGGCGGTGGAGGACCCCTCCGGCCGTCTGGTGCCGGACGTGCGCGGCCCCACCTTCCGGCTGCCCGAGTGGGTGCAGCTGCCCGGCTTCCTCGAACCCCACCTCGCCGAGAGCCGCCGCACCACCGTCGCCGACCTGCCCTACCGGATCGAGAAGGCGCTGCACTTCTCCAACGCCGGCGGACTGTACGCCGCAGTGGACACCCGGACGCAGGAGCGGGTCGTCCTGAAGGAGGGGCGGCCGCACGCGGGGCTCACCCCGGACGGCGCGGACGCCGTCACCCGGCTCCGGCGCGAGCGGGAGGCCCTGGAACGGCTGGCCGGACTGCCGTTCGTGCCGGCGGTCCGTGACCACTTCGAGCTGGGCGGTCACCACTTCCTCGTGGAGGAGCTGGTCGAGGCCACGGCGCTGTACAACGAGTTCGTCAAGCGCTATCCGCTCGCCGCGCTGGCCCCGGAGGCCGCCGCGTTCGCCGACTACACCGACTGGGCTCTCGACATCCACCGGCAGGTGGAGGAGGCGGTCGCGGCGGTCCACGAGCGGGGCATCGTGATCGGCGACATCCACACGGACAACATCCTGGTGCGCCCCGACGGCAGGGTCGTGCTGGTCGACTTCGAGGGCGCCATGGACGTGACGCAGGCACGGCGCCAGGTCCTCGCCGCACCGGGCTTCATCGCCCCGCGCGGCGCCACCGGCTTCGACATCGACCGGTATGCGCTGGCCAGCCTGCGGCTGTTCCTGTTCCTGCCGCTGACCGGCCTGATCGAACTGGACGTCGGCAAGGCGGGGCAGCTCGCCAGGGAGGCCGCCCGGCTGTTCCCGGTCCCCCGCCCCTTCCTCGACGAGGCGGTACGCACCATCACCGGCGACGGCGGCATCGACGCGGGCGCGGACGACGCGCCCCGGCTGGAGCCCGACCGGGCGGGCTGGCTGCACGCCCGGGACTCGATCGCCTCCGCCGTCCTGGCCGCCGCCGCACCCGAGCGGCACGACCGGCTCTTCCCGGGCGACATCGAGCAGTTCCTGCTCCCGGGAAGCGGCCTGGGCCTCGCCCACGGCGCCGCAGGCGTGCTGTACGCGCTGGACGTCACGGGCGCGGGACGCCACCCCGACCACGAGGACTGGCTGATCCGGCACGCGCTCGACCCGGCACCCGGCACCCGCCTCGGCTTCTACGACGGCCTGCACGGCGTCGCCCATGTCCTGGAGCACCTCGGCCACCACGAGGAGGCCGTCAAGGTCCTCGACATGTGCCTGGGCGAGCGGTGGGAGCCGCTGCCCCTCGACCTCAAGGGCGGCCTGTCCGGTATCGGGCTCAATCTGCTGCACTTCGCGCTCACCACCGGCGACGCCACCTGCCGGGACACCGCCTGCCGGGTGGCGGAGGTCGTCGCCGACCGCCTGGGCCCGGCCGACGCCGTGCCGGAGACCAGCGGCGGTGCCCACCCCAGGGCGGGGCTGATGTTCGGGTCGTCCGGGCCGGCGCTGCTGTTCCTTCGCCTGTACGAGCGCAGCAAGGACCCGGCCCTGCTCGACCTGGCCGCCACGGCACTGCGTCAGGACCTGCGTCGCTGTGTCGTGCGCGAGGAGGGGTCGATGGAGGTGAACGAGGGCTGGCGCACCATGCCGTATCTGGCCGACGGCAGTGTGGGCATCGGCATGGTGCTCGAGGACTATCTGGCCCATCGCGCGGACGAGGAGTTCCTGGACGCCGCCGCGGCGATCCGCAAGGCGGCCGGGGCGTCCTTCTACATCGAGCCCGGGCTCTTCGACGGTCTCGCCGGGATGATCCTCCACCTCAGCCGCCCGCACCCGCCCGGCACGGCCGTCGATCGGGACCCCCTGATCGCCGACCACGTACGCCGCCTGACCCGGCACGCCTGCCTCCTGGACGGGCAACTGGCCTTCCCCGGCGAACAGTTGCTGCGGCTGTCCATGGACCTGGCCACCGGCGGCGCGGGCGTCCTGCTCGCCCTGGGCGCCGCCTTCCACTCCCGGCCGACCGGACTGCCGTTCCTGACGCCCGACCTGCCCGCTCATGACTTCCCCGTCCCCACACGAGTACGAGAGAGGAGGTGAGGACACATGTCGCTCCTCGAACTGCAGGGTCTCACCATCGAGACCGAAACCGGACTTCGTCCGCCGCCGGGCAGCCGCGCGAGCAAGGGCTGTGGAGGCAGCCGCCTGAGCCTGCTGCTCTGCTAGTTCTCACCCCAACGGCGGGGGCACCTCCGGTGTCCCCGCCTCCCTCCGCCGGAAACCGTCCGGCGACGGCAGACGGGAGCGGCCCGTGGACCGACGTGCGGCGGACCGACTACTGCTGACCGCGGTCCGGCGGGGCGGCAGCTGGGGCGGTGCCCTGGCCGCCACATCCCTTGTGCTCGCGGGGGTCTACGTCCTCCTGCCCGCCGTCATGGGCCGCACGGTCGACGCCGTGCTGGGGCGCGGTGACGCCACCCTGTGGCTGGCCCTGTCCGCCGTGGCCGTCACGCTCCTCGTGGTGTGCGACGCGGCGGACGACTACGCGGGCGCCGTGGCCAACTCCCGCTCCACGGCATGGCTGCGTCACACCTTGCTGGGGCACATCCTCGACATGGGCGCCCGTGCCACCCGCCGCCACACTCCCGGCGATCTGGTGACGCGCCTGGTGAGCAACACCGCCCGGACCGGCAGCGCGCCCTCGGGTCTGGTGTGGGCGGTGACCGAAGTGCTGCCCCCGGTCGGGGCGGTGGTCGCGCTGGCCCTCATCGACCCCTGGCTGTGCCTGACGTTCCTCGCCGGGCTGCCGCTGGTCGTCCTGGTGGTGCGCGCCTTCGTCCGTGACGTCTCCGACGTCAACGACCGCTACTTCGCCGCGCAGGGCCGTATCGCCGGACGCCTCGTCGACGCCCTCACCGGCATCCGCTCCATCACCGCGGCCGGGACCACGGCCCGGGAGGCCGAGCGGATCCTGCAGCCGCTGCCGGAACTGCACCGCCACGGCATGGGCATGTGGCGGGCGTACGCCCGGGTCTCCGCGCGGGACGCTGCGGTCGTCCCCCTGCTGGAGGTCGCCGTGCTGGCGGTGGCAGGACTGGAGCTCGCCCGGGGCCGCATCACACCGGGCCAGACGCTTGCCGCGAGCGAGTACGTGCTGCTGGCGACGGGGGTGAGTTCACTGGTGGCCTCGGCGCACCGGCTCGCCTTCGCGCGCGCCACGGCGGGGCGGGTCGCCGAGGTGCTGGCGGAACCCGCGGTGGTGTACGGCGACGCACGACTACCGGACGGGGGCGGCGGCCGGCTGGAGTTCCGCCGGGTGACCGTCCGCACGCCGGAGGGCGGCACGGTACTGGCCGGGGTCGACCTGGCCCCGCCGCCCGGCCTGCTGACGGCCGTGGTGGGGCGTTCGGGATCCGGCAAGTCGCTGCTCGCCGCGCTGGCCGGGCGGCTGGCCGACCCTAACGAGGGCGAGGTGCTGCTCGACGGGGTGCCTTTGCCTGACGTGGGCCGCGCGGCGCTGCGGCGGGCCGTGGCGTACGGCTTCGACCGGCCGGTGCTGCTGGGCGAGACGTACGCCGACGCGATCGCCTTCGGGGCCTGCACCCCCGCGCAGGCCGAGGTGCTGGCGGGGGCGACCGCCGCGCGCGCCGACGCCTTCCTCCAGACTCTGCCCGAGGGGTACGGCACCCGGCCGGCCACCGCCCCGCTGTCCGGCGGGGAGATCCAACGGGTCGGCCTGGCACGCGCGTTCGTCCAGGCCGGCCCGGCCGGCCGTGTCCTGGTGCTCGACGACGTGACGGCCGGCCTCGACACCGTCACCGAGCACCACATCGGCAAGGTGCTCACCGGGTCCGGGCGGCTCGCCCGCCGTACCCGGCTGGTGGTGACCCACCGGGCGTCGACCGCGGCCCGCGCGGACCACGTCGTCTGGCTGGAGGCGGGCCGCGTCCGCGGACAGGGCACCCACCGGGTTCTCTGGGCGGACCCGGAGTACCGGGCCGTGTTCCGGCCGCCCGACGGGGGGCCGCGATGAACCGGGCGGCCCACGGCCTGCTTCGCTCCGCCCTCCGCGCCCGGCGCCGGGAGTTCGCACGGCTCGCCGGCTGGTCGCTGGTGCAGGCGGTGCCCGCGCTGCTCTCCGGCTGGCTGGTGGCCCGGGCCGTCGACGACGGCTTCCTCGCCGGCCGCAGTACCGAAGGCCTCGGCTGGCTGGCGTTGCTGGCCTGCACCGTCCTGCTCGGCGCCTGGGGCACCCGGCAGGCCACACTCCAACTCGCCGATGTCGTCGAACCGTTCCGCGACGACCTGGTCACCCTCGTCACCACGGGTACGCTGCAGCGCTCCGCCCGTCTCACCGGACCGCCCGACACGGCGGGCGTCGCGCGGCTGACCGAACAGGTCGAGATCGCCCGCGAGTCGTACGGGGCGATCGTGATGTTCGTGCAGACCTTCTCGGTCACCGCGGTGAGCGTGCTGCTCGGGCTGGTCGTACTCGATCCCGCCCTCCTGCTGTTCGTGCTGCCGCCCCTCGCGGCCGGGCTCGCGCTGTTCCTGCTGGCCCTGCACGCGATGGCCGCCCGGCAGCGGGCTGTCGTGCTGGCCGACGAGGCCATCGCCGAGCAGGTGGGCGCGGTGGCCGACGGGCTGCGGGACGTCACGGCCTGCGGTGCCGAGGACGTCGTACGGGCCCGGGTCGGCGTCCGCATCGACGCGGCGGCGGACGCGGCCCGCGCCCTGGCCCGGCTCACCGCCGTGCGGACCGCCGCCCTGGGCGTCGGCGGCTGGCTGCCGATCGTGCTGATCCTCGCCGGAACCCCCTGGCTGGTCCACGGCGGCATGACGACCGGAGCCGTCCTGGGCGCCCTGACCTACGTCTCCCAGTCCCTGCAACCGGCTCTGCGGGGCTTCGTCCAGGGCCTCGGCGGCAGTGGCCTGTGGCTCCTGGTCACCCTCACCCGAATCCTGGAGGCATCCACCCCGACGGCACCCCCTCCCGGACCTACGGACACGAAGCCGGGCAACGCCGCACCCGCTGCCGAGGCCTCGGGAAGCGGCAGTCCTGCCGACGGCTTCCCAGGGATGGTGCCGGGCGGGCCCAGCGAGCCGAGAACTCCGGGAAGAGATACCGACCCGGACATGGCCCCCGGCCCGGGAAGGCGCAGGACTGCCCGCCGGATCCCCAGGGTGTTTCCTGGGGGTCCGAGCACGCCACAATCCCTGGAGAGGGGCACCGAGCCGGGCAAGGCCTGGTCTGCTGCTGACGGATCGGTACGAGGCAGGGCTGCCGGCCATGCGGTGCCGGATGGGCCGGAAGGGCCGCACTCCCTCGACGAGAGCACCAAGCCGGACAACGCGCCACCCGCCGCCCTCGGCCCCGGGGCGCACAGGGCTGCCAGCCTGTCCACCACGGCGTTTTCGGGCGGCCCCACAAGGCCGCAATCCCTGGAGAGGGGCACCGGACCGCCACTCCCCACAGCCGCGGCCGACCCGCTCGGGAGGGCTCAGCCCTCGGACTGCCGCCCCGGACCGTCCGCCCCCTCCGCCGTCGCACCGCAGCCCCGCGACGGCCGGGTCGAGTTGTGCGGGGTCACCTTTGGATACGCCCGTTCCGCCGAGCCGGTCGTCCGGGATCTCGACCTTGTACTCGCGCCTGGCACGCATCTGGCCGTCGTGGGGCCCAGCGGGGCGGGCAAGTCGACGCTGGCCTCGCTGATCGCCGGGGTGCTCGAACCGCGGGCCGGCCTGATCCGGCTGGGCGGTGTGCCGGTGCGGGAGCTGGATCGGGGCCGGTTGGCACGGTGCCGTGTGCTGATCCCCCAGGAGGCTTATGTGTTCGCCGGCACCCTGCGCGAGAATCTCGCCTACCTCGAGCCCGCGGCCACCGAGTCCGAGCTGGACGCGGCGGTCCGCGCCATCGGTGCGCAGGCGCTCGTCCGGCGCCTCGGCGGCTGTGGCGGGACCGTGGATCCTGCCGTGCTCTCGGCAGGCGAGCGGCAGCTGATCGCCCTGGTCCGGGCCCTGCTGCCGCCGGCCCGGCTGGTCCTGCTGGACGAGGCCACCTGCCATCTCGACCCGGCGGCGGAGGCGGTCGCCGAACGGGCCTTCGCCCACAGCCCGGCCACCCTGATCGTCTGCGCCCACCGGATCAGTTCCGCGCTGCGCGCCGACCTCGTCCTCGTCATGGACGGCTCGCACTGCCGCCTCGGCACACACGACCGGCTGATGGCCGACTGCGCCCTCTACCGCGACCTCATCGGCCACTGGGACGGGCGAGAAAGCACGGAGCGACCGGCAGGGGGCGGCGAACTCGCCCACCGTAGAGCCATGTGAGGCGGGCGCCCCGCTGCGGACCCGGTTACAGCCAGCCCGACTGCCGGGCGATGCGGATCGCGTCGATGCGGTTGCGTGCACCGGTCTTCCGGGAGACCGCGTTGAGGTGGTTGCGGACCGTTCCCACCGACAGCGACAGCCGCTCCGCGATCTCCCGCGTCGGAGTGCCGTCCGCCGCCAGCCGCAGCACCTCGAGCTCCCTGGGGGTCAGCGGGCTGCGACCCGAGGAGAGCGCCAGCAGCGCCAGCTCCGGGTCGATGAACCGCCCGCCCGCCGCCACCTTGCGCACGCCCTCCGTCAGAAAGTTGCTGGGGCTGTTCCTGCCGATGAGTCCCGCGACGGGCTGGGCCAGCGCCTGGCGCAGATACTCGGGCGTCGCCGCGCCGGCCACCAGCAGGATCCGGCACTCCGGAAGCCGCTCGCTCAGCTCCTGCGAGGTACCGAGCGCCCCGTCCTCGACGGCATCACCGTCACAGTCGATGACGACGACATCGGGCCGGTACGACAGCGCCCGTGTGAGGGCCTGCCCGCACCCCGGTGCCGCTGCGACCACGTCGATGTCCTCCTCACGTGTCAGCAGGGCAGCCAGTGCCCCGCGCACCAGGTCGGTCTCCTCGACGAGAAGAACACGGATCAACATCGCTCCCGCCCGGCCCGCAGCGGCCTGCTCATGCGACACGCCCCGGACACTCCGAAGGCGCCGTACGAAGTATCTCCGGTTATCAGCCTATTTGACGGATGCCGCCCCGCCCCGGGCCCGCGCCAGGCGCAGGGTGCCCGCAGGACACGCCGCCGAACGGCCCATTCGGCAGGTAAACGTCCTATCTGGTCATAGCGTGCGCGATATGAAGAAATACCGGATTGCATACATGATGTGCACGGCCGTGGTGGTCGGGACCGGGTTGGGTGCCGCTCCGCCGGCCGCCCGTCATGCGTTCCATGTGGTCATGCCGGGCCAGTCGATCCAGAAGGCGGTGGACGCCTCAAAGCCCGGAGACACCGTTCTCGTGGCCCCCGGCACGTTCCACGAGAGCATCAAGGTGACCACGCCCGGGCTGACCCTGCGCGGCATGGGGCGAGCCACAGTGATCGAGCCGAGCCGGAAGAAGGCCGCCAACAGCTGCGCCGAGGGCGGCAACGGTATCTGTGTCCTGGGCACGAAGGACCGTGACGTCAAGGGCGTCACCATCGCCTCGCTGACCGTCACGGGCTTCGCCAGGACCGGGGTGTTCGCCATGGCCACCGACCGGCTGACCGTGCGGAATGTGACCACGGCACGCAACGGCGTGTGGGGCATCGCCCAGGAGCGCTCGGTCCGCTCTCTGATCCAGGACAACAGCGCCCTGAACAACGGCGACGCGGGTGTCTTCCTCGCCAACACGATCAATGAGGAGGCAGGCGCCACGGACACCGGGGGGACAGTGATCGACCACAACCGGCTGGAGGGCAACCGGATCGGCCTGACGGTCCGGCGCCTGCGCAACCTCACCGTCGCTCGCAACCGCGCGACCGCCAACTGCGTGGCGGTGTTCGTCGTCGGCGACGAGAACAAGCCGAAGGCCGGGGCGCTGACCGTGCGCGACAACCTCCTCGTACGCAACAACAAGTCGTGCCCGAAGACCGCGCGGCTGGACGCCCTGCAGGGCTCCGGCATCGTCCTGACCGGTGCCGAGGACACCCTGGTGACGCGGAACGTGGTCAGGGACAACGTCGGCAACTCGTCGATGTCGGGCGGCATCGTCCTGTTCAAGAGCTTTGTGGGAGTCACCAGCGACCGCAACCGGATCAGCGACAACGTGGTCGAGGGCAACTCCCCGGCGGACCTCATCAACGCCGACCACGGCGCGGGCAACACCTTCGAACACAACTCCTGCCGGGCCTCCCAGCCCGCGGGAATGTGCTGACCCACAGGTCACGGCCCGCTTGCGGGCCCAGAAGGAAGGAAGCGGCACATGACGACCGCACAGACAGCCCCACCGCCGTCCATGCGGCTGAGGGAGCTAGCGTTCGCGGCGGCATGTGCCGCCGCCCTCCGGGCCGCCGCCCGGCTGGGAGTCCCTGACGCCCTCGGTGACACCCCCATGACCGCGGAGGACCTGGCTGCGGCGGTGAAGGCGGAGGCCAAGCCGCTACGACGGCTGCTGCGGACCCTTTCCTGCTACGGCGTCTTCGCGGAGCTGGCGGACGGGACCTTCGCCCACACCGATGTCTCCCGGCTGCTGCGCGAGGACGATCCGAACAGTCTGCGCGCCATCTCGCTGTGGTGCACCGAGCCATGGACCTGGGACGCCTGGCCGAGGCTCGACGAGGCGGTGCGCACCGGGCGCAATGTCGTCGAGGACCTGTACGGCAAGGAGTTCTTCCCCTACCTCAACGAGGACGCCCCGGAGTCCGCCGACGTCTTCAACCGGGCCATGACGACCTCCAGCGTGCAGTCGGCGCGGGACGTCGCCGACTTCCTCGATTTGTCGGGGAGTTCGTCGGTCGCCGATCTCGGCGGCGGGCAGGGGCATGTGCTGGTGAGCCTGCTGGACAAGTACCCCTCGCTGCACGGCACTCTGCTCGACCTCCCGCGGGTGGTGGAGAACGCGCTGCCGAGGCTGCGGCCGGGCGGCGACCTCGCGGACCGCGCCTGCGTGGTGCCCGGCGACGTGAGGGTGTCCGTGCCGGTCGCGGCGGACGTGTACATCATCAAGAACATCCTGGAGTGGGACGACGACAGCACCGCCCGGACGCTGCGCAACGTCCGTGCGGCGGGCGGCCCGGGGGCCCGCGTCGTGGTCATCGAGAACCTCGTCGACGACTCGCCCTCGATGCGGTTCAGCACCGCGATGGACCTGCTGCTGCTCCTCAACGTCGGCGGGGCGAAGCACACCACCGACAGCATGGTCGGCCGGCTGACCGAGGCGGGGCTGGCCATCGACGACATCCGCCCGGTCAACCCCTATCTGCACGCGTTCGACTGTCACGTCCCGGGCTGAACGGCCCCCTCAAGACCACCGGTCGCCGGGCCCGCGGCACTGCGGGCCCGGCGACCGGTGAGGTCACGGCGGGGTCAGCCGGCCGGGTCGCGCTCCCAGAGGTAGAAGCGCTGCGCCATGGCGTCCTTCGGGGAGCGCCAGGTGTCGGGGTCGTACGCGCTGACGTACGCGGACAGCCGCTCGCTGACGTCCCGGAACTCGGGGTGTTCGGTCACCTTGGCGATGGCGGGTCCGGGTTCCCGCTCGGACTCGATGAGGTGCATGTACACGTCGCCGAACTGGAAGAGGCTGCGCCGGACCACCCCGACGAGATGCGGCAGCTCTCCCCGGTCGGACTCCGCGAACACCTTGGCGATGTCCGGGGCCGACCCCGGGGCCATACGGGCGACGATCAGTGCTTGGTGCATGGGGGCTGGTTCTCCGTCCGGCTCAGTCGGTCAGACCCGGAGTGGCACCGCGCTCGGCGGCGACCTTCTCGATGCGGTCCCGGATCAGCCCCATCTGGACCTTGGAGTTCCGGTTGATGTTGTCGGTCATCCAGGCGTCGTCGACCGGCGCCTCCGGCTTCATCGCGAAGTCCTGCGTCCACACCATGCGGGTGCCGCCCGGCACTTCCTCGTACCGCCAGTGGATGTTCATGTGGTCGAAGGGTCCCGTCTCGACCCTGCGGGCCCTGACGGTGAGCGTGTCGCGGTCCGGTTCGCGTTCGGAGACCCAGCTCCACACGGTGCCGTTCTCGTCGGGGTGCATGGTCAGCCGGAAGGTGGTCTTGCGTCCCTCCCGGGCCAGGACCTCGACGGAGGCGTACTCGGTGAACAGCCGCGGCCAGTTCTCGAGGTCGTTGGTCATCTCCCAGACCAGGTCCAGCGGCGCCGCGATGGTGATCTCGTTCTGTGTGTGTCCGGTCATCTCACGCTCCTGTCATGAGGGCACTGTTGACGAGGTCGAGGAACTGCCGGGGGGTCTTGGAGCGTTCGGCGTCGGCCGGCATCGGTGTGCCGTAGCGGTTCTCCAGTTCGCCCACGATGCCCAGCAGGCCGAGCGAGTCGACGCCCAGGGTGTCGAAGCCGGGGTTGTGCAGCGCGAGTTCCTCGGGGGTGACGGTGACACCGGCGGACTTCTTCATGAGTTCGGCCAGCTCTTCGACGGTTATTCGGTCGGACATGTGGTTCTCCTCTACTGCTCCGCGGCGCCTCAGGACGAAGTGCCGGTGGCGCCGTGCCGCAGCACCAGCGCCGAGTTCGACCCCATGAGGCCCCGGCTCAGGACCAGCGCCGTGCGCGCCTCGGCGGCGCGGGCCCGGCCGGTCACGAGGTCGAGTTCGTGGCAGATGTCGTAGACATTGGGGGTGGGCGGGATCAGTCCGTGCTCCATGGCGAGGACCGCCGCCGCGGCATCGAGGACCGCCGCCGCGCCGTAGCCGCGGCCGATGCCCGTCTTGGGTGCGGTGACGGGCACGCGGGTGCCGTGCGCGCCGAGCGCGTCGACGATCGCGAGGGCCTCGGCCCGGTCCGCCTCCGGCACGCCGAGGGCGTCGGCGAAGACGACGTCGATCTCCTCGGGGGCGCAGCCGGCTTCGGCCAGTGCGCCCCGGACGGCGTGGGCGAGGCCTTCCCGGGACTGCTCCCAACGGGAGGCGCCGGTGAAGGTGGCCGCGTGCCCGGCGAGCACCGCCTGCACGCGCGCGCCCCGCGCCAGGGCCGTCTCCTCGTCCTCCACGACGAACATGGCGCCGCCCTCGGCGGGGACGAATCCGCAGGCCGCGGAGGTGAACGGGCGGTAGGCGCGGGCCGGGTCGGCTTCGGTGCTGAGCTCCGGGTAGCCGAGCTGGCAGACGACGGAGTACGGGGCGAGCGGCGCCTCGGTCGATCCGGTCACGATCACGTCGGTGCCGCGCCGCACCGCACGCGCCGCGTGCGCGAGGGCGTCCAGGCCGCCGGCCTCGTCGCCGGCGACGACCGAGCAGGGGCCCTTGAACCCGTGGCGGATGGAGATCTGGCCGGTGCTGGCGGCGTAGAACCAGGCGATGGACTGGTAGGGGCCGACGAACCGGCTGCCCTTTCCCCACAGTTGCTGCAGTTCCCGCTGCCCGAACTCGCCGCCGCCGGAACCGGCCGCGGTGACCACGCCCACGGAGAAGGGCGAGCCGTCGGTTGCGGCCCGGCCCAGCCGGGCCTCGTCCAGCGCGAGGTCGGCCGCGGCCATGGCGAAGTGCGTGAACCGGTCGGTCTGGACGAGGAAGCGTTCCTCGACGGCGGTGGAGGGGTCGAAGTCGCGGACCTCGCCCGCCACCCGAAGCGGCAGATGCGTGCAGCCCTCGCGGGTGACCCGGTCGAGGACGCTGATGCCCTCCTTGACGGACTTCCAGAAGGTTTCCGTGCTTGATCCGTTGGGTGCGACCACGCCGATTCCGGTGATGGCCGCCCGCCGTGGATGCGGTTCGCTCATCGTGTCTTCTCCCTCGGCCGGGTCAGGACCACCGCGGACTGGAAGCCGCCGAACCCGCTGCCCACCGAGAGCACGCTGTCCAGTTTCCGTTCGCGTGCGATGCGCGGGACGTAGTCCAGGTCGCACTCGGGGTCCGGGGTCTCGTAGTTGGCGGTCGGCGGGACCACCTGGTGGGCCAACGCCAGGACGCAGGCGACGAGTTCGATGGCGCCGATCGCGCCGAGGGAGTGGCCCACCATGGACTTGATGGAGCTCATCGGGGTGTCGTAGGCGTGCGGGCCCAAGGCCCGCTTGACGGCGGCGGTCTCGTGACGGTCGTTCTGCTGGGTGCCCGAGCCGTGCGCGTTGACGTAGTCGATCGCCGTGCCGTCCAGCCGGGCGTGGTCGAGGGCGGCCTCGATGGCTTTGGCCATCTCCACGCCCTCACGGGTGAGTCCGGTCATGTGGTAGGCGTTGCCGAAGGTGGCGTAGCCGGCGAGTTCGCAGTACACGTGCGCGCCGCGGGCCCGGGCGTGGTCGAGTTCCTCCAGGACCAGCACCGCGCCGCCCTCGCCCATGACGAACCCGTCGCGGTCGGCGTCGAAGGGGCGCGAGGCGTGCGCCGGGTCGTCGTTGTTCGCGGACGTGGCCTTGATCGCGTCGAAGCAGGCCATGGTGATCGGGGAGATCGGCGAGTCCGAGGCGCCGGCGATGCACACGTCGGCGCGACCCTCCTCCACGGTGTGGAAGGCGTAGCCGACGGCGTCGAGCCCCGAGGTGCAGCCCGTGGAGACGGTCTGCACCGGGCCGCGCGCCCCGAACCGCTCGGCCACCGTGGAGGCGAGCGTGCTGGGCGCGAACGCACGGTGCAGATACGGGCCGGCCTCCTGCGGGTCCACGTCCCAGCGCTGCCCGTGATGGCTGACCAGCACATAGTCGTGCTCCAGCCGGGTGGTGCCGCCGACCGCGGTGCCCAGCGAGACCCCGACCCGCCAGGGGTTCTCCCGCTCGGGCTCCAGGCCGGCGTCGCGTATCGCCTCCGCCGCGGCGGCCAGGGCGAACTGTATGTAGCGGTCGCACCGTGCGGTCTGCTCCGCGTCGAGACCGTGCGCCGCCGGGTCGAAGTCGCACTCGGCGGCTATCCGGGAGCGCAGGCCGGCCGGGTCGAAGAAGGTGATGCCCCGCGTCGCCGTGCGCCCGGCGGCCAGGAGGTCCCAGAACGCCGGTATGCCGGTGCCGCCGGGTGCGACGACGCCTATGCCGGTGACCGCCACCCGGCGTGTCATGACGGGACCTCCGCGGCGGCGTCGCTCTCCTCGGTGTCGACATGGCCGAGCGGCGGGCTCGGGGCCAGCGGGCCGAGGTGGAAGACGATGCGGGCCTCGACGTTGCCGACGTTGCGGAAGCGGTGCCGCATGTGCATGGGGATCATGAGACCCTGCTCGGGCCGCAGCGGCTGGGGCACGCCGTCGAGGTCCACCTCCAGGTCCCCGCACACGACGTACACGAACTCCTCGGAGTACGGGTGGTAGTGCTCCCCGATGCGCTCGCCGGGCTGGACGATGGCGACGCCCATGAATCCGCTGGTGGAGCCGACCGTGGCGGGGGTGAGCATGGCACGCAGGTCACCGCCGCGCCGACGGTTGGGCTCGACCTCGCTGAGATCCACGATTCTGGGACGGGATGTGATCACGGCGTTCCTCCGATCAGGTCCTGCATCGACGTGGGGGCTGTGGCCGCCACGGCCGGCTGAGGGCAGCTCAGGCCTCGGGCGAGCGGCGGTCGGTGACGCGGTCCATGCGGGCGAGCCCGATGCAGCGTGCGAGCTCGCCGTGCAGGGGCGCGGACGCGTCGATGCGGAAGCTCGTCAGCTCGGCCAGCTGCCCGGGGTCCTGGAGGCCGAGGGCGAGGGCGGGGTCGGCGGCCGCCAGTCCACCGCGTACGTCGATCAGGCGTACGACGACGTCATCGCGCTGGAAGATGGTGCTGCGCAGGATCGGGCTGCGCGGGTCGTCCGCCGCGGCCTCGTCCTGCCGGGCCAGCGCCTCGGCCAGGCGCATGCCGCAGCCGGGCCGGACCGGATAGGACAGGGCGTGCCGCTCCTCCTGCGGGTCCTGCTGCTCCAGCGTCACGTGGTGGACGGCGGGCAGTGCGGCCCGGGTGAAGAAGACGCGGGCGGACTCGGGGTCGTCGAGGTCCCGGTCCTGCTCCAGGTACGGGTTGATGGCCTCCTCGACGGCGCGCACCTCGGGCTGCCGGGCGACATGGCGCAGTGCGGCGAGCAGGTCGCCGCGCACCTCGATGGCCCGTACCACCCGATTTCCGTGCATGAACAGGGAGGTGCGGCACAGCCTCGTGGAGTCGTCGACCTTCGGTTCGGGTGAGGCGTAGTCGGCGAGGATCTTCGCGACTTTCTCCTCGCTGCCCGGTGTGACGGTGAAGGTGAGGGCGTGCCGGATCAGTCCGTCGCCGATCCTGGGGGCCGCCTGGAGCCGGCGCTTGCCGTGCCCGGCGTCGGGGGCCGGGCTGCCGGTCTCGCGGACGATGTGGAAGCGCAGCGACCTGGTGTCGCGGACGCAGCTGTGCAGCGGCTCCACCATCCGCACGTGTTCCTCGCTGTTGACCCAGGCGAGGAACGGCGGGGCGCTCTCCCACTCGCTGGTGATGAGCCATTGGGAGGGGTTCTCGATGGACTGGCACAGCTGGTCGCTGACATGTCCGGGGACGGAGGCGACCTGGTTGCACAGGAGCTCGTACGCCTCCAGGAACTGCTGCTGGGCTCCGTCGTAGACGTCCACCAGCAGGACGACCCGGAGTCTGGAGCCGTCGAACACGGACTGGGAGACCCGGGGGGACACCTGTCGGGCCGGCGGACGGGAAACACGTTCGGACGTGGTCGTCATCCTGCGCACATCTCCTTCGCGGGGGCGGAAGCCGGCGTCGGCGGCGTCGGCGTTCCTCGATCGTGTGCCCGTGGCCCGCAGCGCGCGACTCGTATGGCCTACGCGGGTGACGCTCAGACGAGGTGGGCGAAGACCACCAGGTTGTCCGTGTAGTCCATGACCGACCGGTCGTAGTTGCCCGCGCAGGTGATGAGCCGCACCTGGGCCTGCGGGGTGTCGTCGTACACGCGGTCGCTGGGGAAGTCGTCCTTCTCGAAGGTCTCCACGCTGTCGACCCGGAAGGTCGCCGTGCGCCCGTCGGCGCGCTGGACGTAGAAGACGTCGCCCTTGGTCAGCTGGCCGAGGTTGGCGAAGACGGCCGCGGACGTCTTGGTGTCGACGTGCCCGGCGATGACCGCGGTCCCCGTCTCTCCGGGGGAGGCTCCCTTGGTGTGCCAGCCGACGAGGTTGGTGTTGTTGGCGGGGGGAGGCTGCAGCTGTCCGTTGGGGCCGATGGACAGGCCCGTGAAGGGGGCGTCGACCCAGATCTTGGGGATGCGCAGGCGCACGGGCATCGACCGGGGCAGGTGCTTGCCCACCGGCTGCCCCGGGGACATCGTCGCCGTGGCGGGGTGCCGCACGGACGCGGCGGACTGCTGGTGGGGAGCGTCGGCGGAGGTGTCCTGTCCGCTGATCATGCTCGCTGCGAGCACCAGGCAGGCGGCGGCGCAGATCATCATCACGCCCGAGCGGGGCAGTCCAGGTTCGGTGGGCGCCGGTTGGTCGTCGGCGTGAGGAGAGGGAGGAGAGGGACGAGAGGGAGGAGGAACTGCCATGGGAGAGCACCTCATTCGGGCACGACGGCGGGGGCGCTGAACAGGCCGGGCGCGATCCGCTGCGGTGCGGCAGCGCCCTGAAGGGGCGCGGGGCCGCGGACAGTCGACGGCCCGCGCGGCCCTTCCAGCGCGGCCCGGCGGAGCGCTACGCCGCGGCCGCCGCACGGGGCTCGGGTGACGGCCGCGGCTGCGCTATTGCATCGGGCACGGGTCAGGCCGTGCCCACGGCCGGCTTCTTGCGGCGCACCGCATACAGCCCGGTGGCGACGACGCCCAGTACGGCCAGCCCGCCCGCGGTCGCGGTCGGCGCCGCGAGCGCCCCGCCGCCGGTGTGCATGCCGCCCTTGGGCTTCTCGTGGTCGCCGCCGCCCCAGGAGTCACTGCCGCGGCCGCCACCGTCCTCGTCACGGCCCCCGTGGTCGTGGTCGCTGCCCCACGAGTCGTCCCGGTAGGTGTCCGGATCCGTCTTCGAGTCCCGCGAGCCGCCCCAGTCCCCGTTGTCGTTCACCGCGGTCAGCGCACCGCCGCCGGCGTGCACGCCGCCGCGCGGCTCCTCGTGCCTGGACTCGTTGCCGTGCTCCTTCCCGTGTTCCTTGCCGTGCTCCTTGCCGTGCTCCTTCCCGTGCTCCTTGCCGTGCGAAGAACCGTCATGATTCCCGTCGCCACCGCTTGCGAACGCGCCGGGCGCACCGATGGCGAGGACGGCGGAAGCCGCCGCTGTGGCCAGAAAAATGCGAGCAGAACGCATAGGAACGTCCTTCCGCCAAGGCCCGGCAGCTGGTACTTCATCAGCTGACTTGACCGGACCCCGACGTGAACCACCGTCAGTCAGTCGTCACCTCACCACCAGTCGGGGCGATCACCTGGGTGACAGGACCAAGGGTTGAGACAGGGGTCCCACCGCGGGTGATCAGATCAGTGACAGCACGGTTTTCAGGACCTGCCGCAGTACCGGTTCGGCGTCCTGCTCCGGGCCGGGCGACCGCCATGCGACGAACCCGTCGGGCCGCACGAGCACGGCTCCCCCGGCTGTGATGCCATGCCGCTCCGTCCACTGGGCATCCCCTTCCGGTACCAGTTCGGCCCCGGGTCCGCTGCCCACGCGGTACGCCCGGATGGGCACCGACAGCTCCTCGGCGAGGCGGCCTGCGGCCCGGTGCCATCCGCTCGGGTCGCCGCCGTCGCTGAGCAGGACCAGGGACCGTTCGTAGAGGTCCAGGGTGGAGATCCGCTCGGCCCCGTGCCACACCCACAGATGGGGTGCCCTGCTGCCGGGCTCGCCGGTCAGTTCGAGGTTCTCCGGCACGACCGCGGCCGCCGGGTCGGTGCCGACGACGGCGCCCTGCCGGTAGCGGTAGCCGAGGGCGACGTTGAGGATACCGCGCCGCGGGCCGCCGCCGGCGTCGGGCGGCGGGGTGAACCCGGGGTGGCTGTGCTCGGCGGACCGGTCGGCGGCCCGGGCGCTGGTCGCCTCCGCCACCGGGCGGCGCTCGGCGTCGTAGGAGTCCAGCAGGCCCTCCCCGGCCCAGCCGCCGAGCACCGCGGCCAGCTTCCAGGCGAGGTTGTGGGCGTCCTGGATTCCGGTGTTGGAGCCGAAGGCTCCGGTGGGTGACATCTCGTGGGCCGAGTCTCCGGCGAGGAAGACCCGTCCGGAGCGGTAGCTGCGGGCGACGCGCTGGGCGGCGTGCCAGGGTGCCCGGCCGGTGATCTCCACGTCGAGGTCCGGTACGCCGACCGCGCGGCGGATGTGCTCGATGCACCGCCGGTTGGTGAACTCCTCCAGGGTTTCGCCGTGTTCGGGGTGCCAGGGGGCGTGGAAGACCCAGTGCTCGCGGTTGTCCACCGGGAGCAGGGCGCCGTCGGCTTCCGGGTCGGTGAGGTAGCAGACGATGAAGCGGCGGTCGCCGACGACGTCCGCGAGGCGGCGGGAGCGGAAGGTGATGCTGACGTTGTGGAACAGGTCGCCGGGGCCGCTGTGGCCGATGCCGAGCTGCTCGCGGACGGGGCTGCGGGGGCCGTCTGCGGCGACGAGGTAGTCCGCGCGGACGGTGCTGTGCTCGCCCGTCTCCCGGCTCTTGACCACCGCGGTGACACCGGTGGGGTCGCTCTCGAACGACATCAGTTCGGTGGCGAAGCGCAGGTCGCCGCCGAGCGCCGCGGCCTGTTCGAGGAGGACCGGCTCCAGGTCGTTCTGGCTGCACAGACACCAGGCGCCGGGGCTGAAGCGGGCCACTCCGCCGCCGGGGTCGATCTCCCGGAACAGCCACTCCCCCGCGTCTGTGACCAGGGTGGGGGTCTGCAGGATGCCGTGGTTGTCGGCCAGGGTGGCGGCGGCCTCATGGATCGCCGGCTCGATTCCCGCAACTCGGAACAGTTCCATGGTGCGGATGTTGTTGCCGCGGCCACGCGGGTGGATGGAGGTGCCGGTGTGACGCTCCACCAGCAGATGGCGCACGCCCAGTCGCCCGAGGAACAACGAGGTCGACAGGCCGACCAGGGAACCCCCGACGATGAGCACCGGGACCCTGTGGGTGTGCCGGCCGGCCAGATCGGCTCGTTCGTTCGTCACTCTCGCCTCCCGCGCATGGAGCCCCGCCGTACGGCCGGGGATCCTCATGCATGCCCCGGGAAACGGACGGCACCTCAGGCTTCGCCCGCCTGTCACCCGGTGGGCAGGCCAACGGGCACGGAAGGCGGGGAGTGAGTACGACGAGCGGCGCTCGGGCAAGGACGACACGCCGGATCGGGCGGATGACCGCTGACCCGAACGGGCGAAGTGCCGTCGTGGTCGCCATGGCGCTGCGCTTCGCGCCGGTGCGCGTCGCGTCGATCGGTGTTCCGCTAGGCGGTGTCCGCCGTTGCGGTGGTCGGGACGTGCGTGCCGGTGCTGCCGAACCGGATGCCCTTGGCCTCCTTGCCGACGGCGCTCAGGACGATCACCACCGCTAGGGCGGGCACCACCGTCCACGACATCGCCGCCGGATAGCCGTGCCGCTCGGCGATGGCCTCCTGGATCGGCAGGTTGAGGGCGGCGATCAGGTTCCCCAGTTGGTAGGTGACACCCGGGTAGAAGCCCCGGATGGCATCCGGGCTCATCTCGGTCAGATGCGCGGGGATGACACCCCAGGCGCCCTGTACGCACACCTGCATCAGGAAGGAGGAGAGCATCAGCCAGCCCACGGCGGTGGACAGCACGAAGAAGGGCACGACGGCCAGGCCCGCGGCAGCCGCGACCATGATCGTGCGACGGCGGCCCAGCCTCTCGGAGTAGGCGCCGAGCACCATGCCTCCGATGATGGCGCCGATGTTGTAGACCACGGCGATGGCGATCGCGGTGTCCGGGGACAGGCCCAGGCCCTTCTTGACGAAGGTCGGATAGACGTCCTGGGTGCCGTGCGACATCCAGTTGAAGGCGGTCATCAGCGCGACCAGATAGACGAAGCGCTTGAGCACCGCCGGGTTCTTGAACACCTGGTAGGCGGGGGTGCGGTTGAGCGCCACGCTCTTCTCCCACACCTCGCTCTCCTCCACCCGGGTACGCACCCACAAGGCGACCAGGGCGGGCACCAGGCTGAAGGCGAACAACCCCCGCCAGCCGAAGGCGGGTTCGATGCCGAAGAACGCCACGGCGGCGAGCAGATATCCCAGCGAGTAACCGCTCTGCAGCAGCCCCGACCAGAAACCGCGCCGCTCGGCCGGGATCTTCTCCATGGCCAGCGCCGCGCCCAGGCCCCACTCGCCGCCCATGCCGATGCCGTACAGCAGGCGCAGCACCAGCAGCACGGCGTAGTTGGGTGCGAAGGCGCAGGCGAACCCGACGACCGAGTAGAAGCAGACGTCGACCATCAGCGGGAGCCGTCGGCCCTTGCGGTCCGCCCACATCCCGAAGAGCAGCGCACCCACCGGGCGCATCACCAGGGTGGCGGTGGTGAGGAAGGCCATGTCGGTGAGGGAGACATGGAAGTCGTCGGCGATCTCGCTGTAGACGAGGACCACCAGGAAGTAGTCGAACGCGTCCATCGCCCAGCCCAGGTAGGCGGCGACAAAAGCATTGCGCTGATCTTTGGTGAGACCCGATGCCTGCTCGCGGACGGTCTTCAGCATGCCTGCCCTTCCCACGGCTTCGCAGGTGAGGCTAGGTCCGGGCGGCGCAGCGGGCAACGCAAGCACAGGCAAAGTGCAAACCACAATTCCACAAAAACGCCAGGCAGTTCACGCAGGGCGAGCGGGCGTCAGCAGGTCTGGTGCACGTAGCCGCCGGTGCCCTCGGGCACGACCGACTCGTCACGGCGGACGATGCTCAGGCTGCCGCCCCAGTTGGTGCACGCTTTCGCCATGCCCTTCGCCGTGTACTCGACCACGAGCACATTGTCGCCGTATGCCTCTGCGAACTCTCCGCATTCGTTCCACTCGGCGCACTCCTCGGCGACGGCGAAGTCCAGGCCCAGGGACGCACGGTCGGACAGGAGCTCGGCGGCGTTCTTCTGGGCGATGGCCAGGCCCTTGTCGTGGGCATGGGCGGACAGCAGCTTCATCAAGGCCTCGGCCTGGCCGGCCTTGAGGTACTTCGGGAAGCGCGTGAAGACGTCGTAGTTGTCGGGCTCCACGGCCTTGTACCCCTTGGCCGCGCACGCGTCGGTCCAGCTGTTCAGCCTGGCGGCGATCCGTTGCCGTTTGGCGGCCGTGCGGATGTCCAGGACCGCCTCGCCCCAGTCCTTGTCGTACACGACGTCGGCCTTGGCGTCGCGCAGGAGCAGGTCGGAGTCCCAGTCGCGCTCCTCGCCCTTCTGTGCCTGGAAGGCGTTGATGTTGCAGATGTTGTAGACGCCCGGCGCGGGCTCGCTGTCGTGGTCGCGGCTCACGACCCGGGCACCGGCCGTCAGGGGGTACGCGCCGCCGATCTGGTAGTCCCACTGCACATGCTTCGGCGGCAGGGTCACCGTGGGAGCCGAAGGCGAGGCGGACACGGATCCGGTCGGCGGCGGGGAGGCGTCGTCGTGGTGCGACCCGAGTCTCACCGCGGCGATGCCCACTCCGGTGACCGCCAGGGCAGCGGCGATGCCGATGAGGACGCGCCGCCGCCGGGGTCCGTGGCCGGTCCGGTTCCGACCGCTTCCGCCCTTCCCGCGTCCGCGGCCGGGCCCGGCGCGAAGGGGTGGGTGCGGGAGGCCCGGCGGTCGGCTTCCGCGGAGTCGGGCAGTCCCGGTGCGACCGGCACGACGGAGACAACTGGCGGTACGTCGGAGTCCGGCAACTCGCGGAGCATACGATGGAGTTCGTCGAGGCCGGGGCGGGCGGCCGGGTTCTTGTCCAGGCACCGCTCGGCGATGCTCCGGAGCGGTTCGGCGATGCCGTCGAGGTCCGGGGCCTCGTACATCACCTGATACCCCGTCAAGTACGGGCTGTCGCCGTCGAACGGACGGTTTCCGGTGGCCGCGTACACCAGCACCGAGCCCAGCGAGAAGACGTCCGAGGCGCCGGTGACCTCGCGCGGCGCGGCGAACTGCTCCGGGGACATGAAGGGCGGGGTGCCGATCAGCCGGCCGGTCATGGTGAGGGCCTCGTTGTCGACGG
Source organism: Streptomyces sp. NPDC002092 (assembly GCF_053593775.1). Classification (NCBI taxonomy): domain Bacteria; kingdom Bacillati; phylum Actinomycetota; class Actinomycetes; order Kitasatosporales; family Streptomycetaceae; genus Streptomyces; species Streptomyces sp. NPDC002092. The sequence continues at coordinate 141,664 of NZ_JBSFDG010000022.1, forward strand.
CGTACGAGATGCCGAAGTCGATGACGCGGGGGCCGTCCTCGGCCATCAGGACGTTGCTCGGCTTCAGATCGCGGTGCACCATGCCCACCCGGTGGATGTCCCGCAACGCCTCGACCAGACCCAGCGCGAGCACGCGCAACTCGCGTCCGCGCAGCGGGCCGTCCTTGGCCACGGTGTCCGACAGCGTGCGGCCGGGGACGAAGAGCGTCGCCATCCACGGCTGTTCGGCGTCCGGATCGGCGTCCACCACCGGCGCGGTGAACGCGCCGCTCACCCGGCGGGCCGCCGCGACCTCCTGCCGGAAGCGCGTCCGGAACTCCTCGTCCTGCGCATACGGGGCGTGTACGACCTTGACCGCGACCTGTCGTCCCGAGTCCGAGCGCCCCAGATAGACGATCCCCATGCCGCCGCTACCGAGCCGGTCGACCAGCGCATAGCCGCCTATGGACTCCGGATCGCCGAGGCTCAGCGACATCGCGGGTCACCTTTCCCATGTGCCGTGCTTCGAAGAGCTGTTCACGTGCATTCGAAGATCAGACTAGTACTGGGACACGTGAGTCCGGTGTGCAACTTCGATGCAGGGGAGCAGCGACGTCTCGATCCGGCCCTGGCGGGGGCGCGCGCCACGGCACCTGGAGACGCCGGACGAACTACGGCCGGGCATCGCGTCCCTGCGGCCGGGCGGCGCTGGGGTCGGCGTACCGGTCGGGTCGCCGGTAGCAGCAGACAGCGCCGACCCTGCTCCTGCACCCGTGCCGACCACATGGCCGACGGCGAACACGACGAGTGCCAGCACCAGCCTTGAGCGCCGCGGCAGACGCAGTGTCGCAATCAGGCCCGTTGATCGTGCCGACAGCGAACGCTGTGATCAGCAGTCCGGCCCGGAACACACTGACGTCCGGATCGTCCGCGACCTCGGCCGGCAGCAGACCGACCACGACGAATGCGGTGCTGCCCATGAGAAATGCGCCGACGGACAGCACGCATACGACAAGGGGCAGCTTGCGAGTTCGGCTGTCCATGGCCCCCCTCTTCTACAACCTGAGCTCAGAGGTCGTTTTCACCTTTAGTGCGTCGGTATTTTCACTATTGCACCCGCTGATGCATTGGTACGGGTGAGGCGGTCGGGTCGGTCGTGCTTGTC
>NZ_JBSFDG010000023.1:0-135707 GCF_053593775.1 Streptomyces sp. NPDC002092
CCTTCGGTCTTGCGTTTCCGACTCTATCAGACCGTTTCCCGATCCGATTTCCTCGGTGCTTTCCAGGTTCCCGCTTTCGCGTTTCCCTTTCCGGCGGCTCCCACTTTATCAGAAGTTTTGAGCCGGACTGACCGGCCGCTCATTTCCGATTCATCGGGAGTGGCTTCTTCGAAATCGATGTTTTCGAGAAGCAGGCAGATACTCACTGTTGCCGACCGGACTAGATCCAGTTCCAGGCAACTGTTCGAATCTACCTCCCCACCAGGTCCGTGTCAACGGCTCCTGTGGGGCGAAGGAGAGACTAACAGGTCGGGAGGCGCGGTCGCACATCAGGCGGCCGTCGGCACCGTGGCGCTGCGCTCTGCTGCCTTGACGTCTCCAGTCTCTCCTGCACGGGCCGCTCGGCCGCCCAGGACGAAGACGTACATGAGGAAGGCGAGTTCCACAGCGACCCCGATCCCTATTCGAGCCCATGTGGGCAGGCCGGAGGGGGTGACGAAGCCTTCGATGGCGCCTGAGACGAAGAGGACGAGCGCGAGACCGATCGCCATGCCCACGGCGGCACGGCCCTCCTCGGCAAGGGCCGTGCGGCGGGAGCGGGGGCCCGGGTCTATGAGGGTCCAGCCGAGGCGGAGGCCGGTTCCGGCGGCCACGAAGACAGCGGTCAGTTCGAGCAGGCCGTGTGGGAGGACCAGGCCGAGGAAGGTGTCGAGTCGGCCGGCCGAGGACATCAGCCCGAAGCCGACGCCGAGGTTGATCATGTTCTGGAGGAGGATCCAGAGGACGGGCAGGCCGAGGAAGACGCCCAGGATCAGACACTGAGCGGAGGCCCAGGCGTTGTTCGTCCAGACCTGGGCGGCGAAGGACGCCGCAGGGTGGCTCGAGTAGTACGTCTCGTACTGTCCCCCTGGGCGGGTGAGTTCACGCAGCTCGCTGGGGGCCGCAATCGTGGCCTGCACCTCGGGGTGGGTGCCTATCCACCAGCCCAGGAGCACGGCGACGACGGTGGAAAGAAGCGCCGTGGGGACCCACCAACGGCGCGATCTGTAGACCGCGGCAGGGAAGCCCTGCGTCAGGAAGCGGGTGACGTCTCGCCAGGAGGCGCGTCGGGTGCCTGTGACTGCGCTACGCGCGCGTGCCACGAGCTGGCTGAGGCGTCCGGTCAGCTGGGGGTCAGGGGCGCTGGACTGGATCAGAGAGAGGTGCGTGGCCGTGCGCTGGTAGAGCACGACGAGTTCGTCGGCCTCGGCACCGGTGAGACGGCGTTGACGCCTGAGGAGAGCGTCGAGGCGATCCCATTCGGCTCGGTGGGCGGTGACGAATACGTCGAGGTCCATCGGTTTGCCTGCTCCTCGGCTGTTCGTCGGCGGCTCGTCCTGGGGTCAGCTTTTCGTACTGCGGCGCGATGCGTCCCCAGCTTGGCAGACTGGCCCTTCACGGGGCAGGCCAGGGGAAGGACTACAGGCGTGAGTGAGCTTGTGACGGGCGAGGCGGTGGCGCTGGAGTTGCGCCCCGCGAGGCTGCCCAGTAGGGCGCTTGCGGTACTGCTCGATCTGACCGTGGCCATGCTCGTCTACGTGGTCCTGACCATCGCTCTCGTAGCTGCCACGGCCTCGCTGGATGACGCGGCGCAAGTCGCGGTGTCGATAGCGGCCTCCGTTCTCGTGCTGGTGGGCGGGCCGATCGCGGTCGAGACGCTCAGCCATGGGCGCTCGCTCGGAAAGCTGGCGTGCGGGCTGCGGGTGGTGCGGGACGACGGGGGGCCGATCCGGTTCCGGCATGCGCTGGTCCGGGGTGGGATCGGTGTGGTCGAGATCCTGATGACGTTCGGGGTCGTCGCCTGCATCGCATCCCTGGTGTCGGCTCGCGGGCGACGGCTCGGCGATGTATTCGCCGGGACTCTCGTCGTTCGGGAAAGGGTGCCTGTGATGCGGACGGGCTTTCTGCCTCCGCCACCGCCCTGGCTGGCCGGGAGGTTCTCGGGGCTTGATCTGTCTGCGGTTCCCGACGGGCTGTGGCTCGCCGTCCGTCAGTATCTGTCGCGAATGCAGCAGCTGGACCCACAGGTCGGCTGGGCGATGGCGGAGCGGCTCGCCTCGGACCTCTCGGCGCGTACGGGCACGCCGGTTCCCCAGGGAGTTCCACCAGCTGCGTTTCTGGCGGCTGTGATGCAGGAGCGGCAGTCCCGGGAGGCGCGACGGGCCTTCGCGAAGGGAGCCGCGGTCGGGAGCCCGGCTACGGACGCGGTGCACCCGGCCGGTGCGCCGAGTTCCTACGAGCCCCCGGCCGGAATCCCTCCGGTGGTGGCTTCGCCGGCTGCCCATACGGCGCATGCGGCTCCGGCGCACAAGGCCGTCCAGACCGCCCGGCGGGATGCAGCGTCGAGCGACCGTCCAGCGGGCGGAACCGCCGAGTCCACCGGGTTCGTACCGCCGGCGTAGCCCCTTCGCGGCTGCCGTTCGGGCCTGGACCAGGCAGCTTGCATCGCTTCGGCGAACGTCTCGCTCAGATGAATGTGGACGGCGGCGATTCGAGGTCTTCGAGCTCGATGCCGGGCGCGGCGAGCACCACGTCGCCGGCGATGTGTACAGCGTGCTGCTCACCCGTGTCCAGGGCTGTGACCTGGTACTCGTCCACGGTCAGAGAGGCGTTGTCAGTGGCGTGTGTTTCTCTGTTCACCAAGGCCCAGGACTGGTCCACGGTGCGCGGGGCGAGGACGGGGTCGGTGAAGGCGACGAGGCGTACGCGAGTTGCTGTGGCGGAGGGGGTGAGGCGCAGGAGACGGGTGGTGGCGACGAGGAACGCGGGGGATGTGCCGGTGAAGGCGTGGGCGCGGACGTTGCCTTCGGTGGCCTGGGCTCCGCTGGGGTCCGTCCGGACCCAGGTGACGCCATCGAGGGCGGCACCGCGGACCTGCCAGCCCGCGGCATGCAGTTCGAGGCGGATGGGTCGGCCCAGCTCGTCGAGGGCGAGGTCGACGGAGCCCCGGTGATCGCCCGCGGGGCTGGTGAGTTGGGAGACGTAGCGCCAGCCGGAAGGTCCGGGGGCGCAGTGGAAGTGCTCTTCTGCGAGGGGGGTGTGATCGTGCGGATCGTGGAGCGAATAACGGCCGCGGGGCATGGGGGTCCTGGGTCTTGACGGGCTGGTCCGGCCGACGGGCCGCAGAGCCAAAGGGGCAGGCCCCCGACACGGGGGTGCGGGGGCCTGCCTCGGAGGAACTGCTGCTGGTGAGCGCGTCAGCGCACCGACACGCTCACCATCGACTGCGCCGAGCCGCTCAGTAGCGGTAGTGGTCCGGCTTGAACGGGCCCTCGACGTCGACGCCGATGTACGCCGCCTGCTCCGGGCGGAGCGTGGTCAGCTTCACGCCGAGGGCGTCCAGGTGGAGACGGGCGACCTTCTCGTCGAGGTGCTTGGGCAGCGTGTACACGCCGGTCGGGTACTCGTCGGGCTTGGTGAACAGCTCGATCTGGGCCAGGGTCTGGTCCGCGAAGGAGTTGGACATCACGAACGAGGGGTGGCCGGTGGCGTTGCCCAGGTTCAGCAGACGGCCCTCGGACAGGATGATGATCACCTTGCCGTCGGGGAAGGTCCAGGTGTGGACCTGCGGCTTGACCTCGTCCTTGACGATGCCCGGGATCTTGGCGAGGCCGGCCATGTCGATCTCGTTGTCGAAGTGACCGATGTTGCCGACGATCGCCTGGTGCTTCATCTTGGCCATGTCCGAGGCCATGATGATGTCCTTGTTGCCGGTCGTGGTGATGAAGATGTCGGCCTTGTCGACGACCTCGTCGAGGGTCGTGACCTGGTAGCCGTCCATCGCCGCCTGCAGCGCGCAGATCGGGTCGATCTCCGTGACGATGACGCGGGCGCCCTGTCCGCGCAGGGACTCCGCGCAGCCCTTGCCCACGTCGCCGTAGCCGCAGACCACCGCGGTCTTGCCGCCGATGAGTACGTCGGTGGCGCGGTTGATGCCGTCGATCAGGGAGTGCCGGCAGCCGTACTTGTTGTCGAACTTCGACTTGGTGACGGCGTCGTTGACGTTGATCGCCGGGAACAGGAGGACGCCGTCGCGCTGCATCTCGTACAGGCGGTGCACGCCGGTGGTGGTCTCCTCGGTCACGCCGCGGATCTCCGAGGCGAGCTGGGTCCACTTCTGCGAGCCGTTGGTGATGGTGCGGTGCAGGAGTTCGAGGATGACGCGGTGCTCGTCGGACTCGGCGGTGTCGACGGAGGGGACCTTGCCGTCCTTCTCGTACTCGACGCCCTTGTGGACGAGGAGGGTGGCGTCACCACCGTCGTCCAGGATCATGTTGGGGCCGCCGGTGGGGCTGTCCGGCCAGGTCAGCGCCTGCTCCGTGCACCACCAGTACTCTTCCAGGGTCTCGCCCTTCCAGGCGAAGACCGGGACGCCCTGCGGGTTCTCGGGCGTGCCGTTCGGGCCGACGGCGATGGCGGCGGCCGCGTGGTCCTGAGTGGAGAAGATGTTGCAGGAGGCCCAGCGGACCTGCGCGCCCAGGGCGACCAGGGTCTCGATGAGCACAGCGGTCTGCACGGTCATGTGCAGGGAGCCGGTGACACGGGCGCCGGCCAGCGGCTGGGTCTCGGCGTACTCCTTACGGATCGCCATCAGGCCGGGCATCTCGTGCTCGGCGAGGGTGATCTCCTTGCGGCCGAAGTCGGCCAGGGAGAGGTCGGCGACCTTGAAGTCCTGTCGGTTGTCGACAGTCGTCATTGCGAGCTGCTCCTCGGGGTTGGGACGAGGGTTGGGTACGGCTGATCTGCGCGGCGGCGGACACAGGGGTGCCCGAAGAGGACACAGGCATGCCCGCGTACGCGCAGCGCAGTCCGTCGGAGGCCCTCTCTCCCTCGGTCGGTCCGCACCGGGACCGCCCGACCGCCATCAGCAGCGACGTCTGGCTCGGTTCCAAGCTACACCGGACGCCCGGGCGGCCCCAGTCCGCCTTCGAACACATCAAGCCGATCGGCACCTTCGCCGGGTGCCGGCGTCCAGGGCTGGGAGGGCGATACCAGGACACCTACGAACGGAAGAGGAGGCAGAAGACCATGCCGAACAGGGACTTCCCCACCTTCGAGCAGGGCTGTGGATGTTGCAGGATGCCGGGCGATCGGGAATCGCTGATAGATCTTGCTGAGGGTGTGGCATGGACGCCGACGCAGGGGCCATCGGGGCTGAAGACGTCCTGAGCGACAACGATGTCAGCACCATGGAGCATCGTCGTCGCCGCGGACAAGGGTGCGGAACCGACGCCGACCGCAGCTGCTCGGTCAGCCGCTCGGGGGGTGATCAGGCCCCGCGGCCGTCGAGGGTGCGGGCCCGCGCAGCCGGTTCGCAGCGGGCGGCTAGCCTCTGCGCGGCGCGGATGTTCCGTGTGGGGAGGGAGTGGCGATGGGCAGGGCTCGGAAGCTCGGAATCTGGGCGGGGGTGCTGGGGTCCCTGGGTGTCGTGCTGGTGGTTGTGGCGCTGGCGAGCCTGTGGACGGGCTTCCACGGGACCACGGTGGCCAGCGACAGCATGTCGCCGACATACACGCAGGGGCAGCAGCTGGTGTACGAGCGCATGGAGGGACCGGGGTGCGCCGGGGCGACGTCGTGCTCTATTCGGCGCCGGAGCGCTATCAGGGCGCCGTCGTCATGCAGCGGGTCATCGGAGTCGGCGGCGATCACATCGTCTGCTGCACGGGGGAAGAACGGGGTGAGCGGCTGCTGGTGAACGGAAAGCCGCTCGACGAGCCGTACCTGGCGGGCGGTATCGCCGACGGGACGCACCAGAAGTACGACGTGCAGGTGCCCGAGGGGCGGCTCTTCGTGCTCGGTGATCATCGGTCGAACGTGCGGGACTCGCGGGCCTTTCCCGACGATCACGGGGGCACGGTCCCGGTGAGCGCGGTCCAGGGCCGTGTGACGGACGACTACACCGAGGCGGCCCTGCTCGGGGTGGCCGCGCTGGTGGGTGGCTTGATCGCGCTCACCGGGCTCGGACTGGGGATCGCGGCGGTTGCCGTACGGAAGCGTGTCGTCGTGCCCCCGCCGCCGCCCTGGGCCGTGCAGGTATGACGAGGGCCCGCCGAGCGTTCGGCGGGCCCCTTGGTCGTACGGCGAAGTGGTGTCAGTGGCCGGCGGGGTGCGGCGCCGGTCCGCCGGGGGTGGCCTCGCGGTCGGGGCCCTTGGTGGCCTCGGCCTCGCTGTAGATGTCCGGCTCGAGGTAGATGACGCGGGCGATGGGGACGGCGGCGCGGATGCGGGCCTCGGCGGCGTTGATGGCGGAGGCGACCTCCGCGGCCGTGTCGTCGTGCTGGACGGCGATCTTGGCGGCGATCAGCAGTTCCTCGGGGCCGAGGTGGAGCGTGCGCATGTGGATGATGCCGGTGACCGTGTCGCCGTCGACGAGGGCCGCCTCGATCTGCTTGACCTCGTCGACCCCTGCGGCCTCGCCGAGGAGGAGGGACTTGGTCTCGGCGGCGAGGACGAGGGCGATCAGGACGAGCAGGAAGCCGATGCAGACCGTGCCGACGCCGTCCCAGACGCCGTCGCCGGTGAGCAGGGCGAGGCCGACACCGCCGAGGGCGAGGACGAGACCGATGAGCGCGCCGAAGTCCTCCAGGAGGACCACGGGCAGCTCGGGTGCCTTGGCGCGGCGGATGAACTGCGACCAGGACAGCTTGCCGCGCAGCTCGTTCGACTCCTTGATGGCCGTCTTGAAGGAGTAGCCCTCGGCGATGATCGCGAAGACGAGGACGCCCACCGGCCAGTACCAGTGCTCCACCTGGTGCGGGTGGCGGATCTTCTCGTAGCCCTCGTAGATGGCGAACATGCCGCCGACCGAGAAGAGGACGATGGAGACGAGGAAGGCGTAGATGTAGCGCTCGCGGCCGTAGCCGAAGGGGTGCTGCGGGGTCGCCTCGCGCTGGGCCTTCTTGCCGCCGATCAGCAGCAGGAACTGGTTGCCCGAGTCGGCGAGCGAGTGGACGCCCTCGGCGAGCATCGACGAGGAACCGCTGAACGCGAACGCCACGAACTTCGATGCCGCGATCGCGAGGTTGGCGCCGAGTGCCGCCACGATCGCCCTGGTGCCGCCTGACGCGCTCATCTGTCCGCGTTGTCCCTTCGCCTTCGTACGTACGCCGTCCGGGGCCCCGCCTCGTCGCGGCTTTGCCCGTGCTTTGCCGGTGGGCCATTCTTGCAGCCCGGCCCGAGGACGGCGTGTCAGGTATCCACAACCCCGGTCATACGATCACAGTGGCCCGGAAGACCGTACCCGCTCCCGACACCTCGGCCTTCTCGCCTGCCGGGACGAAGACCGACTGGCCGGGGCGCAGTTCGTGTTCGCCCGCCTGCACGGAACCGGCCGTGCAGAGCAGGATCTGCGGGGTGGCGCGGGTGAGGTCGTGGGCGGAGCCGCCCTCGGGGAGGACGTAGCGCGACAGCCGGAACTCGTCGATCGGGGTCTCGTAGACCTCCTCGCCGTCCGGGGACGCCTCGGGGCGCAGTACGCCGGGGTCGCTCGCCTCGAAGCGGACGATGCGCAGGAGTTCGGGGACGTCGACGTGCTTGGGGGTCAGGCCGCAGCGCAGGACGTTGTCGGAGTTGGCCATGATCTCGACGCCGAGGCCGTTCAGATACGCGTGCGGGATGCCCGCGCCGAGGAACAGGGCCTCGCCGGGCTGCAGACGTACGTGGTTGAGGAGCATGGCGGCGATGACGCCCGGGTCGCCCGGGTAGTGGTGCGCGATGTCGGCGTAGGGCGCGTAGTCGCCGCCGAGGCGGGTGCAGGCGGCCGCGGCTTCGGCGACCGTGTGGTGCATCTCCTCGGGGTCGGCGGTGAGGATCGCCGTGAGGACCTCGCGCAGGGCGGCGTCCTCGGGGTGGGCGTGCAGCAGGTCTACGTACGGCTTGAGGGAGTCGACCCCGAGGCCGTCGAGGAGGGTGGCCGCCCGGAGCGGGTCGCGGAAGCCGCACAGGCCGTCGAACTCGGTGAGCGCGCAGATCAGTTCGGGCTTGTGGTTGGCGTCCTTGTAGTTGCGGTGCGGAGCGTCGACGGGGATGTTCCGGCGCTCCTCGTCCTCGTAACCCTCCTTCGCCTGCGCCAGGTTGGGGTGCACCTGGAGGGAGAGCGGAGCGCCGGCGGCGAGGATCTTGAGGAGGAAGGGCAGGCGGGGGCCGAACCTGGCGACGGCGGCCGGGCCGAGTTCTTTCTCCGGGTCCGCGTCGACGACCTCGACGAGCGTGCCGCGTCCGGTGCGCGAGGGTGCGCCCGGGTGGGCGCCCATCCACATCTCCGCCTGCGGTTCACCGGTCGGTTCGACACCGAGCAGGTGCGGGATCGCGGTGGTCGAACCCCAGGCGTAGGGACGGATGGTGTTGTCGAGGCGGTCCATGCTGTGTCTTCGTCTCCGTACGTACGCCGCGCTCGGCGGGCGCTGGTCAGTAAGCGCGGGTTGCGCGGGTCAACGTCAGGCCCCCGAGGCGAGCGCCAGGTAAACGGCGGCGAAATCCGTGATGGCGATCAGCTCGGCGAGGGTCTCCAGTTCGCCGCCGGGTTCCGGTTCCAGTTCACTGATCGGCGTGTCGTGGCTGAGGGCCAGGTCACGGGCGGCCGGTGCGGCGGTGAGGCCTTCGATCGGGCGGTCGCGGAGCAGCACCACGCGCGCGTGCAGGGCGGGTGCTTCCTCCACGCGGTCGCGGAAGAAGTCGTCCGGGTCGGCGCTGGCGGCGAGCGGGCCGGCCAGCAGGGCGCTGTGTGCGGCGAGTGCCTCGGGGAGTTCGGCGACGACCGCCGGGCGGCCGGAGAGTTCGGCGAGGGCGGCCGCGAAACGCCGTCCCGCGGGGCCCGCCGAGGCGCCCTCGGTCCATACGACGGGCAGCGCGTCGGCGAGTTCGGCGGCGAGCGTCTTGGCGGGGTTGCTGTAGGTCGCGATGGCGGGGCCGCAGCGTTCGGCGATGTGGTCGAGACGGTCGGCGATCTTCTCGACGGCCTCCGGTGGGGCGGTGACCAGGCCGGTGCGGTCGAGGAGGGCGAGGAGGGGTGTGAGCAGCGCCCACAGGACGCCGGGGGCGGAGGCGGCGAGCTCCTGTTCCTCCAGCTCGTACGGGGCTGTCGCCATCGGTACGAAGAGGCCGTGGGCGCCTTCCACCGCCTCGGCGAGCGGGGTGCGGGCGGGGGCGACGGCGACGACCGTGCAGCCGCGGCGGTAGGCCGCCTCGGCGAGCAGGGACAGGCCCGGTTCGGTGCCGTCGGGGGTGGTGATCAGGAGCAGGTCGACGCTCCCCGTCCAGCCCGGGAGTTCCCAGCGCAGGGCGCCCGCGGCAGGGGCGACGCCGGTGGGGGCGAGGCGGATGACGGGGCTGCCGGGGCCGGCGAGCGTGCCGAGGAGGTCGGCGACGCAGATCGCTGCGGCACCGGGGCCCGCGATGAGGACCGCGCGGGGGCGGCCGTCGGGCTTGAGGTCGCCCACGCCGGCCTCTGTGGCGTGCCGGGCCGCTGTGCGGACGCGGGCGCCTGCCTCGGCGGCGCCGCGCAGCAGGCCGCGGCGGTCGACTTCCGAGAGGGCCTCGGGGGTGTCGAGCAGCGATTCGTCGAGCATGGACGGAAGCCTCCGATCGCCGGGGGTTCTATGTGTGCGCCGGGGTTGTGCGCGTGGCGCGGGCTTGTTGCGCGGGTGCCCTTTTGCGCGCGTGCCTCTTTACGCGGGTGCCTTTTTGCGCGGTGGCTTTTGCGGGTGCCTGCTTGCGCGGGTGGCGGGGCTCGGCGTTACGCGGGGCGGCGGGCCTCGTCGACCAGCAGGACGGGGATGCCGTCGCGGATGGGGTAGGCCAGGCCGCAGTCCTTGCCCGTGCAGATCAGCTCGGTTTCCTGCTCGCCGGCTTCCTGCTCCTTGAGGGGGGCGTGGCAGGCCGGGCAGGCGAGGATCTCCAGGAGGCCGGCTTCGAGCGGCATGGGTGTGTGTCCCTTCGGGGGCGCGCGAGTGCGTGTGCGGATGTGCCTGGTCAGCGTACCGCCGTGGGGGGCGGGGTGCCGGGGTTGGGCCGAGGTCGGGTCGGGCGGCTGTGGGAGGGGGTCGCCCCGCCGCCCCTACCCGTTCCCGACCCCAGGGGCGCTGCCCCTTCGACCCCGCCAGGGGGCTCCCCCCTGGACCCCCATCGGCCTGAACGGCCTCGTCCTCAAACGCCGGACGGGCTGAAAGGGGTGTGGTCAGGCTCGGATGATGGTCAGGGCCTCGTCTCGGATCTTTGTCATGGTGGCCTCGTCCCTTGCCTCCGCGTTCAGGCGGAGCAGGGGTTCCGTGTTGGAGGGGCGGACGTTGAACCACCAGTCCGTGGAGGTGACCGTCAGGCCGTCGAGTTCGTCGAGGGTGATGTCCTCGCGGGCGCCGTACGCCGCCTTGATGGCCGCCAGGCGGTCGGCCTGGTCGGCGACCGTCGAGTTGATCTCGCCGGAGCCGACGTAGCGGTCGTACTCGGCGGTCAGGGCGGAGAGCGGGCCCTCCTGGCCGCCGAGCGCCGCGAGGACGTGGAGGGCGGCCAGCATGCCCGTGTCGGCGTTCCAGAAGTCCTTGAAGTAGTAGTGCGCCGAGTGCTCGCCGCCGAAGATCGCGCCCGACTTCGCCATCTCGGCCTTGATGAAGGAGTGGCCGACCCGGGTACGGGCCGGGGTGCCGCCGTGTTCGCGCACCACCTCGGGGACCGACCAGGAGGTGATCAGGTTGTGGATGATCACGCCCTTGCCGCCGTTCCTGGCCAGCTCGCGCGCGGCCACCAGGGCCGTGATGGCGGACGGCGAGACCGGGTCGCCGTGCTCGTCGACGACGAAGCAGCGGTCCGCGTCGCCGTCGAAGGCGATGCCCAGGTCGGCGGACTCCTCGCGCACGCGCTGCTGCAGGTCGACGAGGTTCGCCGGGTCCAGCGGGTTCGCCTCGTGGTTCGGGAACGTGCCGTCGAGTTCGAAGTACATGGGTACGACGGTCAGGGGCAGGCCGGCGAAGACCGTGGGGACGGTGTGGCCGCCCATGCCGTTGCCCGCGTCGACGACAACCTTCAGGGGGCGGATGGAGGCCAGGTCGACGAGGGAGCGCAGGTGGGCCGCGTAGTCCGACAACGTGTCGCGCGAAGTGATGGTTCCCGGCTCGGCGACCGGCTCGAGGGCGCCCGACTCGCTCCACTGCTCGGCCAGTTCGCGGATCCGGGACAGGCCCGTGTCCTGGCCGACGGGCGCCGCGCCCGCGCGGCACAGCTTGATGCCGTTGTACTGCGCCGGGTTGTGCGAGGCCGTGAACATCGCGCCCGGCAGGTTCAGGGCGCCCGAGGCGTAGTACAGCTGGTCGGTCGAGCACAGGCCGATCTCGGTCACGTCGACGCCCTGTGCGGCCGCCCCGCGCGCGAAGGCACGCGACAGGCCCGGGGACGACGGCCGCATGTCGTGGCCGATCACGATCGCGTCCGCCCCGGTCACCTGGACGAAGGCCGCACCGAAGAGCTCGGCCAGCGACTCGTCCCACTGGTCCGGGACCACCCCGCGTACGTCGTACGCCTTCACGATCTGCGACAGATCAGCAGCCACGGCCAACCCTCCTGAAGTCCTATCGGTCGCCTCAAACTACCCGTACCGGCAGGCCGTGCGCCGCGCGGACTCAGAGTGCACTCCCAGCCGTCGCCTCAGGTCAGAGCCGGGTGAGAAACGGGGAAGGACCGGGGCAGGATCCGGGAAGAGCCTGGCCAGGATCCGGAAGAGGCAGCGCAGAATCCGAAAAAGTCAGAATCCGGAAGAGTCAGGACAGCATCCAGTCCAGGACCGGCGAGTTCTGGCCACCACGATCAGGCGCATCACCAGCAGCAGGCTCGCGCTCCAGGGCAGCACCCCGCGCAGCAGATCCCCCTCGCGGCCCGCTAGGCCCACGGCCGCGCAGGCGATGGTGAGGTTCTGCGGCAAGATCATCTTGCCGAGGTGTCCGAGCCGGAGACCACCACCCCGAACCAGCCCAGGACGGGTGGCAGGAGAGCCAGTCCGGCTCCCGCCGCCGCCACGAAGTGGCCGATGGTGCCTGCCCGCCCGGAGAAGTTCATGACGTACGCGAGCGCGAGCACGGACGTCACGGTCTGGATCGCGGACCTCAGCTCGTGCACGGTCGCCAGCCACTCCTTGACCGCCACGCGGGCGTGCACACCGAGCACGACCGCCGTGCAGACTCCGGCGACGAGGACGAGCGTGCCGCCGGTCGACACGATCGGTCTGTGTCGCCCGGGCCGGCCAGTCCTTGACCGCCGGGATCTGCGCGACGGAGAAGATCGCGACGATGAGTGCGTACGGGGCGTAGGCGCGCAGGACTTCGGGGCGCGAGTCCTCGTCCCGTTCCTCGCTGCGCACGCCGGTGAGCACGGACGCGCGTACCGACTCGGCGGTGGGCACGCGCGCGTGCGGTACGGCGACCAGGGCGCCCGCGCCCACCAAGGAGGCACCGATGTCGGCGAGTTGTGCGGAAGACGTAGTTGGAGGCGGCGAACTGGGCGACGGTGAAAGCGACTCCGCACACCAGGGCAGGCATCCAGGTCTCGCGCAGGCCGCGCCGTCCGTCCACCAGACAGACCAGGACGAGTGGCACCAGCGGTGCCGGCAGCGGGGTTTGACGCCCCACCACGGAGGCCACGGAGTCCAGCGGCAGCCCCGTCACCTGTGCGAGCGTCACGTCCGGTGTGCCATCGCCCCGAAGGCGACCGGTGCCATGTTGGCGATGAGCGCGACGACCGCGGCGCGCACCGGGTCGAAACCGAGGGCGACGAGCATCACGGAGCAGATCGGGACCGGCGCACCGAATCCGGCGAGGCGTTGACCACGATCCACAGGATGGGGAAGAGGCCGAAGACGGCCCTCTGGGCGGCGCTGAGAGCATCTGGTCGAGCGGCATGCGGTAGGCGAGCCAGGCGACCAGAACGGCCGCCAGAAGCCCCGTCAGGCCCGCCAGGTGCGACTCATGCGGAAAGCGATTTCCCACCGGACGCCTCACCGGATGATCGTGTCCGCGCCAAGGGCGCGCCAACGGGTGTGCACCACTGGGCGGAACGGGGGACGGAAAGCGCGGCTCAGTTGTCCGGAGAGCGCAGTACCCGCAGATGCCCGCGCCGCGCGACCTCCATGGGGTCCGCCGTGCGCGCCCCGCCGCCGGCGCCTGCCGCCCGCTCCTGGGGGCGGGCCGCCTCGCGCACCGCGTTGGCAAGCGCTTCCAGGTCGTCGCCGCTGGGGCGGGCCGGAGCGGAGCCGTCGAGCAGTCGGACGACCTCCCAGCCGCGCGGGGCGGTGAGGCGCTCGGAGTGCTCGGCGCACAGGTCGTAGCAGTGGGGTTCGGCGTAGGTGGCGAGCGGGCCGAGGACCGCGGTCGAGTCGGCGTAGACGTACGTCAGCGTCGCGACGGCGGGACGGCCGCAAGCGGTGCGCGAACAGCGACGTACAGGGCTCACGACGTTGGACGGTACCGCACTCTTGAGCGGGCCGCGACGACTCTCCCCCAGCTCACCCCACCGTGTCGTACTGTGAAACACCCCACACCCCTCCCCTGGAACACCCGACTGACCTGCACGGACGCACATTCACACGGCCTTGCGGGCCTCTTCGCCCGATCAACACACCGTACAAACACCGTCAATTGCCCCAAGATCGTCGGTCTCGTAGAGATACGGAAACGAGCCCAACCTTGGCTGGAATGGTCATCCTGCGACAGGCCGTCCAGGGGGATCCGAGGCACTCCGGCCGGCCGCGTGGGGCACGGCGTGCGGTCCCGGCGGGGACTACGCTTCACCAGTGATGGACAACCCCGTACCGCACCGTGCCGCCCGCCCCGGGCCCCGCCGTCGTGATCGCCACGGCCGGGGCATGCGCGGCCCGATCGCGCCGCCCCAGGTGCCGCTCGCCGCGAGCCGTGCCGAGGCGTTCGCGGATCTGGTGCAGGACTCCGTGGAGCGGCTGGAACGGCGGTGGCCGCAGCTCGCCGAGATCGACTTCCTCGTCCTCGAGGTGCCGCGCCTGGACGGCCCGGCCGAGGCCTGGAGCGACGAGGCGGTGCCGCTGGGCGGCACGATCCCCTCCCGGGAGGGGCGGCCGGCACGGGTGGTCGTCTATCGGCGGCCGGTGGAGATCCGCACCAAGGGGCGCGACGAGCGGGCCGCTCTGGTGCACGAGGTCGTTGTCGAGCAGGTGGCGGAGTTGCTGGGGCTTACTCCGGAGACGGTGGATCCGCGGTACGGGGAGGACTGAGCGGCGGTTCTGTGCACCCGGCGGTGGTGTGGCCGTGCTGGGGGCTACCGCCCCCAGACCCCCGCTTTTCGGCCTGAACGGCCTCGTCCTCAAACGCCGGACGGGCTGAAAAGATCAAACCCCGGGCGGCGCTCACCAGCAACAGCTACTTCTGCAGCACCGACAGGTCCTGGTCCGCCTCCGGTACCGCCACCGTTCCGCGGTCGTCCGGCAGGGTCTGGACCGTGAAGCCCGGGACTCCCTCCTGCGTCGCCGCCAGCGTGCGTGCCGCGTAGACCGGGCCGCCCGACAGGGGCTCGACCGTCAGGGCGTAGGTGCCCTGGAGGCCGCTCGGGACGGGGGCGGTGATGTCCTGGGTGGTGCCGGCCTTGATCGTGTACGTCTTCGAGACCGCGGTGCCGCCGTCGCTGCCCGCGGACGCGGTGACCTTCACCTGGGCGGTGCGGGTGGGTGCGGCGAGGGACAGCGTGGTGCCCTTTCCGCTGTTGTCGGCGGACGTCGCGCGCGTGCCCACCGGGCTGGTGGCCGGGATGAACGCCGTCTCCTGCTTGTCGCCCTTGCCCCGTACGACGCGGAGCGCGGCGACCACCGGTACGGACTTGTCGGTGGGCGTGAGGACCAGGGAGCCGGCCTCGCCGCGGGTGACGGGGCCGAGGTCGACGGCGCTGGTCATACCGGCCTTCACGTGCAGCGTCTCGTTCCCGGCGGGCGTGATCTGACCGGACGGGGAGGCGAGCCGTACCTTCAGGTCGGCGTCCGCGTCGCCGGGCGTGAAGGCGATCAGGCGCACGTCCGTGGCGTCCTTGGGGATGCCGGGCAGGACGAGGCTGCCCGCCGGGTCCGTGGACGCGGCCAGCCAGTCGCCGCCGGACTTGTCGTCGAGGGCCTGCACTGCGGCGCCCACGCGGCCGCTGCGGACGTTCACGTGCACGGTGAGGTCGGTCTGCTTCACGTCGGTGAGCGTGGACAGCAGGACCGGGTCGCTGGAGTGCGGTGCGACGGTGATGCCCTCCCCCACGGTCGACTTGAGGGCGCCGTCCTTGCCGTAGAGCTCGATGTCGACGACGGCGGCGGAGTCGTCCGGGTTGGTGAGGTGGACATAGTCGGTGCGGGCGGCGTCCGTGCTGGCACCCGGGAACCAGAACTCGGTGTCCGGGGCTGTGCAGTTGACGCCCTGGAGGCCGCGTCCGCTGCCCGCGGCGACCTCGGTGGTCTCCTGCACCGCCCAGCCGGGCGCGAACCTGCCCTCGGCGGTGCCGACGAGCGCGGGTGTGTCAGCACCGGAGGTGTCACCCGTGACGGGCTTGCCGGGCTCCTTGGGCGTGAGGACCGGCTTGTCGCCCGTCGGCTTGCCGGCCTTCTTCTTGCTGTCCTTTTTGCTGTCCTTCTTGCCGCCCGTCTTGCCGCCCGTCTTGCCGCCCGTCTTGCCGCCCGTCTTGCCGTCGGCGCCCGCCGCGTCGGCCGACTGCTCGGAGGCGGACCGGAGTTGGGCCGTGCCGTCGCTTCCCGTGCCCTTCGTGACGGGCGTGAAGGATGTGTACGACGTGTCGGCGAGGTCCGAGGTACTGGGCTGCGGACACAGCAACGTGGTGCGTTCCACGGGCAGTTCGGCGGCCGTCTTGGCGGTGTCCGCGCCGGAGGCGCCCGGCTCGGTGAGCGAGGCGAAGCCCGTGATGGCGGCGAGCGCGGCCGTGCCTGCGATCAGGGAGATGGTGGTGCGGTTCACTGCTGACTCCCGTCGGGGCGCTCATGGGCGTGCGGGTGCGGCTGCGGCTGCTCCGGGTCGTACGTCGGGTCGTAGCCCTGCTGGTACGACGGGTCGTACGCGGTCTGGTCGTACGACCCCTGGGAGGAGCCGCCGTACGCGTACGGGTCGTACTGGCCGCCCTGGTACGGGTCCGCCTGGTACGTCTGGTCGTAGGTGCCCGCCGGGTACTGCTGGGTGCCCTGGTACTGCTCGTTGCCGTAGCTGCCGTAATCGGCGCCCTGGTAGCCCGCCGCGTCCCAGTCGCCGTAGGACTGCTGGTGCGGGACCGCCACCGGTGTCTCCTCCGCAGGAGGAGACGGGAACTCCTCGCTCGGGCCCGCCTCTTCGGTCTCGGCCTCCGCCTGGGCGCGCAGGCGGCGGGCGCGGCGGCCCTCGCCCGCGACGGCCTCGGCGGGTACGGCCGGTTCCTCGGGGAGGTCGTCGTCGACGTCGCGGCGCCGGCCGGGCAGGGCCAGGACGACGAGGACGACGGCCAGGAAGCCCTGCGCCCACAGCCAGGCGGTGTGTGTGATCGGGTCGTTGTAGGTGACGTCCAACTTGCCGCCGGAGGCGGGGAGTTGGAAGCCCTGGGCCCAGCCGTCGACGGTGGTGCGGGTGAGCGGCCTGCCGTCCAGGGTGGCCGTCCAGCCCTCGGAGGCGGTGTCGGCGAGGCGCAGGACGCGCGCGCCGGAGCCGGACGGGACCGTGGTGTGGATCTCGACGGGTCCGGCGGCGACGGGCTGCGCCGTACCGGAGCCGGAGGCGGGGACGAGGGTGGCGCGCGCGACCTCCTGGTCGACCCGCCACAGGGCGCTGCCGCCCTGCTGGCTCAGCCGGGAGAGGCCGGGGGTGGCGTCCAGGACGCGGGTGACCTCGCGGGGCGCGCCCTTGCGGACGAGGACGTAGCGGACGGCGAACTTGCCGAGTTGGTCGGCCTGGTCGGCGCCGGAGCCGGCGACGAGATTGGCGACGACCTTGTCGAGCCTTGCGTTCTCACCGCCGGCCGCGGCGCTCTCGGCGTCGCCGAGCCGGGCGCCGGAGCCGCGCACCAGGGTGTAGCCGACGCGGGCCGTGGAGTCGCTGTCGAGCACGAGCGTGCGTGCCTGGTCCTGGGTGCCGCTCTCCTCGGCGACGAACGCGGGGACCTGCACGGGGTCCTGCCGCTCGACCGGTCCGTCGGCGCCGCGGATCATCCAGCCGAAGGCGATGACCAGCGGGCCCGCGAGCGCGGCGAAGGCTATGAGTGCGGCCACCGGCTGGCGCCAGCCGAAACTCTGCTCGGCCACGCGCGCGCGTGCACCCTCGGCGCCGAGGACGGCGGCGGTCAGGAGGGCGAGGCCGTAGACGAGGGTTGCCGGGCCCGCCCAGGTCGAGCGGTTGGACAGGACCGCGAAGACGAGGCCCACCAGGGCGACCGCCCAGGCCGTCCAGATTCCGAACTGACGCTCCGAGCGCAGCAGGGCGGCCAGCGCGGCCAGGACGATGCCGATGAGCATCAGCCCGCTGACCGTGCCCGGCCCGCCGGGGCTCATGCCGAGCAGGTCGAGGGCGGAGGCGGCCGAGGGGCCGTAGTCGAGCCCGGCCTCCTTGAAGAAGCCGAACGGCAGCAGCGACAGCGACCAGGGTGCGAGGACCAGCAGGGGCGTGCCGAGCTGGGCCAGGAAGCGCAGGCCGTGGGCGGTGAGGTCGGTGCGCCGCACGGCGAGCGGCGCGAGGCCGAGGACCAGCGCGACGGGCCACACGATGGGCGTGAACGCCGTGGTGATCGTCAGCAGCAGCGTGTACGCCCAGGTGGCGCGCCAGCTGCCTGGTGTTCCCGAGGTGTTCGCGAGGCCGCTGGCCGCGATGCCCGCGCGCGCGATGAGCGGCAGCAGCACGGCCAGTACGGCGGTGCCGATGCGGCCGCCCGCGAGCGCGCCCGTGGCGGCCGGCAGGAAGGCGTAGACGACGGCGGCCCATGCGCGCAGCAGACGCGACTCGACGAGCGGGCGGGAGGCGAAGTACGCGGTGACGCCGGCCAGCGGCACCGAGCAGACGAGCAGGACCGTGACCGCGAGTCCGGTGGAGCCGAACAGCACGGAGGCGAGCATCGCCACGATCGCCAGGTACGGCGGTGCGGGCGGGGTACCGCCGGCGCCCACGGCGTGCCAGGAGTCGAGATAGCGCGACCAGAGCGCGCCGGAGTCGGCCGGGGCGGGCAGCAGGGCGCCGCCCGCGAGCGCGCCGCCGCCGAGCAGGGCGCGGCAGGCGACCAGCGAGACGAACAGCAGCACCAGGAAGAGCATCGGGCCGGGCTTGCGGCCGATGCGCTTGAGGCGGGCGAACTGCTCGATCTCCAGGAAGTCGGCGTCGTCGCCGCCGGGCCCGGACTCGACCGCGCCGCCGTGCCGTCCGGCGCCGGAGGTCACCTCGGGGTCGGAGCGGCCGACGAGATCGCCCGCGGCCTGCTCGACGGTGGCCCGTATGGTCGCGCCGGGCGGGGGGAACAGGGCGCGCAGTTCGCCCTTGTCGATCTGCGGCCGGCCGCGCCTGCGCCGTCCGGCGATGATCCGCTCGGGCCGCAGCAGCGTGCCCAGCAGGCCGCGGATCTCGTCGACCGCCTGCCCCGGGACCTTGCCGACGAGGTAGGCGACGGTCCGCAGGAGCGTGCCGAGCACGAGGCGCACCAGCACCCAGGGCAGCGCGGCGGTACGCGTGTTCACCAGGAGCGTGTAGACGGCCCCGGCCTTGTCGACCTTGTGCGGGGAGGCGACGGTACGGCCCGAGCAGTCGACGGTGCGGCGCTCACGGGAGGCCGCCTCGGCGTGTCGTACGACCGCCTCGGGGGCGACGAGGACGCGGTGTCCGGCGGCGGTGGCGCGCCAGCACAGGTCGACGTCGTCACGCATCAGCGGCAGCCGGTTGTCGAAACCGCCGAGCTGCTCGAAGACGTCGCGCCTGATCAGCATGCCGGCGGTGGACACGGACAGCACGGCCCGGACGTGGTCGTGCTGGCCCTGGTCCTGTTCGCGGCGGTCCAGGCCGGTCCAGCGGCGGCCGGAGTTGGCGATGGTGACGCCGACCTCCAGGAGCTGGCGGCGGTCGTACCAGCCGCGGAGCTTGGGGCCCACGACGGCCACGTCGTCGCGGCCGAGCTCGTGCTCGTTCTCCACGACGCGCAGCAGCTGGGCCAGGGCGTCGGGGTCGGGGGCGCAGTCGTCGTGCAGCAGCCACAGCCACTGGACCGGCTCGCCGTGCGGGAGTTCCGGCATGTCGTACGCGTCGTCGCGCCAGCTGCGGGTGACCGGGTCCCAGCCGCTGGGCCGCCTCAGATAGGGCAGCTCGTCGGGGGTCAGGACGGGCGCGCTGCGTTCCGCCTCCTCGACGGCCTGGCCGAAGCCGGTGCGCCGGGCGAGGTGCAGCACGCGGTCGGCGCCGAGGGCGTCGGTGAGCAGCTGGGCGGAGTCGTCCGCGCTGCCGGTGTCGGCGGCCACGGCGTACTGAACGGGGCGCTCCTGGCCGAGCAGCCCGGCGAGCGCGTCGGGCAGCCAGCGGGCGCCGTCGTGGGAGACGACGACCGCCGTCACCACGTGACGCGGAAACTCAGGCGGGCGGGTCGGGTCGAACCCGGCTGTGGCAGCGAGGTCTTGGTGGGCTGCCGTGTGGCTGTGCACGGACATCGAGGTACGGGCCCCGGTTCGGTGGACTGCGGTGGACGTCTGTGCCCTCCGGGGGCAGCGAGGCGTCTCGGACGAGCGACCACACTATCGGCTGGGCATCACGGCGGCCCGCCGCCTGTGGATAACCCCACCTGCGACGGGCCGTTCGAATGTGTTTCGGTTGTGTGGGGGCGGCGGCCGCCCGCTCAGATCGCG
Organism: Streptomyces sp. NPDC002092; assembly: GCF_053593775.1. NCBI lineage: Bacteria > Bacillati > Actinomycetota > Actinomycetes > Kitasatosporales > Streptomycetaceae > Streptomyces > Streptomyces sp. NPDC002092. The sequence continues at coordinate 19,865 of NZ_JBSFDG010000023.1, forward strand.
GCCTTCTTCAGACGGCGTCGTTCACGCTCGGACAGTCCGCCCCAGATGCCGAAGCGCTCGTCGTTGGCGAGGGCGTACTCGAGGCACTCGGAGCGGACTTCACAGGCCAGGCACACCTTCTTGGCCTCACGGGTGGAGCCGCCCTTCTCGGGGAAGAAGGACTCGGGGTCGGTCTGGGCGCACAGCGCGCGCTCCTGCCAGCCGAGTTCCTCGTCCGCGTCGTCGACCAGCAGTTGCTGCACCAGCTCGGTCATGTGCGCCCCTCGTCTGTCTTTCGCGTCCCCGTGATGTAGCCGTTACCGATTCCGGCTGAACGACACGAGTGAAATTACAAGTGTGCTGCTCCGGGCGAGTCAAGCCGAGATCTGCTATTGAGCCCCTTATTCACTCTGCGGAACCAAGGCCATGCGGAAAGTGTTCAAATCGGCATAAACCTTGACATGCAGACGAGGCCCGGAAGGGCCTTCGACCCCGAGCAGAGCCTGTACGGGGAAGGACGCCCGCAGATCCGATCTCGTTCCACGCGCACCTCGAAGCAAACCGGATCACAGTCGGATCACAGGACCGCAACGAGGTTTGAGCGCCATGTGTCCCGGGCGGCGCATGCACAAACCTTTCGCCTCCGAGATGAACCGGATGAGGTGAACCATGTCCCACCTACCGGGCGCCGAGTTGACAGGGAGGGTGTGAACCGCTGTCCTTATGGGCATGCTCGCGAACTTGGCGCTCACCTCGACCCGCACCGCCGGGTCCCACGGTGCTGCCCGCGCTCGCTGTAGCTGTTGTTGCTGTGCCAGCTGTTGAGCCACACCCGCTCCGGCTGTAGGCCCTGTCGTCCGTGACGGGGCTCCCGTTCCCTCTGACCTTTCTTTCACTGAGGAACCACGCACCCCTTATGAACAGCGACAACGACCTCCAGATCGCCGGCGACATCCTCGAAGTGCAGCACCTGCTGCAGCCCCCGCGCGAGCACCCGGCCACCGTCGCCGAGTTCGTGGGCCTGGCCCGGTCCATCGCCGCCGACCGCTCCCAGTGGGAGCACCTCGTCGAGTACGACGCGACGACGCGCTGGTACCACCGGCTGCGCACGGGGCCGGGCTACGAGGTGTGGCTGCTGTCCTGGGTGCCCGGTCAGGGCAGCGGGCTGCACGACCACGGCCGCTCCTCCGGTGTGCTGACCGTCCTGGAGGGCACGCTGACCGAGCGGACCGAGCGGGGCACGCGCGCGCTGGGCCCGGGCGCGCAGCGGGTGTTCGCTCCGGGGTATGTGCACGAGGTCGTCAACGACGCGCTGGAGCCGGCGGTCAGTCTGCACGTCTACTACCCGGGCCTGACGGAGATGCCGATGCTCCCCCAGTCTCAACTCCGTTCGACCGGGGGGACCGCCATCGCATGCACCGCCACCCCTGCTGCGTACGACGAGGTCGACGCCGTAACCGCCTGACGCGTTGTCGTACCCGCCTGTAAGACTTGGCCCATGCGCATTGTGGTTCTGGCAGGCGGCATCGGTGGTGCCCGGTTCCTGCGCGGTCTGAAGCAGGCCGTGCCGGACGCGGACATCACCGTCATCGGCAACACCGGGGACGACATCCACCTCTTCGGACTGAAGGTCTGCCCGGACCTCGACACGGTGATGTACACGCTCGGCGGCGGTATCAACGAGGAGCAGGGCTGGGGGCGGGCCGAGGAGACCTTCCACCTCAAGGAGGAGCTCGCGGCGTACGGCGTGGGGCCGGAGTGGTTCGGGCTCGGGGACCGGGACTTCGCCACGCACATCGTGCGGACGCAGATGATCGGCGCCGGGTATCCGCTGAGTGCGGTGACGCAGGCGTTGTGCGACCGGTGGAAGCCGGGCGTACGGCTGATTCCCATGACGGACGACCGGGTCGAGACGCATGTGGCCGTCGAGGTCGACGGTGAGCGCAGGGCGGTGCACTTCCAGGAGTACTGGGTGCGGCTGCGGGCCTCGGTGCCGGCCGAGGCGGTCGTGCCCGTCGGGGCGGAACAGGCGAAGCCGGCGCCCGGTGTGCTGGAGGCGATCGCGGAGGCCGACGTGGTGCTGTTCCCGCCCTCGAACCCGGTTGTCTCCGTGGGCACGATCCTCGCCGTGCCGGGCATCCGGGAGGCGATCGCCGATGCCGGGGTGCCCGTCGTCGGTCTCTCCCCCATCGTCGGGGACGCGCCCGTGCGGGGCATGGCCGACAAGGTGCTCGCGGCGGTCGGCGTGGAGTCGACGGCCGCGGCGGTGGCCGAGCACTACGGCTCGGGTCTGCTCGACGGCTGGCTCGTCGACACCGTGGACGCGGGCGTCGTGGACCGGGTCGAGGCCGCCGGGATCCGGTGCCGGGCCGTACCGCTGATGATGACCGACATCGAGGCGACCGCCCGGATGGCACGCGAGGCACTGGCACTGGCGGAGGAGGTGCGGGTGCCTTGAGCGGCATTTCCGAGGGCACGGGCGCGTGCGGCGACAGGGACGGCGGGTATCGGGTCTGGGCCGTGGGCGGGATTCCTGAGGTCGTGCCGGGGGACGACCTCGCCAAGTTGATCGCCGCCGCCGAACCCGGGCTGGCCGACGGGGACGTGTTGCTCGTCACCTCGAAGATCGTGTCCAAGGCGGAGGGACGGGTCGTCGAGGCGGCCGACCGGGAGGCCGCGATCGATGCCGAGACCGTGCGGGTCGTGGCGCGGCGCGGGGCCCTGCGGATCGTCGAGAACCGGCAGGGGCTGGTGATGGCCGCGGCGGGCGTCGACGCCTCCAACACCCCCTCCGGCACGGTGCTGTTGCTGCCCGAGGATCCCGACGCGTCCGCCCGGGCGATCCGGGCAGGGCTGCGGGACGCCCTCGGCGTCAACGTCGGGGTCGTCGTCACCGACACCTTCGGGCGGCCCTGGCGCTCGGGGCTCACGGACGTCGCGATCGGCGCCGCCGGGGTGCACGTGCTCGACGATCTGCGCGGGGGCACGGACGCGTACGGCAATCCGCTCAGCGCGACGGTCGTGGCGACGGCGGACGAGCTGGCCGCCGCCGGCGACCTGGTCAAGGGCAAGGCCGCCGGGCTGCCCGTCGCCGTCGTGCGGGGGCTGCCTCATGTGGTGGCCCAGGGCGACGGAGAGGGGGCACGGGCCATGGTGCGCGGCGGGCGCGACGACATGTTCCGGCTGGGGACGTCCGAGGCGATCCGGACGGCGGTGACCCAGCGGCGTACCGTGCGGGCCTTCACGGACGAGCCCGTCGATCCCGGTGCCGTACGGCGGGCGGTCGCCGCGGCCGTGACCGCGCCGGCGCCGCATCACACGACGCCGTGGCGGTTCGTGCTGCTGGAGTCGCAGGACGCGCGGACCGGGTTGCTGGACGCCATGCGCGACGCCTGGATCGCCGATCTGCGGCGTGACGGAAAGAGCGAGGAGTCCATCGCCAAGCGGGTACGGCGGGGGGATGTGCTGCGGAACGCGCCGTATCTGGTGGTGCCGTGTCTGGTGATGGACGGGTCGCACACGTACGGGGACGCTCGGCGGGACGGGGCGGAGCGGGAGATGTTCGTCGTCGCCGCGGGGGCCGGGGTGCAGAACTTCCTGGTTGCGCTGGCCGGGGAGCGGTTGGGGTCCGCGTGGGTTTCCTCGACGATGTTCTGCCGGGATGTGGTGCGGGAGGTCCTGGGGCTGCCGGGGGACTGGGATCCGATGGGGGCGGTGGCTGTGGGGCATGCGGCGGAGGAGCCGCGGGCCAGGCCCCAGCGGGAAACCGGGAGCTTTATCGCTGTGCGATGACGTTTCACCAGGTGCGCCGGGTGGTGCCTACGGTTGAGGGTTCTGGTTTTCGTGCGCGACTGCGGGCGAGTGGGGGTTTGTCGCGCCCACGCGGCGGAGCCGCATATTCGTACAGTCCCGCGCCCCCTGAAAAACTTGTGCGCACCCGGCAGCCGCTGTGTACCGCCTAGTCTCGTAGAGCATCCCCGATACCCCCAGGAACTCAGCTGTGGCAGGACGGTTCTCTCCCCGGCCCACGCGTACGACCGTGCGCGGTGGGCATGTCGTGGTGCCCGGGGGTGTGCCGCGGCAGGCCGGTGCGCCCGGGCGGGTGCGGACCGTCGTACCGGACGGGCCGCTTGATCTTGGGCTGGTGCTGGGGCCGCTTCGGCGGGGTGGCGCGGATCCGACGTTCCGGGCCATGCCGGACGGGTCCGTTTGGCGGGCCAGTCTGACTCCCGGGGGGCCCGGAACCCTGCGCGTCTCCGTGTGCGGGGGTGAGGTCCGTGGGGAGGCCTGGGGGCCCGGGGCCGAGTGGCTGCTGGAGCAGTTGCCGGAGCTGCTGGGGGGCGCGGACGAGCCCGATGCGTTCGTGCCGCGGCACCGGCTTGTGGCGCACACCGCGCATCGGCGGCCGGGGCTGCGGCTGACGCGGACCGGGCTGGTGCTGGAGTCGTTGATCCCGTCCGTTCTGGAGCAGAAGGTCACGACCGGGGAGGCGTACCGGGCGTGGCGGCTGCTCGTGCGGAAGTTCGGGGAGCCGGCGCCGGGGCCCGCTGCGGGCGGGCGACTGTGGGTGATGCCGGGGCCGCGGACCTGGGCGTTGATTCCGTCGTGGGAGTGGCACCGGGCCGGGGTCGACAACAAGCGGGCGTCGACGATCCTGCGGGCCGTGAAGGTCGCTGCGCGGCTGGAGGAGGCGGTCGGGATGGAGCCGGCGGCCGCGCAGGCGCGGCTGGAGGTCGTGCCGGGGATCGGGCCCTGGACGTCCGCGGAGACCGTGCAGCGCAGTCATGGGGCGCCGGATGCGGTGACCGTGGGGGATCTGCATCTGCCGGGCATCGTGGGGTGGGCGCTTGCCGGGGACCGGGATGCGGACGATGCGGCGATGCTGGAGTTGCTGGAGCCGTATGCGGGGCAGCGGCATCGGGCTGCGCGGTTCATCCTGCTGAGCGGGCGTACGCCGGCGCGGCGGATGCCGAAGATGCCGAAGACCGACATCGGTCGGCTGTGACGCCGCGGACGAATCAGCCTGCGTCCACCGGCCGCTCGAAGAACGTCTCCAGGACCACCGTCGCGTGCGTCCCGCTGACCCCCTCGATCGCGTAGAGGCGTCGTAGCACGTCCTGGAGCTGTTCGGTGGTGGCGGTGCGCACCTTCACCAGCACGGCCGCACTGCCCGCGATGACGTGTGCCTCCTGGATCTCCGGTACGGCGGCGAAGGCATCGCCCCGCTCACCCATCCAGGCGCTGGAGTCGACATGGACGAAGGCGAGCACTCCACGGTCGAGCGCACCGGGGTCGACGTCGACCGTCGTGGCCCGGATGACGCCCTGTTCGCGCAGCTTGCGCACCCGCTCGTGGGCGGCGCCCGCCGACAGGCCGACCTCCTTGCCCAGCACCGCGTAGGACTGGGTGGCGTCTCGTTGGAGCAGCGCGACCAGCCGACGGTCGATGTCATCCACTCGCTTCATATGAAGACCATATCTGATTCGGCAGAGTGCATGTTACGTTGAATTTCATCCTGATCGACAGCCCGCTAGGGGAACCATGTCAGGCACCATCGTCAAGAACCTGTACGAGATCCTGGACGACCGCTTCCGGACCGGACGGTGTACGAACGGCGACAGCCGGCTGGAGGTGCTGTACGACGGCTGCCGCTGGGCCGAGGGCCCGTTGTATCTGCCCGCCTGGCGCCAGCTGATCTGGAGCGACATCCCGAACGACCGCATGCTGCGCTGGGACGAGGCCACCGGCACCGTCACCGTCTTCCGCACCCCGGCCGGTCACGTCAACGGCAACACGCTCGACCGGCAGGGCCGGCTGGTCAGCTGCGAGCAGGGCAACCGCCGCGTCACCCGCACCGAGCCCGACGGTTCGGTCACCGTCCTCGCCGACCGCTACGAGGGCAAGCGCCTCAACAGCCCGAACGACTCCGTCGTACGCTCCGACGGCACGATCTGGTTCTCCGACCCGGACTTCGGCATCACCAGCGACTACGAGGGCCATCGCGCCGAGTCGGAGATCGGCGCGTGCAACGTGTACCGGATCGACCCGGTGAGCGGGCGGGTGCAGCTCGCCGCCGACGGGTTCGAGGGGCCCAACGGCGTCATTCTCTCCCCGGACGAGCGGCGGCTGTACGTCTCCGACACCCGGGCCGCCCGTATCCGCGTCTTCGACGTCGGCGACGACGGCACGCTGTCCGGCGGGAAGGTCTTCGCCACGGCCGCCGAGGGCGTCCACTACGACAACATCCGCTTCGACGACGAGGGCCGGTTGTGGGCCGCCGCGCTGTCCGACGGGGTGCACTGCTACGACCCCGACGGCACCCTCGTCGGCCGGCTCCGCGTGCCCGAGCCGGTCTCCAACATCGCCTTCGGCGGCCCGAAGAACAACCGGCTGTTCATCACGGCCACCACCTCGCTGTACTCGCTGGTGATGTCGGTGACGGGGGCGCCACGCGTGTGAGACCCGGGCGGGGCGCCCCCGGGGGCGGCACTACTGGTCCGAGGAGAACCGCACCGACCCCGCTGGGATTTGGGCGTCGCACCACACTCGTACGCCGGTGCGCAGTTCGTTGTCGGCGCCGATGACGGCGCCGTCGCCGATGACCGTGCCGGTGAGGACGGAGCGTTCGCCGACGCGCGCTCGGGTGCCGATGAGGGAGTCGGTGATGACGGCGCCCGGTTCGATGACGGCGCCGGGGAGGATGGCCGAGCCGAAGACCCGCGCGCCCTCCGCCACGAACGCGCCCTCGCCCACCACCGTGCCGCCCGTCAGCTTGGCGTCGGGGGCGACCCTCGCCGTCGGCAGGATCAGGCGGTCGCCGCAGCGGCCGGGGACGGCCGGGGACGGCGCCCGGCCCAGGACCAGGTCGGCGGAGCCGCGGACGAAGGCCGCCGGGGTGCCGAGGTCCAGCCAGTACGTCGAGTCGACCATGCCCTGCAGATGGGCCCCGGCCGCCAGGAGGTCGGGGAAGGTCTCGCGTTCGACCGAGACCGGGCGGCCCGCGGGGATGGTGTCGATGACCGAGCGGCGGAAGACGTACGCCCCCGCGTTGATCTGGTCGGTGACGATCTCCTCGGGGGTCTGCGGCTTCTCCAGGAAGGCGAGGACACGGCCGGTGTCGTCCGTGGGGACCAGGCCGTAGGCGCGTGGGTCCGTGACCTTGGTGAGGTGCAGGGAGACGTCGGCGCCGGTCTTCTGGTGGGTGTCGACCAGGGCGCGGATGTTCAGGCCGGTGAGGATGTCGCCGTTGAAGACGAGGACCGGGTCGTCGGGGCCCGAGTGCAGGCGGGACGCGACGTTGCGGATGGCGCCGCCCGTGCCGAGGGGCTCCTCCTCCGTCACGTACTCGATGTGCAGGCCCAGGGACGAGCCGTCGCCGAAGTACGGCTCGAAGACCTCGGCCAGATAGGACGTGGCCAGGACGATGTGGTCGACACCTGCCGCTCTGGCTCTCGCCAGCTGGTGGGTGAGGAACGGGACGCCGGCCGCCCGGACCATGGGCTTCGGCGTGTGGACCGTGAGCGGGCGCAACCGCGTGCCCTTGCCGCCGACCAGGAGGATCGCTTCTGTCACCTGTCGTCTCTGCTTCCTGCCGGGACCGGCCGAACTCTCTTTCGACCGGCCAGTTTATGCAGACCGTCGTGTGGTGATGTGGATGGCCGTTGCGGCGTCCCGCGTTCCGCCCGGTGCCCCGCTATGACGTAGATAACGCTTCCGTGCCCGACTCCTTTGCGAGAACCGGCGGTCCCTCAACGGCGGCCCTGGTAGTGCGCCGCGGTGGAGCGGATCGTGCCGAGCTTCCGGTACAGCTGCCAGCCAGGGCACGCCGTGGGGTAGCCGTCGCGGTGGCCGGAGATCACATTCATTCGGACGTTCTTACCCTTTCGGTAGAGATTGCCACCGCTCGACTTCAGATATGTCTTTCCGCGGGGATTGGCGCCGTAGAGGCCCAGTTTCCAGGCCGTGAGCCGGGCGATGGCCTTCAGGACGGCCGCGGGCGGCTTGCTCTTGCTGAAGTTGCCGATGACGGCGATGCCCATGCTGTTGTTGTTGAAACCGAGGGTGTGAGCGCCCCTGACCGCCTTCGCCACTCCCCCGGCGCGGCCCTCGTAGATGGTTCCGCACTTGTCGACGAGGAAGTTGTAGCCGATGTCGCGCCAGCCCATGCTCACAACGTGGTAGCGGTAGATGGCACGGATGACGGAGGCCGCCTGCGAACAGCGGTAGGTGTTGCCGGACGACGTGTGGTGCACGAACGCCGCCTTGACCTTCTTCGTGTAGGCGAACCCCCTCTCGCGCAGATCCTCGTCCGCGCCCCAGCCCCGGCGGGTGACGATGCGGGGGCGGGGCCCGATGTGCGGCTTCTTGCGCTGACCGGCCGTCAACTCGTGCCCGCGCAGCGTCCGCATCTCCCGCACGGTCGCCGACTTGCTCAGCGCCGGGATCACGGTGGCGTCGAGCGGGACGAGATCGGCGTTGGCGGAGGACGAGGCCTGAGCCTCGGCCGACTCGGAGTTGCCGGTCCCGGTGCCGGGGGGGCCGGCCTGGCTGCCGTGGGGCACGATCGGGGCCGTGCTCCGCATCGGAACCTCGTCGCCGCCGTCGTCCGGGCCGCCGGGGTCCACGAGTTGCAGACGCAGGCCTGAGGGGAGTCCGGCCGGCGCCGGGACGGCGCGGGTGCTGCGGGCGTGACCTTCGGCACGGGGTCCGCCCTCGGCCCGGACCCGGACCTCCACCCCGTCCGAGTCGCCCACCCACAGCGGTGCGGTGGAGCCGCGGACCCGGCCCGAGGCACCCTCGGCGGTGCCGGGGTCGGCCGCGTCGTCGTTGTGCGTCTCCAGGGTGCGCCAGCCGGACCAGACGCGATTGCCGGCCGCGCGGGTGCGGACCTGGACCTGGCCGTGCAGTTCGGTGTTCGGGTTGTCCCAGACGACGCCGACCATCGAGAAGTGCCGTACGTCCCGGCGGGTCAGTCCCTGCTCCACGAGGGCCGTCGAGGCCGTCGATCCGAGGGCGCGGGTGAGGGGGGTCAGCGGGGCGAGCGGCAGCGACTGCGTGCTGCCGTGCACGTCGGGCCGCGCGGGCGCCGGCGCGGATCCTGCGCCGGCCAGCGCGGCCCTCGCCGTCGCCACGGGGACGGGCAGAGTCAGCGGAAGGGCGAGGGCGGCCGCGCAGGCGACGCCGATCGAGGAGGCGATCGAGGAGGCAAGGAATCCACGCATGCTCCTGATCTTGGACATAGTCATACATATCTGTCCATACCGAAATTGACGGATCGTCGGATTTCGTTCCTCCGAACCGGTGGCCCCAGCAGGGGGTGAGCGCGCGGTCGTCCGCGTACCCTTGCGCGGGTGAACGCCACCGACCGCACCCCTGCCGACCTGCTGCGTTCCGCGCTCGCCGCGGACCCCGGACGCCCCCTGGTGACCTTCTACGACGACGCCACGGGCGAACGTGTCGAACTCTCTGTGGCCACCTTCGCCAATTGGGTGGCCAAGACCGCCAATCTCCTCCAGGGCGACCTCTCCGCGGCCCCCGGCGACCGGGTCGCGCTGCTGCTGCCGGCGCACTGGCAGACCGCGGTGTGGCTGCTGGCGTGTGCGTCGGTGGGGGCGGTCGCCGATGTCGGCGGGGATCCGGCGGCGGCCGATGTGGTGGTGAGCGGGCCGGACACGCTCTCCGCCGCCCGGGCCTGCCGTGGGGAGCGGATCGCGCTCGCCCTGCGGCCGCTGGGTGGTCGCTTCCCGCAGGTGCCGGACGGCTTCGCCGATTACGCCGTGGAGGTGCCGGGCCAGGGGGATCGGTTCGTGCCGTTCGCGCCGGTGGATCCCGACGAGGCCGGGCTGATCGTGGCCGGGCGGGAGCTCAGCGGCGCGGAGGTGGTCGAGCGGGCCCGGGCGGAGGCGGCGGGGCTGGGCCTCACCGGGCCGGGGGCGCGGATTCTGTCCGGGTTGCCGTACGACACCTGGGAGGGGCTGAATGCCGGGCTGTACGGACCGCTTGCCACCGGGGGATCCGTGGTGCTGTGCCGGCATCTGGAGCAGCTGGGGGAAGAGGCGCTGGCCTCGCGGGTCGAGAGTGAGCGGGTGAGTGTGGTGCGCCGCTGAGGGGTTGTTTTTTCGGGTGCGGGTCCGTCGTGGCTGGTCGCGCCCACGCGGCGGAGCCGCATATCGACACAGCCCCGCGCCCCTCAAGGCGGTGCAGTCACCCGGATGGATCAGCACCGGACGCTTCCACCCGTCTCTCCACGCCATGCTCGTAAGGACTGCATGTTCCTACGCCATGAGGGGTGGAGCCGCACGTGAAAGGGCTGGTACGGCGGCGTCGGCGGCGGTGGGTGCGGTTCGGGGGTCTTGCGGTTGCCGCCGTGGTCGTGGGGGCCGTCGCCGGCGGGGTGGTGGTGTACGCGAAGCTCGACGGGAACATCAGGGCCGACGATGCGGCCGCCCGGGAGCTCGCCCGGTATGACAAGGAGCGGCCCACCTCGCTCGTCAAGGGGGCGCAGAACATCCTGCTGATCGGGTCGGACACACGGGCCGGGGACGGGAACGCCCGGTACGGGCGGGACTCGGGGACCGAGCGGTCCGACACGACGATCCTGCTGCATCTCTCCGCGGGGCGGCACGCCGCCACCGCGATCTCGCTGCCCCGTGACCTGATGGTGGACATCCCGGCCTGTCTGCGGTCCGACGGGAACCGCTCCGAGCCGATGTTCGCGATGTTCAACTCCGCCTTCGAGACCGGTGGTTCGGCCTGCACCATCCGGACCGTGGAGAAGCTGACGGACATCCGCATCGACCACCACATCGTCCTCGACTTCCACGGATTCAAGCAGATGGTCGACGCGGTCGACGGCGTCCAGGTGTGCCTGAAGAAGCCGATCGACGACAAGGCGGCCAAGCTGAAGCTGCCCGCCGGACGGGTCACGCTCGACGGCGAGCAGGCTCTCGGGTACGTGCGCGCCCGCAAGTCCCTCGGCGACGGCAGCGACACCGACCGGATGGACCGTCAGCAGCGGTTCCTCGGGGCGCTCGTCAACAAGGTCCAGAGCAACGACGTACTGCTGAACCCGGTGAAGCTCTATCCCGTGCTGGATGCCGCCACCTCGTCGCTCACCACCGACCCGGGGCTGGCGAGCCTGCGCGGGCTGTATCAACTCGTGCGCGGGCTGCGCGACATCCCCACAAAAGCGGTGCAATTCCTCACGGTTCCGCGGGAGTCGTACGTCTACGACGCCAATCGCGACCAGCTCGTGGAGCCGGAGGCGGAGAGATTGTTCGAACGGGTGCGCAGGGACGCGCCATTGGCGGTCGCGCCGGAAGTTCCGCGGGATTCCGACTCAAAGAGCCGTAATTCGGCCACGGGTGACATGGGGAACTCGTACGGGTATTCGGGCAGGGATTCGTATGAGCAGTCGCACGACTACGGCGCGTACGGGCACGGCGACGCGAAGTCGGGCGGACAGCGGTACGGCGGGGCTCCGGAGGGCAGTTCGCCCGCGCCGACGTTCCGCGGGAACACCGCCGACGAGGACAGCTGCGGGTAGGGCGAGCATCGACGCGACGAACAGCCGTCCCAAGAAAACCCGAAGAAATGGGTGGATTGCCCAGTTGTAGGGGCGTGGAATTTGTCACCGACGTCGCTCCACGCTCAACTGGCCGGATAGTGTGAGCGATCCGGTGCACCGGTCCGCCAGGTCCTTCCTGGGGTCGCGCACTGTGTGACCGAGACCCGAGCGTCTTTGAGGGGGAAGGCGCCGCGTGGCCCAAACGGAGGATTCGGAAACCGTGGACGCGCAAAGCCGTGGGCGGGCGGAGAACATCGACCCCGCAGACCAGTGGGTGCTCAATCCGAACACCGGCGAATACGAACTGCGACTGGCTCCTTCCGCACCGCAATCGGCGGTTCCCAGGCCGCGCAGGGCCGCCCCCCGGGGCGCGGACGGCGCGGCACGCGGGCGTACGGCGAATCCGCAGGCCCCGGGCCGCGGGGTGCCGCCGCAAAGGCGCCGCCGTGGCGCGCCCGAGGAGCCGCCGCCGGGGCGGCGTGGCCGCCGGCCGGTGCAGAAGAAGTCGAAGGCGAAGAAGGTCCTGCTGTGGACCGGCGGCACCATGGCGTTCGTGCTGGTCGCCACGGCCGGCGCCGGGTACCTCTACATCAAGCACCTCAACGACAACATCACCTCCGTCTCCGACGACGGCGCGAGCACCGGTGGCTTCAGCAAGGGCAAGGCGATCAACATCCTGCTGATCGGCACCGACAAGCGCACCGGCAAGGGCAACGACGAGTACGGCGACAAGGACAGCGTCGGTCACGCCGACACCACGATCCTGCTGCATGTCTCCAAGGACCGCTCGAACGCGACGGCGCTGAGCATCCCGCGTGACCTGATCACCGACATCCCGGACTGCCCGACCACCCAGGCCGACGGCTCCAAGAAGGTCATCGCCGGCACCAGGAACGTCCGCTTCAACACCAGCCTCGGCCAGGACGACCGTACGCCCAGCTGTGTCGCACGCACCGTCACGGAGCTGACCGGCATCAAGCCGGACAACTTCATGGTGGCCGACTTCAACGCGGTCAAGACGCTGACCAGCGCGGTGGGCGGCGTCGACGTCTGCCTCGGCAAGGACATCAACGACCCCAAGTCGCATCTGAACCTGAAGAAGGGCATGCGGCACATCGAGGGCGAGACCGCACTCGCCTTCGTGCGCACCCGGCACGCGGTGGGCTTCGGCGGTGACCTGAGCCGGATCACCCTGCAGCAGCAGTTCCTCAGCGCGCTGATGCGCAAACTGAAGTCGAACGACACGCTCACCGACCCGACGAAGATGATCAGGGTCGCCGAGGCGGGCACCAAGGCGCTGACCGTCGACGCCAACCTCGACAGCATCGGCAAGCTGAAGGACCTGGGTCTGGAGCTGGGCAAGCTCAACCCGAAGAACCTGACGTTCACCACGGTGCCGGTGATCGACAACCCGGCCGAGAAGGTGCACGCGACGGTCGTCCTCAAGCCGGGCGCGGCCCAGCCGGTCTTCGACGCCATCAGGAACGACGTCTCCTTCACCGCGGTGAAGGAGAAGAAGAAGCAGGAGGCGGCCGCGGTGGCCGCCCGCCTCAAGGGCACCAAGTCGGCCGCGTCCGCGGTCCGGGTGAGGGTCCTGAACGGCGGCGCCGAACCCGGCAGTGCGCAGGCGGAGCTCGAGTACCTGCAGAACCAGGCGGGCGTGCTGAAGTCCGAGAACGCCGGCAACGCGGGCGTACAGCTCAGCAGGACGACGCTGGAGTACGGCCCCGACCAGGCCGACCAGGCGCGCCGGCTGGCCGCCATCCTGGGCCTGTCCGGCTCGGCGATGAAGCCGGGCAAGAGCGTGATCAACTCCCAGGGCCTGCCGGCCATCACGCTGACCCTCGGCAAGGACTTCCCGGGCGCCGGGGACTCCTTCACCGCGGCGACCAAGGCGCCGGACGTGGACAAGACCACGGCCGACAAGGTTGAGTGCGCCAAGTAGTGACCTGACAGGCCTGTCGTACGTCTAACAGGGCGTACGACAGGCCTGATGCATGGGCGCAGGGTGGGGAGGACGGGGAGATGGCGCAGAGCAGCGTGCAGGGGGAAGGGACGTTCCGGGGCGTTCCGCACACTCGTGAACCCGAGCGGAACGGCGGTGGGCCGGGCGGCGGGCGGCGGGTCGGACCGGGCAGTCGCGGGCCGCGGCGGGGGCGCCGGGTGCTCAGATGGTCGGCGACCACGCTCTCGGTGCTGATACTCGGCACGGCCGGCGCCGGATACCTGTACTACCAGCACCTCAACGGCAACATCCAGAAGGGCGAGCGCAGCAGCGGCGACGCCAAGGCGCAGAAGACCGCGCCGAACGCGGCGGGGCAGACCCCGCTGAACATCCTGCTGATCGGTTCGGACAGCCGTAACTCCGACGAGAACGTGAGGCTCGGCGGCGCCAGGTACGACCGCGGCACCCCGCCGCTGGGCGATGTGCAGATGCTGATCCACCTCTCCGCGGACCGCAAGAGCGCCGCCATGGTGAGCATTCCTCGTGACACCCGGGTGGAGATCCCCCAGTGCAGGGACCCGCAGACCGGCAAGATGTTTCCGGAGACGAACAAGATCATCAACGAGTCCCTGGCCCGTGGCGGTGCCGGCTGCACGCTGGCCACCTGGGAAAAGCTCACCGGGGTCTACATCGACCACTGGATGACGATCGACTTCTCGGGTGTGGTGCGGATGGCCGACGCCATCGGCGGCGTCGACGTCTGTGTGAAGCAGAACGTGTGGGACCACCCGACGGCCGCCGTGCCCGGGGGATCCGGCCTCAAGCTGACGGCCGGCACCCACAAGGTCGAGGGCACGCAGGCCCTGCAGTGGCTGCGCACCCGGCATGCCTGGGGCAGCGACCTGATGCGGGCCAGGGCCCAGCACATGTACCTCAACTCGATGATCCGCACGCTGAAGAACCAGAACGTCTTCACCGACACCGGGCGGCTGACGGACCTCGCCGAGGCGGCCACGAAGTCCCTCAAGGTCTCCGAGGAGATCGGCACCGTCAAGAAGCTCTACGACCTGGGCATGCAGCTCAAGTCGGTGCCGACGGACCGCATCACCTCGGTGACGATGCCGAACGTCACGGACCCGCAGAACTCCGAACACGTCATACCTGACGGCGCGGGCGCCGCAAAGCTCTGGGAGATGCTCCGCGACGACATCCCCCTCGACAACAAGGGCAAGGCCTCGGACGCGAAGAAGACGACCGTCAAGGAAGAGGCCACGAAGGCCCCTTCGGCGCCGGACGGCCAGATCGGTGTCGTGGTGCAGAACGCCACCGGGACCTCTGCCCTCGGCCCGGTCGTAGGACGCGCGGGCACGGTCGCCCACGAGTTGGTGCAGCAGGGGTTCAGCAAGGCGTCCAGGGACGCGACGGCGGGGCTCTCCGCGGACCGGACCGTCGTGCGCTATCCGAGCGCGGAACTGGAGGGTGACGCCCAGCGCATCGCCAAGTCGCTGGGTATTCCGCTGAGTTCGGTGCAGAGGTCGACGGACGTCTCCGGGGTCACGGTCGTCGTCGGCGCCGACTGGCGCACCGGCACGGCGTATCCGAAGCAGTCGAAGCCCAAGGCAGGCGACCTGCCCGGCAACGCGGACGCCATCAACGGCTCGGACAAGGGCCAGTGCATGGACGTGTACGGACCGTACCGCTGGGCCTGATCTTCACCGATCCGCACAGCGAACTCCCAAGTGCCTGCACAATGATGAGGCGCGCTCACGTCCGAGGGACTTCAGGGGGCGGCGCGCCCTCTCATTCGCCTGATCCGGGGGGACGGGCAGCGGAGAGGTTCGGCATGTCCAGGGGTGGGAGGCAGGGAGTTGGCGCGGAGCAGTGTGCGCGGAAAGGTTTCCGCGGTCGAGGACACGATGTCCCTGACACCGCGGGACCGGGACGCGACGACCGAGCACGGGCGGCACGGCGGAGGCAGACGCAGAAAGGGCCCGGGCGGCGACGGGAAGCGCCGCAGACGGCGCGTCCTGCGCTGGGCGGCGATCGTCCTGGCGGTGGTGATACTCGGCACGGCGGGGGCCGGTTATCTCTACTACCAGCACCTGAACGGCAACATCAGGAAGGACCCCCTGAACATCGGGGACGCCAAGGACAGGGCGGCGGCGTCCCAGGCGAACGCGGCCGGCCAGACGCCGCTGAACATTCTGCTGATCGGGTCGGACGGGCGGAACAACAAAGAGGACCAGAAGCTCGGCGGCGCCAAGGACACCTTCAACACCGCGCCGCGCGCGGACGTCCAGATGCTGCTGCACCTCTCGGCGGACCGCACCAACATGTCAGTGGTCAGCATGCCGCGCGACACCCGCTTGGACATGCCCAAGTGCACGGACCCGGACAGCGGCAAGGTGTACCGGGCCACGACGTTCACCATGACCAACGACTCGCTGGGCCGCGGCGGCCCCGGCTGCACGGTGGCGACCTGGGAGAAGCTCACCGACATCCACATCGACCACTTCATGATGATCGACTTCGCGGGTGTGGTGTCCATGGCCGATGCGATCGGCGGTGTGCCGGTCTGCGTGGACGCCAACATCCGCTCCAAGGACCGTCAGGGCCACGGCTCGGGCCTGAAGCTGAAGGAGGGCACCACCGACATCAAGGGCGTCCAGGCCCTGCAGTGGCTGCGCACCCGGTACGGCTTCGAGGACAACACCGACATAGCCCGGGCCAAGGCCCAGCACCAGTACATGAACGCGATGGTCCGTCAGTTGCGCGAGAACGCCACGCTGAGCAACCCGGGCAAGCTGCAGTCTCTCGCCGAGACGGCCACCAAGGCTCTGACGGTGGACGAAGGGCTCGGCACGGTGGCGAAGCTGTACGACCTGAGCAAGGAGCTCAAGAAGGTCCCCACCAAGCGCATCACCATGACCACGATGCCGTGGCAGTACGTCTCCGCCACCGACACCCGGGTCGTGCCGAAGCCGGGTGACGCGGCGAAGCTGTTCCGGCTCGTCCGCGAGGACATCGCGCTGGACGGCAAGGGCAAGAAGAAGTCCGCCGGCACGAAGGCGTCCTCGGACCCGGCCGCGGCGGACGACAAGATCGCCGTACAGGTGCAGAACGGCACCCGGTCCAGTACGCAGCCCGCGGCCACCGGACGGGCGCGTACGATCGCCCAGCTGCTGGTCGGCAAGGGGTTCACCGAGGCGGTGGCGGACACCACGACGGTCCTCAGCGAGGAGAAGACGGTGATCCGCTATCCGAGCGCGGACCTGGAGGGCGACGCCCAGCGCATCGCCAAGTCACTGGGGATTCCGCTCGGTGCGGTGCAGAAGTCGGCCGACGTCTCGGGGGTCAGGCTGGTCGTCGGCGCCGACTGGCGCTCCGGTACGACGTACACGGCCCCGAAGGACGACGACAAGACGCCCTCGTCCGCGCAGGTCATCAACGGCTCGGACAAGAAGCAGTGCATGCACGTGAACCCGGACTACACCTGGTAGCCCGGGTTCAACAGGCGGCCCCGGGTGCTCAGTTGGAGACGAGCACCGCGGGGCGGCGGGAGGCGATGACCTTCTTCGCGAGCGCCTTGGGGCTGGTCAGGAAGCCCCAGCCCCACGACATGTGCATGGTGGCGAGAGCGACCGGGATCTGCAGCCGCGCCTTCAGCGGCAGCCCCTTGCCCGCCGGGACGGACCCGAGGGTTATCGCCGCGAGATAGCCGCCGGGGATCACGAAACCCCAGGGCGTCAGGACCGCGCCGACCACGAGACCGGCCGCGATCGCGAGGACCGCCGTCGGCGGCGCGAGGTAGCGCAGGTTGATGGAGCCCTCGTGGTAGCGGGCGACGACATGCCGCCAGCGGCCGTAGTCCTTGTACTGCTTGGCGAGGGCCCTGACCGACGGCCGCGGCCGGTACGACACCTTCAGCTCCGGCGAGAACCAGATCAGCCCGCCCGCCTCCCGGATCCGGAAGTTCAGCTCCCAGTCCTGGGCGCGGATGAACTCCTCGTTGTACCCGCCCTGCTGCTCCAGCGCCTCGCGCCGGAACACCCCGAGGTAGACGGTCTCGGCCGCCTGGGCCTCGCCACCGGTGTGGAAGGCTGCGTTGCCGACGCCGATCTTCGAGGTCATGGCGGCGGCGACCGCGTGCTCCCAGTCGTTCTCGCCCTCGGCATGCATGATGCCGCCGACGTTCTGCGCGCCGGTCTCCTCCAGGAGCCGTACGGCCGTCGCGATGTAGTTCGGCGAGAGCATGCCGTGCCCGTCGACGCGGACGACGATCGGGTGCCGGGAGGCCTTGATCGCGGCGTTGAGGGCGGCGGGCGTACGCCCCGCCGGGTTGGGGACGGTGTGGACGCGCGGGTCGGCGGCCACGAGCTCGGCGGCGATCTCGTCCGTGCGGTCCTTGGACGGACCGAGGGCGAGGACCACCTCCATCTCGCCGGCGTACTCCTGCGCAAGGATCGCTTGGACGGCTCCGCGCAGATGCCGCTCCTCGTCGAGGACAGGCATGATCACAGAAACGGCGGGGAGCGGCGCGTCGGGGTTGGCGTTCATCGCCCGTTACGTTACCGCGAACGGGGGACACCTTTGCGCCCCGCCGGGGCGGTGGCCCGGTCCACAGATCGTATCGGCCTACGGTGCTCACGGTCCCACGTACGGCCGTCGCCCGGAGGTGTCCGCCTTGCCCACGCAGCCTCGGTCCGCCGCGCCCGCCCCTCCGCAGCGCCGGCCCCAGCCCGCGCGCACGCCACCGCCGCGCGGGCCGCGGCCGCCCGTGCCACGGAGGAAGCCGCGCTGGGTGATGCGGGCGGCGACGACCCTCTCCGTGGTCGTGCTCGCCTCCGCCGGGATCGGGCATGCCGTGGTGACCAGCCTGGATGCGGGCATCGCCCGCGTCGATCCGTTCAAGGACATGAAGAACCGCCCCAAGGCCGGTCACGGCATGAACGTCCTGCTGGTCGGCACCGACGGCCGCGACCGGATCAGCGAGGCGGAACGGCACCGCTACCACCTGGGCGGCGAGCCCTGCCACTGCACCGACACCATGATGATCGTGCACATCTCCGCGGACCGGGAGCGGGCGACCGTGGTGAGCCTGCCGCGCGACTCGTACGCCATGACGCCCGCGCACACCGACCAGAAGACCGGCAAACGGATTCCCGGCCACCCCATCAAGATCAACGCGGCGTACGCGGAGGGCGGCCCGAACCTCACCGTCCAGACCGTCGAGGACATGACCCATGTGAAGATCGACCACTATCTGGAGGTCGACTTCACGAGCTTCATGAAGACGGTGGACGTGCTCGGCGGAGTCTCCGTCTGCACCGCCTTCCCCCTGAAGGACACATACACCGGACTCGACCTGCCCGCCGGGACGCATGTCCTCAACGGCGGACAGGCCCTGCAGTTCGTGCGCGCCAGGCATGTCGACGCGGACTCCGACCTCGGCCGGATGAAGCGCCAGCAGCGGTTCCTGGCGGCCCTCATCGAACGGGCCACCTCCTCCGGGATCCTGCTGAACCCGATGAAGTTCCGGGACGTGACACGGGCCGTGCTGGGATCGGTGCGTGCGGACAAGGGTTTCGGCACGGACGAGCTGCTCGACCTCGGGCGGGCGATGCGCAACTTCTCCCCCTCGTCCTCCGAGTTCACGACCGTGCCCATCGGGCAGATGGGCTACGTCGTGCCGGGCATCGGCGAGACGCTGAAATGGGACACCGCCAAGGCCGACCGTCTCTTCCAGTCGCTGCGCGACGACAAGCCGCTGGCCGCGCGCCCGTCCCGCCCGCAGCCGGTGCCGGTCGAGGTGGACCCGCAGCAGATCCACGTCCAGGTCGAGAACGGCACGGCCACGGAGGGACTCGGCAAGCGGGTGGACGCCGCCCTGGCGGCGACGGGCTTTCGCACGACCCGGGTGCCGGCGGACGCGGACGACCACGCCCAGAAGCGGACCGTCATCGTCTACGACCCCGGGTGGGACCGCTCCGCGAAGGCGCTGGCCACCGCGCTGCCCGGCAGCGAACTGCGGGAGGTGCCGGGACTCGGGCCGACCTTGAAGGTGATCGCGGGGGCCGACTTCAAGCAGGTGCGGCGGGTGCGGGCGGAGGCCGCGGACCAGGGGGAGCCCGGGGTGATGACGGGGGGCCAGGAGATGTGCTCGTAACCCGAACGGACCTGTGTCGCGACCCCTGACGGAATGTCGCGGGTCGTGCACTGTGCGGCATAAGTTGCGGATTGTTGGCGTCCGCCCGATGGCGCGCGGCGCCCGGCGGGCGTAGGAACAGAAGGGCACGGGGCCCACCCCCGGGCCCCTCTGCCTCTCAGGAGGAGCCATGACCCAGCCCGGAACCATGACCGCCATGAGCAAGGAGATGCAGGACTGCGTCCAGGCGTGCATGTCCTGCCACACCGTCTGCGAGGAGACCATGAGCTCCTGCATGCAGATGGGCGGGCAGGCCCAGATGCAGATCATGCGTGCGCTCATGGACTGCTCCGAGACGACCCGCATGTGCGCGGACATGATGATGCGCCGCTCGCCGATGTCGGCCGAGATGTGCGCGATGTGCGCCAAGGCGTGCGACATGTGCGCCGAGGCGTGTATGTCCATGCCGGACGACCCGCAGATGATGCGGTGCGCGGAGGCGTGTCGTCGCTGTGCCGAGATGTGTCGTGCGATGTCGGGCGCCACGATGTGACGACTGTCTGAGCGTGGCTCAAGGGCACCCGCGGTGTGGGTGCCCTTGATCAAGTGCGGGCGGGATGTGCGCGGCGCCGGGCGTCGGTGCAGGCCGGGGCGGTGCGCGGCCCGGCGGTGCGGGGTGCCGCCTTTCTTTGGGTCGGGAGCCGCCCTGAGCGGCACGTATGCCCGCAGGCTAGGGGGGCTCCGGGCCTGTCATGTGAACAGGGGCTCCAGCGCACGCTCCAGGTCCTGCGCCGTTCGGAAGTGGACCGGCTGCATCCCGAGCGCCGTTGCAGCCTCGGTGTTTTCTTCTGTGTCGTCGATGAACAGGCAGCGTTCGGGGCGCACGCCCGCCAGGTCGGCTGCCAGGCGGTAGATGCGGGGGTCCGGCTTGGCGAGGCCTACGCGGGCGCTGTTGACGACCTCGTCCGCCAGGTCGGCGAGGCCGAGCGCGGTGAGGTCGTCCTCGAGGCGGACGGTGGCGTTGCTGACGAGGACGAGCGGCACCCGGGTACGTGCCCGCCGCAGCAGCGAGACCACCTTCTCGTCGGCCGAGAAGGGCGACTCCAGCAGGGCGGTGCCCAGGTCCCAGGCCGTGGCTTCCGGGACCAGCCCGGCAAGGCCCTCGGCGATCGCCTGCACCCACTCCTGCAGGTCGACCCGGCCCAGCAGCACCGGCAGATCGGTTCCCGGCGCGAAGGCGACCTTCGCGGTCGTGCCCTCGGCGAGCCCGGCGGCCCGCTCCAGGGCGTGCAGCCCGGAGGGGTCGTAGGACCGGATCACGTTGTCCACGTCGCAGAGCACCGCGTCGAACGGTGCTCTGCCAGGCAGCCGCTCAGTCACCCGAGACCGTGACCTTCTGGTCGTTGTTCAGCTCGTCCACCAGCGTCTTGACCTTCGCCTTGTCCCAGAGGAGGTTGCCGCCGGTGGAGCCGGAGATCGGCATGTTCATCGACGTGCCGTCACCGCCGCTGACGCCCTTCATCGCCCAGAACATGGACGCCAGGTCCCACAGGCTCATGTCCTTGTCGACGGTGAGCGAGTCCAGACCCGCGCCCATCGTCGGGTACAGCTTGAAGGGGTTCATGACGGTCGACGGGGTGGCCACCTGGTGGGCCAGCGCGGAGAGGAACTTCTGCTGGTTCTTGGTGCGCTGCAGATCGGAGGTGGCGAACGCGTGCCGGGTACGGACGAAGGCGAGGGCCTGCTCGCCGTTCAGCGTCTGCTCGCCGGCCTTGAAGTCGGCGCCCGAGTACTTGTCCTTGAAGCCCTTGTCGATGTTGATGGTGACACCGCCGACCGCGTCCACGATGTTGGCGAAGCCGGCGAAGCCGATCTCCACGTAGTGGTCGATGTGCAGGCCCATGTTGGCCTCGACCGTGCGGACCAGCAGGGTCGGCCCGTCCTCCGCGTAGGTCGCGTTCAGCTTGGTCTGCCGGCCGGTGGCCGGGTAGGTCTTGCCGGAGGTCGACCCCTTGTAGGAGGGGATCGTCACGTTCGAGTCGCGAGGCAGCGATATCAGCGTGTCGCCGCTGCTGCCGACGTGCAGGATCATCATCGAGTCGGTCCGCTTGCCCTCCGCAGAACCTGTGTGCAGCTTCTGCTTCTGCGCGGAGGACAGCCCGGCCCGGCTGTCGGAGCCGACGATCAGGTAGTTCGTGCCGTCGCCCGGGGCCGGCCGGTCGATGACCGTGGACAGGTCGACGTCTCGGTGCAGCTTGCCGTCGGCCCAGAAGTACGTGGCGACCGACGTCACGGCCAGTACCGTGACCAGGGTTATGGCGGTCCACTTGATACGGCGCCGCCAGTTCGGCCGCGGCCGGTACTCGCCCTGGTCACCCGAGCCGCCCGGCCCTCCGCCGCCGGGCGAGCCGTAGACCTGGCCGGTGTTGTAGCCGCTGTCGTAGCCGTCGCTCGCGTTGTCGCCGCCGTACCCCTGGCCGTTGACGTACGAGGGCTGCTGGGGCACTCCGCCGCCGTACGGCGGGGCAGAGCCCCCGTAGCCGCCCGAGGCAGGCCGGCGGACCTGCCGCATCGCGCGGGCACCCTCGGGGTGCGCGCTCGCGCTGCCGCGTCCGTACCGGTTGCGGTTGTCGTCGGACCATGCCTCGGGCCAATCGTTCATGGGGCCCAGTGTGCCGGGAGCAGCCATGCCCTTCACAAGGGTCGTAGGAAAATCAGGGCACGCCTGTTGCGAAGCCAACACAAAGTCCGCGGATGTGACCTCGGCATAAGGTGGAGGCCATGACAGACCAGGCCCCCGCCACGGAATCGGACACCTCGGATATACCGGAGGTCCCTGGCAAGCCCACCTCGGCGTCCCGGACCACGCTCAGTCACATCATGACGCACAACGACACGAATCTGCTGGGCACGGTGCACGGCGGCGTGATCATGAAGCTGGTGGACGACGCGGCGGGCGCGGTGGCCGGCCGGCACAGCGGCGGTCCTGCCGTCACGGCGTCGATGGACGAGATGGCGTTCCTGGAGCCGGTCCGCGTCGGTGACCTGGTCCATGTGAAGGCTCAGGTCAACTGGACCGGCCGGACCTCGATGGAGGTCGGGGTCCGGGTCCTGGCCGAGCGCTGGAACGAGTCGACCCCGCCCACCCAGGTCGGCTCCGCCTATCTGGTCTTCGCCGCGGTGGACGCCGACGGCAAGCCCCGCCGGGTGCCGCCGGTGCTGCCGGAGACGGAGAAGGACCGGCGCCGCTACCAGGAGGCCCAGATCCGCCGCACCCATCGGCTGGCGCGGCGGCGGGCGATCGTGGAGCTGCGCGAGAGGCGGGCGGCGGAGGGGCTCGACGACTGAGCCGGAACGCAGCACAGCCCCCGGCAGGACGCCGGGGGCTGTGCCATGTGCGCCGGGGGTGCTACGGCAGGTTCCGCGCCATCACGATCCGCTGGACCTGGTTGGTGCCCTCGTAGATCTGGGTGATCTTCGCGTCGCGCATCATGCGCTCCACGGGGTAGTCGCGGGTGTAGCCGTACCCGCCGAGCAGCTGTACCGCGTCCGTGGTGACCTCCATGGCCACGTCCGACGCGAAGCACTTGGCGGCGGCGCCCTGGAAGGTCAGGTCCTTGTCGCCGCGCTCGGAGGCGGCCGCGGCCTGGTAGGTGAGGGCGCGGGCGGCGGAGACCTTCATGGCCATGTCGGCCAGCATGAACTGGATGCCCTGGAAGTCGGCGATCGGCTTGCCGAACTGCTTGCGCTCCTGGACATAGCCCTTGGCGTAGTCGAGGGCGCCCTGCGCGACACCCAGCGCCTGCGCGGCGATCGTGATGCGGGTGTGGTCGAGGGTCTTCATCGCCGTGGCGAAGCCGGTGCCCTCCTCGCCGATCATGCGGTCGGCGGGGATGCGGACGTTGTCGAGGTAGACCTCGCGGGTCGGGGAGCCCTTGATGCCGAGCTTCTTCTCCGGGGCGCCGAAGGAGACGCCCTCGTCCGACTTCTCGACGACGAAGGCCGATATGCCCTTCGAGCGCTTCGAGGGGTCCGTCACGGCCATCACCGTGTAGTACTCGGAGACGCCCGCGTTGGTGATCCAGCGCTTCACGCCGTTGAGCACCCAGTGGTCGCCGTCGCGGACCGCCTTCGTCTTCATGCCGGCCGCGTCGGAACCCGCGTCCGGCTCGGAGAGGCAGTACGAGAACATCGCGTCGCCCTTGGCGAGCGGGCCCATGTACTTCTTCTTCAGCTCCTCGGAGCCGGAGAGGATCACCGGGAGCGAGCCCAGCTTGTTCACGGCCGGGATCAGGGACGAGGAGACGCAGACACGCGCGACCTCCTCGATCACGATGACCGTGGCCAGCGCGTCGGCGCCCGCGCCGCCGTACTCCTCGGGGACGTGCACCGCGTGCAGGTCGTTCGCGACCAGGGCCTCCAGTGCCTCCTGTGGGAAGCGGGCGTCCTCGTCCACGACGGAGGCGTACGGCGCGATCTTCGCCTCGGCCAGTGAGCGGATCGCGTCGCGGAGCATGTCGTGCTCCTCGGACGGGCGGTACAGGTCGAAGTCAGCCGATCCGGCCAAGGTTTCTCACGCTCCAAGGACGCTTCTGACGCACTGTGGTGATGGCGCTAATTACCGTTAAGTAACTCAAATTTTAGGGGGCCGCCCACGGGAGGGATACGTGACCTTGGCGACAGCGGGAAAACTGCCCGGGGAACGGCCCGACTATGCTCGGCTCGGCACCAACCACGTCCCTCTCTGGAGCACCCATGGCCCTCAGGATCACCGTGATCGGCACCGGCTATCTCGGCGCGACACACGCCGCCGCGATGGCGGAGCTGGGCTTCGAGGTGCTCGCCCTGGATGTCGTACCGGAGAAGATCGAGAAGCTGGCGCGGGGCGAGGCCCCGATGTTCGAGCCGGGCCTCGACGAGTTGCTGCGCAAGCACGTCGCCGGGATCGAGGGGTCGACCGGGCGGCTGCGCGTCACCATGGACTGGGCCGAGGTGGGGGCCTTCGGCGACGTCCACTTCCTGTGCATCAACACCCCGCAGAAGCACGGCGAGTACGCCTGCGACATGTCGTACGTCGACTCCGCCTTCGCCTCGCTGGCCCCGCATCTGACCGGGCCCGCCCTGGTCGTCGGCAAGTCGACCGTGCCGGTGGGGTCCGCCGACCGGCTGGCCCGCTTCCTGGTCGAGAACTCCCCGGCCGGCGAGGACGCCGAGCTGGCCTGGAACCCCGAGTTCCTGCGTGAGGGCTTCGCCGTGGACGACACCCTGCACCCCGACCGGATCGTGGTCGGTGTCCGGAGCGAGCGGGCGGAGAAGCTGCTGCGCGAGGTGTACGCGAAGCCGGTGTCCGAGGGGACGCCGTTCGTCGTCACCGACTTCCCGACCGCCGAGCTGGTGAAGACCTCCGCGAACTCCTTCCTCGCCACCAAGATCTCCTTCATCAACGCGATGGCGGAGATGTGCGAGGCCTCCGGCGGCGACGTCACCAAGCTCGCCGAGGCGATCGGGTACGACGACCGGATCGGCAAGAAGTTCCTGCGGGCGGGGATCGGGTTCGGCGGCGGCTGTCTGCCCAAGGACATCCGGGCCTTCATGGCGCGCGCCGGTGAGCTCGGCGCCGACCAGGCGCTGACCTTCCTGCGCGAGATCGACTCGATCAACATGCGGCAGCGAGGGCAGATGGTGGAGCTGGCCCGGCAGGCCCTCGGCGGCGGGCCCTTCCTGGGCAAGCGGGTCGCGGTGCTCGGTGCCACCTTCAAGCCCGACTCGGACGACGTACGCGACTCCCCCGCCCTGAACGTCGCCGGTCAGATCCACCTCCAGGGCGGCCAGGTCACCGTGTACGACCCGAAGGGCATGGACAACGCCCGCAAGGTCTTCCCGACGCTCGGCTACGCCGACACGGCGCTGGAGGCGGTGCGGGGCGCCGACGTGGTGCTGCATCTGACCGAGTGGCGGGAGTTCCGCGAGCTGGACCCGGCGCAGCTGGGCGAGGTCACGGCGGCCAAGGTGATCCTGGACGGGCGCAACGCCCTCGACCCGGAGCTGTGGCGCAAGGCGGGCTGGACGTACCGGGCGATGGGGCGCCCTACAGCGTGAGAGAGCCGTTGGGGCGCGCCGGTGTCGGGAGGCCATGGGGGCACCTCCCGCTCGAGCGAAGCCGAGAGTGGGGGAGCGCCGAGGCCCGAAGGGCTGAGCACGATCGGCCTCCCGACACCGGCATGAAGCGCCCCGGAGGCGAACGAACAACTAAAGGGGGACGACGCCGGTTCGGCCGAGGCTCAGTCGGCCGAACCGGCGTCTTGTTGCATTCTGCACCACCGGCCGCCGACACGGCCCGTGAACTACTTCGCCCGGTACCGGCGCATTTTCGCGCGCGCCCCGCACACCTGCATGGAGCACCAGCGGCCACGGCCGGCCGGGCTGCGGTCGTAGTACGCCCAGTGGCAGGTGACCGACTCGCAGGCCTTCAGGCGCACCCAGGTACCGGCGACGAGTGATTCGGCTACGGCGGCGGCGACGCGGGAGACCAGGGTGCCCGCGTCGGCGGGTGCCAGCGCCGCCGAGCCGTCCGCGGTGTCGACGGTCAGGCGCAGGGGCGCCGAGGCCAGCAGCTCGCCCAGGGGCGTCACCGGGGCGTGCGGCGGATGACCGGCGTGGGCGAGCAGCACGGCGCGCAGTGACTCGCGCAGCTCACGCGCAGCCGCCACCTCTGCCTCCGGGAGACCGAACCGCGCCCGGCCGTCCGCCGTGTCCAGCGCGTCGGCGCCGGACTCGATGTCCAGCGTGTTCACCAGGGACTCGACGAGCACCAGGCTCCCCGGCGCGGCCGATCTCTCACTCATGCTTGCGACGTTACCTCCAATGAGGCAGCATGCAGTAACCGTTACTGCATGACCGCATCTACAGGTAACGCAGGAGGAAGTCATGGCTCTCGCCGAACTGGGCGCCGTCGTCCTGGACTGTCCCGACCCGAGCGCGCTGGCCGGGTTCTACGCCGAGGTGCTGGGCGGCACCGTCAAGGCGGAGGACGGCTGGGCGGACCTCACCACCCCCGACGGCCGGGCGCTGGCCTTCCAGGCCTCCCCCGGCTTCGTCGCCCCCGAGTGGCCCGCGCCCGACCACTCGCAGCAGTTCCACCTGGACCTGACCGTCGAGGACCTGGACGCCGCCGAGGCGGGTGTGCTGGCGCTCGGCGCCAAGCCGCTGGACGCCGACGACCGCTCGCGCACCTGGCGGGTTTACGCGGATCCGGCCGGGCACCCGTTCTGTCTCTGCGCCTGCTGAACCGGGAGGACACCATGCCAGTGGCCCGCTTCCGCTCCGTCGTCCTCGACTGCCCCGACCCGCTCGCACTCGCCCGCTTCTACGCGGGTGTCGTGGGCGGTACGCCCGAGGAGGAGGACCCCGACTGGGCCGTACTGCACGTCCCCGGCGGGCCCCGGCTCGCCTTCCAGCGGGCGGAGGGCCTCGTCCCGCCCGAGTGGCCGCGTGCGGACCGCAACTCGCAGCAGTTCCACCTCGACTTCGACGCCGGGTCCACCTGGGAGGAGATCGACGCGGCGCACGAGAAGGTGCTGGCGCTGGGGGCGCGGCCGCTGGACCTGGAGGACCGGGAGAAGAAGGACTTCCAGGTGTACGCCGACCCGGCCGGGCATCCGTTCTGCCTGTGCCGGATCAGCGAACCGTAGACCGGCCGTCGGCCTGCGCGAGCGTCGCCGTCGAGGGCTCCCGGCGCTCCTGGAGCGCGCGGGCCGTGAAGTCGGCCGCGCGCAGCACGCGCTGCACGTTTCCCCAGGTCAGCAGGGCGACGTCGGTCTCGGACCAGCCACGGTCCAGAAGTTCGGCGATGAGGCGCGGGTAGCAGGAGGTGTCGCCCAGGTGCTCGGGGTGGGCGGTGCCGGCGTCGTAGGTGCCGGACAGGCCGACGCAGTCCGGGCCCGCCACCTCGCGCACATGGTCGAGGTGGTCGGCGACGTCCTGGACGGACGGGCCCGTCTGGTCCGGTGTCAGCGGCACCATGCACAGGCCCTTGGCGGCCCCCAGCCGGGTGAGCAGGTCGTCGGTGAGGTTGGCCGGGTGGGGGCGCAGGGTGGCTGAGGCGGAGCGGGTGAACAGGACCGGCGCCCTGGAGACCGCCAGGGTGCGGCGGACGGTGTCGGAGGAGGCACCGGAGAGGTCGGCGAGCACCCCGAGCCGGTTCATCTCCCGCAGGACCTCCTCGCCGAACCGGGTGAGCCCGTCCTCGCTCGCCCAGGACACCCCGGACAGGGTGAGGATGCGCAGGCCGAGGGTGTGCAGGGCGCGCAGGATGCCGAGGGAGTCGCCGAGCGCGGCGGCTTCGGCGGGGCCGAGCAGCACGGCGATACGGCCGCAGTTGTGGGCGTCGGTGGCCTGCCCGGCGGTGTGGACGAGGCGCAGCCCCTCGGGGTGGGCGCGCGCCACGATTTTCACGAGGTCCAGCTGCTCCAGGGTCGCCGCGACGATCCGGTCGCCGTCGATGCCCTCCGGCAGGTGCAGCGACCCGAACAGCATGCCGACGTGCCCCTCGTGCAGCCGCGGCACATCCGTCTCGACATCGCTCTCGCCGAGCTCCAGGTCGTACCAGGACAGATGCCTGAGGGCCCAGGGGAGCCCGTTGTAACCGTCGGCGACGGGATGGACGGCGAGGATGGCATGGGCGCGCTCCACGGGGTCGGCGCCCGGATCGGAGACGGGCTGGTAGGACCCGGTCTGGAAGGGGTCCGGCAGGCCGATGCCGTCAAGCTCCCCGATGGTCTGCAGTTCGTCGTCCTGGAGGTCTGCCATGGCGCGGGCTCCGTACGTCGTGAATCGTCCCCAAGGGGTACGGTCACCGTCGCACGGGGGCGCGGGGCGCTTCCTGATGAGTGGGGCGTTCGGGGGTACGGGACCCGGCTCAGCGCTCCCGAGCCGCCTCGACGACCTCGTGGGGCGTGGCGGACGGTCAGCCGTCCAGGGACTCGATCGTCGCGTTGGACGGCGGGCGGGTCGCCTGGAGCTCGCGGGACACGTCCTCCGCCGCGGCCAGTACCCGTACCGAGTTCTGCCAGGTCAGCTTGGCCAGGTCGGGCTTGGACCAGCCTCGGTCGAGGAGTTCGGCGATCAGGTTCGGGTAGCCCGAGACGTCGTTCAGTCCGTCCGGGGTGAAGGCCGTGCCGTCGTAGTCGCCGCCGATGCCGAGGTGGTCGATGCCGGCGACCTCGCGCATGTGGTCCAAGTGGTCGGCGACCGTGGAGACCGTGGCGACCGGGCGCGGGTTGCGCTCCTCGAAGGCGCGGTGCACCTTCATCGCCTCGGGGGTCGTGTCGAGGTGGTGGAAGCCGTGGGAACGCAGGTTCTCGTCCGCGGCGGCCGTCCAGTCCACGGCCGCCTGGAGCACGAACTTCGGCACGAACGTCACCATCGCCACGCCGCCGTTCCCGGGCAGCCGCTCCAGCACGTCGTCGGGGATGTTGCGCGGGTGGTCGCAGACGGCCCGGGAGGAGGAGTGGGAGAAGATCACCGGCGCGGACGTGGCGTCCAGTGCGTCCCGCATCGTCGTCGCCGCGACGTGGGAGAGGTCGACGAGCATGCCGAGGCGGTTCATCTCCCGGACCACCTCACGGCCGAAGGACGAAAGACCGCCGACGTTGGGCTCGTCGGTCGCCGAGTCCGCCCACGGGTTGTTGTCGTTGTGGGTGAGCGTCATGTAGCGCACGCCCAGCCCGTACAGGCCGCGCAGCGTGCCGAGCGAGCAGGCGATGGAGTGCCCGCCCTCCGCACCCATGAGGGAGGCGATACGGCCGTCCTTGCGCGCCGCCTCCATGTCGGCGGCCGTCAGCGCGGGCGCCAGGTCCGCCGGGTAGCGCGCCAGCAACTGCCGTACGCAGTCGATCTGTTCGAGCGTCGCGGGCACCGCGTCCGGCAGATCGGAGCGGACGTACACCGACCAGTACTGCGCACCGACGCCACCCTCGCGCAGCCGCGGGATGTCGGTGTGCAGATGGGCGTTCTGGTGTACGGCGATGTCGCGGGCGTCCAGGTCGTAGCGGACCTGCTTGCGCAGCGCCCAGGGCAGGTCGTTGTGGCCGTCGACGACCGGGAACTCGCCGAGGAGTTCCCGGGCCGCCTCCAGCGAGGCGGAGGTCATCGCCGTCACTTCCCGGATCCGAAGCCGAAGCCGCCCGACCCCTCGACCTTGGCGCGCAGGCGCTTGCCCTTCTCGGTGGCCTGGTCGTTCAGTTCCTGCTGGAACTCCCGCATGCGGCCGAGGAGTTCCTCGTCCTGCGTGGCCAGGATGCGGGCCGCGAGCAGGCCCGCGTTGCGGGCGCCGGCGACGGACACCGTCGCGACGGGCACGCCGGCCGGCATCTGCACGATCGACAGGAGGGAGTCCATGCCGTCCAGGTACTTCAGCGGCACCGGGACGCCGATGACCGGCAGCGGGGTGACGGAGGCGAGCATCCCGGGCAGGTGGGCGGCGCCCCCGGCGCCCGCGATGATCACCTTGAGCCCCCGCTCGGCGGCCTGCTCGCCGTACGCGATCATCTCGCGCGGCATGCGGTGCGCGGAGACGACGTCGACCTCGTAGCCGATCTCGAACTCGTCGAGGGCCTGGGCGGCGGCCTCCATGACGGGCCAGTCGGAGTCGGAACCCATGACGATGCCCACGAGGGGGCCGGCGGCTGTACTCATTCGGTGATGGTGCCTCTCAGGTAACCGGCTGCGTGACGTGCGCGCTCGAGGACGTCGTCCAGGTCGTCGCCGTAGGTGTTGACGTGGCCCACCTTGCGGCCGGGCTTCACGTCCTTGCCGTACATGTGGATCTTCAGCTGGGGGTCGCGGGCCATGCAGTGCAGATACGCGGAGTACATGTCCGGGTAGTCGCCGCCCAGCACGTTGACCATCACGGTCCACTTGGCGCGCGGGCGCGGGTCGCCGAGCGGGAGGTCGAGGACCGCGCGCACATGGTTGGCGAACTGCGAGGTCACGGCCCCGTCCTGGGTCCAGTGACCGGAGTTGTGCGGGCGCATCGCGAGCTCGTTGACGAGGATGCGGCCGTCGCGGGTCTGGAACAGCTCGACGGCGAGATGGCCGACGACGTCCAGTTCCTTGGCGATGCGCAGCGCCATCTCCTCCGCCCGGAGGGCGAGGCTCTCGTCGAGGTCGGGGGCGGGCGCGATCACGGTGTCGCACACGCCGTTCACCTGCTGGGACTCGACCACCGGGTACGCGACCGCCTGGCCGTGCGGGGAGCGCACGACGTTCGCCGCCAGCTCCCGTACGTAGTCGACCTTCTCCTCGGCGAGGACCGGGACGCCCGCGCGGAACGGGTCCTCGGCCTCGGTCACGTCGTCGACGACCCACACGCCCTTGCCGTCGTAGCCGCCGCGGACGGTCTTGAGGACGACGGGGAAGCCGTCGCCCTCCGCCGCGAAGGCGGCCACGTCCGCCGGGTCGGTCACGATCCGGTGCCGCGGGCAGGGCACGCCGATCGCATCGAGCCGCGCCCGCATCACGCCCTTGTCCTGGGCGTGCACGAGCGCGTCGGGGCCCGGGCGCACGGGGATGCCGTCCGCCTCCAGTGCCCTGAGGTGCTCGGTGGGTACGTGTTCGTGATCGAAAGTGATCACATCGCAGCCCTTCGCGAACTCACGCAGTGTGTCGAGGTCGCGATAGTCGCCGATGACGACATCGCCGACGACCTGCGCCGCGGAGTCCTGAGGGGTGTCGCTGAGGAGCTTGAACCTGATGCCGAGCGGAATGCCTGCCTCGTGTGTCATACGAGCGAGCTGGCCTCCGCCGACCATGCCGACTACCGGGAACGTCACGCCCCTAGGGTATCGGCCACAGCACGCCGGCCGGTTTCCGGCCGTTGCCCGGGTCCTCTTACTCCCGCCTTTCCCGGCTTTTCCGGTCCTCTTCCCCACCTCTATCCCGTCTGTGAACGCAACGACAGGCGTTTGAGATGGGGGGTGGTTAGCATGGCTGGGTTGACGAAACCGACCGAATGGGGGCCTGCACGGCCATGGGACATGGTTCCGCCGGGCTGCGAAGGCTCGCACACGAGGTAGCGAAGTTCGGTGCGGTGGGTGCCCTGGGCACCGTCGTGAACTTCGGAGTCTCCAATCTGCTGTGGCACCTCACGAGCCTGCAGGCCGTACGCGCCAACGTGATCGCCACCGTGGTCGCGATCGGCGTCAACTACCTGGGGTTCCGCTACTTCACCTACCGTGACCGCGACAAGAGCGCCCGGACCAAGGAGCTCTCGCTCTTCCTGGCCTTCAGCGCGGTCGGCCTGGTGATCGAGAACGGCATCCTGTACGCGGCCATCTACGGCTTCGGCTGGGACAGCTCGCTGCAGCGCAACATCTTCAAGGTCGTCGGCATCGGACTCGGCACGCTGTTCCGGTTCTGGTCGTACCGCTCGTGGGTGTTCAAGGCCCTGCCGGCCCACGAGACCGTCGCCGACGCCGAATCGATCCTGGAAGAGGCCGAAGCGGCCGAGGCCCGCCGCCCCAAGCCCAAGGCACGCGTCAGCTGATCGCTCCACGGGCCGTGCAGGTGGGGTCTGCCGCGGGGCCCGCGAGTCGGCTACGCCCGCGCCGCTTCACCGGACTTCGCCGAGGCGCCGAGAGCCTGCCCGAAGCAGTCCGGGCCACGTGAGGCCGGCCGCGCCCCACCGGGGGTTCCGGTCTCACCGGACCATCGGCTCCTCGTCCTCCGCCGGCGGCCGCTTCAGCGGCGTACGCGAGAGGAACAGGCCGAACACCGGCGGCTGGGTCTGCAGCATCTCCAGGCGGCCGCCGTCCGCCTCCGCCAGGTCCCGCGCCACCGCCAGCCCGATGCCCGTGGAGTTCCGTCCGCTGATCGTGCGCTCGAAGATCCGCGCACCGAGGTCGGCGGGCACGCCCGGTCCCTCGTCGGTGACCTCCACGACCGCCTGGTTGCCGGTCACGCGGGTCCGCAGCGCCACCGTGCCCCCGCCGTGCATCAGCGAGTTCTCGATCAGCGCTGCCAGCACCTGGGCGACCGCGCCCGGTGTGCCGACCGCCTGCAGATGCCGTTTGCCGGAGCTCACGATCGCCCGCCCGGCCTGGCGGTAGGCGGGCCGCCACTCGGCGAGCTGCTGCTGGATGACCTCGTCGAGGTCGAAGGAGACGGCGTTGCCGGTGCGGGGGTCGCGGGAGTTGGTCAGCAGCCGCTCCACCACGTCCGTCAGCCGCTCGACCTGGGTGAGGGCGACATTGGCCTCCTCCTTCACCGTGTCCGGGTCGTCGGTGAGGGTGATCTCCTCCAGCCGCATCGACAGCGCGGTCAGCGGTGTGCGCAGCTGGTGGGAGGCGTCGGCGGCCAGACGCCGCTCGGCGGTGAGCATGCGGCCGATGCGCTCGGCGGAGGAGTCCAGGACGTCCGCCACCCGGTCCAGCTCGGGAACGCCGTACCGCTTGTGGCGGGGCCGCGGGTCGCCGGAGCCGAGTCGCTCGGCCGTCTCCGCGAGGTCGGTGAGCGGGGAGGCGAGCCGGTTGGCCTGCCGGATCGCCAGCAGTACGGCGGCCACCACGGCGAGCAGCGCGACCAGCCCGATGATCAGCAGCGTGCGGCCGACCTCCCGGCTCACGGTCGAACGCGGCTCCTCGACGACGACCCGCTCGCCCTCCTCGCCGGTGGCCCGGCCGCGGATGACCTCGCCGTCGGGCTTGGTGCCGACCGCGATGGGCGACTGCCCCGGGACCTCGATCACGGCGTACCGCTCACCCGTGACCTGTCCCTTCAGCACCTCCGCGCTGACGGTCCCGGCCCCGATGAGCCGGCTGTCCACGATGCTGGCCAGCCGCTGAGCCTCGGAGCTCACCCGCTCCTGGGCACTGTTGCTGATGGTCCGCGTCTCGACGATGACGAGGGACACGCCGAAGACGGCGATGACCACGAGCACGACGGCAAGCGTGGACTGGATGAGACGACGACGCACGAGGCCCTCCGGGCAGTGGCTTTACGACGACCAGTGTGCCTCGGGGGCCCTGCCGACTCCGAGCGGCTCCTGCCGGCTCTTCTCGAACCGGCTCTTCTCGAACCAGCTCTTCTCGAACTAGCTCTTCTCGAACCGGAAACCCACACCGCGCACGGTGGCGATGTACCGCGGGTTCGCCGCATCGTCGCCCAACTTCTTGCGCAGCCAGGAGATGTGCATGTCGAGGGTCTTCGTGGACGACCACCAGGTGGTGTCCCACACCTCGCGCATCAGCTGGTCCCGGGTGACGACCCGGCCCGCGTCCCGCACCAGCACCCGCAGCAGGTCGAACTCCTTGGCGGTGAGCTGGAGTTCCTCGTCCCCCATCCACGCCCGGTGCGACTCGACGTCGATCCGCACGCCGTGCGTGGCGGGCGGCTGCGCCGGCTCGGCCGCACCGCGCCGCAGCAGGGCCCGGACACGGGCGAGCAGTTCGGCGAGGCGGAACGGCTTGGTGACGTAGTCGTCGGCGCCCGCGTCGAGGCCGACGACGGTGTCCACCTCGTCGGCTCGCGCGGTCAGGATGAGGATCGGCACGGTGTGGCCTTCGGCGCGCAGCCGGCGGGCGACCTCTAGGCCGTCCATGCCGGGCAGTCCGAGGTCCAGCACGACCAGGTCGATGCCGCCGGCGTTTCCGGCGTCGAGCGCGGTGGGTCCGTCCTCGCGCACCTCGACCTCGTAACCTTCCCGGCGCAGGGCGCGGGCCAGCGGTTCCGAGATGGACGCGTCGTCCTCGGCGAGCAGTACACGGGTCATGAGGTGATGGTAGTCCGCTCTTGACAGGTGCTGTGGTGTGATCGGCACCCGTGATTCTTACCTTCGGACGCTCCGAAGCGAACCTGTGCCTGTGCGGTGCCATCGTCGAAGAGACCTTGGAAAAGGTGTGTATGGTTCCACCTCCGCCTGTGATCCCGGTCTCAAGTCCTTCCATATCCGGCACTGTCCTGCCGTATGGTGAAACAACGCCTGTAGCACTGCGGGGACCTTTGGCAACCACTTGACGCCGAAGGTCTCTTTTGTGTGCGGTAAACCCCCACCAGCACAGCAAGGAACGACCATGGCGTCCAGCCTGACGAAGGACTCGGTCCGCCCGGACACCCCCGGCTCCGAGAAGACCTTCTTCGGCCACCCTCGCGGACTGGCCACTCTCTTCATGACCGAGATGTGGGAGCGGTTCTCCTACTACGGCATGAAGGCTCTGCTCCCGCTGTACCTGGTCGCTCCGGGCGGCCTGCACCTGAGTGCGGCCACTGCGACCGCGATCTACTCGGTGTACCTGTCGCTCGTGTACCTGCTCGCCCTCCCCGGCGGCTGGTTCGCGGACCGGGTCCTCGGGCCCCGCAAGACGGTGGCCGTGGCCGGCGCGATCATCATGCTCGGCCACCTCACCCTGGCCCTGCCGAACTCGGGCACCTTCTACGGAGGCCTCGGCCTCGTGGCCATCGGTTCAGGTCTGCTGAAGGCCAACATCTCCACGATGGTCGGTCACCTCTACGACGGTCCGGAGGACCCGCGCCGCGACGGTGGCTTCACGCTCTTCTACATCGGCATCAACCTCGGCGCCTTCGCCGCGCCGCTGGTCATCGGCACCGTCGGCGAGAACGTCAACTGGCATCTGGGCTTCGCGCTGGCCGCCCTCGGCATGGCGCTGGGTCTGGCCCAGTTCCTGCTCGGTACCCGCCACCTGGACTCGCGCTCGGACATCGTCCCGACGCCGTTGTCCGACGCCGAGAAGAAGGCCACGCTGACGAAGGCCGCCCTGTGGGCGGGAGTCGCGGCCTTCTTCTACGTGATCGTCGGCGTATCCGGCGTCTACACGCTGAACTGGCTGCTGGTCCCGATCACCGTGGCGGGTCTGCTCATCCCGGTCGTCGTGATCGCCCGCATCAAGCGGGACAAGGAGCTGGACCGCGCCGAGCAGTCCAAGATGAGCGCCTACATCTGGTTCTTCGTGGCCGCCGCCGTGTTCTGGATGATCTACGACCAGGGTGGCTCGACGGTCTCCCTGTTCGCCGAGGCCTCCGCCAAGAACACCGTGTTCGGCTGGGAGTTCCCGGTCTCCTGGTACCAGTCCGTCAACCCGGTCATGATCATGGCGTTCGCGCCGGTCTTCGCCTGGGCGTGGCTGGCGCTGGCACGGCGCGGCAAGGAGCCGAGCACCGCGGTGAAGTTCGCGATGGGCCTGGTCCTGATCGGTGCGTCCTTCTTCCTGTTCCTGGCTCCGCTGGCGATCGCCGACGGTGGTCACAAGGCCGCCGCGATGTGGCTGGTCGGCATCTACTTCGTGCAGACCGTCGGCGAGCTGATGCTCTCCCCTGTCGGCCTGTCGGTCACCACGAAGATGGCGCCCGCGAAGTACGCCTCCCAGATGATGGGCGTCTGGTTCCTGGCCGTCACCGCCGGTGACGCCACGACCGGCCTGCTCTCCATCGCCGGCGTCGACCTCAACAAGACGGGCATCGTGATGCTGCAGGCCGTGCTTGCGGTGATCGCCGGTGCGGCGGTGTGGATGTACCGCCGGAGCGTGAAGTCGCTGATGGGCGACGTTCACTGAGTCCGAACCGTTGAAGAGGGCCACTGCACCGCGGTGGCCCTCTTTGTCATCGGGCTAACTGCTCCTCCGCTTCGGCAGGAACGTGAAGACCGCTGCGCCCAGCAACACCGCGGTGCCCGCCACCAGGCCCAGTGCCTTCAGGGCGCCGTGATCGTTCGAACCCGTCTCCGCCAGGCCGCCGCTCGACGACCCGCTGGATGACGAGCCGCCGGAAGTCGACGAACCGCCCGACGCGCCGCTCGCCTGCTGTGTCGTGTCCAGGGTCAGGGAGACCTCGGTCCTGTCGGGCTTGCAGGTGGTCGTCGTGCCCAGGGCGTTGATCGTGAGGACGCCCGGGGACAGGGTCGACCTGCCGTCCGCGCCCGGTTTGTAGGTGCCCGTCAGGTCGGAAATCTCGATGGGTTCGCCGGACTTGATGTCCTTGGAGTTCGTCGGGCCCTCGACGTGCACCGTGCCCTTGTCGGCGCCGCCCAGGACCACCTCCATCGACGGCTTGACCGAGCCCTTGGGGATGTCGGCCGGGCTGTCCATCACGGACTTCTTGAACCGCACGGTGAGGTCGAAACTCCCGCCGTCCTTCTTGGCGTTGATCTGGATGGGCGAGGTCGCCTTCTTCTCGCCGATGGGCGACTGGCAGGTGTACGGGATCTCGACCTGCTTGCCGGTGAAGTCGGTCTGGTCGCTGCCGGTGCCGTCACTGGCGGAAGCGGAGGCCGACGCGGACGGCGAGGCGGACTGGGAGGCCGAGTCCGTCGGCTGCGGTGTCGTGCTCGACGAGCTTCCGCCGCCCGGCGACACCTGGATCGTCGCCGCCTTCTGCACCGTCTCCTTCGGCGTGCACTTGGTGTCGGTGGACATGGCGTTGACGGTGTACGCGTCCGGAGTCAGCGTCACCTCGCCCGGTGCCGTCAGCTTCAGGCTGCCCTTCATGTCGGACAGCACCATGGCGCCGCCCTTGGGGATGGCGGGGTTCGTGCGGGTGCCCTGCATCGCGATGTCGGCGGCCTGCGCGCCGGCCGCCTTCAACACCCCGGACGGCTGCACCGAGTTGGCGGGCAGGTCGATGATGTCCGGGTTCTTGGAGGCGGCCTGGACGAACTTCCATACGACGTCCACCGTGTCGCCCACCTTCGCCGTGGCCGGCGCGGTGATCTCGACCTTCGTGGTGCCGTCGACAGGGGTGATGCCCGCGGGCGGCACGCAGTGCGTCGCGAACGACACCTCCGCGGCCTGCGCGGGCCCGGCGGCCAGGCCCAGCAGGATGCCTGCCGAGCCCAGTACCAGGGCGGCGCCCGCCGCACCCGCTCTCCCGCTGCCGACCGGTGTGACTCTCCTGCGCTTTCTCACGGGGGTCCCTTCCTGGTGGGAGTCGTAGGACTCGTCGGGCTGTCGTCGTGGTGCGGTGCGGAGAGCCGACCGGCCGTGCCCGGATCGGAGTCCGGGGTGAACCACGGCAGGGTCGAGTTCGAGGGGGGCTCCTGAGCCGCCTTGGGGCTGAACTTCGGCATGCGCAGGGCCAGTTCGGGCAGGCGGAGTCCCCGGTGCCGGAGACCGCCGGCGCGGCGCGGCCGTACCCGGTCCACGATCGCCATCCCGGCGCGGAACAGCGCGGCCGGCACGACCACGCAGACCAGCAGCCAGAACAGGGTCACGCCCCACGGGCGGCCCACGCCCCAGGGCTGCTCGGCGAGGACCCTCCCGCTGTACTTGAGGGAGACGGAGTAGTCGCCGTGCGCTCCGGCCGTCAGCTCGACGGGGAGTTTGATCTCCGCCTTCTTGCCGGGTGCGATGGTGCCGCGCCACTCCTGGTCCTCCCACTGCGGGGCGAACACGCCGTGGGAGGTGCCGAGTTGGAAGACCGGGTTCTTGATCGCGGTGGTGCCGGCGTTGCCGACGGTGAAGACGAGGGTGCGGGTGGGCGGCGCGCCGAACCAGGTGAGCAGGCCGCTCGCCCCGTCGAGCCGGGTGTCCGTGAGGACCGACAGCCGCCCGCCG
Organism: Streptomyces sp. NPDC002092; assembly: GCF_053593775.1. NCBI lineage: Bacteria > Bacillati > Actinomycetota > Actinomycetes > Kitasatosporales > Streptomycetaceae > Streptomyces > Streptomyces sp. NPDC002092. The sequence goes on from NZ_JBSFDG010000023.1 coordinate 58,060, forward strand.
GACGGCTCGGCGGGCAGCGGTTCGACGGCGTGTCCGGCCACCTGGAAGACCGCGTCCGCCTGCGCTTTCGCGCCCTCGACCGTCGCCACGTGCACCACGCACGGACACGGCACCGGCGGCTCAGCGACCGGCAGCTTCTTGCTGAAGGAGCCCTTGGCGTCGGTGGTGACGGCCCTTCCGTCCGAGTTGGCGCAGGAGTTGGTGCCGCCGATCACGCCCCGGGACGGGGTCGCCTGCCCGCAGACCAGCATCATCAGCAGGGCGTTCGGCCGCCAGCCGCTGCCGCTGACGGTGATCGAACCGCCGGTGCCGGCCTGGGACCGGGAGAGCCCGACGGTCGGCCCGTCCGCCGCAGCCGTGCCCGCCAGGGGCAGCAGGAGCAGCGCGAGCACCACCGGCAAGGCCGTGATCCGCAGCTTGCCGTTCACGTCACCGCTCCCGTCAACTCGACTTCCTTACCCGGGCATTCGAGCGCCTCGCCGTCGCCCGTACGGCGCCCACGACGTCGTGGACCTCGTACGAGAAGCAGTGCGCCCCCCGCCACCACCGCACCCGCGGCTCCCGTCACCGCTCCCCACGGCACGAAGAGCGCCGCCACGCCGGCCGAGTCGCGCGCACCGCCCGCCGCCGTCACGGTCAGCCGGACGTCGACCGAGTCCAGGGCAGGGCGGTCGGACCAGGGCTCGGCGAGACGAAGGCGCTGCCCGGGCCTCAGGCGGACCGGCAGCGCCCGCGGGGCCCGGTCGAGGACCGGCCCGAAGACGCCGTCGACATGCACGGCAAGGCTCGGCACGAGCACCGTGGTGCCGCGATTGACCAGGTCATACGTGATGCGCCTACCCCGCACGGCCACGTGCTCCACGGTCAGCGCGGACAGCACCGGTCCACCCGTCCGCAGCCGCACGGGAACCACTGCCCGGCGGCCGTCCTGGTCCCGCGCGACGATCTCGCCACCGCGATCATCACGCGCACTCACGGCGAACGGCACGTCGGCCCGCGTACGGGCGGGCACCCGCACCTGCTCGGCGGCAAAGGTGACCGGAACCCCGCTGCCGCTCAGCCGCACCGTGACCGCCCGCCCACTCCGGTTGACCACGGACACCGCATCCTGCAGCACCGCTCCGGGCGCTCCCTCGGCGTAGAAGGCCGGCCGCGACCCCCCGGCGGGCACGAGCGCCCAACCATCGGCGGCGGAGGCCGACGGGGCAGCGATCACGACCAGCAACAGAGACCCGAACAGGACACGAGCAGCAGACGACATCCGGCGGCTCCAGTGGTCGTGCGGACGGCGCTTCGGCACCACCCTGAAGGGGAGCGCCCCATCAGGAGCGCGGGGAACTGCGCGACCAGCCACGACGAAGCCGCAGACGACCGGCGGCGCATCGCGGCACAGCCGACGAACCGTTACCGCCGGGCTGTCTGATTCCGCCGAGTCACCCACAACGCCCCCGCGACTCCGGCAAGGAGCACCGTGCCGCCAAGCGTCCCCAGCGCGACGGCGGAGTCATCAGGCCCGGTCTGCGGCAGGGAACCGCCGGAATCCGCACCGCCCTGACCACCCCCGGCGGAGCCCCCGGCAGCCGTCACATCAAGGCTGAGTGCCGGCCCCGGACTGTTCGACGGCGTGCAGGTGGTCGTCGTACCGAGCGCCTTGATCGTCAGAATGCCCGGCGTGAAGGTGACCTTCCCGGTCTTCTTCGGCGTGTACGTGCCCGTCAAGTCGTTGATCTTGATGGGGGTGTTGGCGGGGATCGCCGCCTGGTTGGCGGGCCCGGAGACGGACACCGTGCCGCTGTCGGCGCCGCCCAGCACGATGGTGGCGCTCGGGTTCATCGCGCCCTTGCCCAGTTCGACCGGGCTGGAGGAGACGCCCTTCTGCCACGACATGGTGAGCTTGTAGGCGCTGCCGCTCTTGACGCTCTTGACGCTCTTGATGTCGATGGGCGAGACGGCACTCTTGTTGCCGATCGGCGTCTTGCACTGGTAGTTGACGTCGACGACCGTGGCCTCGGCTGCGGGGGCGGCGAGCAGCACCGCCGAGCCGGCCAGGGCCGCGGCGGACGCGAGCGCGGCGGTTCGATTCCGGTACGACACGGTTCCGCTCCCTCTTCGAGATCCTCGGGTTCCTCCGCCAATTCCTGACGGCACATCAGATTCGGCCGTCAAGGTACGCCCGGCGTCCTGAGGAGGGAAGAGAAGGTGCGCGCCGGAGTTGTGGGGATCCGGCGCGCACGGGAGGGGGTTCGAGTGGAGGGGGTGACCGCGGGTAACCCCGGGCTAGTGCGTCCGCAGGACGTCCGGCGCTCCCCACCGCCGCAGCACCTCCGGCACCGCCACCGTGCCGTCCGCCCGCTGGTGCTGCTCCAGGAGCGCGGGCAGCAGACGGCTGGTGGCGAGGCCCGAGGCGTTGAGGGTGTGCAGGTAGGCCGGTTTGCCGCCGCCGGTCGGGCGATAACGCATGGCCCCGCGTCGCGCCTGGTAGTCGCGGGCGTTCGACACCGAGCTGACCTCGGCGTACGCCCCCAGGCTCGGCAGCCAGACCTCCACGTCGTACGTCTTGGCCTGGGCGGGGCTGGTGTCCCCGGCCGCGAGTTTGGTGACGCGGTAGTGCAGGCCGAGTCCGGCGACCAACTCCTCGGCGCGGGCGAGCAGTTCCAGCTGGGCGGCCTCCGAGTCCCCGGGGCGCGTGTACTGGAACAGCTCGACCTTGTTGAACTGGTGGCCGCGCAGGGTGCCCCGGTCCGCGGTGCGGTGGGCGCCGCTCTCCTTGCGGTAACAGGGCGTGTAGGCGACGTACCTGAGCGGCAGGACCCGCTCGTCGAGGGTCTCGCCGCGGTGCAGGTTGGCCAGGGCGGTCTCGGCGGTGGGGAGGAGGAAGTGCTCGTCCACGCGGAAGACCTCGTCGGCGAACTTCGGGAACTGTCCGGCCGTATAGCCCGCTTCACGGGTGAGCAGGTGCGGCGGCAGCACGAATTCGTAGCCCGCCCGGCGGTGGGTGTCGAGGAAGTGGTTGAGCAGCGCCCACTCCAGGGCGGCGCCGTCGCCCCGGTAGATCCAGTAGCCGCTGCCCGCGAGCGCCGCGCCCCGCCGGTGGTCGACGAGGCCGAGGTCCTGGGCGAGCTGTACATGGTCCTTGGGCGCGAAGCCGAACGCGGGCGGGGCGCCCACGGCCCGTACGACCTGGTTGTTCTGCTTGCCGCCCGCGACGACGTCGTCGTCCGGGAGGTTGGGCAGGGCGTCGAGGAAGTCCTGGTGCCGCCGTGCCAGCCGGTCGAGCCCGGCCTCGGCCTCCGTCAGCCGGTCGGCCAGGGCCCCGGCAGCGGCCCGGAGCTCCTCGGCGGCCTCGCCGGCCCGCCGTCGTGCGGCGATGTCCGCCGAGATGCGCCGGCGCTCGCCGCGCAGCCGCTCCACGGCCGTCCGGGCCTCGTGGAAGGCGGCGTCCAAGGCGAGGAAGGCCGGGATGTCGGCGTCCACGGCGCGCTTGCGCAGGGCGTCGCGGACGGTGTCGGGGTGCTGTCGGATGAGGGTGACGTCGAGCATGGTGCGCGCTCCGTCCGGTTCTGCCGGAGCGGCACGCGCCGCCCCGGGGGTGGTCCCTCGGGGCGTGGGCGAGAGGGTGCTCGCGGTGCCACCACGCCTTCACCGTCGTACGCAACCAAAGCTCACGGCCGTACGACGGTCTCGTTGCGGCCCGATGACGGGGGCCGGCCGGCGGGGCATTTCCTCCCCGCACTCGGGAGTGGATTCGCCCTGGCCCGCATGGACCCCGGCTACTTGTCTCCGTCAGCGCGTTGCAGACAAGGGTAGGCAGCGGGTCCGGGCCCGCCAAGCCGATTACCCCGGAGCGCCGAGCTCCGCCCACACGGTCTTGCCGGTCACGCCCGGTGTCCGGACGACACCCCAGTCCAGACACAGCCGCTGCACGATGAACATGCCGTGCCCGCCGGGGCGGCCCGCGCGGTGCGGGGTGCGGGGTGCCGGCTGGCCGGAGCCCTTGTCCGAGACCTCGATGCGGATGACCTTGTTGTCGCAGGCGATCCACAGCTGCTCTGGGCCCTCGGCGTGCAGACAGGCGTTGGTGACCAGCTCGGAGACGACGAGCAGCACGTCCTCGGCGGCGGCCCGCTGGTCGGCCGTGGCGGCGGGCAGCCAGCCCCACGCGTACAGCGCCTGGCGGGTGAAGTCGCGGGCGAGCGGCACGACACCGCTCTCGCCGTCGAAGTCCAGCCTGCGGGCCTGGCCGCCGCCCGCGGACGACACGGGCGCAGCCGACGACAGAGCCTCGCCGCCCTCGGACGCCCCGGAAGCGCCGCTCGGCTCCGGGCCGCGGTCGCCCGGCGAGTAAGGCCGGGTGGTGCTCATCAGCGCTTCACCTCACCGATTCACCGATTCACCAGTTCACGATTCAAGAGTCAGTACGTACCTCGACGGTGGATCCGCCGCTGTGCCGCCGGACACATTGCTGCCGACACGTTCAGGATGTCCCTGCCGACAGGATGTCTCCTGCCCGACCGAACCGGCGGAACACCCCCCTATTCGACCCGGAGGGCGCGAGGCCCGGAAAAGGCCGGTCACACAGGGGTGAGTGGGGCAGGACACGGGGTCGGGCGCGGCGGCCGGGCTCAGCCGGATTCCTGGGCCAGGGCCGCCTCGAGCGTGTCATGGACGGTGAAGACCGCTTCCGCCCCGGTGATCTCGAAGACGCGCGCCACCACGGGCTGCATCCCCGCGAGATGCACTCCGCCCCCCGCTGCCTCCGCCTTCAGGCGTGCGCCGAGCAGCACGTTGAGTCCGGTGGAGTCGCAGAACTCCAGCCGTGTGCAGTCCACCACCAGCCGGCTGAATCCCTTGGTGAGGCATTCCTCGAGTGGCTCACGCAACAGATCGGCGGTGTGGTGATCCAACTCACCCACCGGGGTCACTACGGCGCTGGAGCCCTCTTCCCTGACCTCCACCAGTAGCCGGCCAGACTGTGTGCTGCCGACCGTCCCGCGGTCCATGCCGTCTTTCTCCCGACGTCGTGGCTGCTGACTCACGCCCTCGAACACTACGCCTTCCTCACACTCTCCGACACCCGAACAACCGCACGCAAACGGACATATACCTACAGAACGCACTTGCGATGAACGTGGGAAAGCGGGTAGGGCTAGTAGACATACGTAACCGACCACGGCCGGCTTTGGAGGCGCCGCACACCGCAGTGCACGCACTGGCTTCGGCAGCCATATGCCGAGAACGATGGAGGACATCATGTCACCCCGGCTCGACGCATCGCATACCCAGGAGGCGACGTCGACATCCCCTCCGGAACATCTGGATCCCATCGAGAGCATCGAGAGCAACGACCCAGACACGCTTGCCGGGCTGGCAGGCCTTCCGGAGATCCCCCCGTACGACGAAGTGGGACCGGTAGACGCACGCGCGCTCTCCAAGACCCTCTTCGAGCGCCTTGAGTCCCTCGAGGAAGGCACGTACGAATACTCGTACGTCCGCAACACCCTCGTCGAGCTCAACCTCGCGCTGGTCAAGTTCGCCGCCTCCCGCTTCCGCTCACGGAGCGAGCCGATGGAGGACATCATCCAGGTCGGCACGATCGGCCTGATCAAGGCGATCGACCGGTTCGAACTGGCGCGGGGTGTCGAGTTCCCCACGTTCGCCATGCCGACCATCGTCGGCGAGATCAAGCGGTTCTTCCGCGACACCTCGTGGTCCGTGCGCGTACCGCGCAGGCTGCAGGAGCTCCGGCTCGACCTGGCCAAGGCCGGTGACGAGCTGGCCCAGAAGCTCGACCGGGCGCCGACGGTTGCGGAACTCGCCGAGCGCCTCGAGCTGACGAAGGAAGAGGTCGTCGAGGGCATGGCGGCGTCGAACGCGTACACCGCCTCCTCGCTGGACGCCCAGCCCGAGGAGGACGACGCCGAGGGCGCGCTGGCGGACCGGATCGGCTACGAGGACCACGGACTCGAAGGCGTCGAGTACGTCGAGTCGTTGAAGCCGCTGATCGCCGAACTCCCGCCCCGGGACCGGCAGATCCTGTCCCTGCGGTTCGTCGCGGGCCTGACCCAGTCCGAGATCGGCGACGAGCTCGGCATCTCGCAGATGCATGTGTCGCGGCTGCTGTCGCGGACGCTGACGCGGTTGCGCAAGGGCCTGACCCTCGAGGAGTGACGGTCCAGGGGTGACGGTCTTCCCACCCCCGTTTTTCTGAGCGCGGTCCGTCCGGTTGCCGGGCGGGCCGCGCTCAGGCGTCCCCGGTGTTACCCACAGAAACTCTTTCCCCAGAGGTTTCCATCCATCACTATGGGCCCCCATACCCGCCGGTCGGTCAGAATCCCGGCGGGCTGCAAGGGTGCAAGGAGGCGGGCGGATGGCTCGGGCCGACGGGACCGACAAGGGAGTCGAGACCGGGGACGGCCGGGGGTCCGGGGGCATCCCCCGGACAGAGGTGCATGCGGGCGCGTCCGACGCGCGGCTGACCGAACTGCTGCGCACCAGCGCCCCGACCCTCTACCCGGCTCTGCAGGAACTCCGCGCCCGGCATCAGCCGTCGGTCCTCGACTACGCCCGGCTGTGCACGACGAGCGAGTCCGCCGCACGCGACCTGGCCACACAGGCGTTCACCCTGGCGGCCCGGCAGACGGCACGCGGCACCGAACCGCTGGTCCCCGTCCGTCTTCACCTCCTGCTGCTGACCGGGCGCCTGGCCGCCTCCTGGCCGGCCGAAGGGCGGGCGGGCGGTCTCGACCCGGGGCTGCTGCTCGCCCTGACCGCGGCGGGCTCCGACCTCCCCGTCCCGCCCATGCTCACCGCCTTCCGGTCCCTTCCGTCCCGTGCCCAGGGCCTCGTCTGGTACGGCGTCGTGGAGCAGGAGGCGGAGGACAGGACGGCGGCCTTCCTCGGTCTGACCCGCGAGGACGTGGGCCACGAGACCGCCTCCGCCCTCCAGGCCATGGGCCAGGCGTGTCTGCGTTCCCGGCTGGCCGCCTCGGCCGACCCGCGCTGCGGCAACTTCGGCCGGCTGATCGAGGAGTCGGTACGGCCGCACAGCCCGCGCACCAGCGCCGACCTGCAGGCGCACATGGTGCACTGCGCCCACTGCACGACGGCCTACGAGGAACTGTCGGCCCTGCGCGACGCGCCCCGCACCGCGCTGGCCGAGGGCATGCTGCCATGGGCCGGCAAGGCGTATGTCACGACGCCCGAGGCGCCGCGCCCCAAGGCCCGTGCGGACGTCACGCCGTGGCCTCCGTCCCGGCGCCTCCTGCTGACCTCGGTCGCTGTCGGCGTGGCCCTGGCGCCCCTGATCGTCTTCCTGCTCTCCCAGGCCGCTTCGCCGTCCTCGCCGCCCCAGGAGGCGGCGGGCGCGGTGGGTACGCCGACGATCCCGACGCAGGTCACGGTCACGGCGACGGTCTCCGCCGTCCCTTCGCCGTCGCCGTCACCTTCGGCGAAGAGCAAGTCGCCGTCACCGACGCGGAGTTCAGCACCGTCCAAGCGACCCTCCAAGTCGCCTTCGAAGTCTCCGAAGCCCTCCCCCTCGCCCACCCACGCCCCGGACGGCACGTTCGCGCAGATCGTGAACGTCGCCACCGGGCGGTGCCTGGACGTCCGCGACGGCGACTTCCAGGACGGCACGGACGTCCTCACTGCCCCCTGCTCCACCTCCCGCACCCAGCGCTGGCGCGTCGACTCCGGGCGCGGGGTGGTGCAGTCCTTGGCCGACCCGGACTTCTGCCTGGACAGCCGGGGTGATGTGGACAGGGGCGTGGGCATCTGGGAGTGCGACTCGGTGTACAGCAGGAACGGCCAGAACCTCATGTTCATGGTGGACGCCGACGGGGTGGTCCGGCCCGCGATCGCCATCGAGACGGCGCTGACTCCGTACTGGGGCGACGGGCTGTCGCTGCGACCGCTGGACGGCGGTGCCGAGCAGCGCTGGCGGGCGGGGGCCTCCTGACCGGGAAGCCCGGTCAGACTTCCCGGACGCCCCGCCGCCACACCCCGGTCACCAGCGGCACACCCGGCCGGTAGGCGAGGTGGACGTGGCTCGGGGCGTCAAGGGTGACGAGGTCCGCGCGGGCGCCGGGGCTCAGGCGGCCGACGTCGTCCCGGCGCAGGGCCCGGGCACCGCCCGCGGTGGCCGACCAGACCGCCTCGTCCGGGGTCATCCCCATGTCCCGTACCGCGAGGGCGATGCAGAAGGGGACGGAGGAGGTGAAGGACGAGCCCGGGTTGCAGTCGGTGGAGAGGGCGACGGTGGCGCCCGCGTCGAGGAGACGGCGGGCGTCGGGCCACTCGGCGCGGGTGGAGAACTCGGCGCCGGGCAGCAGGGTGGCGACCGTGGCGCTGCCCGCGAGCGCGTCCACGTCCGCGTCCGTGAGATGGGTGCAGTGGTCGGCGCTTGCGGCATCGAGCTCGACCGCCAGCTGGACGCCGGGGCCGTAGGAGAGCTGGTTGGCGTGGATGCGCGGGTGCAGGCCCCTGGCCTTGCCCGCGGTGAGGATCGCGCGGGCCTGGTCGCCGTCGAAGGCGCCCTTCTCGCAGAAGACGTCGATCCAACGCGCGTACGGCGCACAGGCGTCGAGCATCTCGCCGGTGACCAGGGCGACATAGCCGGCGGGGTCGTCGGCGTAGTCGGGGGACACGATGTGGGCGCCGAGGTAGGTGACCTCGTCGGTGTGGGCGGCGGCGATGCGCAGGGCGCGGGACTCGTCCTCGGTGGTCAGGCCGTAGCCGGACTTCGTCTCGAAGGTCGTGGTGCCCTGGCGGAGCGCCTCGGCGAGGTAGCGGGTGAGGTTGGCCTCCAGCTCCTCGTCGCTCGCGGCGCGGGTGGCGGCGACGGTGGTGCGGATGCCGCCCGCGCTGTACGACCGTCCGGACATCCGGGCGTTGAACTCCTGCGTCCGGTCGCCCGCGAAGACCAGGTGGGAGTGCGAGTCGACGAAGCCGGGCAGGACCGCCCGGCCGCCGGCGTCGACCCGGTTGTCAGTGGCGGGTGCTTTGCTTGATTCACCGGTCCACGCGATGCGGTCGCCGTCGATGACGAGCGCCGCGTCCTGGATCAGTCCGAGGGGGGAGCCGTCACCGAGGGAGGGGTCGTTGGTGACCAGCGTGGCGATGTTGGTGATGACGGTGCTGCTCATCGTCGTGTCCTCGTGGGTGGCCGGACGGGGGATGGTGGTCAGCCGCGCAGGGCTTCGACGGCTTGTGCCAGGGCCTGCGGCACATCCGGTACGAGCGCGTGCGCGCCGTCTCGTACGACGTGCCGACCGCCCACGACCGTATGCCGTACGTCGGCCGCGCTCGCGGCGAATACGGCGGTCTCGGCACCGAGCCTGGACAGCGGCCCCGCTGTCCTGACGGAGTCGAGCGCGATCGTCGTGAGGTCGGCGAGGGCGCCCGGTTCGATCCTGCCCGCCTCGTCCCAGCCGAGGGCGGCGTGACCGTCGGCCGAGGCCGCGCGCAGCAGTGCCGCGGCGGTCCAGTGGCCGCGGCTGCGGGTGCGCAGGCGCTCGTTGAGCTCCATCGCGCGGGCCTCTTCGAGCAGGTCGATGACGGCGTGGCTGTCGGAGCCCAGGGAGAGCGGGGAGCCCTCGTTCTGCAGGGCGGCGGCCGGTCCGATGCCGTCCGCGAGGTCCCGTTCGGTCGTCGGGCACATGCAGGTGCCGGTGCCGGAGCCGCCGATGAGGGAGATGTCCTCGGCGGTGAGGTGGGTGTTGTGGACGCCGGTGGTGCGCGGGCCGAGCACCCCGTGCAGGGCGAGGAGCTGGGTCGGGGTGCACCCGTGGACCTCCAGGCACGCCTCGTTCTCGGCGGTCTGCTCCGACAGGTGCACGTGGAGCGGGGCCCGCCGCTCCTCGGCCCACCGCGCCACGGTCGCCAACTGGTCCGCGGGCACGGCCCGTACGGAGTGGATCGCCGCACCGATCCGCGCGTGATCCCGTTCCTTGAGAACTGAACAGCGTTCCGCCCAGGCCTCCGCGCTGCCGTCGGAGAAGCGCAGCTGGTGGGTGTTGGGGGGCTCGCCGCCGGGCCGGTTCGAGAGGCCGGAGGAGAGGTAGAGGGTGTCGAGGAGGGTGATGCGGATACCGGCGTCGGCGGCGGCCGCGATGAGGGCCTCGCCCATGGCGTTGGGGTCGGCGTAGGGGGTGCCGCCACGCGCGTGGTGGACGTAGTGGAACTCGCCGACGGAGGTGACGCCCGCCAGCGCCATCTCGGCGTACACGGCGCGGGCGAGCGCGTGATAGGTCTCCGGGGTCAGCCTGTCGGCGACCGAGTACATGACCTCGCGCCAGGTCCAGAAGGTGCCGGAGCCGACCTGGACGGTGGAGCGCAGGGCGCGGTGGAAGGCGTGCGAGTGGGCGTTCGCCAGCCCGGGCAGCGTGAGTCCGCGCAGGATCTCGGCGCCCGGAGGCGGGGCGGGCACGTCGGTGCGGACGGCGGTGATGCGGCCGTCGGCGACGTCGAGGGCGACTTTCGGCTCGACGTGGGTGTCGAGCCAGGCGTGCTCCAGCCAGTACGTCCGCGTGCGGGGGTGCGTCACCTGCAGGCCAGCCCTTCCAGTACGTCGGCGAGTGCGAGCACCCCGGCCACGCAGTCGTCCTCGGCGGCGAACTCGGCCGGGGAGTGCGAGACACCCGTGGGGTTGCGCACGAACAGCATGGCGGTCGGGATGCTCCCGGAGAGGATTCCGGCGTCGTGTCCGGCACCGGTACCCAGCACGGGCACCGTGATGTCGGTGTCCTTGCCGAGGATGCGGGCCAGCTCGTCGCGCAGGGCGTGGTCGAACTCGACGACGGGCGTGAAGGACTCCCGGACCACGTCGAGGTCGATGCCGTGGGCGGCGGCGTACTCACGAGCGGCGTTCTCGATCCCGCCGACCACGGCGTCGAGGCGCTCCTGGTCCTCGGCGCGGGAGTCGAGCCAGCCGCGCACGAGCGAGGGGATGGCGTTGACACCGTTCGGCTCGACGGCGATCTTGCCGAAGGTGGCTACGGCACCGGCGAGTTCGGCCTCCCGGCGGGCGGCGAGCACGGTCTCGGCGTACGACAGCATGGGGTCGCGCCGGTCGACGAGACGGGTCGTGCCGGCGTGGTTGGCCTCGCCCCGGAAGTCGAACCGCCAGCGGCCGTGCGGCCAGATGGCGCTGGCGATGCCGACGCGGTCGCCGGACAGGTCGAGCGCCCGGCCCTGCTCGACGTGCAGCTCGACGAAGGCGCCGATCCGCCCGAGCCTCTCCGGGTCGGCCCCGATGGCGTCGGGATCGTAGCCGGCGGCCTCCATGGCCTTGGGCAGGCTGATCCCGTCCCCGTCGGTCAGCTTGTGGGCGTTCTCGACGGTGAGCTGTCCGGCGGTGAGCCGCGACCCGACACAGGCCAGCCCGAACCGGGCGCCCTCCTCGTCACCGAAGTTGACGATGGCGAGCGGCTTGCGGAACTCCACTCCCCTGCCGCGGAGTTCGTCGAGAGCGGCAAAGGAGGACACGACGCCCAGGGGACCGTCGAAGGCGCCCCCGTCGGGCACGGAGTCAAGATGCGACCCCGTGACCACGGCGTCCCCGGCCCCCGGATCCCCGACCCAGGCCCACTGATTCCCGTTCCGGTCGACCTCGTACACCAACCCACGTGCCCGGGCCTGCTCCTTGAACCAGGCCCGACACTCGACATCGGCCCCGGTCCAGGCGAACCGCCGGTACCCACGGGACTCGGCATGCCGCCCGATGGGAAGCAACTCCCGCCACATGGAGTGGAACGAGCCACCACCGCCAGGCTGCGAGGCGCCCGCCTGTCCAGACTGCGGGGCGTCAGCCGGCCCAGGCTGCTGGGCATCAGACCGCCCAGGCTGTCGGGCCTCAGACCGTCCAGGCTGCGAGGCGCCCGCCTGTCCAGACTGCGGGGCGTCAGCCGGCCCAGGCTGCTGGGGCTGCGGGGCGTCAGGCCCTCCAGGCTGTGGGCAGTCGTTCCGCAGGGCGGAACGGGTGGACACAGCCGAAGCCGCAGTCGGCGACGAGACCTCAGCCCCCACCGGACGGTTGCCGCGCCGCTCATCTCCCGGAAGGGTCACGCGTCGTCACCCTCGCGCATGGGAACCCGCACGCCCCGCTCGTCGGCGACCGACTCGGCGATGTCGTACCCGGCGTCGACATGCCGGATGACACCCATCCCGGGGTCGTTCGTCAGCACCCGGCGGATCTTCTCGCCCGCCAGCTTCGTACCGTCGGCGACGGACACCTGCCCCGCGTGGATGGACCGGCCCATGCCCACACCGCCACCGTGGTGGATGGACACCCAGGACGCACCCGACGCCACGTTCACCATCGCGTTCAGCAGCGGCCAGTCGGCGATCGCGTCCGAGCCGTCGAGCATGGCCTCGGTCTCGCGGTACGGAGACGCCACGGACCCGCAGTCCAGATGATCCCGCCCGATGGCCAGCGGAGCCGCCAGCTCACCGGAGGCCACCATGTCGTTGAACCGCTCCCCGGCCTTGTCCCGCTCGCCGTAGCCGAGCCAGCAGATACGCGCGGGCAGCCCCTGGAAGTGGACCCGCTCCCCCGCCATCTTGATCCAGCGCGCGAGGGACTCGTTCTCCGGGAAGAGGTCCAGGATCGCCTTGTCGGTCTTCGCGATGTCGGACGCCTCACCGGACAGCGCGGCCCACCGGAAGGGCCCCTTGCCCTCGCAGAACAGCGGCCGGATGTACGCCGGCACAAAGCCGGGGAACGCGAACGCCCGCTCGTACCCGGCGAGTTGGGCCTCGCCGCGGATCGAGTTGCCGTAGTCGAAGACCTCCGCGCCGGCATCCATGAAGCCGACCATCGCCTCGACGTGCCTGGCCATCGACTCCCGCGCGCGCACCGTGAACCCGGCCGGGTCCTTCGCCGCCGCGTCCGCCATGTCGTCGAAGTCGATGCCCAGCGGCAGATACGACAGCGGGTCGTGGGCGGAGGTCTGGTCGGTGACGATGTCGATGGGGGCGGATTCGGCGAGCATGCGGGGCAGCAGTTCGGCGGCGTTGCCCAGCAGGCCGATGGAGAGCGGGCGGCGCGCGTCGCGGGCCTCGACCGCGAGCTGGAGGGCGTGCTCCAGGCTGTCGGCCTTCACGTCCAGGTACCGGTGCTCGATGCGGCGCTCGATGGCACGCGGGTCGCAGTCGATACAGATGGCGACGCCGTCGTTCATGGTCACGGCGAGGGGCTGGGCGCCGCCCATGCCGCCGAGTCCGGCCGTCAGCGTGATGGTCCCGGCGAGGGTGCCGTCGAACTTCTTGGCGGCGACGGCGGCGAAGGTCTCGTAGGTGCCCTGGAGGATGCCCTGGGTGCCGATGTAGATCCAGGAGCCGGCGGTCATCTGCCCGTACATGGTCAGGCCGAGGGCCTCCAGACGGCGGAACTCCTCCCAGTTGGCCCAGTCGCCGACCAGGTTGGAGTTGGCGATGAGGACGCGCGGGGCCCATTCGTGGGTCTGCATGACACCGACCGGGCGGCCGGACTGGACCAGCATGGTCTCGTCCTGCTTCAGCCCCTTCAGGGTCCGCACCATGGCGTCGAAGGAGCGCCAGTCGCGGGCGGCCTTGCCGGTGCCGCCGTAGACGACGAGCTTGTCGGGGTGCTCGGCGACCTCTGGGTCGAGGTTGTTCTGCAGCATCCGCAGGGCGGCTTCCTGCTGCCATCCCAGGGCGCTCAGTTCCGTGCCGCGCGGTGCTCGGACGGGGCGGGGTCCTGACATGGTCTGCCTCCTAGCGGATTGTTGCTGCCGTTATTCACATCCTGACGTCCTGAATAGAACTAGTCAATACATCCGCGGGCCAGCATGCGCCCGCCGCAGATGTTTGGCTGGAAGCACAGGCACGGACGGCGAGGAACGGGGGACGTCATGGACGGCAGGTACGGCAGGGACGGGGACGGGGCCGAGCGGTCGGCCCGGCGTGACGACGCGGTGCGGGCCGCCGTGGAGCAGGGGCTGCTGGGGCCCGGCACCCCCATCGTCGGCCTGCTCGACGTCACCGGCATCCGGGAGGCGGCCGCCGAGCTGCGGGCGGCGTTCGACGCGGTCACGGCGCCCGGCACCCCCGTGCTGCACGCCTTCGCGGTGAAGGCGACGCCGCTGGTGCCGGTGCTGCGGCTGCTGGGCACCGAGGGGATCGGCGCGGAGGTGGCGAGCCCGGGCGAGCTGGCGCTGGCGCGGGCGGCGGGCGTGCCGCCGAACCGCACGGTCCTGGACTCGCCCGCGAAGACCCCGGCCGAGCTGCGCGAGGCGCTGGCGCTGGGCATCGCCGTGAACGCGGACAATCCGCAGGAGCTGGACCGCATCGACGCCCTGATGCGGTCGGCAAACAGCCGCTCCCCGCTGGGGATCCGGGTGAACCCGCAGGTCGGCGGGGGTTCCATCGAGGCGACGTCGACCGCGACGGCGACCTCGAAGTTCGGGGTGGCGCTGCGCGACGAGGGGGCGCGGGAGTGGGTCGTACGGGCGTATGCGGATCGCCCGTGGCTGCGTCGGCTGCATGCGCACACCGGGTCGCAGGGCATTCCGCTCTCGCTGATGGCGCAGGGCGTGGCCGAGACGTATGCGCTCGCCGAGGAGATCAACCGGCGGCTGGGGCGCCCGCAGATCGACACCCTGGACATCGGCGGCGGGCTGCCGGTGAACTTCGGCTCGGACGACACGACACCGACGTACGCGCAGTACGCGCGGCTGCTGAGCGAGGCGGTGCCGGGACTGTTCGACGGGCGGTACGGGCTGGTCACCGAGTTCGGGCGGTCGTTGCTGGCCAAGCACGGCACGGTGGTGGCGCGGGTGGAGTACGCCAAGAGCGCGGGCGGGCGGCCGGTCGCGGTCACGCACGCGGGCGTGCAGGTGGCGACGCGGACGGTGTACGCGCCGGGCGCCTGGCCGCTCAGGATCGCCGCCTACGACGGCAAGGGGCGCCCCAAGGAGGGCCCGGCGGTCGTGCAGGACGTGGCGGGGCCGGCCTGCTTCTCGGGCGACCTGCTGGCGGAGGGGCGGGCGCTGCCGCTGCTGGAGCAAGGGGACTACGCGGCGGCGCTGGACACGGGGGCGTACTACTTCGCGCACCACTACGCGTACAACTCCCTTGCGCGGCCCGGGATCTACGGCTTCGCGCCGGACGGGGCCGGAGGCGTCGCCTTCGCGACCGTCCGGGAGCCGCAGAGCCTCGACGAGATCGTGGCCGAGTCGGGAGGGGCGCACGCGGACTCGCTCACCACCCTCCGGACGCCTGACCACCATTGACGTACGCCGATGGATCTGATGGTCAACTGGGCGTGAATCAAGGCAAGTTGACCTACCTTAGTCCCTCGCCGCATGTTCCACTGGAAAATGCCAGAATGCTCACCCCTCGCGCACACGTTGCGTAGTTTCGGCGTCACTCAGCCGAACCGCAGGCGGGAGGGGAGCCACGGTGCCCGGAATCGACGAGTGTCTGCTGGAAGCGATGCGACTGCCCGGTGCCCGGGGGGCCGCACTGATCGACTGGATGAGCGGGCTGGCCCTGGGCACCGTCGGCGAGTCTCCTGGCGGCGACCGGGAGGCGGCCGCGGTGGAGGCCGCCGAGATCGCCCGGCTGGCCGCCGAGCAGCGTGCGTTCGCGCCGGACGACGATCCGGACGACGGCGCGGCCGCCGACGCGGATCCGCCGGTCGAGGACCTGATCGTCAGCAACCGGGACAGTTATCACGTGCTGCGGTTCGTGGGGGCCTCCTTCGACGGCAGTGTGTTCCTGCACCTGTGGCTGGCCCGCGCGGAGGGCAACCTGGCGCTGGCCCGCATCCGGCTGGGCGAGATGGCCGAACGGCTGGTGCTGGCATGACCGCCGTCCGGACGGCCGAACCCCCGCGTCTGCCCGTGCGCACCAAGACCGCGGCCGGTGAGCGGGGGTGGGGCGGTGTCTCGCCGATGCTGACCCGGCTCGCCGCCGAGCGGGCCACCGGCGTGCTGGTCCGCGAGCGCGGCACCCTCCACCTGGCCGAGGGCCTGGTCGTACACGCCGAGAGCCCGTACGCACCCGGCCTGGGCACCCTCCTCACGGCCCACGGCACGCTCGCCCCCGAGGCCTGGCAGCGTGCGCTCACGGAGGCGGACGACGGTCACGGCGTCGGCGGCCACCTCGTCGAGGGCGGCCATCTCGCCTCCGGGGCACTGGAGTTGTGCCGGCTGACGGCCCTGTACGACGCCGCGTACTTCGCCCTCGCCCCCAGCAGCACACCCGGCCGCTTCCGCTACGGCACCGCTCACCCGCTCGGCCCGGTCCACCCGGTCCCGGTGGCCGCCCTGGAGCACGAGACGCTGCGCCGCCGCGACCTCCTCCACCGCATCTGGCCGGATCCGAGGACCGACGAGGCCCCCCTGATCCGCGCGGACCCCGTGGCGGCCCCCGCCCTCACCCGCCGCCAGCAGACGGTGCTGGACCGGGTGAACGGCGTGCGCACGGCGCCCGACATCGCCCGCGAACTGGGCCGTCCGGCCTTCCACACCCTGGTGGACGTGCGGCGGCTGACGGCGGCAGGGGTCGTGTCGCCGCGGCCCGGACCGGCACAGCCGAAGCCGGCCCAGCCACCGGTCGCCGGCGGTGGCTCGCCGCCGGCGGCCGGCCCCGAACAGCTGCCGCCCGATCCCCACACCATCTTGCTGAAGAGGCTCAGGGATGCGCTGGAGGCCCTTTGACTGGTTCGAGAGGAGACACCGGATGGCTGCCGACCCCCACATCCTCGAGGAGCTGCGCCGTCTGAGAGCCCGCGTCCCCCAGCTCACCGGCGCCCTCGCGACCGGCCTCGACGGGCGCGTCCTCGCCCACGACACCCCGGGCGTCGAGCCGAACGGCATGGCCGCGCTCGTCGAGACCGCGCACGGAGCAGCGGTGAAGCTGGCGGACGCGACGGGACAGGGCGAGTTCCGCGAACTGCTCGTGCGGGGTGTGTACGGCTATGTGGCGACGTACGCGGCGGGCGGCGCAGCCGTGCTGACGCTGCTCGCCCAGGACCGCGTGAACCTCGGCCGGCTCCTCCTGGAGGGCCGCCGGGCGGCCGCCCGCATCGGCGAGCTCGGCGACAGCCGTACGACACCCGCCCACCAGAGCAGTCCGGCCAGGGAGGGCAGGGCGGCCAGACCGGAGACCAAACCGGCCGCCACAAGGACCAGAACCCCGCGCGCAGCACGCAGCACGACCACCAACGCGCGCACCACCACGGAAAGTTGAGAGGAACCGAGGAGCACAGTCATGGCCAACACCGAAACCGCGCTGAAAGAGGCGCTCGCCTCCATCGAGGGCGCCACCGGCGTCGCGCTCGTCGACTACACCAGCGGCATGGCGCTGGGCACGATGGGCGGCAGCAAGAGCTTCGACCTGAATGTCGCCGCCGCCGGCAACACCGATGTCGTCCGCGCCAAGATGCGCACCATGGAGCACCTCGGGCTGAAGGGCCAGATCGAGGACATCCTGATCACGCTGAACGATCAGTACCACCTGATCCGCCTGATCAGCGGTCGCGGCGGCAACGGTCTCTTCCTGTACCTGGTGCTGGACGCCAAGAGGTCCAACCTGGCGATGGCCCGCCACCAGCTGAGGAAGATCGAGGAGGAGCTCGAAGTCTGACCGTCCGTCTCACTGGACGAGCGCCGCGGTGCGGCGCCGCGCTCCGCCCGGAGCCGCGTCGCCCGCCGCGATGCCCGTGCTGCGGTACGCCTTGACGGCCTGGCCTTGCCGGCCGGGCGGCCGCCGTTCGCGGCGAGCCAGTCGACGCGCACCCACAGCAGGGCGTCGTCGGCCCGTTCACGCCGCCCGAGCCAGGCGGCCTTCAGCCGCAGCCCGGTACCGCACCCGGCGAGCAGCATGCCCCCGGCGGCGGGCACCGCGAACGCGCTGCCCACGGCCGCCGCGAAGGCGAGCAGCAGCCACCAGCGGTGCCCGCGGCGCCAGTTGCGCACGCTCACCGCGCGGTCCTGGAGCACGTCGTGCCTGCCGGCCCGGGCGGCCGCCCGGGCGAGACCGGCGTACCGTCTGCGCCGCGCGGTCGAGACGACCGCCACGGCGAGGATGAACAGCACGGCTCCCGACATCACGCCGATCCGCCGCCCGGTCAGCCCCGGCACCAGCACCCCTGCACCCGCCGCGAACACCCCGGCCCACCACAGGGGTGCGGCTCCGGCCCGTACGACGACGGCCACCCGAGCCAGACCCTGGGCTCTGCCTTCTCCGCGTGCCACGTCCGTCTCCCGTCTCATGTCTGTGCGGCATCCGTGAGACGCACGCTAACGAGGCAACGTGAGACGAATCTGAAAACATGGGCCTACTCCACGAACAGCCCCCGCGCCGCCGCCCGTGCGTCGAACTCCTCCAGACGGGCCTGCGCGTCCGGCAGGTCGTCGCACATCGCCTCCAGCAGGACGCGGCCGAGCAGCATCGGCGCGCAGGCGGTGTCGAAGGCGAGGCCCGTGCCGACGGCGGCGGGCAGGAGCAGGTCGGAGACCTTGGCGACCGGTGCGAAGGCCGAGTCGGCGACCGTCACCACCGTCAGGCCGGCCTCCTTCGCGAAGGCCAGCGTGTCCACGACCTCGCGCGGATGCCGGGGCAGCGCGAAGCACAGCAGCGCCGTCGCCCCGGCCCGTACGGCGGCCTCGATGCGGTCCTGGATCATCGTGCCGCCCTCGTTCAGCAGCCGTACGTCCGGGTGGACCTTGGCGGCGAAGTAGCCGAAGCCGTAGGCCTGGGAGGCGGCGGCGCGCAGCCCGAGGACGGGCAGCGGGCGGGAGGCCGCCAGCAGCCGGCCCGCCTTCTGCACGGGCCGGGGGTCGGCCAGCAGCTCCGCGAGGTGCCGCAGGTTCTCGATCTCGGCCTCCACGGCCTGCTGGTACTCGTTGTACGAGCCGGCGTCCGCGGCCTGTTCGGCGGGGGCGACCTCGCGCAGGTGCTTGCGCAGCGCCGGGTAGCCGTCGAAGCCGAGGGCGACGGCGAAGCGGGTCACGGACGGCTGGCTGACCCCGGCCAGTTCGGCCAGCTCCACGCTGGACAGGAACGGCACGTCGGCGGCGCGCCGCACCATGCTGTGCGCGATGCGCCGCTGGGTCGGCGTCAGCCGGTGCCCCTCGAAGAGCGCCTGCAGCCGCCCCGCCGGACTGTCCACCACGCTCGGTTCCCTCTCCGTGCTCATGACCCGCTCCCCCTCCAGATGTCCGTGAACCGGTCCAGCAGTGCGGCCGCCGCCGTCACGTCGTCCGTGAGCGGCCGGTCGGCCTGGTCGGCCGCCAGCACCGACTCGGCGAGCTCCAGCGCCCGGCCCACCGGGAGGTCCGGTTCGGGCCGCAGGTCGCGTTGGCGCAAGGCGCGTACGGCGGCGACCAGTTCGCAGCCCACGACGAGACGGTACGCGCGGCAGGCGCGCAGTGTCTGACGTGCGGCGAGCGAGGCGAAGCTGGCCTGTTCCTCGACGCCCCGGGAGAGTACAGCGTGTCCGAGCGAGGCGGGGGCGGAGAAGGCCCGCAGATCACCGAGGGCGGCCCCGGCGGCGTATTCGAGGATCATCACGCCGGAGGAGGCGGGCGCCTCGTCGGCGAGGAAGGGCCGCAGCCGGGTGAAGGCGGGCTCGTTGAGCGTGGACAGGCGCGAGGTCGACAGGCGGGCGACCTGGGTGAGGGCCAGCCTGAAGTGGTCCAGGGCGAGGGCGAGTTGGGCCTGGTAGAAGCCGCCGTGGTGGTAGGCGGCCATGTCCTCGGGTGAGATCAGGGGGTTCTCGGCGGCCGCGTTGATCTCGATCGCGACGACCTCCTCCAGGTCGTCCGCCGCGTCCAGCGCCGGGCCGTGGATCTGGGGCAGACAGCGGAAGCCGTACGGGTCCTGGATCCGGCCGAGGGGAGGCGTGGGCCGGTCCGCGGCGCCGATCAGCTGCCGCATCCGGCGGGCGACCTCGCTGGAGCCCCGGTGCGGGCGGGCGGCGTGCACGGGGGCGGCGTACGCCTCGTGCGAGCCGTCGACGGCCAGCAGGGAGAGGGCGGCGACGACCTGGGTGGCCTGCACGAGGC
This sequence comes from Streptomyces sp. NPDC002092, assembly GCF_053593775.1. Classification (NCBI taxonomy): domain Bacteria; kingdom Bacillati; phylum Actinomycetota; class Actinomycetes; order Kitasatosporales; family Streptomycetaceae; genus Streptomyces; species Streptomyces sp. NPDC002092. Next base: position 78,093 of record NZ_JBSFDG010000023.1, read on the forward strand.
CGCGCAGTTCATGCAGGGCTAGGGCGGACTGGCCGAGGGTGAGGGCGTTGCTGCTGATGAAGGCCAGTGCGTCGTTGTTGTCGAGGGGCTGGGGCTTGGGCGCGTTCGGCCCCCGCCAGGGGTGCTCCCCGGCGAGCGCGAGGCCCGCCTGCGCCAGGGCCGCGATGTCGCCGGTGCCGACCGAGCCGAACTCGTTGACGACCGGGTGCGCCCCGCTCTCCAGCGCCTCGCACAGCGCGGTGACGACGGTGGGCCTGAGACCTGCGCCGCCCGCGAGGAGCTGGTTGGCGCGGACGGCGAGCATCGCCCGCACCTCCCGCGCCGGCAGCTCCTCGCCGATCGCGCCGGCATGGCTGCGCAGCAGCCGCAGCCCGTGCTCGGCGGCCGCCTCGGTGGGCACGTCCTCGTTCCGGTTGGCGCCCACGCCGGTGGAGCGGCCGTAGACGCGTCCGGTCGCGGCGATCTGCCGGGCGGCGTCCCAGGACTCCTCGACGCGCCGCATCGCCTCGCTCCCGGGGACGGGCCGCGCGGTCCCGTCGGCGAGGTGCACGACGTCCGCGACGCCGAGACCGACCCCGTCGAGGACGACGAGACCGGCGCCGCCGGAGAACGCCGCAGGCGGCGCGTCCACGATCCGAGACGACATAAAGCCCCAAGCTCCCCTCAATCCGGACACTCGATCTTGCTGTTCGGTCATCCGTTACCTCGGATTAACACCAACCCGTTGACAACCTATTCAGCTACCAAGAACTCTGCATGACGTTATACAGCCGGGCAAGGGACAACTCATGATCCAGTTCGACGCGGTCCACAAGCGCTTCCCCAACGGCACGACAGCAGTCCACGACCTCTCCCTGGAAATGCCGGAAGGGGGCGTGACGGTCCTCGTCGGATCTTCCGGTTGCGGCAAGACGACCACCCTGCGGATGGTCAACCGCATGGTAGAGCCGACCTCCGGGACCATCCGGGTCGGCGGCAAGGACGTCACGCGGCAGGACGCCGCCGAGCTGCGCCGCTCCATCGGGTACGTCATCCAGCAGTCGGGGCTGTTCCCGCACCGCACGGTGCTGGACAACATCGCCACCGTGCCGCTCCTGCTCGGCTGGGGCCGCCGGAAGGCCCGCGCCCGGGCCGCCGAGCTGCTGGAGACCGTCGGCCTCGCCGCCGAGGCCGGCCGGCGCTACCCGCACCAGCTCTCCGGCGGCCAGCAGCAGCGCGTGGGCGTGGCCCGCGCCCTGGCCGCCGACCCGCCCGTGCTGCTGATGGACGAGCCGTTCGGCGCGGTCGACCCGGTGGTGCGCACCCAGCTCCAGGACGAACTGCTGCGCCTGCAGAAGGAGTTGAGCAAGACCATCGTCTTCGTCACGCACGACGTCGACGAGGCCGTGCGGCTCGGCGACCAGATCGCCATCTTCCGCACCGGCGGCCATCTGGTGCAGTGCGCCGCACCCGCCGAGCTCCTCGCCCGCCCGGCCGACGACTTCGTGGCCGACTTCCTAGGCGCCGAGCGCGGCCTGAAGCTGCTCTCGCTGAAGACCCTCACGGCCGTCCCGCAGGGCCCGGCCCCCGAGGGCGGCGCCTGGACCCTCGTACTCGACGAGGCACGCAAGCCCCTGCACTGGGCGCCGAAAGACGCGAAGGACGCCGAACTCCCCGTACGCCCGCTCAAGGACACCGACTCCCTCCTGTCGGCCCTCAACGAGTCCCTCGCCTCCCCCACCGGCCTGATCGCCCGCGTCGACGCGGACGGCGTCCTCACCGGCGTCTCCTCCCGCGACGACATCCACCGGCACGCGGGCCAGGCGCACACGGAAGCCCGGGTGGCCGCATGACCATCGACTGGTCGTGGATAGGCGACCACACCGACGACCTCACCAGCCTCACGGTCTCCCACCTCCAGGCGGCCCTGACCGCCGTCTTCTTCGGCGTCCTGATCTCGCTGCCGCTCGCGGTGGTCGCACACCGGATCCGCCCCCTGCGCGGCTTCCTGCTCGGCGTCTCGAACGTCCTGTTCACGATCCCGTCGATCGCGATCTTCGTGCTCCTGCTGCCGATCAGCGGCCTGACCCGCACCACCACGGTCATCGGCCTGACCGTCTACACCCTGGTCGTCCTGCTGCGGAACACGGTCGAGGGCCTCGACTCGGTCCCCGCGAAGACCAAGGAGGCTGCGAAGGCGATGGGCACGCGCCCCCTGCGCACGCTCCTCACCGTCGAGTTCCCGCTCGCGCTCCCCGTGATCATGGCGGGCGTCCGTATCGCGACGGTCATGTCGATCTCGCTGGTCTCCGTCGCGACCTATATCGGCGACGGCGGCCTCGGCCAGCTCTTCACCGACGGCTTCCAGCGCAACTTCCCGACCCCGGTGATCGTGGGCGTGGTCCTCACGATCCTCCTCGCCGTGGTCGCGGACGCCCTGCTGGTGGCCCTCCAGTACGCCCTCACCCCGTGGCAGAGGCGGCGAGCCTGAGATGTACGAACTCCTCAAGAACCTCGGCGGCTGGCTGACCAGCGGATCGCAGTGGACCGGACCGGACGGCATCGCCCACCGCCTCGCCGAGCACCTCCAGTACTCGCTGCTCGCGACCCTCATCGCGGCCGCGATCGGCCTGCCCCTCGGCCTGCTCATCGGCCACACCGGCAAGGGCGCCTTCGTCGCGATCAACCTGTCGTCCTTCGGCCGCGCCCTGCCGACCGTCGGCCTGGTCGTGCTGGTCTTCCTGGCCGGCGGCCTGTCGATGCTGCCGGTGTACGTCGCGCTGGTCGCCCTCGCGGTCCCGGCGATCGTCACCAACACCTACGCCGGGATGACGGCCGTCGACCCGGACGTCCGCGATGCCGCCCGCGGCCAGGGCATGCGCGGCCACCAGGTCCTGTTCCAGGTCGAGCTGCCCCTCGCACTCCCCCTGATCATGACGGGCCTGCGCCTGGCACTGATCCAGGTCGTCGCCACGGCCACGATCGCCGCGTACGTCTCCTTCGGCGGCCTCGGACGCTACGTCTTCGACGGCCTCGCCCAGCGCGACCTCGTGCAGGTGCTGGGCGGCGCGGTGCTGGTCGCCGTGATCGCCGTACTCCTCGACGTCCTGCTGAGCACCCTCCAGCGCTTCCTCTTCCGCCACCGCACCGCCTAGGGACTCTCCGATGAACCGACGCACCCTCCTCGGCGGCCTGTTCGCCGCGGCCTCCGTCCCCGCCCTCTCCGCCTGCGCGAGCGGCATCACCTCCCTGGACGGCCAGGGCTCCGCCTCCGGTGGCGGCGGCTCCAGCAAGGGCGGAGTCACCATCGGCACCGCCAACTTCACCGAGAACCAGGTACTCGGCTACCTCTACGCGGCCGTGCTCCGGCAGGCCGGCGTGAAGGTGAAGGTCCGCCCCAACCTCGGCACCCGCGAGATCGTGATCCCCGCCCTGAAGAGCGGCGACATCGACCTGCTGCCCGAGTACCAGGGCGCCCTCCTCAACTACCTGGCCCCGAAGGACGATTCGGCGGAGCCCGGCACCATGCAGAACGCCCTCACCCTGGCGATGCCGAGCGGCCTCCAGGTCCTGCCGTACGGCCAGGCCGCCGACTCCGACTGTTTCGTGGTCACCCGCCGGACGGCCCGGAAGTACGGCCTGACCACCCTCGCCGACCTGGCGAAGCAGAACGGCAAGCTGGTCATCGGCGCCGCGCCCGAGGTGAAGAAGCGCCGGGTGGGTGCGATCGGCCTGAAGGACGTCTACGGGGTGGAGTTCAAGGAGTTCAAGTCGCTCGACTCCGACGGCCCGCTGGTCAAGGGCGCCCTCAAGAAGGGCGACGTGGACGTGGCGAACCTCTTCACCACCGACACCGACATCGCCGCCAACGACTGGGTAGTGCTGAGCGACCCGAAGAACCTGATCCCCAGCCAGCACATCGTCCCGCTCATCGCCGACCGCAAGGCCGACGACAAGGTCCGCAAGGCCCTCGCCAGGCTCGGCAACGTCCTGACGACCGCCCAGCTCACCCAGCTCAACAGCCAGGTCGACAACGACAAGAAGGACCCGGAGGACGTGGCCGACGCATACGCCAGGCAGCACGGGCTGGCCTGATCAAGCAGCGGTATCGCGGGGGCGATGATCTGACGACGAATCGGCCAAGTGTCGTTAAACGGGCACTCAGGGTGACTGATCGCATGCATACGGTGAAATGCGCTACTGGCACCCCACCTGAGGAACCGTCATGGCCTCGAACCGCAGGGCCTTTCTGACCGCCACGGCCGCCGTCGGCGCGCTGGCCGCCGCCCCCGCGTCGGCGGCCCCCGCCGAACCGGAGGACCGCCCCCGCCCGGCCGACGCCCGCGCCGCCCTGGCCGAACTGCTCGCCGGCAACCGGCGCTACGCCATCGGCGGCGCCCGCCACCCCGACGAGGGACTGCTGCGGCGGCACGCGCTGGCGGCCGGTCAGCACCCGTTCGCGGTGGTCGTCGGCTGCATCGACTCCCGGGTGCCGCCGGAACTCGTCTTCGACCAGGGCCTCGGAGACCTGATCTGCATAAGGACGGCCGGCCAGGTGCTGGACGAGGCGGTGCTCGCCTCGATCCAGTACGGCGTCCAGGAACTGCACATCCCGCTGGTGCTGGTGCTCGGGCACGAGCGCTGCGGGGCGGTCGCGGCCACACTGGACCACCTGCGCACGGGCGCCCCGGTCCCCGGCCATCTGGAGCTGCTGGTGGACGAGATCGCCCCGGCCGCCCGCCGCACTCGGCACCTGCCCGGCGACTGGGCCGAACACACCATGCGGGCCAACACGGTCTGGGTACGGGACGCGATCCGCGCGGACTCCGCGTTCGCGGCGGCGCACATCACGGCGGCCCGCTTCGACCTCGACACCGGACTGGTCTCCCTGCTGCCCTGATCCACCTGTCACCCCCTCACGAAGAAGACCCATGAACCCCCCTCGCTCGGCCCTCTCCGTCCTGCCCTCCCTCGCCGACCTCCGCTCCATGACCCGCGCCCCGCGGCGCGACCTGCTCTGCGGCCTCACCGTGGCCGTCGTCGCCCTCCCCCTCGCCCTCGGTTTCGGGGTGACGTCCGGGCTCGGTGCCGCCTCCGGGCTGGTCACCGCGATCGTCGCCGGGTCGCTCGCCGCGCTCTTCGGCGGCAGCGCACGCCAGGTCAGCGGCCCCACCGGCGCGATGACCGTCGTCCTCGTGCCGATCGTCCACCACTACGGCGCCGACGGCGTCCTCACCGTCGGCCTGCTCGCCGGGCTCATGCTGCTGGGGCTGGCCTTCGCCCGGGCCGGATCCGCCATGGCGTACGTGCCCGCGCCCGTGATCGCCGGCTTCACCATCGGCATCGCGGCGGTGATCTCCCTGCAGCAGGTGCCGAACGCGCTCGGCGTGCCGCTCCCGCACGGCGAGCAGGTCGCGGTCGTGGCGGCGCGGGCGGCCGAGGAGTTCGGGGCCGCCCCGCACTGGCCGGCCCTGCTGCTCGCCCTCGGCTCGGCCGCGCTGATGCTGGCGGGCGCCCGCTGGAAGCCCGGCGTGCCCTTCTCCCTCGCCGCCGTCGCCGCGGCGACGGTCGTGGCCGCGGCCCTGCACCTCCACGTCACCCGCATCGGCTCGCTCCCGCCCTCCCTGCCCGCGCCCTCCCTCGCCTTCCTCGACGTCACCCGGATCCCCTCCCTCCTCGCGCCCGCTGCCGCGGTCGCCGCGCTCGCGGCCCTGGAGTCCCTCCTGTCCGCGTCCGTCGCCGACGGAATGCGCCCCGGGGAGCGCCACGACCCCGGCAAGGAGCTCTTCGGGCAGGGCATCGCCAACCTCGCGGCCCCGCTCTTCGGCGGCGTCCCGGCGACGGGCGCGATCGCCCGCACCGCGGTCAACGTCCGCACCGGCGCCGCCTCCCGCCTCGCCGCCCTCGCGCACGCCGTGATCCTGGCCGGGATCGTCGCGGTCGCCGCACCGCTGGTGGGCCGCATCCCGCTGGCCGCGCTGGCGGGCGTCCTGCTCGCGACGGCCGTACGGATGGTGGAGACGGACGCGGTACGGGCCATGGCCCGCGCGACCCACGGCGACGCCCTGGTCCTGGTCCTCACGGCCGCCTCGACGCTCGCCCTTGACCTGGTACGGGCCGTACTGATCGGTCTCGGCGTCTCCGTCCTGCTGGCCCTGCGCGCCGCCGTCCGCGGCACCCGCCTCACACCCGCCGCCGTCGACGAGGTGCCCGGCGGGGCGGGCACGGTGACGTACCGCTTCGACGGTCCGCTGCTGTTCGCCGCCGCCCACCGCTTCCGCCGCAGCCTCGCCGACGTGCAGGGTGTCGCAGCTGTCGACCTGCGCCTGTCGGGCCTTACGGCGGTGGACGCGACCGGCGCGATGGCGCTGAAGGACGTGGTCGGCGAGCTGCGCGGCCGCGGTATCGCGGTCAGCATCAGCGGGGTGGGCCAGGACCACCGGAGGGTCCTGGAGCCGTTCGGTGTCCTCCCGGCCGGCCCCAGCCCCGACAGGGGGGCTATCCCCAGTGCGGTGAGCGCCCCGGCTCCCTAACGTGGGTTCCCATGACAGGAATGGAGACGGGGATGGACACGCGGGACGCCGAGCTCAAGAAGGAACTCAACGCCACCCTCCAGGCGCGCAGGGAACTCGGCCAGGAGTACGAGTCGGCCCTGGTCGACTCGTTCCTGGAGAAGGTCGACCAGCGCATCGACGGCGCGGTCGAGCGCCGGGTGCGCCGGCAGCTCGCCGAGCAGCAGATGGTGGTGGCCCGGGGCGCGAAGTCGCCGAGGCCCACGGACACGTGGGGCGAGCGCTTCGGCTTCGGCCTGGTCTCCCTGATCCTGGCGATCCCGCTCTCCGCGATCGGCGGCTCGCTCGGCGACGGCCTGCCCGGCCTGCTCACCGTCTGGGCCGGCATCGTCGGCGTCAACTTCGTCCAGGCTGCCCGCTCCAACCCAGCGCTCCTCGGCCACCGCCGCAGCCGCGCCAAGGACGAGGACCGCTGGGAGGACTGACCTCACGCCTGCCGGGTCGGCAGCACCATGATCTGCCGCAGGTTGACGTGCCGGGGACGGCTGCTGACGTAGGCCACGACATCGGCGACCTCCTCGGCCGACAGCGAGCCCAGCGCCTCGGCCATTCCCAGCACCTGCTCCTGCAGCGAGTCGCTGTCGATGTGCTGCGCCAGTTCGGTCTCGGTCAGCCCGGGCTCGATGTTGGTGACGCGCACGTCACGCGGCCCGAACTCACCCCGCAGAGACTGCGAGAGATAGGTGACGGCGGCCTTGGTCGCCCCGTACACCGCGTAGTTGGGGAAGGTGATGTGCGCGCCGATGGACGAGATGTTCACGAGGTCCGCGGTACGGCCGTCCGCGGCCGCGCCCACCAGGTCACCGGTGAAGGCGCGGATCACCCGCAGCACTCCGCTGACGTTGGTGTCGAGCATCCGCTGCCACTCGTCGGCCCGCCCGTCGTCGACGGGGTTCGGAAGCATCACTCCGGCCGAGTTCACGACCAGGTCGACGGTCCCGTAGGCCGCGTGGATCCGCTCGACGGCCGCGTCCACCGACCCGCCGTCGGTCACATCGGCGACCACGGCGAGCGCCTGCCCGCCGTTCGCCCGGATCTTCTCCACGATCGCGTCCAGCCGTTCCCGGCGCCGGGCCAGCAGCGCGACCCTGGCGCCCTGCGCGGCCAGCAGCACGGCAACGGCCTCGCCGATCCCGCTCGCGGCCCCGGTGACGACAGCGGTACGGCCGGCCAGGTTCTCGTACGACATGAGTGCTCCTTGGCAAGGAAGTCGCCCGGGTGTTTCCCGGCGACGCCCACCACCCTGCGCCGCCCGGCCGGCCCTACCCAGGGATGAGCTTTTCCTGGGTCTGCCAGTACCAGGTTCGAACACCGCCCCTCCCCTACGATCGAACCCATGGACGGGGACCTCGGAGATTTCCTGCGCTCGCGCCGCGCCCGCATCCAGCCCGAGGAGGTGGGGCTGGCCTCGCACGGGCGGCGCCGCGTGCCCGGTCTGCGCCGGGAGGAGGTGGCGCAGCTGGCGGGCGTCAGCGTCGATTACTACATCCGGCTCGAACAGGGGCGAGGCACGAGCGTCTCGGACGCGGTACTGGACGCCATCGCGCGCGTACTGCGCATGAACGAGACGGAACACGCCTATCTGCACACGGTGGCACGACCGCCGAAGAAGGGTGGCCGCCGCCGGTCCGCGCCCCGCGTCCGCCCCGGCATCCAGCTGCTGCTCGACAGCATGGACCGCACCCCGGCGTTCGTCCTCGGGCCCCGGATGGACGTCCTGGCCTGGAACGCGCTCGCCGACGCCCTGAACGGCTTCAGCCGCATGGCCCCCGCGCGGCGCAACATCGTCCGCCAGGTGTTCCTGGACCCCGAGGGCCGCGACCTCTATCCCGACTGGGCCGCGATCGCCGCCCAGACCGTCGCCCACCTGCGGCTGAGCGCGGGCTCCCGCCCCGACGACCGCGAGCTGTGCGAACTCGTCGGCGAACTCTCCCTCAAGAGCGACGACTTCCGCCGCCTGTGGGCCGACCACCAGGTCAAGGCCTGTATGTACGGCGTCAAGCGCGTCCGCCACCCGGTCGCAGGCCTGCTGACCCTGCCGTACGAGTCCCTGTCCCTCCCGTCGGAACCGGACCAGACGATCGTGGCGTACACCCCGGAGCCGGGTTCGGAGACGGCGGAGCGCCTTGCGCTGTTGGGCCACCACGGGCGCGTAGCCCCGCAGAAAGAGATATGCGCGGGGACCGCCGCACCCCCGTTGCCGGGGGGCGGGACGACGGCGGTCCCCGCGAAGGACGCTGACCGGGTCAGGGCCGGGTCTCACGTCCGGGCGTCCATGGAGGTCCGGGAGCCGCTCCGGAGGTCCTTGGACGTTTCGGTGTCGGCGGGGGCGGGGAGCCGCTCCCGCCCTGCCGACACCCACTAATGTGCCGGACCCGTGTTAAGCGTGTGCTGCGTGGACGTGACACGCTCGTACCACTTCGACGAAGTCCACCACTTCGGTAGGCAAACGGAAGTTCGCCTCCGGCACCCGCCGTTCACCGGACGTTTGCCGCTACTTCCCGCCCTTGGCGAGGAAGGCCAGCAGGTCCTGCCGGCTGACCACACCGGTCGGCTTGCCCTCCACGAGGACGATCGCCGCGTCCGCGGCGCCGAGCACCGACATCAGGTCGCCGACCGGTTCGCCGGAGCCCACCTGGGGCAGCGGGGCCGACATGTGCTTCTCCAGCGGGTCCTCCAGGGAGGCCCGCTTGGTGAACAGGGCGTCGAGCAGCTCGCGCTCCACCACCGAGCCCACGACCTCGGCGGCCATCACATCCGGGTGGCCGGCGCCCGGCTTCACGATCGGCATCTGCGAGACGCCGTACTCGCGCAGCACCTCGATGGCCTGCCCGACCGTCTCGTCCGGGTGCATGTGGACGAGGGACGGGATGGCGCCGTGCACCTTGTCGCTGAGGACGTCGGCGACGCGGGCGCTCGGGCCCTCGTCCTCCAGGAAGCCGTAGTCGGCCATCCACTCGTCGTTGAAGATCTTGGAGAGGTACCCGCGTCCGCTGTCCGGCAGGAGCACCACCACGACGCCGTTCTCGTCCAGCCGCTCGGCGACCCGCAGGGCCGCCACCACCGCCATACCGCAGGAACCGCCGACGAGCAGCCCCTCCTCCTTGGCGAGCCGGCGGGTCATCTGGAAGGAGTCCTTGTCGGAGACCGCGACGATCTCGTCGGCGACGGTCCGGTCGTAGGCGGTGGGCCAGAAGTCCTCACCCACGCCCTCCACGAGATACGGCCGCCCGGAGCCGCCCGAGTAGACGGAGCCCTCGGGGTCGGCGCCCACGACCTGTACGCCGCCGTCGCTCACGTCCTTGAGGTACCGCCCGGTGCCGGAGATGGTGCCGCCGGTGCCCACACCCGCCACGAAGTGGGTGATCTTCCCCTCGGTCTGCTCCCACAGCTCGGGGCCGGTGGAGTGGTAGTGGGAGAGCGGGTTGTTGGGGTTGGAGTACTGGTCGGGCTTCCACGCGCCCGGCGTCTCACGCACCAGCCGGTCGGAGACGTTGTAGTACGAGTCCGGGTGCTCGGGGTCGACGGCCGTCGGGCAGACGACGACCTCCGCCCCGTACGCCCGCAGCACGTTGATCTTGTCGGTGCTCACCTTGTCGGGGCACACGAAGATGCACTTGTACCCCTTCTGCTGCGCCACGATGGCCAGGCCGACGCCGGTGTTCCCGCTGGTCGGCTCCACGATCGTCCCGCCGGGCTTGAGCGCGCCGCTCTCCTCCGCCGCCTCGATCATGCGCAGGGCGATGCGGTCCTTCACGGAGCCGCCGGGGTTGAAGTACTCGACCTTGGCCAGGACGGTCGCCCGGATGCCCTTGGTCACGCTGTTGAGCCTCACCAGCGGGGTGTTGCCGACGAGACTGATCATCGAGTCGTGGAAATGCACCGTTGTCTCCGGATGCTTGCAAAGAAGTGGTCGTGATTGTCCCGCCAGCCTACGGCCCGGGGGAGCTGGGGGGTCTGGGGGTTTCCCCCAGAAGGCACAGCACGCGCCGTTGAGATTGGCGAACGGCCGGTACGGGGCAAGGAGTGGATGTACGGCTTCGAGGAGGTGGCGGCGACGTATGACGAGCATGTCGAGGGCGAGGGTGGCCCGGCGGATCGCGGCCGGCGCTGCGTACGGCGGTGGCGGGATCGGCCTGGCCGGCGCGGCCGCGGTCGGCCTGCTGCTGGCGGAGGTCCGGATGGCCAGGCGCCATGTGGGCAACGGCTCCGGCGGCCGGGTCCCCGTGGCGGACGGCCTCTACGGCACCACGTACGCCACCCCCGACGAACCGCCCCTGCGCCTGACCATGCTCGGTGACTCCACGGCGGCGGGGCAGGGCGTGCACCGGGCGAGCCAGACGCCGGGCGCGCTGCTGGCCTCCGGGCTGTCCGCGGTGGCGGAACGCCCGGTGGAACTCCACAACGTGGCCCTCCCGGGGGCCACGTCCGACGACCTGGACCGCCAGGTGGCGCTGGTCCTGGCGAACCCCGCGCTGGTGCCGGACATCTGCGTGATCATGATCGGCGCGAACGACGTCACCCACCGGATGCCGCCGACCCGTTCGGTACGTCACCTCTCGTCGACGGTACGGAGGCTGCGGACGGCCGGTGCGGAGGTGGTGGTCGGCACCTGCCCCGACCTGGGCACGGTGGAGCGGGTCCAGCAGCCCCTGCGCTGGCTGGCCCGCCGGGCCTCCCGCCAGCTGGCGGCGGCCCAGACGATCGGCACGGTGGAACAGGGCGGGCGCACGGTGTCGCTGGGCGACCTGCTCGGCCCGGAGTTCGAGGCGAACCCCCGCGAGCTCTTCGGCCCCGACAACTACCACCCCTCGGCCGAAGGGTACGCCACGGCGGCGATGGCGGTGCTGCCGACGGTCTGCGCTGCCCTGGAACTGTGGCCGGCCGAGGAGGAGCGCCCCGACGTCACGCGCCGGGAAGGGTTCCTGCCGGTGGCCAAGGCGGCCGCGGAGGCCGCGTCGGAGGCGGGCACGGAGGTCACGGCAGCGATGCCGACGGGTCCGCGGGGCCCGTGGGCCCTGCTCAAGCGGAGGCGCAGGCGCCGGGTCCCGGAGCCCGACCGGGCCCCCGTGCAGCAGCCGTCCCAGTGATTCTCGCCCCCGCCGCCCCTTCCCGTCCCGACCCGGGGGCCAGCCCCCGGACCCCCGCTCCTCAAACGCCGGAGGGGCTGAGTCTTCGACGGCCGGGCTTTGGTTTTTCAGCCCGTCCGGCGTTTGAGGACGAGGCCGTTCAGGCCGAAAGCGGGGGCTGGGGGCGGCAGCCCCCAGGGTCGGGACGGGAAGGGGCGGCGGGGGCGGACAAAGCAAGCGCTTAGAAAATTGCGGTCAGGGTCACACGGCGACACCCGTGACCCAAGCCATACGTACGGGTAACTTCCCAACCAGGCCTGCCCGGAAGAACACCCCCCGTACGCCAATGGAGCCGTGATGCCCGAAGCCGTGATCGTCTCGACCGCCCGCTCCCCCATCGGCCGCGCCGTCAAGGGCTCCCTCAAGGACCTGCGTCCCGACGACCTGACCGCCACGATCATCCAGGCCGCCCTCGCCAAGGTGCCCGAACTGGACCCGCGCGACATCGACGACCTGCACCTCGGCTGCGGCCTCCCCGGCGGCGAGCAGGGTCACAACCTGGGCCGGATCGTGGCGGTACAGATGGGCATGGACCACCTGCCCGGCTGCACCATCACCCGTTACTGTTCCTCCTCGCTCCAGACGAGCCGCATGGCCCTGCACGCCATCAAGGCCGGCGAGGGCGACGTCTTCATCTCGGCCGGCGTCGAGATGGTCTCCCGCTACGCCAACGGCAGCTCCGACATGCCCAGCGGCCGCAACCCCCTCTTCGCCGAGGCCGAGGCCCGCACCGAGGCCGTCGCCCAGCAGGAGGGCACCACCTGGCACGACCCGCGCGAGGACGGCCTGCTCCCCGACCCCTACATCGCGATGGGCCAGACCGCGGAGAACCTGGCCCGCCTCAAGGGCGTCACCCGCCAGGACATGGACGAGTTCGGCGTCCGCTCCCAGAACCTCGCCGAGGAAGCCATCAAGAACGGCTTCTGGGAGCGCGAGATCACCCCGGTCACCCTCCCCGACGGCACGGTCGTCAGCAAGGACGACGGCCCCCGTGCGGGCGTCACCCTGGAGGGCGTCGCGGGCCTCAAGCCGGTCTTCCGCCCCGACGGCCTGGTCACCGCCGGCAACTGCTGCCCCCTCAACGACGGCGCCGCCGCGGTCGTCATCATGAGCGACACCAAGGCCCGCGAGCTCGGCCTCACCCCGCTCGCCCGCATCGTGTCGACCGGCGTCTCGGGCCTGTCCCCGGAGATCATGGGCCTCGGCCCGGTCGAGGCCTCGCAGCGGGCGCTGCGCCTGGCCGGCCTCACCATCGACGACATCGACCTGGTCGAGATCAACGAGGCGTTCGCCGCCCAGGTGATCCCCTCCTACCGCGACCTCGGCATCGACCTCGACAAGCTGAACGTCAACGGCGGCGCCATCGCCGTCGGCCACCCCTTCGGCATGACCGGCGCCCGTATCACCGGCACGCTCATCAACTCCCTCCAGTTCCACGACAAGCAGTTCGGTCTGGAGACGATGTGCGTCGGCGGCGGCCAGGGCATGGCGATGGTCATCGAGCGCCTCAGCTGAACCCCTGACCCCACCTCTCGGTAGTCAACTCGGCACCCACCGTGAGCCGATGGCCCGGAGTCCGGGAAACCCCGGCCCTCCGGGCCATTTTGTGATCCAATCTCCCCCAGGATGTGACCTATCTCCCTTAGAAGGAGGATTTACGCAGGTCAAGGCGGGCGCGCCACTAAACCCCGGACCCAAAGTCCTGCCCGTTTCGTGACGTTACGCACTGACAGCTGGTTAGTCCGCCCTTCAAGCTGATGTAGGAAGTCGGGGGTCGACTTTGAACCGGGAGTACGTCAGTGAGCGCCATGCCGATCACCTTGCTGGTCATCACGGCCGCCACGGGCGCCGTGGGTGTCGCCGTCCTGCGGACGCTCATGGTGTTGCGCCGTGAGGTCGCGGCACTGCACACCCAGCTCGCCGAGCACCGCTCCGCCCGCGGTCTGGTGCCGGCCGCCCGCCCCTCCTCGGAGGCCGACGACATACGTGCCGCGGTGGCCGAGGCGCTCGCCGAGGAGCGTGAGCGCGAGCTGGCCGAGGCGCGCGCCTTCTGGGCCGCCCAGGAGGCCCGTGACGCCTCCGACGCGCCCTCGCTGCTGGGCCTTGCGGACAGCGAGCTGTTCCTGCCCCGGCAGGCCGACTTCATGGGCCTGGAGCCGGTGAGCGAGCCGACCGCGGACGCCGACGAGTTCGCGGGGGACTCCCCCGAACTGGCCGCGGCCCGCCGCCGCCACCCCTCCCACCCGGACTTCGTCCCGGTCCAGTCACCGGTCGTGAACGACCACGAGCGCACGGTGGCCACCCTTGAGGAACTCGCCGCCTCCCGCGTGGAACTGGCCGACGTCCGCCCGGGCCCTCTCGGCACCCTCGACGTCTACGTCTTCGCCGACGGCACCACCCTCTGCATGACCCCGGGCCACCGCGAAACGGCGGAACGCCTCGCCGCGGCCCTGCGCGCGGGCGAATCCCCGGTCCTGCTGGGCGGCTCGGGCATCTCGGGCGCGTACACGCTGACGTTCGAGTGCGGCGAGGAGAACGTCTACATCCTGGCGGACCGGGTCATAGCGTCCCTGTAGGGATCACACCCCGGCGCGTTTCTGCGCCTCCTCCACCAACCGCACAGCTTCCTGCACCTGGCCCTCGTCACTCAGTACGAGGGCCAAGTCATGCACGGCGACGGTGATTTGGTCGGCGGCGGCGAACATCCCGGCGTCGGGCATCTCACGGGGCTCGGTTCCGGGTTCCTCCACGGCCTGGGCGCGCCGGGCCATCTCCCTGGCCAACTCCAGGGCCTCGGCGGCGGCGCCGCGCTGCAGCCGACTCTGAGGTGCGGCCCGCAAACGGTCGGCGAAGTGATCAACGGCACGAGTCAAGGGCGTCGTATCAACCACGCAGTGGAGCGTACGCGTCGCATCCCGACTGTTGCCAACGGGCGAACGCTCAGGCACGGTGACCTGAAGGACCGGCTTACATCCCCTTTGCGTCCGGAGGCGCCGATGTCCCAAGTCTTCTCCGAGGAGACCCATCGCAACCTGCTAGCCCGCATCCCCCACTGCACCGGCCGTGAGGTCTCAGACTGGCTTCGCGCCGTCGAGGAAGGCCCGGCTCTCTTCAACTTCGAGGAGAAGGTCAGCTGGCTCCGCCACGAGCACAATCTGGCGTACGGCCACGCCAAGGCGATTGTTCATGAGTACGACCTGAGGAGGGCCGCGCGCAAATTCCTCTAGGCGCGCACTGCACGACGGCGAAGGGCCCCGGGATCGGAACCCGGGGCCCTTCGCTGGGACGACGTCGGCGACTAGTCGTTGCTGTTCAGGATCGCGAGGATCCGCAGGAACTCCATGTAGATCCACACCAGTGTCAGCGTCAAACCGAAGGCCGCCAGCCACGCCTCGCCCTTCGGCGCGCCGTAGGCGATGCCGTCCTCGACCTGCTTGAAGTCCAGGGCGAGGAAGCAGGCGCCGAGGATGACGCCGATGACACCGAAGAAGATGCCGAGCCCGCCGCTGCGGAAGCCGAGGCCGTCACCGCCGCCGAAGACGGCGAACAGCATGTTCACCATCATCAGCAGCACGAAGCCGAGCGCGGCCGCCATCACGAAGCCGTAGAAACGGCGGTTGACGCGGATCCAGCCGGCCTTGTAGGCGATCAGCACCGCGGCGAAGACCGCCATCGTGCCGATCACGGCCTGCATGGCCGCGCCGCTCGCGATGCGGTTGTCGACGATGCTGGAGACGACGCCGAGGAAGACACCCTCGAACGCGGCGTACGACAGGATCAGCGCCGGCGAGGCCGTCCGCTTGAAGGACTGGACGAACGCCAGGACCATGCCGATCAGCGCGGCGCCGATGCCGATGCCGTAGGACCGGCCGATGTGGGCGTCGTCGACCGGCAGCAGCGCCCAGGCGAGCGCGGCCGTCACGATCAGCGTGCCGAGCGTGGACGCCGTGCGCAGCACGACGTCGTCCATCGTCATCCGGCCGGTAGTGTCCGGCGCCTGCGGCGGGGCGCCCTGCTGCAGGCCCTGCTGGGCGTAGGGGTTCTGCGCGTACGGGTTGCCGGTCGGCTGGGCGTACGGGTTGCCCTGCGTGGCGACGGCGGGGCCCCCGGCCTGCGGCGCGGCGTTGAAGCCCGCGTAGCCGTTGTCGCGGCTGAACCCCCGTCGCGAGAAGACCGGGTTTCTGCTCCTCATTGCACTCCTCCGTGGCCGCCGTGCGCGGCCTTGAGCATCAAGGGTAATGGGTAGGCAAAGGATTGACCCTAGTGCTTGGGGAGGATCTTTCCCTCGTCGTGGTGCGCAACACGCTACGCGGATCCGTGATTCCCCTCACCGCGGGGCCCCATTCATGACCAAGCTGCGACATGGCCGGAACCCATCGGAGATCAGCTGCTTACGCCGTCCGTACGTCGGACGCCTGTACGTCAGTGCAGCGGGAAGCCCGTGTAGCCCTCGGCGAGGTCGGTCTCGGCCGCCCGCGAGGAGGCGATGCGTTCCAGCCGGGCGAGCTGCAGCCGGTCCTCGAAGGGCGTGGCGTCGGGGCTGCGGTGCAGCAGGGTCGTCATGTCGTACGAGAACCGCTCGGCCTGCCAGACGCGGCGCAGACAGGTCTCGGAGTAGGAGTCGAGCAGCTCCGCCGAACCGGTCTCCTTCCGGTGGGTCAGCGCCTGCGCGAAGGTCACGACGTCCCCCACGGCCAGGTTCAGCCCCTTCGCTCCGGTCGGCGGCACGATGTGTGCCGCGTCCCCGGCGAGGAAGAGCCGGCCGTGGCGCATGGGCTCGTGGACGTACGACCGCATGGGGGTCACCGACTTCTGGGTGATCGGCCCGCGCTCCAGCCGCCAGTCGTCCTCGGTCTCGAAGCGGCGCTCCAGCTCGGCCCAGATCTCCTCGTCGCCCCATTCCCCGGCGTCCGTGCCCTCGGGCACCTGGAGGTAGAGGCGGGAGACGGACGGGGAGCGCATGGACAGCAGGGCGAAGCCGCGGTCGTGGCGGGCGTAGACGAGCTCGTCGTGCGAGGGCGGCACGTCGGCGAGGATGCCGAGCCAGCCGAAGGGGTACGTCCGCTCGAAGACCCGGGCGAGCTCGGCCGGGACCGCCTGGCGGGCCACGCCCCAGAAGCCGTCGCAGCCGACGACGTAGTCGCACTCCAGGACGGACTCGCGGCCCTCGTGCCGGAACCGGACGGACGGGCGGTCGGTGTCCGCGCCCTCGACGGCCAGCGCCTCCGCCTCGAACAGCAGCGGGCCGCCCTCCTTGAGCTGGAGGGCGATGAGGTCCTTGCACACCTCGGTCTGCGCGTAGACCATCACGGACCGGCCGCCGGTGAGGGCGGGGAAGTCGACCCGGCGGCGCTTCTTCGCGTACCGCAGCTCGATGCCGTCGTGGCGCAGCCCCTCGCGGTCCATGCGCTCGGCGGCGCCGGCCGCGCGCAGCACGTCCACCGTCCCCTGCTCCAGGATCCCGGCGCGCTGGCGCTGCTCGACGTAGGCGCGGTCGCGGCTCTCCAGCACGACCGAGTCGATGCCGGCGTTGTGGAGCAGCCGGGCGAGGAGGAGACCGGCGGGGCCGGCTCCGATGATGCCGACGGTGGTGCGCATCCCTGCATCCTTTGGTCGTCGCCAGTTCTGTGTTCGTCCAGTGAAATTTAGTTCACTCAATTTCTGACGTGAGTTTCCGTCCGCTCAGGCCCGATGTCAACGGGTTGCGCGGTGAAGTCTTCAATGCAGGGTGCAGGTATCGCCACGCATCGACGACATGGTGGTGCCCGGAGCCGGACTTGAACCGGCACGCCCGCGTAGGGGCAGCGAGGTTTAAGCTCGCCGTGTCTGCATTCCACCATCCGGGCAGGCCATGGGCTCCGCGTCGAGATTCCGAGCCTATCGGGATACATCCCCCGAACAGCGGAACGGGGGACCGATGTTGTCTTATTTTATTGACGTCTGAGGGTGCATCAGCCCATGGAACGGGCCATCCGCACTTGCCAATAGCCTTGCGTGCGGCGGTCGGCGGTGTATGCGGAATGACGGAATTTCACCGCCCGAACGAGGGTGCTCCACCGGTTCTCGACCGGGTGTCCGCCGGGGCCGCCGGGGCGCTGGCCGTCAGGGGTGCCCGTCATCCCCAGGTATGACACGGCGCACCCGGGTCCCTCCGAAGTCGCCCCCGGGAACCGGAACAGCGGCTGACTACACGGCGGACTCCGGCCACCACGATGGAACACGTCCCTTCAAGACGTCGTCCCACGAGGAGTTCCTGCCCGTGACCACCACACCCGTCGCCGACCGGTCGACCACCACCGTGGCCGCACGAGCCACGGATCTCTCGAAGATCTACGGACAGGGCGAGACCCAGGTGGTCGCCCTCGACCGGGTCTCCGTCGAGTTCCGGCAGGCCGAGTTCACCGCGATCATGGGCCCCTCCGGGTCGGGCAAGTCCACGCTGATGCACTGTGTGGCCGGTCTCGACACCTTCTCCTCCGGCTCCGTGCGCATCGGCGAGACCGAGCTGGGCTCGCTCAAGGACAAGCAGCTCACGAAGCTGCGCCGGGACAAGATCGGCTTCATCTTCCAGGCGTTCAACCTGCTGCCGACGCTGACGGCCCTGGAGAACATCACCCTGCCGATGGACATCGCGGGCCGTAAGCCAGACCGGCAGTGGCTGGAGCGGGTCATCGACATGGTGGGGCTGCGGGACCGTCTCGGTCACCGCCCGGCCCAGCTCTCCGGCGGCCAGCAGCAGCGCGTGGCCGTGGCCCGCGCGCTCGCCTCCCGGCCCGACATCATCTTCGGCGACGAGCCCACCGGAAACCTCGACTCCCGCTCCGGCGCCGAGGTACTGGGCTTCCTGCGCAACTCCGTAAGGGAGTTGGGGCAGACGGTGGTCATGGTGACCCACGACCCGGTGGCTGCGGCGTACGCGGACCGGGTGGTGTTCCTGGCGGACGGCCGGATCGTCGACCACATGCTCCAGCCGACGGCGGAGAGCGTGCTCGATTTCATGAAGCAGTTCGACGCGAAGGGCCGCACCAGCTGATGTTCCGCACCGCCCTGCGCAACGTACTCGCGCACAAGGCCAGGCTGCTGATGACCGTGCTCGCCGTGATGCTCGGCGTCGCGTTCGTGTCGGGAACCCTGGTCTTCACCAACACCATCTCGGATGCCTACCAGAACAGTTCGGCCAAGGGCTTCGACCGGGTCGACGTGGCCGTGCAGGCCAAGTTCCAGGAGGACAAGGGCAACACCATCAGCAAGACGCCCGAGCTGACCCAGGCCATGCTCGACAGGAGCGCGAAGGTGCCGGGGGCCGCGTCCGCGGTCGGCGTCGTCAGCGGCTTCACCGCCATCGCCGACAAGGACGGCAAGCTCGTCGGCGGCGGCTTCCAGTCGCAGGGCGGCAACTACTGGGGCGACAAGGACGCCCGGTACCCGCTGAGGTCCGGCAGCGCGCCGCACGGCGCACACCAGGTCGCCATCGACGCGAAGACGGCCGAGCGCGCCGGGTACAAGGTCGGCGACGAGGTCCGCCTGTCCGTGAACGGCCCGGTTCTGACCCCGACCATCAGCGGCGTCTTCACGACCGACGACGGCAATGTCGCCGCCGGCGGCAGCCTCGCCCTCTTCGACACGGCCACCGCCCAGAAGCTGTTCGGCAAGCCCGGCACGTACGACGAGATCGATGTGAAGGCCGCCTCCGGCACCTCCCAGACCGCGCTGAAGGCCGGACTGGACAACGCGCTCGGGACGAAGCTCGTCGAGACCACCACCGGCAAGAAGCTCGCCGCCGACCAGGCCCAGCAGATCTCCTCGTCGATGAGCGGGCTGAGGCAGGGCCTGCTGGTGTTCGCGGGCATCGCGCTGTTCGTCGGCACGTTCATCATCGCCAACACCTTCACCATGCTGGTCGCCCAGCGCACCAAGGAACTGGCCCTGCTGCGTGCCGTCGGCGCCTCCCGCCGCCAGGTCACCCGGTCCGTGCTGATCGAGGCCTTCGTGGTCGGCGTGGTGGCAGGCGTCACGGGACTGGTCGCGGGCATCGGCATCGGCGCGGGACTGCGCTCCCTGATGAACACGCTGGGCGCCACCGTCCCGGACGGGCCGCTGGTCGTCTCGCCCGGCACGGTCGCGAGCGCCCTCGCGGTGGGCGTCGTCATCACCATGCTGGCCGCCTGGCTGCCCGGCCGCCGGGCCGCGAAGATCCCGCCGGTCGCCGCCATGAGCAGCGTGCATGCGCAGGCGACCACCAAGTCGCTGGTGCTGCGCAACACGCTGGGCGCGCTGTTCGGTGCAGCGGGCGTCGCGACCGTGCTGGCGGCCACGACGATGGACGGCTCGGACGGCCAGGCGCCGATGGGGCTCGGGGCGGTCCTGCTCATCATCGGCGTCTTCATCCTCACGCCGCTGCTGTCCCGCCCGCTGATCGCGGCCGCGGCTCCGGTGCTGCGCGTCTTCGGCGTCTCGGGCAAGCTGGCCCGGCAGAACTCGGTGCGCAACCCGCGCCGTACGGCCGCCACCGCCTCCGCGCTGATGATCGGGCTCACCCTCATCACCGGTATGACGGTGATGGCGGGCAGCCTGCAGAAGTCGATCGACAAGATGGCGTCGTCCGCCATCAAGGCCGACTACGTCGTCTCCATGGCGAACGGCAACGAGCTCTCCCCGGACGTCGACCACAAGCTGGACACCACCGCCGGGGTGACCGCCACCAGTCCGCTGCGCAACGTCTATTCGCGCATCGACGGCACGGGCGAGTCCCTGACCGGTGTGAACGGCCCGGCGATCGCCGAGCTGACCGACCTGAAGGTGGACAACGGCACCTTCAAGGTGGGCGGCACCCAGGTGGCCGTCGACAAGGACACCGCCAAGTCCCACGGCTGGAAGGCGGGTTCGTCCTTCACCGCGCACTACGAGGACGGCAAGTCCTCCCGTCTGACGGTCTCCGGGATCTACGAGGGCAACGACCTGATCCGGGGCATCCTGCTCGACAAGGACCTCGTCACCCCGCACATGACCGCCCCCAGCGACATGCGGGTCCTGGTCAGGACTGCGGACGGAGCCTCCGACGCGACCAAGGACAAGCTGGTCAAGGCCCTCGGCACCAACCCTGCCATCAAGGTCCAGAGCAAGCAGGACCTGTCGAACGACATCGCGCAGGTCTTCACCCTGATGCTGAACATGCTCTACGGCCTGCTGGCCATGGCGGTGATCGTCGCGGTCCTCGGTGTCATCAACACCCTGGCCATGTCGGTCTTCGAACGCTCGCAGGAGATCGGCATGCTCCGCGCGATCGGCCTGGACCGCAAGGGCATCAAGCGGATGGTCCGGCTGGAGTCCCTCGTCATCTCGCTCTTCGGCGGCGTGCTCGGCATCGGCCTGGGCGTGTTCTTCGGCTGGGCGGCCGGTGAACTCCTCGGCACGAAGATGGCGACGTACGAACTGGTCCTGCCCTGGACGCGGATGGCCGTCTTCCTCCTGCTGGCGGCGACGGTCGGCGTCCTGGCGGCCCTGTGGCCCGCCCGCCGGGCGGCGCGGCTCAACATGCTGACGGCGATCAAGTCGGAGTAGCGGTACGACGCTCGGGGCCCCGTTCGCTCGCCGGACGGGGCCCCTTCGTACGTACGGGACTCACGCACCCCAGGTGCGGGCGCGCAGCGGCATCCCGGAGGCCCCGCCCTCGGGTGTCCGCACCGCCAGCACCTGGTTGACGCCGATGCGGTTGCGCTCGAAGGCGAGGGCGCTGGCGGCCATGTACAGCCGCCAGACACGGGCGCGGCCGGGCCCGGCCAGCCGCATCGCGCGGGGCCAGTCGGCCTCCAGATTGGCCACCCAGCGGCGCAGGGTGAGCCCGTAGTGCTCGCGGATGGCCTCCACGTCCCGCACCTCGAACCCGGCGCGCTCCAGCTGCCCGACGGTGCTGCCGAGGGGGGCGAGTTCACCGTCGGGGAAGACATAGGCGTCGATGAACTCGTCGACGCTGTACGAGGATTCGTCGCGCTGCGGGCGCCGTGCGATCTGGTGGTTGAGCAGCCGCCCGCCGGACTTCAGGAGGCGGTACAGGTCCTCGGCGTACTCCAAGTACCGTTCCTTGCCCACGTGTTCGGCCATGCCTACGGAGGCGATGGCGTCGTAGGGCCCGTCGGGGACGTCCCGGTAGTCCTGCACCCGGATCTCGACCCGGTCGGTCAGCCCCTCGTCCGCGACGCGCTTACGGGCGTAGGCGGCCTGTTCCTGCGACAGGGTGATCCCGACGACGTTCACGCCGTACTCGCGGGCGGCGTGGATGGCCAGGGAGCCCCAGCCGCAGCCGACGTCGAGCAGCCGCTGACCGGTCGTCAGAGCGAGCTTGCGGCAGATGAGTTCGAGCTTGTCGCGCTGGGCTTCTTCCAGGGTGGCGTCGGGGGTGGGCCAGTAGGCGCACGAGTAGACCATCGACGGTCCGAGGACGATCTCGTAGAAGTCGTTGCCGACGTCGTAGTGGTGGCTGATGGCGCGCCGGTCGCTGCGCTTGGTGTGCAGATGGTTGCGGGCCCTGCGGACCTCCTCGCGGGGCGGGGCCGGTGGCAGCGGGAGCCCGGCGACCTTCACCAGGCCGCGGGCTGCGGCGCGCACCTCGGGGTCGCGCACCATCTGCAACAGGCTCCTGGCGTCCTCCCCGCGCTCCCACACGAGCTCCGACATCAGATCGAGGGCGGCGTAGAGGTCCCCCTCGATGTCCAGGTCCCCGGCGACCCAGGCACGGGCCAGCCCCAGCTCCCCCGGCTTGAACAGCAGCCGCCGTACCGCCCGCCGGTTCCGCACGACCAGCGCCGGTGCGCCCGGCGGC
Organism: Streptomyces sp. NPDC002092; assembly: GCF_053593775.1. Lineage (NCBI taxonomy): Bacteria > Bacillati > Actinomycetota > Actinomycetes > Kitasatosporales > Streptomycetaceae > Streptomyces > Streptomyces sp. NPDC002092. The sequence goes on from NZ_JBSFDG010000023.1 coordinate 100,592, forward strand.
CCCGCCTGCGAACCGTCCCAGGCGCGGATGCGCACCGGGAGCGGAACCCCCAGCAACTGTTCGACGAGGCTCTTCAGCCGCGGGGCAGCGTCGGCCATGGTGCACACCTCCGTGACAACGATCCCGGAATGTCCAACACCACGTATAAACAAAAAAGGGGGTGCTGCGCAGTCCCCCGTTGGCGTTTGTCTTTCAGGGGGGTCTGCGGCACAGCCCCCAGGTACGCCGAAGGGCCCCCTGCACCACGGATGGCAGGGGGCCCTTCGATTCGTTCAGCGACCGCAGCCGGTCAGGAGGCCTTGGCCTCGGTCTTCTCCTTGGGCGCGGCGGCGACCGGGGCCGGCTTGGCGGCCTCGTAGAACTCCTCGCGAGGATGCTCCATCGCGCCGAGGGAGACGACCTCGCGCTTGAGGAACATGCCGAGGGTCCAGTCGGCGAACACGCGGACCTTGCGGTTCCAGGTCGGCATGGCCAGACCGTGGTAGCCGCGGTGCATGTACCAGGCGAGACGGCCCTTGAGCTTGATCTTCATCTTGCCCATGACGATCATCGCGACGCCCTTGTGCAGGCCGAGGCCCGCGACGGCGCCCTTGTTGCCGTGGCTGTAGTCCTTCTGCGGGAAGCCCCGCATACCGGAGATCACGTTGTCGCCGAGGACCTTGGCCTGGCGCAGCGCGTGCTGGGCGTTCGGCGGGCACCAGGCGTTCTCGTTGCCCGCCTTGCGGCCGACGAGGTCCGGGACCTGCGCGTTGTCGCCGGCGGCCCAGATGTAGTCGGTGCCCTGGACCTGGAGGGTCGGGGCGCAGTCGACGTGACCGCGGGGGCCGAGCGGCAGGCCGTAGCGGGACAGGACCGGGTTCGGCTTGACGCCGGCGGTCCACACGATGGTGTTGGAGTCGACCTCGAGGCCGTTCTTCAGCACGACGTGGCCGTCGACGCAGGAGTCCATCGAGGTGGAGAGGTAGATCTCCACACCGCGGCTCTCCAGGTGCTCCTTGCCGTAGGCGCCCAGCTTGGGGCCGACCTCGGGGAGGATCTTGTCGGCGGCGTCGACGAGGATGAAGCGCATGTCCTCGCGGGACACGTTCTTGTAGTACTTGGCCGCGTCGCGGGCCAGGTCCTCGACCTCACCGATGGTCTCGGCGCCGGCGAAGCCACCGCCGACGAAGACGAAGGTGAGCGCCTTGCGGCGGATCTCCTCGTCGTTCGTGGAGTCGGCCTTGTCGAGCTGCTCGAGGACGTGGTTGCGCAGGCCGATGGCCTCCTCGATGCCCTTCATGCCGATGCCCTGCTCGGCGAGGCCGGGGATCGGGAAGGTGCGGGAGACCGCGCCGAGCGCGATCACCAGGTAGTCGAAGGGCAGCTCGTACGCCTCGCCGACCAGCGGCGAGATCGTGGCGACCTTGCGGTCCTGGTCGATGGTGGTGACCCGGCCGGTGAGAACCTCCGCCTTCGGCAGCACGCGTCGCAGCGGGACGACGACGTGGCGCGGGGAGATGTTGCCGGCGGCGGCTTCGGGGAGGAAGGGCTGGTAGGTCATGTACGACCGGGGGTCGACGACCGTGACGGTCGCCTCGCCGTAGCGCATCTTCTTGAGGATGCGCCGAGCTGCGTACAGGCCTACGTACCCACCGCCTACTACGAGGATCCTGGGACGCTCCGTGGTGCTCATGCCATCGAGTATCCACCTGCCCCAGGGGGGTCGCTCGTGCGCCCCTTCACAAGCTCTTGCAGGGGGTGTGTTATCCTCCGCGACTCGCTGTCGCGGGGCAGGTGGCGGCGAGGCCTCCGCGGGGCGGTACGTCCCGTTGTCAATGCCGCGTGAGCTGCCTCTCCGCGTCATCGGAGGCGGGGTGAGCCCTCCGTGACACCCCCTCGTGAGCGCCCTCCAGGGAAGCTTCCCACACCCCTTCTGAACACGTTCAAGGGCCTGTTGGGCCCCCGGAAGGCCCAACCGGGCCCTTTTCGTGCTTCCACGGGGCGGAATTCCTTGTGAAGAACTTCACGAACTTTCCTGGCGGCGTGTCGCCAAGGGGCCCCGAAAGGCCCCCTGAACACGCTCATACGCTATCCGACCTGCTCGTCCGAGAGCTACCCATCGGTAACAATCGAGACCTACGCCACGGCCCGACAGGCGGGGGCGGAAAGCCGTCTCCATGACTTCTCCAACAGAGACCACGAGTCCTTCACACCGCTATAAGCTCCCGCTGCAACGCACCACAAGGGGGAGGAACTCCTATGCGCGCACGTCTTGCTGCCTCGGCGATCACCGTCGCCCTCGCCGGCGTCCTCATCAGCGCACCGACCGCTTCCGCGGCCACGCTGCCGGCCACCAACACGGCCCACCACTGCGTCAGCCACACCACCGGCGTGTGCGGCTGGACCCACCACCAGCATCCGAGGGACAAGTACGAGACGGCGAAGTGCAAGGACGCCACCCTGTCCTACTCGCGCCACTCGCAGGGCACCTGTTCGCACCACCACGGCGTCCGGTACTGGTTCAAGTAGTCCGCGGCAGCCGGATCGTCAGACGCCTTCCGCCACCTTGAAGGCGATCCCGTCGAGGATGTCGTGCTCGCTGACCACGACCTCCTCGGCGCCGATCCGCTCCATGATCGACAGCAGTACGAGGGCGCCCGCGGCGATCACGTCGACCCGCCCGGGGTGCATGGAGGGGACGGCCGCGCGCTCGGCATGGGTCGAGTGCAGCAGCCACTCGGTGATCTCGCGGACCTCGGCGAGGGAGATCCGGGAGTGGTGGATGCGCTCCGAGTCGTACTCGGGCAGTTCCTGAGCGATCGCCGACACGGTCGTCACCGACCCGGCGAGGCCGACCAGCGTGCGCGCCTCGCGCAGCGGGACCGTCTCCTCGGCGAGGTCGAGGGCCCGCTCGATGTCGGCCCGCATGGCCGCGATCTGCTCCTCGCCGGGCGGGTCGGTGACGGCGCCGGCCCGGACGAGATGCCGCTCGGTCATCCGCACGCACCCGACGTCGACGGAGCGCGCCGCGCGCACCCGGTCGTCGCCCACGACGAACTCGGTCGAGCCGCCGCCGATGTCGACCACCAGATAGGGGCGGTCGAGGTCGTCACGCCCCTTCAGTTCCTTGGTCGCCCCGGTGAAGGAGAACTCGGCCTCCTGCTCGCCTGAGATGACCTCGGGCTCGACACCCAGGATGTCCACGACGCCCCGTACGAACTCGTCGCGGTTGGAGGCATCCCGGGAGGCCGACGTGGCCACGAACCGCACCTTGGCGGCGCCCAGGTCACGGATCACCTCCGCATACTCCCGGCAGGCCGCGAACGTCCGCTCCAGCGCCTCGGGGGCCAGCCGCCCGGTCCGGTCCACGTCCTGACCGAGCCGCACGATCGTCATGCGCCGGTCGAGCTCCAGCAGTTCACCGGTGGCGGGGTTGACGTCCGCGACGAGGAGGCGGATGGAGTTCGTACCGCAGTCGACGGCGGCGACCCGGCTGAAGCCCTCGGGAACCATCGGCTTGGACGCGAAGAAGCCGCTGCGGATCGCGGTGGGGTCGGTGCTCTCGCCCTGCGCCTCGCCGGGGAGCTCGTCCGCCGGGTCGGGGGCCTGAAGCGGCTGCACGCACGGCCCCTTGAGCCACCACTCCGGCAGCATCGCGATCGCCTCGTCGCCCAGCGGGTTGACGCCCGGGCCCGCGGCCAGCGAGTGGCCCACCAGTACGTGCAGGCACTTCACCCGGTCGGGCATGCCGCCCGCGCTCGGGAAGCCCTCCAGGACCTCGATGGCGTCACGGCGCGCGATGTAGTCCTCGTGCGCGGCGCGGTAGGCGGCGGCCAGCTCCGGGTCCGTCCGGAGCCGCTCCGTCATCTCCTTCATGACGCCGTTCGCCTCCAGCGTGCCGATCGCCGATGCGGCGCGGGGGCACGTCAGGTAGTACGTCGTCGGGAAGGGCGTGCCGTCCGGCAGGCGGGGGGCCGTCTCCACGACGTCCGGCCGGCCGCAGGGGCAGCGGTGCGCGATGGCGCGCAGCCCGCGCGGCGGCCGCCCGAGCTGCTGCTTGAAGGCCTCGACATCGGCGTCGGTGGGCTCGGTGCGCGGGGTGGGCGGCGGGGGCGTATCCATGCCTGTGCTGAATTCCTCTGTCGGTTCACTGGGCGGAGGCGTCGGACTTGTCGACCCCGTCCCAGACGTTCGTGTACCAGGGGCGGTGGCCCGCGCCCTGCTCGAAGCGCGACTGCTTGGCCGTGCTCGGGTCGATCACGACGTAACTGGTCTCCCCGGGCAGCACATAGTGCAGCCGCAGCCGGATCTGCTGCTCGGCGTACTCGTCGTCCTGCCAGCGCGCCTTCAGGTCGCGCAGCTGCTCGACCCGCGCCCTGGCCTGCTCCCTCTGCCGCTGGAGATCGGCGATCTGGGAGCGCTGGGAGACGTACTGCCTTATGGGGTACGCCAGCGCCACCACCATCGAGCACAGCACCAGGGCGAGCAGCGCCGCCCGGCCGGTCAGCCGCGACCGGCGGGCCTGCCGCTTGGTCTGGGAGCGGTAGACCCGGGCCGCCGTCTGCTCGCCGAGCAGCCTGATCCTGGTCGCGGTGGAGAACCGGTCCCGGTCCTTCACGGCCATGTCCCCGCCTCCCGTCACACGTGCGTACGTCCCCGCACACGGTACGGGACCGGTACGGGGACGTACGTACGACTGGCTAAGGCTTGACCCCGTAAGGGTCAGCCCCTGGAGCTGGTCAGCCCTTGAAGCGCGGGAACGCGCTGCGGCCCGCGTACTCCGCCGCGTCGTCGAGGATCTCCTCGATGCGCAGCAGCTGGTTGTACTTGGCGACGCGGTCCGAGCGGGCCGGGGCGCCGGTCTTGATCTGGCCGCAGTTCACCGCGACGGCGAGGTCGGCGATGGTGACGTCCTCGGTCTCGCCGGAGCGGTGGGACATCATGCACTTGAAGCCGTTGCGCTGGGCCATCTCGACGGCGTCCAGGGTCTCGGTCAGCGAGCCGATCTGGTTCACCTTGACGAGCAGGGCGTTGGCGGTGCCCTCCTCGATGCCGCGGGCCAGGCGCTCCGGGTTGGTGACGAACAGGTCGTCGCCGACGATCTGGACCTTGTCGCCCAGCTTGTCGGTGATGACCTTCCAGCCGGCCCAGTCGTCCTCGAACAGCGGGTCCTCGATGGAGACGAGCGGGTAGGCCGCCACGAGCTCCTCGTAGTACTCGGTCATCTCGGCGGCCGAGCGGGACTTGCCCTCGAACTCGTACGTGCCGTCCTTGTAGAACTCGGACGCGGCGACGTCGAGCGCGAGCGCGATCTGCTCGCCGGGGACGTAGCCGGCCTGCTTGATGGCCTCGATGATGAGGTCGAGCGCGGCGCGGTTGGACTCCAGGTTCGGGGCGAAGCCGCCCTCGTCGCCGAGGCCGGTGGACAGGCCCTTGGTCTTCAGCACCTTCTTGAGGGTGTGGTAGACCTCGGCGCCCCAGCGCAGGGCCTCGGAGAAGGACTCCGCGCCGATCGGGGCGATCATGAACTCCTGGATGTCCACGTTGGAGTCGGCGTGCGAGCCGCCGTTCAGGATGTTCATCATCGGCACCGGCAGCAGGTGCGCGTTCGGGCCGCCCAGGTAGCGGAAGAGCGGGAGGTCGCTGGCCTCGGAGGCGGCGTGCGCGACGGCGAGGGAGACGCCGAGGATGGCGTTGGCGCCGAGGGAGCCCTTGTTGTCGGTGGCGTCCAGGTCGAACATGGCCTGGTCGATCAGGCGCTGCTCGGTGGCGTCGTAGCCGACCAGCTCCGGGCCGATCTGCTCGATGACGGCGAGGACGGCCTTCTCGACACCCTTGCCCTGGTAGCGGTTGGGGTCACCGTCGCGGAGCTCGATGGCCTCGAAGGCGCCCGTGGAGGCGCCGGACGGAACGGCGGCACGACCCGTGCTGCCGTCGTCGAGGCCGACCTCGACCTCGACCGTGGGGTTGCCTCGGGAGTCCAGGATTTCCCGGGCTACGACGACGTCGATGGACGGCACGAGCATCTCCTTCTTGGATGTGACACGGCTACGGCAGTAGCGCGGTGGCTCTGCGGGATGAGCCTAACCGCCTGAGGCCGATCGGCCACGCTGCCGACCACCTCTTGGGCAGAACCGAGAGTAAATTGTTTCCGAACGGAACAAAGAGGGGGTGCAAAAAAGAACCCCGCTCCGGTGCGTACGGGGGAACACGCACCGGAGCGGGGAGCCGTGGGGGACGGGGGTGACCCTAGCCCTGCATCACTTCAGGTGCAGCTGCTGGCCGGGGTAGATGAGGTTGGCGTCCTCGACGATGTCCTTGTTCAGCTTGAACAGCTTCTGCCAGCCGCCCTTGACGCCGTGCTTCTCGGCGATCGAGCTGAGGGTGTCGCCCTTGACGACCTTGTACTCGCCGTCGCCCTTCTTGACCTTCTTGCCGGTCGGGGTGGTGACGGTCTTCGTGCTCTTCTGGGTCTTCGTGCTCTCGGTCTTCGCGGCCGGGCGCTCGGCGGAGCGGGAGGCGGCCTGCGAGTCGCTGGAGCGGTTGGTGGACGGAGCGCTGCCGTTGTAGGCGGCACCGGACAGGCCCGTGCCGCAGACCGGCCAGGCGCCCTTGCCCTGCGCGGCGAGGACCTTCTCGGCGACGGCTATCTGCTGCGCCTTGGAGGCCTGGTTGGCCTGCGGGGCGTAGGCGGTGCCGCCGTACGCGGCCCAGGTGGAGGCGGAGAACTGCAGGCCGCCGTAGTAGCCGTTCCCGGTGTTGATGGCCCAGTTGCCGCCGGACTCGCACTGGGCGACCGTGTCCCACTCGGAGGCGGTGGCGGCGGAGGCGTTGCCGGCCGCCATCAGCGGAGCGGCGATGGCGACACCGGTGACGCCGGCCAGCGCGGCGGCGCGGGTGGCCTTGGACGGACGGCGGTGCTTGCCCTTACCGGAAAACAGCATGGTTCGATCCCCTCACCGACGCCTGCGAGGTGAGCTGTCGGGTTCGGGCCGGTTGAGTTGCCCGGCCGTGCTCTCACGAGACACGGCTACACCCCTAGCCGCCCGTCAACTGCCCGGGCAGGCACCTACCTTGGGTCCCCCGCTCCTGCCTACGGCGCTTTACGCGACGACTGTTCCCGTACGGCCGCTGGCAGGATTCGGCGTTGCGGCAGCCGGGGCTCGTGTTGACGAGCGGTGACGACGGTAGACACGCGATCCGTCGAATTTCAAAGACGATCAGGGCTTCTGAGACTCATCCCACACTTTCACCAATCCGGACATTCGGTGGCGAAGTGTGACGTGAACTCCCGTTGTTTTTCGCCCTATTCGGCACCGAGTTTCAGGGTCTGACCGGCGAAGATGTGATTCGGGTCGGTGCCGATGGCGTTCTTGTTCTCGGCGTAGAGCGCACGCCACCCGCCGTCCAGGCCAAGGGAGTCGGCGATGGAGGCGAGGGTGTCACCGGCGTGGACGGTGTACGTGTCGTGCGTGCCGCCGTCAGCCTTGGTCTTGTCGGCGGTCTTGTCGGCCGTCTCATCGGCGCCGGCGCCACGGTGGCGGCCGGTGCCGGTCGTGCCGGTGTCGACGAGGGTCCAAGTGGACGCCGGGGGCTCGATATTGTCCGAGTAGTCCCCCTTCGCCTTGCCTGTCGACGAGCTGTCGGCACTCTGTGGGTCGCCCGTGGCCTTCTTGGACGGAGAGGTGGACGGCGAGGCGGATGTGCCGGATTCGGTGGAGTTGTCCGTCGCACTCACGGAGGCCGAAGGGGAGGCGCTGGAGGTCGAGCCGGAGGACGAATCAGACGAAGAGGACCCATCGGAAGCGCTGCCCGAGGAGTTGGACAGACCGGTCGAGTCGGATGCCCCGGATGAATCGGACGAACCGGAACCACCGCCCAGCACGCCGGTGTCGATGGCGGCCGAGCCCGAGTCCTTGGTGAGCCCGGAGGTCAGTCCACAGGTGTGGAAGGCGCCGACGCCCTGGTCGTCCAGGAGCTTCTCGGCGACGGCTATCTGCTGGTTGCGGCTGGCGAGGTCGGCCCTGGGGGCATAGTCGAGGCCGCCGTACTTCTCCCAGTTCTCCTGGGTCAACTTGAGCCCGCCGTAGAAGCCGTTGCCGCTGTTCTCGCTCCAGGAGCCGCCCGTCTCGCACTGCGCGACCTTGTCCCACGTGGTGCCGTCGGCAGCGCTGGCGCCGCCCGCGGCGAAGAGCGGGATCGCGATGGCGGAGCCTGTCACTCCGGCCGCGACGAGGATGGCCGGAGCCTGACGGGGGCGACGGTGTCGACCGTTCCCGGAGAGCATGCGGAGGCCTTTCGCGAGACAGCAATGACCGCGCGGCGCATGACACCGACAGGCGTTCGATACCGCCGCGCTGGTCCGTGAACGTAGCCGGTGCCGATCACTTGTCACAAGTTAATGCCGCGTAGATCACGTGAAGATCACAGACTTGAACGCGCGTCATCTTTGGCCCGTTCACTGCGGCGGCCCCTCCACCGGCGGGCTCCGGATACGGTCGTCCTGTGAACGTCCCGAACACCGCTCCCGAACTCTTCACCTGGGAATTCGCCGGTGACCCGTATCCGGCCTACGCCTGGCTGCGCGAGCACTCCCCCGTCCACTGGACGAAACTTCCCAGCGGGGTCGAGGCCTGGCTGGTGACCCGCTATGCCGACGCACGTCAGGCGCTCGCGGACGGGCGGCTCTCGAAGAACCCCGAGCATCACGCCGAGGACGCGCAGGGCAAGAGCAGGACCGGTATTCCGGGTGAGCGCAGCGCCAATCTCATGACGCATCTGCTCAATATCGACCCGCCGGACCACACCCGGCTGCGCCGCCTCGTCTCCAAGGCGTTCACCCCCCGGCGGGTGGCCGAATTCGCGCCGCGGGTGCAGGAGTTGACGGACGACCTGATCGACCGGTTCGCGCCGCACGGCGAGGCCGATCTGATCCACGACTTCGCGTTCCCCCTCCCCATCTATGCGATCTGCGATCTGCTCGGTGTGCCGCGCGAGGACCAGGACGACTTCCGCGACTGGGCGGGGATGATGATCCGGCACGGCGGAGGCCCGCGCGGCGGCGTCGCCCGCTCCGTGAAGAAGATCCGCGGCTATCTCGCCGAACTCATCCACCGCAAGCGGGGCGACCTCGGCGAGGACCTGATCTCGGGCCTCATCCGCGCCTCCGACCACGGCGAGCACCTCACCGAGAACGAGGCCGCCGCGATGTGCTTCGTGCTTCTCTTCGCCGGCTTCGAGACCACCATCAACCTGATCGGCAACGGGACCTATGCACTGTTGCGCAGTCCCGGGCAGCGGCAGCGGCTCCAGGAGTCGATCGAGCGCGGCGAGAGCGCACTGCTCGACACCGGTATAGAGGAACTGCTCCGCTACGACGGTCCGGTGGAACTCGCCACCTGGCGCTTCGCCACCGAGCCGCTGACCATCGGCGGGCAGCGCATCGCCACCGGCGACCCCGTCCTGGTCGTCCTGGCCGCGGCCGACCGCGACCCGGCCCGCTTCTCGGAGCCCGACACGCTCGATCTCTCCCGCCGGGACAACCAGCACCTCGGATACGGCCACGGCATCCACTACTGTCTGGGCGCCCCCCTGGCCCGTCTCGAAGGCCGCACCGCCCTGGAGACGCTGCTGCGCCGGCTGCCCGATCTCGAGCTCGCCGCCGACCCCGCCGAACTGCGCTGGCGGGGCGGGCTCATCATGCGCGGGCTACGAGACCTGCCCGTGCGCTTCACCGCCGCCTGACCCGCTCCCGCCCTCCGTCTCCTTGATCGCGTCCCGGTAGGCCCGGGCGGCCGCCCGCAGCGCGGCCTCCGGGTCCACGCCCGCCGCCTCGGCGCGCACCGCCAGCGCGAGCAACTCGTACCCGACGCCCTCGGCTTGGGGCAGCGGAACCTCCAGGCCGGCCGTCCGCACCCGCGAAGCCAGCTTCGCCGCGAGGGCCAGGCCCGGCTGGCCCAGCGGTATGCCCTCCGTCACCGAGGTGCGCTGCTTCTCGACCGCCTTGGTGCGCAGCCAGTGCTCCTTGACCTCCTCGGGCGTGGCGGCGGTCTCGTCACCGAAGACGTGCGGGTGGCGGTGGATGAGCTTGGCGACGATGCCGGCGGCCACGTCGTCGACGGAGAAGGGGGCGTCCGGGTCCTCCTCCGCGATCCGGGCGTGGAAGACCACCTGGAGCAGGACGTCGCCCAGTTCCTCGCGCAGTTCCTCGCGGTCGCCCTCCTCGATCGCCTCGACGAGTTCGTACGCCTCCTCGATGCCGTACTTCGCCAGGCCCTTGTGGGTCTGCTGTGACGACCACGGGCACTCGGCGCGGATGCGGTCCATGACCTGGACGAGGTCCAGGAGGCGGGCGCCCGGGAGGTCGTAGGAGGCGGGGAGCAGCTCCAGGTCCGGCATCTGTGTCCGTCCGGAGCCGGCGAGGCGGGCCAGGCCGTCGGTGAGGGCCGGCTCGCCCTCGCCGGTCGCGACCACGACGACCGTACGGCCGCCCGCGCACCCGTCGACCAGCTCCTCGGCGGCGGGGGCTGCCTCGTCGACCGGTATCCCCGCCTCCCGCAGATACGGCAGCTGCGGGTGGGCGCCGTCCGAGCACAGCACGCGGTCGGCGGCGTGCAGGGCCTGCCAGGCGGGCCAGGACAGCAGGCCGGGCGCGACGCGGTGGCTGGTGGTGAGCAGGACGATGCGGCCGGGGGACGGTCCGGAGCTGGTTGCGTCGGAGCTGGTTGCGTTCACGATCCGAACGTAACGCACACCGCCGACAGCTCCGGAAGTTGTCCACAGGGCTGTGGTCCGCAAGGCCGCTGTCCACAGGGACGGCGGCCATGGAGGACCGTTACGCCGTCTGCTGCGTCCCGGTCGCCGTGACCTCTCGCACCCACGGGGTCTTCGCGTCGACGCGGCTGCTCTTCTGGACGTCCCAGGTGCCGTAGCGCGGGTTCAGGTCGACGTGGAGTTCCTTGGACGCCTTGGACAGGGCGTTCCAGAAGGCCGGCTTGCTGGTGTCGGCGCCGAGGGCCTGGGCCAGCTTCTGGGCCTCGAGCTGGAGGCGCAGGTTCTCGTCCAGGCGCTGCGGGGCGACCCCGTACTGCTGGAGCCAGGCCGTCTGCAGGGCCTTGGAGCCGCCGACCTGCTGCTCCAGGCCGGTGCGCATCTGCTGGACCTCCTTGGGCGTGACGCTCACGCCCGCGTCCTGGGCGGCGCGGTGCAGTACCTGATCGATGACCATTCCGTGCAGGGTGTCGCGGGTGAGGCTCGCGGTCTGCGAGACGGCCTGCTTGTACTGCGCGTCGTCCTTCACGGCCGCCCGCTGCGCCGCGCGCACCTCGTTCACCCTGGTCTCCAGCTGCGCCACGGTGATCCGCTGACCGCCGACGACGGCTGCCGCACCGGGGTGCGCATCGCTTCCGCAGGCGGTCAGGACGGGGGCCGCGGCGGCGATCGCGGCGGTGAGGACGAGCGCGGTGCGACGGCGGTGCAAGGGAGCCTCCCGAGGAGATTGTGCGACGGTGCACAAAGTCTTGCGGTGATCGATGGTAGGCAGTGACCAGGCTCTGGCCAACCCATTCGACCAACGATTCACCGGGACTTCGGGCACCGCCGCGCCTCCGCGGGGCCGGGGCTCAGCCGGTGATGGCCACCGGGGCGTCCCACGCGTCGCGGTCCACGGTGATCGTGTAGCCGTTCCGCGTCTCCTTGCTGTTGACGAGGTACTGGTGACCGCGGCTGTGGTCCGTGTACTGGGTCGAGCCGAACGGCCAGTCCGCGGTCGTGGTGTTCTGCTTGTCCCACAGGGCGTACCAGAGGTTGCCCGGCAGGTCGGTCTTGTCGGTGGCGTTCGCGATGGCCTTGGCGCTGGAGCTGGTGAAGCCGTAGTAGCCGGCGCGGTACACCTTGGCGCGCAGTTCCTTGTCGAAGGCGCGGACGTAGGTGAGCACGGCGTTGTTGCACGACGTGTTGGTGATGTCGTACGACTCCATGTCCAGGTAGATCGGGCTGCCGGCCTTCATGCCGAGCGCCGATGCCTTGGCCACGGCGTCGTCCGCGTCGGTCTTGCCGAGGGAGGCGGCCGTGGTGGCGGTGATCTTCTCGGGGCTGGAGCCGGACTGGCAGGGCGGCTGGGCTCCGACGTAGATCGGGATGAGCTTCCAGCCGACCGTGCTGACCGACTTCACCCAGGAGGCGGTCAGGTTGGGCTGGGAGCAACCGCGGTTCTTGCCGCCGACGTAGACGGCCGCGGCGCCGTAGAAGCCGGTGTGCCAGGCCTTCATCGCGGCCAGGGAGGGCGCGGCGCAGGTGTCGAAGGCGCGGCCGGTGTACGTCTTCTGCGCGGGCCAGGTGGTGGCGGCCATGGAGCTCTGCGCGGCGAGGCCGGCACCCGCTACCACGGCGGCACCGGCGGCGGCCCAGGTGATGTATCTGCGCTTCTTGGACTGCCGATGGCCGGCCATGTGTACCCCACCCCTGGTTGTGCGTCGGCTGCGTTGCGCGTTGCCTGGCGCAATGCGTTGCCTGGCGTAAAACGAACGGAACGTATCGGAACGCGATCAAGCGTTCGGGAAACGAAAGCCCCCGGAGATCACAAGAATCCCTCATGGTTCGGTAAAAACTAACCGCGTACCTGCCCCAACCACCCCAATGTGCGGCGGATTTCGGCCACGAGCGGGTGTGCGGGGCCGCGCAGGCGCTCCACATCGAGCAGGAGCCTGGCGAGCGTGTCGTGGGCGGCGGCGCGGTCGCCGAGGGCGAGCAGGAGGTGCCCGATGCGGCGGCGGACGTCGTGGGCGAGTTCGGGGTCGCCGGCCACGTACTGGTTCTCGTAGTACGGCAGCAGAGCGCGGTACTCGGCGAGCGCGGCCGCCGGCTCGCCGAGCTGCTCCAGGCACTGGGCGGCCTCGTAGCGGAAGCGCAGCGACTGCGGGTCGGCCAGGCCCGCCTCGGCGGCGCGTTCGTCGGCGAGGCGGCGCAGTTCGGGCAGTGCGCGCCGGTACTGGCCGTCGTCCATGAGGGTGGCCGCGTACTGCTTGCGCAGGGTGCGGACGACCGGCGAGTGCTCGCCGTGCTGTTCGGCGGCGGTCGGCAGGATCGCGCCGAGGATGTCGACGGCCTGCGTGATGCGGCCCTCGCCGAGGAGTCGCTTGACCTCGTCGACGGCGCGGGCCACGTCCGGTTTCTCCGCCTTCTCGACCGCCGGGGTGACCGGGGCGGGCTGGGGCGCGGGCGTGCGCGCGCGGTCCGGCCAGGGGGCGTGCGGGCGGAGGAAGGGGCGCGTGGGGTCGAGCGGCGCCCCGGTGGGCTTCCCACGTGCGGGCAGCATCAGCGCCAGGTGCTCGTACACGTCCTGCGCGGACGCCGGACGGTGCTGCGGGTCCTTGGCGAGCAGGCGCAGGACGAGGTGTTCGAGCGGCTCGGGGACCTCGGGGCGAATACGGCGTACGGGGACCGGGGGCTCGTACAGATGCCGGTGCAGTACGCCGAGTGCCGTGGAGCCCGCGAAGGGGACGTCGCCGCTGAGGAGTTCGTGCAGCAGTACGCCGAGCGCGTACAGGTCGGTGTACGGGCCGACCGCACCGCCCATGGCCTGCTCGGGCGCCATGTAGGCGGGCGAGCCGATGGGGGTGCCGGTGTGGGTCAGGCGGGTGGTGTCGGCGTCCATGACGGAGGCGACGCCGAGGTCGAGGACGGTGACCGTGCCGTCCTGCTTCACCATCACATTGCGGGGCTTGAGGTCGCGGTGGACGATCGGCACGGCGTGCACGGCGCTCAGCACGGCGCACAGTTGCGCGGCGACGGCGACCGCCCACTGCCAGGGGTACGGGTCGTGCTCCGCGAGGTGGTCGGAGAGGTCCGCGCCGTCGACGTACTGCATGACGAGGAACAGCTCCTCGCCCTCGCTGCCCGCGTCGTGCACGGTGACCAGCCCCGGGTGGTCGACCTGCGCGGTCACCCGGCACTCGCGCATGAACCGGCGGCGCAGTTCGTCCGCCTCGGCGCCCGCCACCTTGTCGGGGCGCAGCAGCTTCACCGCCACACGCCGGTCCAGCCGTTGGTCGTACGCGGTCCAGACCTGGCCCATGCCGCCCTGCCCGATGAGCGTGGACAGCGCATAGCGGCCGGCGACGACCCGTCCTGCCGCCACGGTCACCTTCCGCCCTCGTGGTTGCCGTCCGGGTGGCCCGGGTGCCGGCGCAGATAGTCGCTGAGTTCGTCGAGTTCGGCGCGCACCTGGTCGATACGGGCGGGCGCGGGGCGCTGCTGCGGCGGGGGCGGCGGTACGGGGGTGGAGGGCGCGGCCACCACGGGCGTCTGCGGGAGCGTGGCCGCGTACGGCGACGGGGGCTGCGGGTAGCCGTAGCCCATGCCCGAGGCCGGTGGCATCGGATAGCCGGTGGGGCCCGGCCCGAAGTGGCGTATGTCCGCGTACAGGTAGTAACCGGCGCAGGCTGCGGCGTTGAGGAGCAGGATGATCATGCCGACATTGCCGTTCGGCGTGCTGAAGTCGTCGGTGTGGTCGGTGCTCAGGAAGGCGAAGCTGATGCCGAGGACCACCAACGAGGCCGCGAAGATCCACCAGTCGGTGGCCTTGCGGGTCACGATCGCCGCGCGGAGCGTCGCCACCCATGCCAGGAATCCGATGCTGAGCAGCGCCACCGCCACGAAGATCACACGAAGCAGCACCAACACCGCGGTCGGGGGTCGACGCGGCGGAGGCGCGGCGTAGCCGTGGCCCTGCATGGCTGCTCCTGGAGGCCTGATGCGAACGGAATGTGAGTACCGCGTAAGTACTCGCTCCGAGCGTATAGGCCGACAAGGACAACGGGTCCCGCGTTGTGTCGAACCGTTGCAGCGCTGGTCAGCTTCCCCGGCGGGGAAGGCGTCAGTCCGGTGCGACCGTCCCGTCCGTCAGACCGTCGTACATCCCGCGCACGAGTTGCTCTCCGAGGCGGCCCGCACGGCGCAGGGCGCGTTCGAAGTCGTCGAGGGCGCGGAAGCGTTCGCCGTAGCGCCGCTGTTCGTCCAGGGGCAGGCGGGGCAGTTGAAGGCGGCGCACGTCGAGGCGGGTGGCCGTGGAGGCGTAGCTGCTGGCCTGGCGGTTGTTGGCGGTGCCGCGCAGGAACCCGGCGAGGAACCAGGGGTCGAGCGCCGTGGGATCGGGGCGCAGGAGGACGAGGTTGCGCCCGAGGGCGGCGCCCGCGGTCGTGTCGTCGATCACGCGTGCCACCGAGCCGCCGCCGAGCACCGGCACGACGACGTCGCCCGGCTGCGTCAGCACGGCGTCCTCGTCGCTCTCGGGCAGGGCGCCGGAGGGGGCGGTCTGGGCGAAGACGTCGTGGTCGGTGAGGACGGGCACGCGCGCGTGGCCGCCGTTTCCGCCGGTGCGCAGCACCAGGGCGCCCCCGCGGGCGAGTTCACCGACGGTGGTGAACGGCCAGCGGGGCGCGGGCTGCGCGTGGTCCGCGGGCGGCGGAGTGAGCTCGGCGGTCAGTCGCAGGGTCTCGCCGAGGCGTTCGCGTACGGCGGTGAGCGCGCCGGCGCCGTCGGTCACGGCCGGGGGCGGCAGATGGCGGGCCGGGGCGAGGTCGACGTCGTCGTCGAGGAGGTCGATGACCGGGAGGGAGCGGGCCAGGCCCGGGCGTTCGTCTAGCGTTCCGGCGCGGTCGAAGGCGCCCCAGGCGTCGAGCACGGCCTCGCGCACGGCCCGCCAGTCGGGCCCGCCGCGTCCCTCGGTGGCGTACTGCCCGGTGTCGGCGAGCAGCACCTCGGGCTGCGCGGGCGCCTTGTCGGGGCGGCGCAGCACCCACAGGTGGAGCGGGATGTTGTACGGGGGTGCCGCGCCGAGAGGCAGGGCGACCACGGCGCGCAGTGCGCCGCGGCGCAGCAGGTCGGCGCGGATGCGGCGGCCGGAGCGGCGGGAGGCGGCGGCGGGCGGCATCAGCAGGACGGCGGTGCCGCCGTCGCGGAGGCGGGCGAGGGCGTGCTGGGCCCAGGCCAGCTCGGATTCGTTGCGGGCCGGGAAGCCGTACTCCCAGCGGGGGTCGTAGGCGAGTTCGTCGTGGCCCCAGTTGCGTTCGTTGAACGGCGGGTGGCACAGGACGGCGTCGGCGCGCAGCCCGGGGTAGGCGTCGGCGCGCAGGGTGTCGCCCGCGGCGCCGCGCACGGTCGCCGGCGTGTGCAGGGCGAGCCGCAGGGCGGTGAGCGCGGCGAGGTCGGGGGCGCTGTCCTGGGCGTAGAGCTCCTGGTCGGGTCTGGGGGTGACGGCGCGCAGGAGGGCGCCGGTGCCGCAGGCGGGGTCGAGGAGGGTGCGGGCGGTGCCTGCCAGGTCGGCCATGAGTTCGGCGAGTTCGGTGGGGGTGAGCGTGTACTGGCGGGGGTTGGCGTCGAGGTGGCGGCCGAGGAGGAACTCGAAGGTCTGGCGGGCGCCTGATGCGGCGGCGAGTTCGGCGACCCCGCGCAGGAGGGGGGCGGAGGGGAGGAGTTGGGGGCCGGAGGGGGCTTGCACGGCGGGTGGTGTGGGGGCGGAAGTGGGGGTGGGGGCGGCGGTGAAGGTGTTCACGGCGAGCGGTGCGTTCACAGGCAGCGGGGAGTTCACACCCGGCTCCGCACCTCCGGCCGATCCGCTGTGAACACCGCGCCCTCGGACCGCCGCACCGAAGCGCGGTACCAGGACGTCCTCCAGCGCGCCCGTCAGCATCGCCGCCAGCCGCTCGTCGGACCCGGCGCTCGCCTCCAGCCAGACGGTCGGCCGGTCGTGGATGAGCAGCAGGGCGCAGCCTGCGTGGATCAACGCCGTGACGGGGCCCTCGGGATGCCCGGCGAGCTGCTGCCAGACGCGTTCACGGAGTGGCACCTCGGCGAGTTTGCCCTGTTTGCGCAGCCAGGCCTCGATTTCGGCGAGCGCGAAGGACGGGCTCGTCTCGGTGCCGCCGACGGGCTTGGGGAAGTCGGCGTGGCGGCGGCGCCAGTTGCTGACGGCGGCGCGGCCGACGCCGGCCAGCCGCGCGATCCCGGCGGCGGTCACCTCTGTCGCGTTGTCCTGCACCCGCCGGCTCCCCTCGTTGTCACAGTGTGACGCCGAGCATACCGACGCAGGCAAGATCCATGCATTCACGGCCGTGTACACACCCGACTCCGTGAACCGTGTTGACTCGGTTCACAGCCTCTGCTCTTATTGACCCAGCGAACACCGTGAACGGCAGCGGCCGGGCAACGGCAGTTCGCCACATCCGAACGTCCGAGGGGGGACATCGTCATGGGCATGAAGGGCAGGCTCACGCTGAGCGCCGTCGTGGGGGTCGTGGTCATCGGCGTCGTATCGGCGAACGCAGGCGACAAGGGAAGCGGCTCCACCTCCGGCTCCGGCAAGAACTCCTCGGCCTCCGCGCAGCACGACTCCGGCAACGGGAAGGCGCAAGCTGCCGGGAAGAAGAAGGCCGCGTTCGCGGGTGACGGCGACTTCCGGGTCGGCTCGGACGTCAAGCCCGGCACCTACCGCACCACCGGCAACACCGACGGCATGTGCTACTGGGAGCGCACCAAGGACGCCAAGGGCGAGACGGACTCGATCCTGGCCAACGACAATGTGAGCGGCACCAGTTACGTCACCGTCAAGGCCACGGACAAGCTCTTCAAGTCGAACGGCTGCAAGGACTGGGAGGCCGTCGGCACCAAGGCGAAGGGAACCCCCGCCGCCAGGATGGCCGGCGACGGCGGGATGTTCGGAGTCGGCTCCGACATCGCCCCCGGCACCTACCGGTCCACCGGCAACAAGGACGACTCCTGCTACTGGGAGCGGACCAAGGACGCCGAGCACTCGCTCCACTCGATCATCGCGAACGACAACGTGACCGGCACGGCCGTCGTCACCATCAGCCCGGGCGACGCCTACTTCAAGACCACCGGCTGCGGTGACTGGAAGAAGGCGGCCTGACCCTCCCCCTCCCGTGACCGCCGGGGCGCGGCCCGGGCGCCCGGCAAGGCGCCGGCTCCCCACCTGGGGTTCGGCCGTCCCACCCGCACGCTTACCATTACCGCTCGCCGCTCACCGAGCCGTTCCACCGGCTTCCACGGGCGGCCCCCACTCCCCACGCCCCGGGCCGCCTCCGGCCCGTGCACGGCATGCCCGTGCGCTCTCCCCCGTCAACACCACCTTTGAAGGACTGTCATGCGTCTCTCGCCTCGTGCCGCCACCCTGCTCGCCGTCGCGGCACTCCCCTTGGCCCTCACCGCCTGCTCGTCCGGTTCCTCCTCCGACCAGGGGGGCGCGGCTTCCTCCGACAAGGCGGCCGCGGCCAAGGCGAAGGACCCCAGCGCCTCTCTGCCCACCGGTACACAGCTGAAGAAGGCGCTGGCGCCCGCGTCGGCCTTCCCCGCCGGGCTCACCATCGAGGCCGACGGTTCCTCGGACACCGGCGACACCCTCCTCTCCCAGTCCGCCAAGAAGAGCGCGAAGCCGGACTGCACCAGGCTGGAAGCCACGTCCTGGATCCAGGTGAGCGGCTACAAGGGGGGCGTGTCGTTCGCGCAGAACGACTACGCGAGCAAGGACAAGACGCAGGAGGTCGCCCAGGAGATCGACACCTTCCAGGGCACCACGTCCGCCGCGGTGATGAAGAGCCTGCAGTCCGTCGCCACCGAGTGCGCCACGTTCACGGACACCGACGCGCACGCCAAGGTGAAGCTCACCGGCAAGTCCACGTCCGGGCTCGGGGACGAGGCCTACACGATGACGCTGACGAGCGGCACCTGGCAGAACGGCACCACGCTGATCGCGGCCCGGTCCGGCAACTCGGTGGTCACGGTGCTGTCCACGGCGGGCAGCGACAACGGCGCCGCGTCCGCGAAGAAGGTGACGACGACGGTCCTCGCGGCGCTGAAGAAGCAGGCGTAGCCGAGCCCCCGGCCCGTTCCCGTCAGTCGGCGCGGAAGCGGGCCGGCGCCTCGGTCGGGTTGCCGCCCGAGGGGAGCTTCTGTCCCGGGCACGCCTTGAGCACCTTCTCCATCGCGGCCTTCTCGGCGGCGGTCACCCACAGCCCGTACTTCTTCTTCACCGCGACCTGGGCGGCGACATAGGTGCACCGGTAGGCCTTGTTCGGCGGCACCCAGGTCGCGGTGTCGCCGTCGCCCTTGGCGCGGTTGGTGCTCGCGTCGACGGCGAGGAGGTTGAGCGGGTCGTTGGCGAGGGCTATGCGCTTGCGCGCGTCCCAGTACTTGGCGCCCTTCTGCCAGGCGTCGGAGAGGGCGACCATGTGGTCGATGTCGACGAGGCTGCGGCCGCGCCGGTAGGTCACCTTCTGGCCGGAGTACGGGTCCGACTCCAGGACGCCGTACGACACCTTGCACCTGCCGTCGCTGAACTTCACGTCGTCCAGGTCCCGTTTGAGGATGTCGTCACGGGTGTCGCAGCTGTTGGAGTCGGTGTCCGCCCAGGCGGCGCCGAACCTGTCCCGGGCGTAACCCGTCTTCGGCGCGCGCCCCTTCACGGTCAGCGACTCGGCGGCCGTGAGGGCCGCGCCCCCGCCGCCGGTCTGCTGCGGTCCGCCGGATCCCGTCTTGGTCTCCGCCTTGCATCCGGCCACGGCGAACACCAGCACCATGGCGGCCGCCGCCCCACCCCTCAGACGCCTCACGCTGTGCCCTCCCCTTGCTGCATGATCCGCCCCGCACGGGCGGTCTTCTCTCGTACGAATGTCCCGTACGACTGTCCGCACACCGTAGCGAGAGGGCGCACGGGGGCACTCATGAGGTCCAGACCAAAACCGGCCCGAGTGGGCATTGCTCATATATCGGCCGTATCGTCGTTGCTGAGCCATCTCGGGAAGGAGCTCTGGATGGGTATCTTCGACAGGTTCAAGAGCAACCGCCAGATGCAGGACAAGGCCAAGGACATGTCCGACGCGGCGGAACGCAAGGTGAACGAGAGAACGGGCAACAAGTACGAGAACCAGGTCGACGACGCCCAGCAGCGCATCGAGGGACAGCTCGGCATGGATCGCGACAGGCCCGAACAGCCTTAGGGCCACAGAGCAGCCGTCCGCGGAATCCGCCTCCCGCGGACGGCTTCGTATGTCCGTCTGCCGTCTGTCCGTCTGCCGTCCGGCTCTACGACCCCAGGATCGACGTCAGGAACTCGCCCACCCAGCCCAGCAACTCCCGCCCGACGAGCGGCTTTCCGCCCACCTTCGCCGTCTTCGGGCGCGGCACCAGCACCTGGTGGGCGGCCTGCTTGATGACGGTCCCGGGGTACAGGCGCTTGACCCTGAGCTCCTGGGACTCCCTCAACTCCACCGGTGCGAAACGGATGTTGTTGCCCTGCAGGACCACCTCGCCGACCGAGCAGGCGCGGGCGAGCATCCGCAGGCCCGCGACGAGGAGCAGGTTCTCCACCGGTTCGGGCAACTTGCCGTAGCGGTCGACGAGTTCCTCGCGTACGGACTTGATGTCCGCCTCCGTGTTGGCGGAGGCGATGGCACGGTAGGCCTGCAGGCGCAGGCGCTCGCCGGGGGCGTAGTCGTGCGGGACGTGCGCGTCGACGGGGAGCTCGATCTTGACCTCCAGGGGCGGCTCCTCCTCCACCCCGCCCTCCAGGGAGGCCCGGTAGTCCGCGACGGCCTCGCCGACCATACGGACGTACAGGTCGAATCCGACGCCGGCGATGTGGCCGGACTGCTCGCCGCCGAGGAGGTTGCCCGCGCCGCGGATCTCCAGGTCCTTCATGGCGACGTACATGCCCGCGCCCATCTCGGTGTGCTGGGCGATGGTGGCCAGACGCTCGTGGGCGGTCTCCGTCAGGGGCTTCTCCGGCGGGTACAGGAAGTAGGCGTAACCGCGCTCGCGGCCGCGGCCCACCCGGCCGCGCAGCTGGTGCAGCTGGGAGAGGCCGAAGTTGTCGCCGCGCTCCACGATCAGGGTGTTGGCGTTGGAGATGTCGATGCCGGACTCGACGATCGTCGTCGAGACGAGGACGTCGTACTTCTTCTCCCAGAAGTCGACGACGACCTGCTCCAGCGTCGACTCGGACATCTGGCCGTGGGCGGTCGCGATCCGCGCCTCGGGAACGATCTCACGCAGCCGGGAGGCGGCCCGGTCGATGGACTCGACCCGGTTGTGGATGTAGAAGACCTGGCCCTCGCGCAGGAGTTCGCGGCGGATGGCGGCGCCGATCTGCTTCTCCTCGTACGGCCCGACGAAGGTCAGGACGGGGTGGCGCTCCTCCGGGGGTGTGGTGATCGTCGACATCTCGCGGATGCCGGTCACGGCCATCTCCAGGGTCCTGGGGATGGGGGTCGCGGACATCGTCAGTACGTCGACGTTGGCGCGCAGCTTCTTCAGCTGCTCCTTGTGCTCGACGCCGAAGCGCTGCTCCTCGTCGACGATGACCAGGCCGAGGTCCTTGAACTTGGTCTCCGAGGAGAACAGGCGATGGGTGCCGATGACGACGTCCACCGAGCCCTCCCGCAGGCCCTCCAGCACGGCCTTCGCCTCGGTGTCCGTCTGGAAGCGGCTGAGCGCCCGTACGTTGACGGGGAATTGGGAGTAGCGCTCGGAGAACGTCCCGAAGTGCTGCTGCACCAGAAGGGTCGTGGGGACGAGGACCGCGACCTGCTTGCCGTCCTGTACGGCCTTGAAGGCGGCGCGGACCGCGATCTCCGTCTTGCCGTAGCCGACGTCGCCGCAGATCAGGCGGTCCATGGGGACCGACTTCTCCATGTCCTCCTTGACCTCGGCGATGGTGGTGAGCTGGTCGGGCGTCTCCGCGTACGGGAAGGCGTCCTCCAGCTCTCGCTGCCAGGGGGTGTCCGGGCCGAAGGTGTGGCCGGGGGCCGCCATGCGCGCGCTGTACAGCCTGATGAGGTCGGCCGCGATCTCCTTGACGGCCTTCTTCGCGCGCGCCTTGGTCTTCGTCCAGTCGGCGCCGCCCAGGCGGTGCAGGGTGGGGGCCTCGCCGCCGACGTACTTGGTGATCTGCTCCAGCTGGTCGGTGGGGATGTACAGGCGGTCGCCGGGCTGGCCGCGCTTGGCGGGGGCGTACTCGACGACGAGGTACTCGCGGGTGGCGCCCTGCACCGTGCGCTGCACCATCTCGATGTAGCGGCCGACGCCGTGCTGCTCGTGGACGATGTAGTCGCCCGCCTCCAGGGTGAGCGGGTCGATGGTCTTGCGGCGGCGGGCCGGCATCCGGGCGCCGTCCTTGCCGGCTGCTTTCTGGCCGGACAGGTCGGTCTCGGTCAGGACGGCGAGTCTGAGCGCCGGGTCGACGAAGCCGTAGTCGATCGAGCCGCACGCCACGTGCACGACGGACGGGGAGATCTCCCCGAGTTCCACGTCGAGGCGGGCCGCGATGCCCTCGCCACCGAGCACCTCGACCGTGCGGGCCGCCGGGCCGTGCGCCTCGGTGACGAACACCGTGCGCCAGCCCTCGGCGAGCCAGCCCTTGGTGTCGGCGAGGGCCTTGGCGGTGTCGCCCCGGTAGGTCTCGGGGGCGTGCATGCCGAGCTTGAGGGTGTCCGCGTCGCCCCCCGCGTCAGCGGCAGATGTGAACGTTTCGTCGGCGGCGAAGGGGGAGACCGACCACCACATCATGTCCAGCTCGCGGGCCCGCTCACGGACGTCCGCGATGGACCAGAGCGATGCGGCGCCGACGTCGATGGGGGCCTCGCCGCCGCCCGCCGTGGCCGCCCAGGACGCCTGGAGGAACTCCTGGGACGTCGCGACGAGATCGGCGGCACGCGTGCGTACCCGCTCCGGATCGCATACGACGGCCATGGCGCCCTTGGGCAGGACGTCGATCAGCAGTTCCATGTCGTCGACCAGGACGGGGGCGAGGGACTCCATGCCCTCGACCGCGATGCCCTCGGCGATCTTGCCGAGCAGTTCGCCCAGCTCCGGGTGCTGCTCGGCGAGGGTGTGCGCACGCGTGCGTACGTCGTCCGCGAGCAGGAGTTCACGGCAGGGCGGCGCCCACAGGCCGTGGTCGGCGACCTCTAGGGAGCGCTGGTCGGCGACCTTGAAGTAGCGGATCTCCTCGACGTCGTCGCCCCAGAACTCCACGCGCAGGGGGTGTTCCTCGGTGGGCGGGAAGACGTCCAGGATGCCGCCTCGTACGGCGAACTCGCCGCGCTTCTCGACGAGCTCCACGCGCGCGTACGCGGCGGCGGCGAGGGCCTCCACGATCTCGTTCAGGTCGGCGGTCTGCCCGGTCTTCAGTGCGACCGGTTCCAGGTCTCCGAGGCCCTTGACCTGCGGCTGCAGCACGGATCGTACCGGCGCTACGACGACGGAGACCGGGCCGGTCTCGGGGTCGTCCGGGCGGGGGTGGGCCAGGCGGCGCAGGACGGCGAGGCGGCGGCCGACGGTGTCGCTGCGGGGGCTCAGCCGCTCGTGCGGGAGTGTCTCCCAGGAGGGGTAGTCCACGACTCCCTCCGGCGGCAGCAGCGAGCGCAGGGCGGCGGCCAGGTCCTCGGCCTCGCGTCCTGTCGCCGTCACCGCGAGCACGGGGCGGGCGGTCTCGCGGGCGAGGGCGGCGATCGCGAAGGGGCGGGCGGCCGGGGGGCCGACGAGGTCGATGTGCATGCGGTTGCCGTCGGTGGCCGCCTTGACGGCTTCTGCGAGGGCGGTGTCCTTGACGACGGCGTCGAGCAGACCGTGCAGGCTCATTCGGGGCGGCTTTCGTCCGGGGGGCGGGCAACGCGAAGGGCCCGACGCGCGCGGCGGGCCGGGGGTCCCTCAAGCGTACGACGGTGCTCGGGCGGGTGTCGGGGCCTGTGGATTTCGCCCCCGCCGCCCCTACGCGTCCCGAACCGGGGGCCAGCCCCCGGACCCCCGCTCCTCAAACGCCGGAGGGGCTGGATTCGGCTCAGCCAACTCAGCCCGTCCGGCGTTTGAGGACGAGGCCGTTCAGGCCGAAAGCGGGGGTCTGGGGGCGCAGCCCCCAGGGACGGGACGGGAAGGGGCGGCGGGGGCGAGCAAAACTGCCCGGCACCGGCGAGTCCTGCAAGACCCCCCGGCACCGGGCGCTCCCCCGCAACCCCCGTCTGCGGTGGCTATTCGGTGGCGATCGCGTTCAGTACGTTCATGCGGCCCGCCCGGAAGGCCGGGATCAGGGCGGCGAACAGGCCCACGAAGGCCGAGCCCAGGAAGACCGCGATCAGGGTGGACCACGGGATCTCGAGGACCTTCAGTCCCTCCAGGGCGAGCAGTTGCTGGGCCGTCGCGCCCCAGCCCATGCCCAGGCCGAGGCCCAGCAGGGCGCCGAACAGGGCGATCACCACGGACTCCATGCGGATCATGCGGCGCAGCTGCCGCCGGGACAGGCCGATCGCCCGCATCAGGCCGATCTCCCTCGTCCGCTCGACCACCGACAGCGCCAGGGTGTTCACGACACCGAGGATCGCGACGATGATCGCGAGGGCCAGCAGGCCGTAGATCATGTTCAGCAGCTGGCCGATCTGGTCCTTGAGCGCCTGCTTGTAGTCGGTCTGGTCGCGCACCTTGTACTGCGGGTAGTCGTGCAGCGCGGACTTCAGCGACTTGTACGCGGTGTCCTGCTGCCCTTTCTCGGCGGTGGCGAAGACCAGCTGGTCCAGGGGCATCTTGTCGGCCGGCACGTACTTGGCGAGCGTGGCGATGGAGGTGTACTTCGCACCCTGGTCGATCACGTCGTCGCTGGTGGTGATCGCGCGCACGGTCAGGTGCGCGGTGGTGGCGCTGTCCTTGAACCTGATGTCGATCTTCGAGCCGAGGTGGATGCCGTGCGCCTTGGCGAACTTCTCGTGCACGGACATCGAGTCCGGCAGATAGGCGTCCTTGAGGTTTCCCGCGACGGTCTTCTTGCGCAGGTCCGTCGCGTACGTCGGGTCGGCCGCCGTGATGTCGGTGTCCTTGAGGGTCTTGCCGTCGGGGGTCGTGTAGTCGGCCTTGGCCGTCCTGTACTCGGTGACCCGGGCAAGACCCGGGGTGTCCTTCACGGCCTTGACCGCCTGCGGTGTGACCAGCTGGCCGCTGTCGGACTGGATGATGAAGTCCGTGCCGACGGTCTTGTCGAGCTGGTCGGTCGCGGAGGCGACCATGGAGGAGCCGACCACCGAGAGGCAGGCGACCAGGGCGAGGCCGATCATGAGGGCGGCGCCGGTGGCGCCCGTGCGGCGCGGGTTGCGCAGCGCGTTGCGTTCGGCCATCCGTCCGACGGGTCCGAAGGCCCGCAGCAGTACGGCGCCCAGGACGCGCACCACACCACCCGCGAGCAGCGGGCCGATGACGACGAACCCGATCAGGGACAGCACCACGCCCAGGCCGAGCCAGAGCGAACCGTCGCTCGCCTTGTCGACGCCCGCGGCCAGGTAGAGGCTGTAGCCTCCGGCGCCGGTGAGCAGCAGGCCCACCAGGGCCCGGATGCGGCCCGCCTTGGCGTCGGCGGGGGCGCCGGCGTCGCGCAGTGCGGCCATCGGGGAGACCTTGCCGGCCCGGCGGGCGGGCAGATAGGCGGCGAGGACGGTGACGACGACGCCGAGCAGGAGACCGACCACCGGGGTCGTCCAGGCGACCGTCAGATCGGCGGTCGACAGGTGCATGCCCATCTGGCCCATGAGCTTCATCAGGCCGACCGCGAGGCCGACGCCTGCGCCGACACCGAGCACGGACCCGAAGACGCCGAGCAGCAGTGCCTCCGCGAGCACCGACCGGTTGACCTGCTTGCGGCTGGAGCCGATGGCCCGCATCAGGCCGATCTCGCGGGTCCGCTGGGCGACCAGCATCGAGAAGGTGTTGATGATCAGGAAGATGCCGACGAGGAAGGCGATCCCGGCGAAGCCGAGCATCGCGTACTTCATGACGTTCATGAAGCCCTCGACGCTCTTCTGGTTGGCGTCGGCGGTCTCCTTGGCGGTCTGCACCTTGTAGGTGGTGCCGAGCGCCGAGACGACGTTCTTCTTCAGCTGCGGGTCGGTCACGCCGCTCGCGGCCGTGACGTTGACGTTGGTGAAGACGCCGGTCCTGCCGACGAGCGTCTGCTGGGCGGTCTTCGTGTCGAGGTAGAAGATCGCGGCACCGGGGTTGGTGACCTGGAAGTCGGCGATGCCGGAGATCTTCGCTTCGTGCGTGCCGACCGCGCTGATCACGCCGATCTCGTCACCGAGCTTCAGGTGGTGCTTGTCCGCGGTGTCGCGGTCGACCATCACCTGGTCGGGACCCTTGGGCGCCGTACCGGAGGTGATCTTCATGGTGCGGGCGTCGTTGCCGTTCCAGCTGCCGACGATCGTCGGGGCACCGCTGGACGGCGACAGGCTGTCCTTGGCGGCGTCGACGACGGTCACGGAGGTGGAGAAGACGGTTCCTTCCGCCGCCTTCACGCCCTGCGCGGCGCGGACCTTGGCGACCACGGAGGCCGGCATGACCGGCGGCCGACCGTTGTCGGAGGTCGTCTCGCCGCTGTCCGAGGCGCCCTTGGCGCTCACCGTCACATTGGACGAGGTCGCCTGGAACAGCTTGTCGAAGGTGGTGTTCATGGTGTCGGTGAAGACCAGCGTCCCGCAGACGAAGGCCACCGACAGCAGCACGGCGATCGCCGACAGGGCCATCCGCCCCTTGTGCGCGAAGAAGTTGCGCATCGAAGTCTTCAGCACGGTCATGACGTGCGCCCCCGGGCGTCGAAGTCCTTCATACGGTCGAGGACGGCGTCTGCGGTCGGCTTGTACATCTCGTCGACGATCCGGCCGTCGGCGAGGTACAGCACCCGGTCCGCGTACGAGGCCGCCACCGGGTCGTGCGTGACCATCACGATGGTCTGCCCGAGCTCGTCGACCGACCTGCGCAGGAAGCCCAGCACCTCCGCTCCCGCACGGGAGTCGAGGTTTCCGGTCGGCTCGTCACCGAAGATGATCTCGGGCCGCGCGGCCAGCGCCCGGGCCACGGCCACGCGCTGCTGCTGACCGCCGGAGAGCTGGGTGGGCCGGTGCTTGAGCCGGTCGCTCAGCCCTACGGTGTCGACGACCCGCGCCAGCCACTGCTTGTCGGGCTTGCGCCCGGCGATGTCCATGGGCAGCGTGATGTTCTCTATCGCGTTCAGCGTCGGCAGCAGGTTGAACGCCTGGAAGATGAACCCGATCCGGTCCCGGCGCAGCTGCGTGAGCTTCTTGTCCTTGAGCCCGGTGATCTCGGTCTCGTCGAGGTAGATCTGCCCCGAGGAGACGGTGTCGAGCCCGGCCAGGCAGTGCATGAGCGTGGACTTGCCGGAGCCCGAGGGGCCCATGATCGCGGTGAACTGCCCGCGGGCGATGTCGACGTCCACGTGGTCGAGGGCGACGACACGGGTCTCGCCGGCCCCGTACGCCTTCACGACCTGCCGCGCCCGGGCGGCAACGGCCGTACGCCCTCCAGTGCCCCCGTGCCTGGGAATGGTCACGGCCGAAGTCATGGTAAATCTCCTATGTCGGTTACGAAGGTGACGCACGAGTGCTGCGCCGGACCGGTCCTGCCGGTCGTGCTGTGCTGGTTACGCGGATGAGTCTGGCCTCGCGGAGGGGTCCGGCGCGCTGGTGCCCGGCACCCTCTTGTGCTGGGGAAAACCCCACCCCCGCCGGTTCGGTCAACCACCCCTCACCGGCGCCCCAGCGACGTAAAACCAGGTTAAGGACGCCACCGGCCGCTCTCCTCCTCCGGCAGTACGAACCCTCCCCGGGCCGTAGTACGGAGGAACCCCTAGGGGCAGTCCACCGACGGGTGGAGACGTTCTCGGGGTTCCGCTCCACCCACCGGCGCAGTCAGCTTCCACCCTGCCGCCACGTGAGGGTCAAGTGGGAAGCTGTTCGGCGGCGGATAGATGCAAGGGGAAGGAATCCTGTGGACCAGGGGGACACCGAGATACGGACGGCCGCGACGGACCGGCCACAGGACACGCGACGACGCCGCGCCGTCGTCGCCGCGCTGATGCTCGCGATGGCGCTCGCCGCCCTCGACGCCACGATCGTCTCGACGGCCGTCCCGCAGATCGTCGGAGACCTGGGCGGTTTCTCGGTCTTCTCCTGGCTGTTCTCCGGTTATCTGCTCGCCGTGACGGTGACGCTCCCGGTGTACGGCAAGCTGTCGGACACCTTCGGCCGCAAGCCGGTGCTGATAGCGGGCGCTTCGGTGTTCCTGGCCGGTTCGCTGCTGTGCGCGGTGGCCTGGAACATGGGGGCGCTGATCGCCTTCCGCATCCTCCAGGGCCTGGGCGGCGGGGCGCTCCAGGGCACGGTGCAGACGCTCGCCGCCGACCTCTACCCGCTCAAGGACCGCCCGAAGATCCAGTCCAAGCTGTCCACGGTGTGGGCGGTGTCGGCGGTGGCCGGCCCGGGCGTGGGAGGCGTCCTGGCCGCCTACGCCGACTGGCGCTGGATCTTCCTGGTCAATCTGCCCATCGGAGCGGTGGCGTTGTGGCTGGTCGTCCGTCATCTGCACGAGCCGCAGCGGGGGCCCGCCGAGCGTCCCCGTATCGACTGGGCGGGTGCGCTGGCGGTGTTCGCGTGCGGGGGTGTCCTGCTGACGGCCCTGGTGCAGGGCGGGGTGGCCTGGCCGTGGCTGTCGGGGCCGTCGACGGCCTTGTTCGGTACGGGACTTGCGCTGGCCGGGGTGGTGGTCCTGGTCGAACGCCGGGCGGCCGAGCCGATCATCCCCGGCTGGGTGTGGCGGCGCCGTACGATCGCGGCGGTCAATCTCGCCCTGGGTGCGCTGGGACTGCTGATGGTGGCGCCGAGCGTGTTCCTGCCGACGTATGCGCAGTCGGTGCTGGGCCTGGCCCCGGTGGCGGCCGGCTTCGTCCTGTCGGTGTGGACGCTGAGCTGGCCGGTCTCGGCGGCGCTGAGCCAGCACGTGTACCGGCGGATCGGCTTCCGCAACACCGCGATGGTGGGCATCGGGACGGCGGCGCTGATCCTGTTCGCGTTCCCCTTCCTGCCCTACCCGGGCCGGGCCTGGCAGCCGGCCCTGCTGATGCTGCTGCTCGGCGCGGCCCTGGGATTGTTCCAGCTCCCGCTGATCGTGGGGGTGCAGTCGACGGTGGGGTGGGCGGAGCGCGGCACCACCACGGCGTCGGTGCTGTTCTGCCGCCAGACCGGCCAGACCATCGGGGCGTCGGTGTTCGGCGCGGTGGCCAACGGGGTGCTCGCCGACAGGCTGGGCGGCGCGAGCGACCTGGACTCGGTGACCCGGGGACTGGACGCGGGGCAGGTGCCGGAGGCCACCCGGCGGGCGATCGCGGACGCGGTGCACGCGGTGTATCTGGGCGCCGGATGCGCGGCCGCCGCGGCCTTCCTGGTGCTGCTGTTCCTGGCCCCGCGCCGCTTCCCGGTGCTCAAGGACTGACGTCCGCGGCGGGGGCATCTGTCACCCCCGCTGAGGCGCAAAAGTCTGAGTTAACGCGGGTAACGTCGCAGGTCAGCATAGTAAGCGCATACCGACCGGCCAGTTTGGTGAAAACCCCGCGCGGCCGGAAACCGGCGAGTAGCGTGCGTGGCTCCGCACCGCCCCCCAACCTCCCTGCGGTCCCCCGCACAGGACCCGAGCCACGCAAGGAGCACCGGGATGTCCTACGACCGGTCCCCGTCGTACCCGCACCGCCATGCACCGCAGAACACGTCCCTGCCGTACGAGGCCACCTACCCGTGGATGCCGCCCACCCCGCCGCCCGAGCCGGCCCGACGGCGCCGCCCTCCCGAGGCCCCTCTCGGCCACCACAGCGATCTGCGGATCCTGCGCAGTGCGCACCGCTGGCAGCGGCGCACCGCCACCCTCACCGCACTCGGCTACTTCACGCTGTTCCTGATCCTCTCGGCGTTCGCCCCGTCGTTCATGACGACCACCGTCACCGACGGACTGCCCACCGGGCTGCTGCTCGCCCTGCTCCAGATACCCGTCACCTGGCTGGCGATCGCGCTGTACGAGCACACGGCCCGCCGCTACGTCGACCCGATCGCGGACCGCATCCGCAAGCAGGCCGAACTGGACGCCAAGCGGGAGGCGGCAAGATGACCACCGGGTTCAGCGGAAACGCCGAGGCCATGTCCCTCGTCGCCTTCTCCACCGTCGCCGCGGTCACCCTGCTGCTGTGCGTGATGACCGGCCCGGACGGCGACGACCTCGACGAGTTCTACACCGGCTACGGCTCCCTCTCCCCCATGCGCAACGGCCTCGCCATCGCCGGCGACTACATCTCCGCGGCGAGCGTGCTCGGCACGGGCGGCGTGATCGCCCTGTGCGGCTACGACGGGATCGCGCTCGCCCTGAGCACCGCGCTGTCGCTGATGCTGCTGATGTTCCTGCTGGCCGAACCCCTGCGCAACGCGGGCCGGTTCACCATGGGGGACGCGCTGGCCCGCCGTATGCCGGGCCGAGGGGTGCGGATCACCGCCTGCGTGGTCACCATCGCCGCACTGCTGCCACTGATGCTGGTCCAACTGGCGGGCACCGGACAGCTGTTGGCGTTCATCCTCGGTTTCTCCGGCGACTCGCTGAAGACCGGCTGCATCATCGGGCTCGGCGCCCTGATGATCAGCTACGCGGCGATCGGCGGCATGAAGGGCACCGCCCTCATCCAGATCCTGAAGATCGTGATGCTGCTCGGCTCGGGCGCCGTGGTCGCCCTGCTCGTACTGCAGCGCTTCGACTGGGATCCGGGGGCGCTGTTCAACGCCGCCGCCGCGCAGAGCGGGGTCGGCTCCGCCTTCCTGCACTCCGGCGTGGAGTTCGCCGGCAGCCCCGCCCCCCGCCTGGACATGATCACCTCGGAGCTCACGATCGTCCTCGGCGGCGCCTGTCTGCCGCACGTCACCATGCGCATGTACACCGCGCGCAGCGCCCGTCAGGTGCGGCGCTCGATGTCGTGGGCGGTGTCGTCGGTGGTGCTGTTCGTGCTCATCATGACGGTCGTCGGGTTCGGCGCGACGGCGCTGATCGGCCGGGCGGTGATCGCGCAGGCCGACCCGCAGGGCAACACGGCCTATCTGCTCGGCTCACGGGCGGCCTTCGGTACGAACGTCTCGGCGTCGGAGACGTTCCTGTTCACCACGGTCACCACGGCGATCTTCCTGACCCTGCTCGCCTCGGTCGCCGGGATGATCCTCGCCTGCGCCAACTCCCTCGCCCACGACGTCTTCGCCACCCGGGTGCAGGAACTGTCGGAGCGCCGCGAGGTGCTGCTGGCCCGGGTCTCGGCCCTCGCGGTGGGCATCCCGGCGATCCTGCTGGCCACCCTGGTCCAGCACCACAGTCTGCAGCCCCTGGTGACCCTCTCCTTCTGCCTGGGCGCCTCCGCGATCGCGCCCGCCCTGGTCTACAGCCTCTTCTGGCGCCGCTACACCCGTATGGGCCTGCTCTGCACGCTGATCGGCGGCACGCTCGCGGTCCTGCTGATCATGCCGGGCACCAACCTGGTCTCCGGCTCCCCCGCCGCCGCCTTCCCCCACTCCGACTTCAACTGGTTCCCGTTCACGACCACCGGCCTGGTGACGATCCCCCTGGGCTTCGCCTTCGGCTGGCTCGGCACGGTGACCTCCGGCCGGCGGGCCTCGGAGGAACAGCGACGCGAGTACGAGGCCGTGGAGGGGTGGATCCTGGCAGGGGCGGTACGCAGAAGCGGGTGACGGCCCGCGGCACGCAGGCTGCGCCGATCGTGGTCGGCGGGACGGAGGCGCGGCCTGTGCCGGGCGCCTCCGTCCCGCCCGTCACTCCCCCGACGCCGAACCCGTCAACGCGGTAAGGCTGTTGCGTACGTTGTCCATCTGCACCTGCACCTCGTCCGACCGCTCGCTGTGCTGCTGCAGCACCTGCTCGGTCTCCCGGGCGACCTGCTCCTCCTGCCGGCGCGCCGCCGCGAGGATCTCCGCGGCGCGCGCGTTCGCCTCCTCCTGGCAGCGGTGGGCGTACTCCTCCGCCTCCATGAACTCCCGCCTCGCCTCGGTCAGCTCGGCCTCGGCCCGAGCGATCCGCCCGGCCTCCCGCGCATCGATCGCCGCCGCACGCTCGGCCTCGTCCCGCTCCACCTCGTCCCACCGCTCGGCGAACTCCTTGGCCTGCTCGGCGAGTTTCACGGTGGCGCGCTGCCGTGCCTCCCTGAGCAAGGACAGCACCTCGCCCCGGCCCTCCTTCAGGGCCTGGCGGGCACCGATGCGGATCTCGTCGGCCTCGGCACGCGCCACGAGCAGCCGCTGGCCGGCGTGTTCCTCGGCGTCGGCGAGTACCGACTCGGCGTGCGCCTGGGCGGCGTCCAGCACGCCGCTCGCGTGCGCCTGGGCGGCCTCCACCAGGCGCTGCGCCTCCTGCCGGGCCCGCTCCCGTACGGCCGCGGCTTCCTCCTGCACATGCCGGAACAGGTCCCGGGCGCCCTCCCCGAGCGCCTCGTAGGTCTGCGGGGACAGCTTCGACACGGTCTCCTGCAACAGAGCTGCCTCCGCCTCCATGTCCTTGGCGAGGACGGTGAGCCGGGCCGCCCGCTCCCAGGCGGCATCCCGGTCCAGGGAGAGCGCCTCGGCGAACACTTCGACCTGTTCGGGGCAGTAACCGCGCCCCCGTACGGCCCCGAAGCCATGGGGCGAGATCGGTGTGCTGCTCATCCTGGAACCCCTCTCCGCCGAACTCTCCGCCGTACGGGCGCGCAATGATGATTTCGCGCACATCTTGATATATCGGGCAGAAGTGTTCATAACGCGACACTCCGGAGGCGGATCGCGATCGGCGTACGACGCAAAAGGGCCGGGCCGGTCAGAACGACCGGCCCGGCCCGCAGCAAGCAGCCCGGGTTCCTCAGCAGCGGAGCATCACAGCAGCCCGTCCCACATCTGCTCCAGCAGCACCGACCACCAGCTCTCCGGCGAACCGAGCGCCGCCGGATCGAGGGAGGCCAGCTGGGCCTGGAAGTCGACGGTCCAACGGCCCGCCTGCTCCTGGTTCAGACCGAACCTGAGCCGCCACATCCGGCCCAGCAGCGCCAGACACCGCTGGAACTCGGGCAGCCCCGTGTTCACGAACTGCGGCGGCACGGGCGCACCACCGGGCCCGGCCTCCACCGGCACGGCCACGATGTTCGCGGTGCCGTACTGCACACACACCGCCCGGCCGAAGTCGCTGCCCATGACGAGATACGAGCCCGCGTCCGAGGCAGGCTGCACACCGCGCTCCTGCGCGAGCTCGGCGAGCGTCGGCACCGGCCGCCCCGGCTGGGCCTGCGCCCAGAAGAACGGACCCATGTCCGTCGGCAGCCCCGCCGCCACCAGCGAGTGCGCCACGACCGGCGGCACACCCTGCCGGGACACGGCAGCCTGCTCGAACCGGAACACACCCGGCCCGAACGCACCCGCCAGCTCCTGCCCCACCGCCTCCGGCGGAATCGGCGGCGCCGACTGCACCGGCGGCAACGGCGCCCGCACCGGAGCAGGGCGGGCCGGCCCGTCCGCCACCTGATGCAGCTCGCCCTGGTGCGCCAGCAGTTGCTGCATGCCCTGCTGCCGGCTCGCGTGATCCGTCCCGTAAGGTGCGATGGACGTGATCCGCGCCTGCGGCCACTGCTCCCGGATCATCCGCGCACAGTACGCACCCGGCAGCTCGCACGACTCCAGCTCCGTGTGCAGCTCCAGCACCTGGTCCGGCGGCACGTTCATACCGCGCAGCTCATGGAAGATCTGCCACTCCGGATGCGGCACACCCGGCGCCGACCGCCGAATCAACTGCTGCTCGGACCCGTCCTGCGCCCGGTACCGAAGCACGGCCTGATAACCGGGCCCCACGGTGGGCTGCCCCTGCGGCTGCGGATAGCCGTACGCGGGGGGCTGCGGGGCGCCGGGCGGCGGCACCGCACCGGGCTGCATGCCAGGCGCCGGCGGCGGAGCACCGGGTGCGCCTACAGGAGGCCCGGCCAGCACGGTCTCCGCATGGTGTACGGCACCTCGACCACCGGCGGAACCGGGGGTGCCGGGACCGCCCGGAACACCAGGGGGCGGGGTGCCGGGGGCCGCGGGCGTACCCGGAGCGCCCGGCGGCTGCGGGAAGCCGGGGGCCCCTGGAGCACCGGGGGTGCCGGGAGGCGGCGGGGTGCCGGGGGCCGCGGGCGACCCCGGAGCGCCCGGCGGCTGCGGGAAGCCAGGACCCCCCGGACCGCCGGGAGGCGGCGGGAAGCCCGGGGCACCGGGAGCACCGGGGCCCACCGGCGGCTGCGGGGCACCAGGACCGCCCGGAGCACCAGGAGGCGGCGGGAAACCAGGGCCACCCGGAGCACCGGAAGGCGGCGGGAAACCAGGGCCACCCGGAGCACCGGAAGGGTGAGGGCCACCGGGAGCACCCGGCGTCTGCGGAACACCAGGCGCGCCGGGCGCCCCCGGAGCCGCAGGAGGCTGGGGCGGCGCACCCATGCCGGGAGCACCCGAGGCGAAGGGAGCGCCGGGCGCGCTCGGTGCACCCGGGGCGCCGGGAAACACCTGCCCGCCGTGCGCACCCGGAACACCGGGAGGCCCCGGAGGCTGCGGCGCACCCGGAGCCCCTGGAGGCCCCGGAGGCTGCGGGGGACCGGGCGGCTGCGGCGCACCCGCGCCCGGAACACCAGGCGCCTCCGGAGGCTGCGGTGCCCCCGGCCCCATCCGGCCGGGGTCGGCGAGCATCGTGGCGGCCTGGTGGACGTTGGCCGGAGGCGTACCGCCGGGGGCGTTCGGCGCGCCGGGCGGGTGGGGGGCGCCCGGCGGAGTGGGCGCACCCCCTGGAGCCCCAGGTCCAGCGCCCTCAGGCCCGTCCGGACCGAGCGCCGACACCAGCTGCGTGGGAACGTACCCGCCCGCACCGGGCCCCGGCGGAGGCGGCGGCGCGCTGCCCGGCCGGGCACCCGGCGTTCCCGGAGCGCTCGGCGGAGGCGGCGTGGACGAACCCCGGCGCGGCGAAGGAGCCGCCTTGCTCGTCGCGGCGTCGGCGATGTCCCCGGCGTTCGGCGCCGGCGGCCGCCCAGGTGCCTGCGGGTAGCCGTAAGAAGGCGCGGGCGCAGCCCCGGCACCCGGCGGCTGCGGATAGCCGTACGACGGAGGAGCCGGTGGCGCAGGGGGCGCCCCGGTGGCGTCCTGGACGAGCCGCACGTCGATCGTGGGCTCCTCGTACTCGGTCCACCGGTCGCGCTTGAAGGTCAGCAGCGGACGGC
>NZ_JBSFDG010000024.1:0-113820 GCF_053593775.1 Streptomyces sp. NPDC002092
GTCTTGCGTTTCCGACTCTATCAGACCGTTTCCCGATCCGATTTCCTCGGTGCTTTCCAGGTTCCCGCTTTCGCGTTTCCCTTTCCGGCGGCTCCGACTTTATCAGAGATTCTGAGTCGGATTTCCCGCCCCGATCGGGGACTGGTTCCGGCGCACGAAGCGGCCGGGTTCCCGTTCTGGCGGAGCCGTAAACGTACTGGAGCGGGGCGCCCCGATGCAAATCGAGGCGCCCCGCTCCGGGTTCACACGTACGAGGGTTCGTACGCCCGTCAGACCTCCACCACGACCGGCAGGATCATTGGCCTGCGCCGATACGTGTCGGAGACCCACTTGCCGAGGGTGCGGCGGATGAGTTGCTGCAGCTGGTGCGGCTCCACCACCCCGTCCTGGGCCGAGCGTTCGAGCACCTCGGTGATCTTCGGGATCACGTCGCCGAAGGCCGTGTCCTCGATACCCGAGCCGCGGGCCTGGATGTGCGGGCCGCCCGTGATCTTGCCGGTGGACGAGTCCACCACGAGGAAGACCGAGATGATGCCCTCGTCGCCGAGGATCTTGCGGTCCTTGAGCGCCGGCTCGCCCACATCGCCGACCGACAGCCCGTCGACATAGACGTAACCCGCCTGGACCTTGCCCGAGATCTTGGCCTTGCCCTCGACGAGGTCGACGACCACGCCGTCCTCGGCGATGACGATGCGGTCGTGCGGCACGCCGGTCATGGCGCCCAGTTCGGCGTTGGCGCGCAGGTGGCGCCATTCGCCGTGGACCGGCATCAGGTTCTTCGGGCGGCAGATGTTGTAGAAGTACAGGAGCTCGCCCGCGGACGCGTGGCCCGACACATGGACCTTCGCGTTGCCCTTGTGGACCACGTTCGCGCCCCAGCGGGTCAGGCCGTTGATCACGCGGTAGACCGCGTTCTCGTTGCCGGGGATCAGCGACGACGCCAGGATCACCGTGTCGCCGTCGACGATGCGGATCTGGTGGTCACGGTTGGCCATGCGGGACAGGGCCGCCATGGGCTCGCCCTGGGAACCCGTGCAGACCAGCACGACCTCGCTGTCGGGCAGGTCGTCGAGTGTCTTCACGTCGACGACCAGACCCGGCGGGACCTTCAGGTAGCCGAGATCCCGGGCGATGCCCATGTTGCGGACCATCGAGCGGCCGACGAAGGCGACCCGGCGGCCGTACTCGTGGGCCGCGTCCAGGATCTGCTGGATGCGGTGGACGTGGCTGGCGAAGCTCGCCACGATGATCCGCTTGCGGGCGCTCGCGAAGACCTGGCGCAGGACGTTGGAGATGTCGCGCTCGGGCGGGACGAAGCCGGGGACCTCCGCGTTCGTCGAGTCGGCGAGGAGGAGATCGATGCCCTCCTCGCTCAGTCGTGCGAAAGCGTGGAGGTCCGTCAGGCGGCCGTCCAGCGGGAGCTGGTCCATCTTGAAGTCGCCGGTGTGGACCACCATGCCCGCGGGTGTGCGGATGGCCACGGCGAGGGCGTCCGGGATGGAGTGGTTGACCGCGACGAATTCGCAGTCGAAGGGGCCGACGCGTTCGCGGTTCCCCTCCGCCACCTCGAGGGTGTACGGGCGGATGCGGTGCTCCTGGAGCTTCGCCTCGATCAGGGCGAGGGTCAGCTTGGAGCCGATCAGCGGGATGTCCGGCTTCTCGCGCAGGAGGTAGGGGACGCCGCCGATGTGGTCCTCGTGGCCGTGCGTGAGCACGATGCCCTCGATGTCGTCGAGGCGGTCCCGTACGGACGAGAAGTCCGGCAGGATCAGGTCGATCCCGGGCTGCTCCTCCTCGGGGAAGAGCACGCCGCAGTCGACAATCAGAAGACGGCCGCCGTACTCGAAGACCGTCATGTTTCGGCCGATCTCGCCGAGACCGCCGAGTGGGGTGACCCGCAAGCCGCCTTCGGGGAGCGGCGGGGGCGGGCTGAGTTCAGGATGCGGATGACTCAAAAGACTCTCCTCACCACACGCGCCACGTACCGGTGGGCACGTGGCGCGCGTGACGTTCGTGCATGAGCAGTTGTCGTTGTGGGGTGCGGGCACCGGTGGCCCGCCTATTCAGTTGTGAAGCCTGTGGTGCCAAGTCTGGTGTCAGAGCTGTACCCCGCCTGCAGCAAGATCGATCTTGAGCTGGGCGATCTCTTCGGGTGTGCACTCGACCATGGGCGCGCGCAGCGGCCCCGCGGGCAGGCCTTGGAGCGTGAGGGCGGCCTTTGTGGTCATGACGCCCTGGGTGCGGAACATGCCCGTGTAGACGGGGAGCAGCTTCTGGTGGATCTCGGTGGCCTTCTGGACGTCCCCGGAGACGAACGCGTCGACGAGGGCGCGCAGGTCCGGAGTGACCACGTGGCCCACGACCGAGACGAAGCCGACCGCGCCCACCGAGAGCAGTGGCAGGTTCAGCATGTCGTCGCCGGAGTACCAGGCGAGCCCGGAGCGGGCGATCGCCCAGCTCGCGCGGCCGAGGTCGCCCTTGGCGTCCTTGTTGGCGACGATGCGCGGGTGCTCCGCGAGCCGGACCAGCGTCTCGGTGTTGATCGGGACGCCGCTGCGCCCGGGGATGTCGTAGAGCATGACCGGTAGCTCGGCGGCGTCGGCGACGGCCGTGAAGTGCCGGTAGAGGCCCTCCTGCGGGGGCTTGTTGTAGTACGGCGTCACGATCAGGAGGCCGTGTGCGCCGGCCTTCTGGGCGGCCCGGGCCAGCTCGATGCTGTGGTGGGTGTCGTTGGTGCCGACACCGGCCACGACGTGGGCGCGGTCGCCGACCGCCTCCAGTACGGCCCGTACGAGCTCCGATTTCTCCGCGTCGCTGGTGGTGGGGGACTCGCCGGTGGTGCCGTTGACGATCAGGCCGTCGTTGCCTGCGTCCACCAGGTGGGCGGCGAGCCGCTGCGCGCCGTCGAGGTCGAGTGCGCCGTCCGCCGTGAAGGGCGTGACCATGGCGGTGAGGACCCGCCCGAAGGGGGTCTGCGGAGTCGAGGTCGGAGCCATGGGTAACACGCTACTCGGTGCTCAATGCGCGGTCTGCCCTTGGGGTGCGGGATAAGTCCGGACAAATGCGGAGCCCGGTACTGCCTGCTCGGGGGTTCAAGCAGTACCGGGTCCGTTTGATCAGGCTAGATGAACTTCTCCAAATGCCGCAATACGGACACTTCACCAGGCTGACCGTACGGGGCTGCCCGACCGGTGAATGGCGGTGTGCTACGGCGCCACACGGCCGTTCGCGTTGAAGGCGGCGTAGGTGAGCGGCATGAGCCTGGCCCACTCGGCCTCCATCTTCTCGCCGACCATCTCGATCTCCCGCTGCGGGAAGGACGGGACCTTCGCCAGCTCGTGCTGGGTGCGCAGGCCGAGGAAGTGCATCAGCGAGCGGGCGTTGCAGGTGGCGTACATCGAGGAGAACAGACCGACCGGGAGTACCGCACGGGCGACCTCGCGGGCGACGCCGGCGGCGAGCATCTCCTGGTAACGCTCGTAAGCCTGGATGTACGACTCTTGCATCGAGCGTTCCACGATCTCCTGCTGGGCTTCGGTGCCCTGCACGAACTCGTACTTGCCGGGTCGCCCCTGCTGTACGAGTTTGCGGTCCTCTCCCGGCACGTAGAAGACGGGCTGCAATTCCCGGTAGCGGCCGGACTCTTCGTTGTAGGAGTTGTGGACGACGACTCCGTTGGCCAGGAAGTTGTGCCAGGGGCCTTCCACGGTGAGGTCGTACGTCATCTCCTCACCGTCGTCCTCGATCGAAACGACCGGATCGGGAACGGCCACAGCGATTTTTCCGCCGCCACGGGCGAGCTTCTGTTCCGTCGCACTCTTGGTGGCATGGCAGGGCTCGCAGGCGGGTGCCAGATTCCGCTCGTCGAGCGCGCGGGTCAGGTCTTCGGCCACAGGAACGACGTGATCGAGAGCAAGCTGCTCGCGAGGGAAGGACTGTCCGCAGAGGTGGCAGAGATCGGTCTCGCGAATCAGGCGGTCGCGCTGCATCGAGGTCCAGACTCCGACACCGCGACGAAGGCTCGGGGGAACGAGCCTCTCGGAGGGGCGGGGCGCCGTCCCGGCGGACATGACCGCGTCGCCGACCGCCAGCTCACCGGCCTTCCGCCAACCGTCCGGAGTGAGCACCGCGTGGTCGACGGTGGAACGCAGAACCTTGCCACCCGCAGTGGTGATCTTGATCAGTGGCTTGACGCCCGACTGGACGACGTCGAGGATCTGGGCCCGCTGCGCGGTCAGCGTCTCCTCGTCGTAACAGCGGACGTGATTGCGCCGCACCGATTCGAGCTTGCGCAGCCGGGTGGACGGGTGTTCTTCGCGGAATTCGGCGACAGCGGAGTCGGCCGCCTCGCGGTTGTCGTACAGCCCGAGGTAGTGGTTCGTCTCTCCACGACGGACCTGCGCCATCCACTTCTGTGCGCGTGCGTGCCAGGTCACGCCACCCGCCGAGTGCGGCAAGCGGTCCTGCACGCCGAGGTGCCACAGTTTGTAAAGATCCTCGATGGAGCGCCGCCGCAGATTGCCCGCCTCGCTCACCAGCGTGATCTCCGTATCACCCGCGACGCACCAGCCGACGCGGTGCCGCATGAACTCGCGGAAGACGAAGATCGGGGCGCTGACGAAGAACGTCATCGAGTTGTGCTCGAACGGGCTGCCGTGCCGGTCGCGCATCAGGTAGTTGATCAGGCCCTTGGAGCGCTCGGGGTCCTTGCCCAGCTCGTCCAGGGACTGCTCGCCGATGGTCGAGACGCGGGCGGCGAAGAGCACGTCGGCGTCGGACGCGGTGTGCTTGACCAGCTCGACGGTGACGTCGCTGCGGAAGCTGGGCTTGAGGTCGTCGGCGGGGGTGTCGGTCACGACTCGGAGGGTCCCTTCCATCACTTCTCTCGGGCGGCGCCCACTCTACGACCCGGCACTGACAACGGGGCGTTCGGTGCCGGGTCGCGACATACGTCGGCGAATTTCTGTGAATTCGGCGAAACCGGGCACCTTTTGGGGCACTCGACCGTCTGTGTAGATGACAGTCACTCGTTCGATCCCGAGAGGAGAAGCTCCCCTCATGTTCCGTCGGCGTGAACCCGTTCCGTTCGCCTTCGTCGCCGAGGCCGACAGGTTCCGCAGCAATGTCGCTCCCCCGCCCCGTCAGCGGGCGTCCGCCGGTCAGATAGCCGGGCGCTGGCTGCTGGGACTCACCATCGTCGCCGGACTGGTGGGCTCGCTGGTTCTCGGTATGCCCGCGCTGTCCAGTCCCGCTGCCACGCCGGCTCAGCAGTCACAGGCCTCCCAGGGGCACTGACTCCATCCGGACCCCACGAGTGGTGAGCAGGAACACAGACGGATAACCTCACCGGGCACAGCCCATGCATGGATTGAGTGAGGACCAGCCGTGCCCCTGCCCTTCCTGACGGCCGACCGTGCCTATGAGCCGGCGGACGATGCGCTGCCCTTCGACGACCGCGACCGCTGGCGGCGGCCCTACCGCCCCGGGCCGTGGCGCGTGGGTGTGGCGGCCCTGTGGCTGCTGCTCGCCTCCTTCGTGCTGTTCGCCGCGGTCATCATCGCGTTCACCGCTTCGGCTTCCGAGGCCGGTGTGGTCTTCGGTGTCGCGCTGGCCGTCATCGGGGGTTCCCTCAGGCTGCTGCGCGTGGGCGTGTGGGTGAGTGCGCGCGGGCTGCGCCAGGTGGGCTTCTTCGGTACGCGTACGACGCCGTGGGAGCGGGTCGCCGCCCTGCGGACGGTTCAGCAGCCGGTGCGCTGGCTCGGGCTGCCGCGCACGGTGCAGGGGCAGGCCCTGATCCTCGTACGCAGTGACCGTCCGGCGCAGGACGGGCCGGTGCTGCTCACCACGCACGGCGTCGACTTCCTGGCGCGGGCCGGGTCCTTCGACCGGGCCGCGGACACGATCGAGGCGTGGGCGGCGGAGAACAGGCGCGGCTGACCCTGCGCTCGTACGAAGGGGCCGGTCCGCGGTGAGCGCGGGCCGGCCCCTTCGGCGTACGGCTGAGGTGTGGTCGTGGGTCTCAGGCCTCGACCGTTCTGCCCTCGTGCAGGGCGATGGCGCGTTGCATGGCCTTGCGGGCGCGTGGGGTGTCACGGGCGTCGTGGTAGGCGACCGCGAGGCGGAACCAGCTGCGCCAGTCGTCGGGGGCCGCTTCCGTCTCGGCCTTGCGCTTGGCGAAGACCTCGTCGGCCGAGTCGCGGTCGATACGGCCGCCGGGTGTGCGCTTCAGCTCGTCGACGGGCAGACCGCCCTCGGCGTCGAGTTCGGCGGCGAGGGCGTTGGCCTTGCGGACGAACTGGGTGTTCTTCCACAGGAACCACAGGCCGATCACCGGCAGGATCAGCACCGCCACACCGAAGGTGACGGTGAGGACCGTGCCGGACTGGATGAGCATGACGCCGCGGCTGCCGACCAGGACGAAGTAGAAGACCAGGACGGCGGCCGTTATGGCGTAGGACAGCTTGGCTCGCATGACGGTGTCAGCCCAGGTCCAGGAAGTGTTCCAGGCCGAACGTCAGGCCCGGGGCGGTCACCACACGGCGGGCGCCCAGCAGGATGCCCGGCATGAAGCTGCTGTGGTGGAGCGAGTCGTGCCGGACGGTCAGCGTCTCGCCCTCGCCGCCGAGCAGGACCTCCTGGTGGGCCAGCAGGCCACGCAGGCGGACGGCGTGCACGGGGATCCCGTCTACGGTCGCGCCGCGGGCCCCGTCCAGTGCCGTCTCCGTGGCGTCCGGCGCCGGTGCCGAACCGGCGGCGCGCCGTGCCTCGGCGATGAGCTGGGCCGTGCGCGTGGCGGTCCCGGAGGGGGCGTCCACCTTCTTCGGGTGGTGCAGCTCGATGACCTCGACGGACTCGAAGTAGGGCGCGGCGATCTGCGCGAACTTCATCGTCAGTACGGCGCCGATGGAGAAGTTGGGCGCGATCAGCACGCCCGTCTCCGGGGAGGCGGCCAGCCAGCCGCGCAGCTGCGTGAGGCGCTCGTCGGTCCAGCCCGTCGTACCGACGACCGCGTGGATGCCGTGGCTCACGCAGTACTCGAGGTTGTCCATCACCGAGGCCGGCGTGGTCAGTTCGACGGCGACCTGGGCGCCGGTCTCCGCCAGCGTCTCCAGCTTGTCGCCGCGGCCGAGGGCGGCCACCAGCTCCATGTCCTCGGCCGCCTCGACGGCCCGTACCGCCTCCGAGCCGATCCGGCCCTTGGCACCGAGGACCGCCACGCGCAGCTTGCTCATCTTCTTGCTTCCTTCAGGAGGGGACTTACGCGACCGCTTCGTTCAGGCGGGACGCCTGCTTGTCCTTCAGCGGGCCGATGACCGACAGCGAAGGCCGCTGTCCCAGGATGTCGCGCGCGACCGAGCGGACGTCGTCCGGGGTGACCGAAGCTATCTGGGCCAGCATGTCGTCCACGGACATCTGTTCGCCCCAGCACAGCTCGCTCTTGCCGATACGGTTCATCAGCGCGCCCGTGTCCTCCAGGCCCAGGACCGTCGAACCCCGCAGCTGGCCGATGGCGCGGCCGATCTCGTCGTCGGACAGGCCGTGCTCGGCGACGTGGTCGAGTTCGTCGCGGCAGATCTTCAGCACGTCGTGGACCTGCGAAGGCCTGCAGCCGGCGTACACGCCGAACAGGCCGCAGTCGGCGAAGCCCGAGGTGTACGAGTACACGCTGTAGGCCAGGCCGCGCTTCTCGCGGACTTCCTGGAACAGGCGGGACGACATGCCGCCGCCGAGGGCCGTGTTCAGCACGCCGAGGGCCCAGCGGCGCTCGTCGGTGCGGGCGAGGCCCGGCATGCCGAGGACGACGTGTGCCTGTTCGGTCTTGCGGCCGAGCAGTTCGACGCGGCCCGCGGTGCGGATCGTGCGGCGGCCGTCGCGCGGGGCGATGGGGGCCGCCGCGTCGCTCTTGAAGGCGCCCGCCTTCTCGAAGGCCGCGCGGACCTGTCGTACGACCTTGTTGTGGTCGATGTTGCCGGCGGCCGCCACGACCAGGTGGGTCGGGTCGTAGTGCTTCTTGTAGAAGCGGCGGATGCGGTCCGCGGTGAGGGCGTTGACGGTGTCGACCGTGCCGAGGACGGGACGGCCCAGGGGGTTGTCGCCGAACATCGTGTGCGCGAACAGGTCGTGCACACAGTCGCCCGGGTCGTCCTCGGTCATCGCGATCTCTTCGAGGATCGCGCCGCGCTCGACGTTGACGTCCTCCTCGAGTATCAGCGAGCCCGTGAGCATGTCGCAGACGACGTCGATGGCGAGCGGCAGGTCGGTGTCGAGCACGCGCGCGTAGTAGCACGTGTACTCCTTCGCCGTGAACGCGTTCATCTCGCCGCCGACCGCGTCGATGGCGGAGGAGATGTCCAGCGCACTACGGCGGGAGGTGCCCTTGAAGAGCAGGTGCTCCAGGTAGTGCGTGGCGCCGTTCAGGGCCGGGGTCTCGTCGCGGGAGCCGACGTGCGCCCAGATGCCGAAGGTCGCGGAGCGGACCGAGGGCAGGGTCTCGGTGACGATGCGCAGGCCGCCCGGGAGGGTGGTCTTGCGGACCGTGCCGATGCCGTTCTCGCCCTTGATCAGGGTTTGGGTACGGGCGACGGCCCGCGCCTCC
Source organism: Streptomyces sp. NPDC002092 (assembly GCF_053593775.1). Lineage (NCBI taxonomy): Bacteria > Bacillati > Actinomycetota > Actinomycetes > Kitasatosporales > Streptomycetaceae > Streptomyces > Streptomyces sp. NPDC002092. The sequence goes on from NZ_JBSFDG010000024.1 coordinate 8,597, forward strand.
GAGGAGGTGCGGGCCGTCGCCTTGAAGCCACGGGGCGTCACTTGTCGCCGTCGTCCTTCTTGCCCGCGGCGGAGCCGCTGTCGGATGCCGTGTCGTCGCCTTCTTCGCCCTCGATGACCGGGATCAGGGAGAGCTTGCCGCGGGAGTCGATCTCGGCGATCTCGACCTGGACCTTCTGGCCCACGCCGACCACGTCCTCGACGTTCTCCACGCGCTTGCCGCCCGCGAGCTTGCGGATCTGCGAGATGTGCAGCAGACCGTCCTTGCCCGGGAGCAGCGACACGAACGCACCGAAGGTCGTCGTCTTCACGACGGTGCCCAGGTAGCGCTCGCCGACCTCCGGCATGGTCGGGTTGGCGATGCCGTTGATCGTGGCGCGGGCGGCCTCGGCGGCCGGGCCGTCGGCGGCACCGATGTAGATGGTGCCGTCGTCCTCGATCGTGATCTCGGCGCCGGTGTCCTCCTGGATCTGGTTGATCATCTTGCCCTTGGGGCCGATGACCTCACCGATCTTGTCCACGGGGATCTTGACGGTGATGATCCGCGGGGCGTTCGGGGACATCTCGTCCGGGGTGTCGATCGCTTCCATCATCACGTCGAGGATGTGGAGGCGAGCGTCACGGGCCTGCTTCAGGGCCGCGGCCAGGACGGAGGCCGGGATGCCGTCCAGCTTGGTGTCCAGCTGGAGCGCGGTCACGAACTCCTTGGTGCCGGCGACCTTGAAGTCCATGTCACCGAAGGCGTCCTCCGCACCGAGGATGTCGGTGAGGGTGACGTAGTGCGTCTCGCCCTCGATCTCCTGGGAGATGAGGCCCATGGCGATACCGGCGACGGGGGCCTTCAGCGGCACACCGGCGTTCAGCAGCGACATGGTGGAGGCGCAAACCGAGCCCATCGACGTCGAGCCGTTGGAACCGAGGGCCTCGGACACCTGACGGATCGCGTACGGGAACTCCTCGCGCGTCGGCAGGACCGGCACGAGGGCGCGCTCGGCGAGGGCGCCGTGGCCGATCTCGCGGCGCTTCGGGGAGCCGACGCGGCCGGTCTCACCGGTGGAGTACGGCGGGAAGTTGTAGTTGTGCATGTAGCGCTTGCGGGTCACCGGGGAGAGGGTGTCCAGCTGCTGCTCCATGCGGAGCATGTTGAGGGTGGTGACGCCCAGGATCTGGGTCTCGCCACGCTCGAACAGTGCGGAACCGTGCACGCGCGGGATGGCCTCGACCTCGGCGGCCAGCGTGCGGATGTCGGTGACACCGCGGCCGTCGATGCGCTTCTTCTCCTTGATGACGCGCTCACGGACCAGGGTCTTGGTCAGCGAGCGGTACGCGGCGGAGATCTCCTTCTCGCGGCCCTCGAACTCCGGCAGGAGCTTCTCGGCGGCGAGCGCCTTGACGCGGTCCAGCTCTGCCTCGCGCTCCTGCTTGCCGGCGATGGTCAGCGCGGAGGCGAGCTCCGGCTTGACGGCACCGGTGAGGGCCTCGAGGACGTCGTCCTGGTAGTCCAGGAAGATCGGGAACTCGGCGGTCGGCTTGGCGGCCTTCGCGGCGAGGTCGGCCTGGGCCTTGCAGAGCACCTTGATGAAGGGCTTCGCGGCGTCCAGACCGGCGGCGACGACCTCCTCGGTCGGAGCCTCGGCGCCGCCCTTGACCAGCTGGATGGTCTTCTCGGTGGCCTCGGCCTCGACCATCATGATCGCGACGTCGCCGTCCTCCAGGACGCGACCGGCGACGACCATGTCGAAGACGGCGTCCTCGAGCTCGGAGTGCGTCGGGAACGCGACCCACTGGTTGTTGATCAGCGCGACGCGGACGCCGCCGATCGGGCCGGAGAAGGGCAGACCGGCCAGCTGCGTGGACGCGGACGCGGCGTTGATCGCCACGACGTCGTACAGGTGGTCGGGGTTGAGGGCCATGATCGTGGCGACGACCTGGATCTCGTTGCGCAGGCCCTTCTTGAAGGACGGGCGCAGCGGGCGGTCGATGAGGCGGCAGGTGAGGATCGCGTCCTCGGAGGGGCGGCCCTCACGGCGGAAGAAGCTGCCGGGGATCTTGCCGGCGGCGTACATCCGCTCCTCGACGTCCACCGTCAGGGGGAAGAAGTCGAGCTGGTCCTTGGGGTTCTTGGAGGCGGTGGTGGCCGACAGCACCATGGTGTCGTCGTCCAGGTACGCCACGGCGGAGCCGGCGGCCTGCTTGGCCAGGCGGCCCGTCTCGAAGCGGATGGTGCGGGTGCCGAAGGAGCCGTTGTCGATGACGGCCTCGGCGTAGTGGGTCTCGTTCTCCACTAGCGTTTTCTCCGATACTTTTCGTCTTTTGTCCTGGTCTGCCCGTGTGGCAGGAGGACCGTCACGGAGAAGCGCTCCACTGGTGCGGGCCGGTCTTCGATCGAAGCACCCGGGGTCTCTTCCCCGGGGGCCACTACCGAGGACCGGCGGCGGCGAGGTGCGCTTCTCGCTGTGTCGTACGTATTGCGTTGTGCTACCACACTACAAAGGGGCAGTGACACTCCGCATGTTTCCGTGCGTACGGACGGTTCCGCACGTACGGCAAAGGGAGCGGTCCCGACCCTTCGGGAACCGCTCCCCCTGCACGGCGTCTTACTTGGCGCCCGCCGCACCACGGCGGATGCCGAGGCGGTCGACCAGCGTACGGAAGCGCTGGATGTCCTTCTTGGCGAGGTACTGCAGCAGGCGACGGCGCTGACCGACCAGGATGAGCAGACCACGGCGGGAGTGGTGGTCGTGCTTGTGGGTCTTGAGGTGCTCGGTCAGGTCCGAGATCCGGCGCGAGAGCATGGCGACCTGGACCTCGGGGGAGCCGGTGTCGCCCTCCTTCTGGCCGAACTCGCTGATGATCTGCTTCTTCGTAGCGGCGTCGAGCGACACTCGTACTCCTCGTAGTCTTCAAGGTTGCCACCGAGTGCCCCCGGTCTTTGTCTCGGGGGAGCTTCCGTTACTCGGGAGGCGGGGATCCGCTGGGCGCGGCCTCCAGGTCCTGCAGGTGAACCTGCGGGGGTTCCGGGGGTGCGTACACAAACGGCCGTCACACAGCGTACCAGCCGGTGGGGCCGCTACTTCACGGCCATGCTCTCGATGCCCAGGACGAGATACACCCACTTGGGCTGTCCCTTGGCGGGTCCGTCGACCTTCTTGACGCCGAAGAAGATGCGGCCGTCCTGGACGACGATGTCGTTGTAGTCCGTCATCGTCATCAGATCGGCCTCCTGAGGGAGGTCGAAGTAGAGGTACGGGTTCTCCGTGCCCTTGTGCGGGTCCAGGCTGACCAGTCCCGACGGCATGACGTGCTGGTCGGTCACGCGTACGGCCAGGAGTGCGTCACCGCTCATCCGTACCGGGTACAGCAGGGAACCTGGGCCGGAGTCGAACTTCTTGGTGGTCTTTCCGGTCGCCAGGTCGAAGCCGATGATCCAGTTGGAGTTGATCAGCTCGCCTGAGTCCTTGCTGCGCAGGAAGACCTGGCCGTCGCCGACGGCGATGGTCGGGCAGTCGTCGGCGGTGAGGAAGTCGTCGTACGAGCACTCGCCGACGTAGGTGCCGTTCTGGAGGCGGATGACGGCGCGGGGCTTGCCCGAGGTGTCCAGGGACAGCATCTCGGAGATGCCGATCCCGCCGGCCTGGACGGCGAGGACGGGCGGCTCGGCGGAGGGGATGTTCAGGTCGCGGATGCCCTTCGCGGCGGAGTACGTCCACAGGACCTTGCCGGTTGTCGGGTCCACCCTGCGTGCCTTGTAGGTGGTGGCGTCCGTGGAGTCGGCGGGGGCCTTGTCGTTCCAGCACTGCTGGCGCACCAGCAGGGCGCCTCCGCCCGCCGCCCCCATGTCCTGGCAGGAGCCGGCGGAAATCGTCTCCCACGCGCGCGTGCCGTCGTTCATGCGGTACGCGTCCGTGCCGCCGCCCCAGGTGACGACGACCGTGCCGTGCACCAGGGTCACGCTCGGGGTGTCCTGGGCATCGCCGCCCGTGGCCATGCCGTGGCCGTCGCCCAGTTGGGAGACGGGGAAGTCGGCGTCCCAGATCTCACGGCCGTCGTCGAGGTCGAAGAAGGCCACGTGGTTGCAGAAGGCGTTGCCCCGGTCGTTGGCGCGGAACAGGACGGCCGTGCGGTGCTCGTTGGTCACGTGGCGGGTGTAGCCGCAGATCGGGCCGTCGAGGGGGAGCTTCCACCTCTCGTCGCCGGGCGCGGCGTCGGTGCCTATGCGCAGGCCGACGACGGTCTTGTTGATGCCCTTGGCGATGATCTTGTCCGTGGCCCACATGCCGGGCATCTGGTAGTGCTCGCCCGGGCTGAGGCCGTCCACGGAGAAGCGGAAGGCCATCTTTCCGGTGGGGTTCGCGGGCTTCTTCTCGACGGTCTCCCGGATGTCGCGGGGGCCTTGGCGGGTGGCCGCCCCGTTCGAGGTCTTCGTACCGTCGCCTGCGGCCCACAGCAGCCGGCCGCCGGTGCCGAGCGCCGCGACCAGCAGGAGCGCGAGCAGCGCCACGGGACACCCCGGGCGGTGCTTGTGCCGTGGCGGCTGCGCGGGCGGGGCGGGCTGGGCGTACATGGGAGGGGGCGGGCCGAAGCTCACGCGCGGGTCCTTTCCCTGTGGAGTTTTCCTGTGACCGGGGGTGCGGATTCCGGTGCCGTGCTCACGCCGACGCCCCACGCCCTGCGTGCAGGGTGTGGGGCGTCGAGGTCTGTCGCCGGGCGGGTCTCAGTTCCCGATGCCGCCGCGGACCTTGCCGTAGACGTCGAGGACCGCCAGGCAGACCGGGACGAGGGAGAGCAGGACCAGCGAGTCCGCGAGGTCGAGCATGCGGCCCCAGAACGGCGAGAGGCCCTTCTGCGGCACGATCAGGGCGATCGCGATCAGGAGCAGCACACCGGCCGCGACCGAGGCGCCGAGCCACAGGGTCCGTACGTCGACCGGGCCGTGGTTGTTCTGGAGCAGCTGGATGATGATGTCGGCCGGCGGCGAGATCGCAAGGCCGAGGACCAGCAGGCCGAGCGTGATGACACCGGCCACGAACAGGCAGGTGACCTGGGCGGTGTAGCGGAACAGACGCGCCCGCAGCATCGCGGCGAGGCCGGTGCACAGGGCCAGCAGCTGGGCCCAGCCGCTGTCGCTGAAGCCGAGCACCGCGCCGCCCGCGCCGACGATGACGGCGGCGCATCCGCCCACCAGGCCGAGCAGCAGTTCGTGGCCGCGGCTGGTCTGGGCGACGATGCGCTGGACGTCGACGGCTTCGAGGTCGCCCTCGCGGCCCTCACGGCGGGCCCGGGCGAGGTCCTCGGGGTTGCGGAAGCCGATCGGCAGCTTGGCGAACCGGGCCGACCAGCCGGGCAGGAAGCCGACGACCGCCAGGGCGACCACCGAGGTGCCCGCGGCGATCTCCCGCGGCGCCGCGTCGGTCAGCACACCGCAGAACACGGCGAGCGTACCGATCACGGAGGCCAGCGCGGCGGCCACGAACGGGGCGTCGCCCTGCGGCAGCAGCATGATCAGCACGACGGAGAACAGCAGTACGGCGACGCAGCCGACGAGGAACTGGAGCCTTCCGGGGCCTTCGTGCGCGCCCTGCGCGAGGACACCGGAGCCCGCGATGAGCGCGTGCGGCAGCGCCGAGATGCCGAGCGCCACGGCGGAGCCCCGGTCGTCGTAGACCCGCGCCCGTACACCGGCGAGTGCCGTCAGGCCGAGCGCGGTCACGCCCGCGAGGATGCCCTGCAGGCCGTGCATGTCGTGCCGGATCGGGTCCGCGAACCAGAAGACGAAGCCGAGCATGACAAGGAGCAGCGAACCGGCGACGAGACCGGCCACCCGCATCAGGTTGTCGTTCCAGCTGCGGATGTCCTGCTTGACCGCGGCGGCGATGGCGTCCACGACGTCGTCGTGGACGGCCGGCGGCAGGGAGTCGGCGAAGGTCCGCAGCAGCAGCACCTCGCCGTCCCTGACCCGGTGCTCCAGCAACGAACGGCTCGCGTCGAGCACCTGACCCTCGCGGGTCACCAGGTGATAACCGGCAAGACTGGTGTCCGACTGGACCAGGCCCGAGAGCCTGATGATCTCAGGAAAGAGGTCCTGGATCGGCAGGTCCTCCGGCAGCGCGACATCGACTCGGCTGTCCGGCGCTGCGATGGTGATTCGGCAGAAACCTGTCGAAGTCCCCGTGCTCACCTGGTGTTCCCCCTGCTAGACAAGGCTGCTTCATGCAGTTCGTACGACGCGAAGCGCCACCCTATCCCTTGCTCTGCGGGGTGTTGGGGCTGCCTCCCTCAATTCTCCCCGTACCCCCTCCGCATCTCCATCCTCCTGGCTCTCCTGCTGACCGGGGGCATCAGTAGGATCGACGACTGCACGCGAACGACGCCTACGCGAACGGGAACACGTCGCGGTACACGGGGGCGTCGATGCCAAGACGTTTCAATCACGAAGGATGAGTGCATCGGTGAGCGTCGTCATCATCAAACGGCCACCGCGGATACCACCCCCGGTGGTGCCGGACGGCGAGGTCAAACTGGAGACGCCCCCCGAGATCCCTCGTGAGGGCGACGAGAGCATGCTGATGAACCTGCTGCCCATGATGGGCATGCTGGGTTCCGTCGGCTTCTTCTTCATGCCCAACCTCCCCCCTTACATGAGGGTGGTCGGCGGGCTGATGCTCGCCTCGACGCTGGCCATGGCCATCGCGCAGTTCGCCAAGTCCCGGCAGGGCGGCGGCGCGGGGATGGCGCAGGACCGTCGTGACTACTTCCGCTATCTGGAGCAGGTCCGCAAGGACGTGCACAAGACCGCGGAACTGCAGCGGCAGAGCCAGCTCTTCCAGCACCCGGACCCGGAGCAGCTGTGGGCGGTGGCCGCCGACGGCAAACGGCTGTGGGAGCGGCGCCCGACCGACGCGGACTTCGCCTCCGTACGGATCGGCCGCGGCATCCAGCAGCTGAACACGCCGCTCGTCGCCCCGGACACGGCGCCCAAGGAGGAGCTGGAGCCGCTGACCGCGGCGGCCATGAAGGCGTTCCTCGACGCCCACGGCAGCCTGCACGACCTGCCGGTCTCCATCTCGCTGCGCGCCTTCTACCACGTGACGATCGCCGGCGACACGGACACGGTCTACGGCAACGCCCGTGCGGCCATTTGCCAGTTGGCGACGCTGCACTCGCCGGAAGACCTGATGGTCGCCGTGGTGGCACACCCGTCCGCGGCGGCGGACTGGGACTGGATCAAGTGGCTGCCGCACAGCCAGCACCCGAAGGCCAAGGACGGAGCGGGCTCGGCCCGGCTCCTCTTCGACGACCTCGGGGAGCTGGAGGAGGCGCTGGCAGGCCAGTTGGACGACCGGCCCCGCTGGAACCGTGAGGCGACCCCCGTCTACGACCAGCCACATCTGATCGTGGTCCTCGACGGCGGCACCGTGCCGCCGGACTCCGAACTCGCCAGTTCCGAAGGGCTCCAGGGCGTCACCTTCCTGGAGATCGCCCCGGGCGAGCTGGAGGAGGAGCTGCGCGCCGGTCTGACGGCGTATGTGAAGCCGGAGCGGATGCAGCTGTTCGTCGGCCACGAGTCGGCGTACACCGGCAAAGCCGATGTGCTGAAGACGGAGCAGGCCGAGTCCCTGGCCCGGCAGCTGGCGCCCTTCCGGGTCGGTTCGGCGGAGGAGGGTGAACCCCTGCTCTCCAACCTGGACTTCACCGACCTCATGGGTATCGGCGACGCGGGCACCGTCGAGGTCTCCCGCACCTGGCGGCCGCGCACGCTGCACGAGCGGCTGCGGGTGCCGATCGGTGTCGGCGAGAACGGCGAGCCGGTCATGCTGGACCTCAAGGAGGCCTCGCAGGAGGGCATGGGCCCGCACGGCCTGTGCGTCGGCGCCACCGGTTCCGGCAAGTCCGAGGTGCTGCGTACGCTGGTGCTCGGTCTCGCGGTGACGCACTCCTCGGAGACGCTGAACTTCATCCTCGCGGACTTCAAGGGCGGTGCGACCTTCGCCGGTATGGCGGACATGCCGCACACCGCGGCCGTCATCACCAACCTCGCCGACGACCTCACCCTCGTCGACCGCATGCGCGACTCGATCATGGGTGAGACGCAGCGCCGCCAGGAGCTGCTGCGCTCGGCGGGCAACTACGCCAACCTGCACGACTACGAGAAGGCCCGGGCCGCCGGCGCCGCCCTCGAACCGATGGCGTCGCTGGTGATCGTCCTCGACGAGTTCTCCGAACTCCTCACCGCCAAGCCCGACTTCATCGACATGTTCATCCAGATCGGCCGTATCGGCCGTTCGCTGGGCATCCACCTGCTCCTGGCCTCGCAGCGCCTGGAGGAGGGCAAGCTGCGCGGCCTGGACACCTACCTGTCGTACCGGATCGGTCTGCGGACCTTCTCCGCCGCCGAGTCGCGTACGGCGATCGGTGTCCCGGACGCCTACCACCTGCCGTCGATCCCCGGTTCCGGTTATCTGCGCTACGACACCGACACCATGGTCCGCTTCAAGGCGGCGTACGTGTCGGGGCCGTACCACGGCGAAGGCCCCTCCCGGGTGCACCGCTCGACGCAGCTGCGGCCCGCGCTGTTCACGGCGGAGCATGTGGCGCTGCCCCCGCAGCCGGTGATCGAGGAGCCGGAGCCCGACAACCGGGTGGACGACGCGCTCGCCGACACCGTCCTGGACGTCCTCGTCGGCCGGATGGTCAACCAGGGACCGCCCGCACACCAGGTGTGGCTGCCCCCGCTGGAGGAGGCGCCCTCGCTGGAGCAGCTCCTCCCCCAGCTCGCCGTGCACCCGGAGCGCGGCCTGACCGCGCCCGACTACACGGCGCTGGGCCGGCTCAATGTGCCGGTCGGCCTGGTGGACAAGCCGTTCGAGCAGCGGCGTGACGTGCTCTACCGGGACTTCTCCGGCGGTGCCGGCCACGGTCTGTTCGTCGGCGGCCCGCAGTCCGGCAAGTCGACACTGCTGCGTTCGCTCATCTCGTCGTTCGCGCTCACCCACACCCCGTCCGAAGTGCAGTTCTACTGCCTGGACTTCGGCGGCGGCTCCCTGATCGCGATGGAGGACCTGGCGCACGTCGGCGGGGTCGCGAACCGTCTCGACGCGGAGAAGGTGCGCCGTACGGTCAGCGAGGTCGAGGGGATCCTCAACGCGCGCGAGGAGTACTTCCGCACGAACAACGTCGACTCGATCCAGACCTACCGGCAGCGCCGGGCCGCGGGCCATCTGCCCGACCAGATCTGGGGCGATGTCTTCCTCGTCATCGACGGCTGGGCCACCTTCAAGCAGGACTACGAGCTGCTGGAGTCCACCGTCACGGAGATCGCGACGCGCGGTCTCGGCTTCGGTGTGCACGTGATCCTCACCGCGAGCCGCTACACCGAAGTGCGGCCCGCGCTCAAGGACATGCTGCAGAACCGCATCGAGCTCAGGCTCGGTGACCCGACGGAGTCCGAGGTCGACCGCAAGATCGCGCAGAATGTCCCGGCTGCGGTGCCGGGCCGTGGTCTGACGCAGGAAAAGCTGCACTTCATGACCGCGCTGCCCCGGGTCGACGGCTCCTCGGCGACCGAGGACCTCTCCGAGGCGACGTCGATCCTCATCCGCGGCATCAACGACAACTGGCAGGGCAACCACGCTCCGGCCGTACGGCTGCTGCCCACCATGCTGTCCTCGGACCGGCTGCCCAAGGGGTTCGAGCACCCGGACCGCGGTGTCGCCATCGGCATCGACGAGTCCTCGCTCGCGCCGGTCTTCGTCGACTTCGAGACCGACCCGCTGTTCATCGTGTTCGGTGAGAGCGAGTCCGGTAAGTCCGCGATGCTGCGGCTGCTCATCAAGCAGATCACCGAGCGCTACACGCCGGACCAGGCGAAGATCGTCATGGGCGACTACCGGCGTGCGCACCTGGAGGGCGTGCCCGACTCGCATCTGTCGCGGTACTGCGCGTCGGCGCCCGCCCTGACGGAGACGCTGGAGGGCCTGGCCGGTTCGATGCACCGGCGTATGCCGGGCCCGGACGTCACGCCCGAGCAGCTGCGCAACCGCTCCTGGTACAGCAGCCCGGACGCGTTCGTCATCGTCGACGACTACGACCTGGTGGCGACCGGCGTGAACCCGCTGGCCCCGCTCCTGGAGTACCTGCCGTTCGCCCGTGACGTCGGTCTGCGCATCATCATCGCGCGATCCTCGGGCGGTGCCAGCAGGTCGCTGTACGAGCCGGTGATGCAGCGGATGCGCGAGCTCGGCGCCCAGGGTCTGGTGCTCTCCGGCGACCGGTCGGAGGGTGCGCTGCTCGGCAACATCACGGCGTCCCAACTGCCGCCGGGACGTGGGTACTTCCACACGCGGCGACGCGGTGGACAGCTGATTCAGACGGGCTGGCTGCCGGCCCGGTTCTGAGGCTGCGGTTGCAGCTGTGGCTGCGGGAGGGGGCGGTACCCGCGCGGGTACCGCCCCCTCCTGCGTTGTCAGTGCAGGCCGCTAAGGTGGCGTTGCAGGAGAGAACATGAACGGACGAGCCACGGGGGGCAGTTGTGCCGTCGGACCACATGGATTCCGATCCCAAAGTCCTCAAGACCGAGGGCTTCAACATGTACTCGGTCGGCCAGGACTTCTCGAAGGCCGTGACCGCGCTGCAGAACGGACTGACAGCGCTGGAACAGGGCGACACCCCGCCGTGGGGCGACGACGACATCGGCGAGAAGTTCGGCGTCGCCTACGAGGGTCTGCGCGACGGCATGTACCAGTCGATGGGCAGCCTGGCGGAGCGGCTGGCGGGCATGGGCGTCGCCTTCACCAAGATGGGCGTGGCCCACGAAGAGAACGAGGCCGAGCAGGTCGACATCTGGCGGAAGACGACCGCAGAGTTCGACGGTCAGGTGAAGCTGCCGCCCGGGGTATCACAGACCATGGTCGTCAAGGCGCAAAACACCTGATCCACGGCGGATGCGTGGTGCCCGCACGTAGGGTGGGACGCGTACGTGGTTCACATGTCAGGAAGAGGCCCCGCACCATGGCGGAGACGGCAGAACAGATCAAGGCGCGCAAGGAGCGGGAGCGGGACGAGCTGTACGCCCTCGACATCTCCGGCGTGGAGTGGCACAGCGCGCCCGGTACCGAGGAGCACGAGGAGCGGGTCGAGATCGCGTACCTGCCCGAGGGCGCCGTGGCCATGCGGTCGTCCCTCGATCCCGACACGGTGCTGCGGTACACCGAGGCGGAGTGGCGGGCGTTCGTACTGGGCGCACGGGACGGGGAGTTCGACCTGGAGCCCGCCCCGCACAACGGCGGGGTTTCGGCCGACTAGACACTACGGCCCCGCGTCCCCGAGGGGGCGGGGCCGGGCACGGCGCCGCTGGAGGATGCGGTGATCAGTACAGCGAGAAACCGCCGCTGTGGCGGCCCTGGTTCTTCTTGCCGGTGGGTGACGACTGGCCCTCCGCCTCCGGCCTCCTCGGCTCGGACGGGTCGCCGGGCCGGCTTGCGCCGGTCAGCGGCTCACCGTGCCTGACCTGGTCGCGTTCCTCCTCGGAGAGCGACTCCCACTGGCCGCGCAGGGACGCCATGCCACCGCCCAGGGCGCGGGCCACCGCGGGGTCGTCGAGGGCGTCGCGCAGGGGCAGGCGGCCGGAGAGCAGCTTCTTCGCCGCGTCCTGGAGGTCCTTTCCGACGCCGTCGTTCTCGGACAGCTTGCGCAGCGCGGAGTTCAGGGAACGAATCTGCTCCGGTGCGAGCGCCTCGTCCAGCACGCCTCGCTCCGGCGAAGAGCCGGACGGGGTCGGTGAGTTCTCGGTTCGCCTGGTCATGTCGCTCCGCTTCTCTCGCCGGCGTCGTCTCTCGGACGTTCTCGGACACCGGCAGTATCTCGCGTCACGCGCGAGTGTCGTGCGGGCGGCGTGGGAACACGCCGGCCGCGGCGTCCGCGCAGGCCTCCCAGGACGCGACGCACGACCCGGACTCGGCGACTGCAACTCCCCTGAGGCCGAGTACAAGACGGCCCACACGCTGCTCGGCACGACCTGAAATGCGACTCCAAGTACGTCCACGGGATCCAGGTCCGCCGAAGCCATCACGCGCCGAACACACCGTCAGGATCTGCGCAGGACCTGCGACGGATTTGTGACAGCAGTCCTCTGAAGTTGTCCACGGGTGATTCCGTAAGCTTTACCAACGGCTGTACTTCTGTGTGACTTCCCTTGACCGATGAGGGAGTTGTACGGCCGTGTCATCTGACGGGGGGGACTTTCTGCTGTGTCCATGATGCTGCCGGACGAGCTCGAATGGGTTCTCGAGATGCTCGGCTACAACTGGCCGACGGCAGACGAGGACAAGCTCAAGGACTGCGCCAAGCTGTGGCGGAAGTTCGGCGACGACGTCACCGAACTGCACACCAAGGCGAACACCAGCGCCCGCCAGGTGGTGGCCCACAACGCCGGTGAGTCGATCGACGCGTTCACCAAGACGTACGCCAAGTTCGACGGCGGGGGCGGTGGCGGGTACCTCCAGAACGCCGCCCAGGCCGCGTACATCATCGCGACCGTACTGGAGGCGTGCGCCTACCTCGTCGAGTTCGCGAAATGGGCGGTCATCGCCCAACTCATCGCCCTGGCCATCGAGATCGCCGCGGCCCAGGCCGCCGCGCCCTTCACCTTCGGCCTGTCCGAGGTCGGCGCGCTGGGCGCGACCCAGGCCGCCCGGCTGATCGTGCGCCGGCTCCTCAAGGAGCTCAAGGACGCGCTGCTCGAGGCGATCGTCGAGGCGATGAAGGAGCCCGCGATCTCGATGATCGAGGCGATCATCACCGACCTGATCCGCCAGACGGTGAACGTCGGCTTCGGCGCCCAGGAGGGCTACGACCTCGCCACCACCGCCAAGCAGGGCGCCGGCGCCGGCTGGGACGCCATCAAGCAGACCCCGCAGACCCTTGCCGAGGGTGTGCGGGACAGCCTGGGCGAGAAGGCGGGGCATCGGGCCCACCATGCGATCGACAGCCGGATCGACGGGCACGGCGGGGGGTCCGAGGGCGGGCACGGGGACGGGGACTCGAACTCGTCCGACGCTGATGGTGACTCCAACTCATCCGGCGGTGACGGGAGTTCGAACGGGGCCGACTCGTCGGTCGGTGAGGGCGGTTCGAACTCGTCCTCCGACTCGTCCTCGTCCGGCTCCGACTCCAACGGCTCGCACTCGTCGGGGCCGGACTCCTCGACGTCGACGCGTTTGGGCGGCGATGTCGGCACGAACATCGGTGGCGGGATATCCGCCGACACCGGCGGCAACGGCATCGGCGGGCCGGATCTGGGAGCGGGGCCGGGATCCGACTCGGGACCGGACTCCGGATCCGGCACCGACTCGGGTACCGGGTCCGACTCCGGGACCCCGAGGCCGACGCTGTCCCACTCGGGTCCGACGCTCTCCGACTTCGATGATCCCTCGCCGGACGGAGCGTCCCCGGGCGGCGCGGACTCCGGGGGCGCGTCCGACGGTCCGGGCGCCTCCGGTCCGTCCCACTCCGGCGGCGGCTCGTCCGTGTCCGGCCTCTCGTCGCCGACGGTGCATTCCGTGGCGGCCTCCGCATCGTCAGGGGGGATGCCTCCGTCGACGTCGACGGGCGGCCACGGCGGAATCAGCACCAACATCGACAGCCTGGCCGCCAGCACCCCCACGCACACCACCGCAACGCCCACCGCTGCTCCGACGACCAGTGATCCTTCCCCCAACGGTGGGGGCCCAGGCCGCGCGGACGGCGGCTCCGGCATACCGACATCGCCCGTCGCGCCTGCCACGGCAGGAGGGGTCGGCGGCGGCTCGCACCACGGCGCTGCGGCCGGCAGCAGCGCGCCGTCCGGCGCGAGCCCGAGCAGCTCTGCGCCCAACTCCGTTACAGCAAATACCACTTCGGCTACGGGGTCCGGTACGACCGCGTCGGCATCGGCGTCAGCGACGACGGATGGTCGCGTCAGCGGTGGTGCGGGTCTTCGTGTCTCCGGTACGGGGGACGGGCGCATCCCCGGTACGACGGACGGCCGCACTCCCGGCACCCCGGACGGGCGGACACCGACCCAGCGCACCCCCGGAAGCACGACGCCGGGGGACGGCACGACACCGAGGAACACGCCCGGTACGAGACCGGGCGACGGCACCACGCCGCGCACCCCCACGGACACGAGGCCGGGCGACGGCACCACGCCCCGCACCACTCCCGGCACAAGGCCGGGCGACGGCACCACGCCCCGAACCTCCGCGGACCCGACCGGTAGCACTCGTCCCAGTACCACCGGCCCGGCCGGTAGCACCCGTACCAACACCACCGACCCGACCAGCGACGCTCGCAGCAACGCCACGGGGCAGAGCTCGAACCCGAGCACCGCGACTCAGAACCCGGCCCAGTCCTCGTCCTCCAGGACCACATCGCCGTCCACCGGCACCTCCACGACGACGCCCTCCACCTCGACCGGCTCCGGTTCGGATCGCACCTCGACGCCGGGCAACGGCACCTCGGGCTCGTCGGCGCCGAGCGGTCGTACGCCCAACTCCTCGAACCGGCCCGGCCCCGCCGACACCCCCGGCACGCCTGGCGGCACGTCCAGCACTCCCGGGTCCCAGAACCGGCCGGGCACCGGGGCCGACCCCACTCCCAACAGGCCGCCGCAGCAGCCCGCGGGCAGTCCGCCCGGCTCCCCGCCGCAACCGACCGCGCAGCCCAACAACCCGCAGCAGCACCAGCAGCAGGTGACGCCGATCCCGGTCCACACCGTCGTCCGCACCCCGGCGGCACCGGCGGCACCGTCGCACACGGGCCTCGCCACGCCGCAGGCACCGGGCTCGCCCCAGGCCACCCCGGGCGACGCCGGCAACCAGCAGCACCCGCAGCAGGACAGCCTCCAGGACATCCGTTCCGACCTGGACCACCACCCCGGAGGCCTGACGGAGCCCGACCCCGCCGATCAGCAGGCGCTGGTCGACGCGGTGCCGCACAACGAGGACGGCACCCCGCAGCGCTTCCCCGACCCCTTCGAGGGCAACTGGTCCCAGCTCCAGAACGACGGCGGCGTCAACGTCCCCGGACGCAGCAACAACTGCGCCGACTGCTCCCGTTCGTTCCTGGAGACCTGGTACGGAAACCCGCAGGTCTCGGCCCCGCGCACCCTGGACACCGACGCGAACGGCAAGCCGGACCACTGGTCCCCCGAGGACGACGCGAACGAGAACCAGATCCGCTGGACCGGCGCCGCCCACACCTACGCCGGTCCCGGCGGTGACCCCGCCACCGCCGACAACATCGCGAACACCCTCCAGCAGGCGGGCCCCGGCTCGGCAGCCATCGTCCAGGTCGACTGGCCGGGCGGGGGCGGCCACGCCTTCAACGTGGTCAACCACAACGGCAACATCGTCTGGGTCGACACCCAGAGCGGCCAGGTCAGCAGCCAGCCCCTGCACATCGACCAGGCGGCGCACGTGTGGCACATCCCGCTGGACGCCGACCGCAACCCGATCGACACCGGCCAGCCGCAGACGAACGGCACGGAGAGCCAGAGCGGCGAGTCGCAGAACGAGAACGGCGACGGCTCCCAGCCGGACAACGCCCAGAACGACGGGCAGCAGGAAAACGGCCAGGCCCCGCAGAACGAGGTCTCGGCCGACCCCCCGAAGCAGCACGACGACACCGACACGGGAACCGACGCCCCTGCGGCGGCGGACCAGGACTCCTCGGCCGACGCCGACCCCGCCCAGCCGTCGACGGCCGACCCGAACACCTCGTCGCCGGACCCGGCGAACAGCGAGCCCGGCGACGAGAACGGCCGCCCCCGGAGCGAGACACCGAGCACCCCGGACCAGCAGGCGCACCCGAGCGAAGTGGCGCATCCCGACGAGCGGGACCACACTCTCCGCAAGGACGAAGAGCAGCCGACCGCGACGACCGAAGCTCCGTCCCGGCCCGACCCCTCTCCCGAGCAGCGGCCACCCGCGCACGCCACGTCCGACGCCACCGACAACGGCACCCCGGACAAGACCTCCACCCCCGCCCGGACCGAGACGGACACCCCGACCGACCCCACCACGGACCGGCACACACCTCAGCAGACCACCGCGCCTTCGGACCCGCGCACCACCGACCCGCGCGCCGCGGATCCCCGTGCCCAGGACCCGCGGGCGTCCGACCCTCACAGCCCGGATCCCCGCGCGCACGACCCCCGTACGTCCGATCCCCGTACGTCCGATCCACGTACGTCCGATCCACGTACGTCCGATCCACGCGTTCAGGACCCGCGCACCTCGGACCCGCAGACGCATACCCCGCCACGGAAAAGCCCGGAGACCGACGAGCGGTCCGACGGACGGCGTGCGGACAACGAGCCGATGCCGGACCGGGAACACCCCGATCACGCCGAAGATCCGCGGCCGGCGGCACCGGACGCGGACCGGCCCGACAGCTCGGACCACACTCGTCCCGAAAGCCCGGACCAGTCCCCTGCCGACGACCACCGCGACCACCCCGGCAACATGACCAAGGACTCCGCGGTTCCCCAGCGCGAGAGCCCGCCGGACGGCAGGAACGCCGATGCCGCCCACTACGTCAAGGACTCCGTCAACGGGAAGAAGCCGCTGTACGGCGACATCGCCGCCGAGCAGTCGGCGCAGCCGCCCAGGCCCGCGCACCCGGAACACCCGTCCGGTCCGGCGGAGCCCGCAGGCGACGGTTCAGGCGACCCGGACCAGCGCAGGCAGCGTGATCTGGACATGCTCGCGCGGGCCAATTCGAACGACCCGAAGGACAGGGCCTGGTTCGAGAAGTACTACCACCCGAGGAGCGGCTACCGCCGGAGCGTGACCGCACCCGCCGAGGACGGCCGTCCCGTCCCGCAGTTGCATCCCACGAACGATCCGAACGCTCCCTGGATGCTTGCCAACGACGCACCGGAGGCCGATCCGGAGTCCTATATCGACGAGGGCGCGGGTTCGGGTGAGCGGCACACGGAGATCTCCGACGACAACCTGAAGCGGCTCGACCGGGCCGCCAAGGAACGTCAGGATGCGATCGACGCCGACAACCAGCCGCACAAGGACCGCAAGGCGGCCAAGGACGCCTACGAGGCGAACAAGACCCCGGAGAATCTGAAGAAATTCGAGGAAGCCGACGCGAGGCACAGTCCTCTGCACGGGAAGATGACGCGGGCCAGTGAGGACTACGGCGAGGCCGTCGCCGAGCACCACGTGATGCCCCGGCACTTCCCGGACTACGACCGCGTCGACGACCGGGCCATGGGAAACAACCGGTTCGACCAGATCTACCGGGACCCGAACACCGACCCGCCCCACTTCGTCGTCGTGGAGGCCAAGGGCTCCCTGACCGCCGATCTCGGCGAACGGCGGGGGCTCGCGCCGGAGACCGGCTCCGACCAGTCCGTTTCACCGGACGATCCGGGCCAGAACCAAGGCGACGGCGCGCGGAACGACGACGGCCAGGACAGCCAGAACGCTCCGGGTCCCGGTGTGCCGAGGGTCCGGCAGGGCACTCGCGCGTACTTTGAGACGATCCTGCATGAGATGGATGCGCGCGCACGCCGGAACCTGGACACGGCCCGGACCGACGCCGATTTGGATGCCGCCAGCGCGGAGCGGCAACTGGCACGCGACCTCAGAAAGGCGCTGGAAGCGGACCCGTCGCGGGTGAAGTACATACTCGTCAAGGGCAACTCCTCCGGGGGCAAGCACCAGGGTTACGAGATGAAGCAGTTCGACATCAGAACGGAAGAAGAGAAGGCACGCGATGCAGATTCCGCGACATGATTTCCCGACGCGAAACATGGCGAGGATCCTCCCGACTCTCACCGACGACTTCTGGGAGGACGTCGACGGACTGCAGAACCAGCCCTCGTGGTTCTCGAACGTTCTGGCAGACGCCATCGGGCTGCTCGGCCGGCACTGCGTCCTGGACCCGGAGTCCGACAAGCTCGAGACCTGGGAGGCCTGCGTCACCGCGATGCAGGTCGGCTCCGCCCTCTTCGTGTCGGCACAGGCCCCGGCCGGCACCGCCTTCGAGTACCGCATCGGTCATGAGATGCGGACCGTCCGCGCCGGCGCCCTGCCCCGCGCCCACGCCGGCAACTGGCTCAATGCCTTCTGGCTCGCCTGTGTCTGCCGTGAGAAGAAGCGGATGACCGAGCTGTGCCACTTCCCCGTCTCGCGTCTTCGGCAGGCCGACGGGGTTCTCGACGAGTACGTCTACGACTGGGTGGAAGCGCTCCAGGCCTATTGGCTCAAGCGCCCGGAGTTCGGCGACAAACTGGTGGCCGCGGTGGAGGGGACGGATCCCGCCGCGCTGCGGCACGCGCCGCGCGACGGCGTACTGCAGATCATGTATCCGCCGATGAACCTCCTGACCCAGCTGGCGCGCGGTGACCAGGAGAGGTTCAACGCCGAGCTGGCCAAGGCCGTGGAGTGGCACAAGGAGTACTGGACCCGTGACGAGGACCGCGAGCTGACCACCGAGGGCCTCGTGGCCCTGGGCCCGCTGGCCGTGTCCTGCCTCGCGGTCGATGCCGGCTTCACCATCACCGTCGAGTCCGAGTACCTGCCGAAGCATCTCCTCGAAGGTGCCTGGATCAACGAGTTCCCCACCTGACCCCAGCCGCCCCCGCCCCCAGGCGCCAGACGAAGGAAGCCCATGACCTCGGACACCCCGCCCCCGGCACCCCACACCCCGCCCACCACCCCGGACCAGGCCCTCGGGATCGTCCGCTCGCGTTACGCCGAGCCCAAGCTGCCCGACGGCACGCCCGCCGAGCTGCGGGTCCACGAGTTCGACATCGGCTACCTGGTGTACGCGGTCTTCCCGCCCACCACGGACGCGGCCGGCCGGCCCCGGCCCGCCCCGCCCGGCGGAGCCAAGATCGTGGTCTCGAAGGAGACCGGCGAGAGCGTGACCGTCCCCAACTACCCGACCGAGCAGGCGATCGCGCTGTACCGGCAGAACCTCGGTCGCAACTCCTAGCCTTCGTCCACCACTCCGGCACCCGCGAGGTCCCCCACCGATGACCGCCCCGACCAACGGCTACGCACCCCATCCCTACCTGGGCGGACGCACCGCCGTACTGCGTGCGCTCGCCGCCTGGCGGTCGGGCCGGCCGGATGCACCCCGGGTGATCGTCCTCACCGGCAGCCCGGGCAGCGGGCGTTCGCATCTGCTGACCGGCTTCCTGATGCTGTGCGACCCGGAGTTCCGCGGACGGCTGCCGCTGTCGGACCTCGACCCGTCGACCGTGCCGCCCGACCTCCCCGCCCCGGCGGTGCCGAGCGCGGCGGGGCTGACCGCGGCGCAGCTCGGCTGGCTCATCGCGGACCACTACGGCCTCCGGGCCGGCCGCCTCGAAGAGGTCTACGCCGCCGTCGGCGCCCTCGGCCGGACCGAGACGGTGGTTGTGCCCGATGTCGACCGGGCGGGTCCGGTGCGTACGGCGGGCGAGCCGGCCCGCGTCGTACGGGAGGTGCTGAGGCCGCTCGCTGCCACCGCGAACGTGCGGCTGCTCGCGGACGTACCGCGCGAGCTCGTCACCGAGCTCGAAGGTGAACTCCCGCCCGGCACGGTGCAGATCATCGACCTCGACGACCCGCAGTGGGCCGACCCGCGCGGTCTGGTGCTGCAGGCGTACGCGCTGCTCAGACCGGAGTCCGGCGCCCCGGAGCCGCCCTTCGCCTCGGACGCTGCGGCGAGGCGGACCCTGGCCGAGGCGATCGGACGCCGGGCCGGAACGAGCCCCCTCACCGTGCAGCTCGCCGTCCGGAGCCTCCTGATGAGTCCGGGCTCGGCCGCCCCGTACGACGAGACCCTCCTGCCCTCATCCCTCGGCCAGGCACTCGACCTGCACGCCCGGCGCCTAGGAGCGGACCCGCTGGCTCTGCGTCAGCTCCTGGCGCCGCTGGCCCTCGCGGAGGGCGACGGTCTGCCCGTCGACCTGTGGACACGGCTCGTCAACGCCCTTGCGGACAAGGACATGAGCGGCGTCCTCGCGGACAGCGGCGCGCTGGCCGGCCCGTTCGTCGAGTCGGTCCGGCGGGACGGGGACGGCAGTACGCGGACGCTGCTACGGCTGCTGCACCCGGCCATCGGCGAGGAGCTGCGCGCCGGCCTGCCGAGCGTCCGTGCCGCCCAGACGCAGATCGCGATGACGCTGCTGGAGGCGGTGCCGGACCAGGACTGGAGCAGGGCCGACCCGTATGTACGGGACCACATCGCGGGCCACACCCTGGAGGCGGGCCTGCTGCCCCAACTCCTCACGGATCCCGGGCTGTTCGTCCACGCCGCTCCGGTGCCGCTGCGGGCCGCCGTCGAGGCGGTACCGGCCGAGGAACTGGGTGCACCGGCCAGGACGTACCTGCGTACGGCGGCCCTGCTCACCCGCACCCAGGTGCCTGCGCCGCAGCGTGCCGCCCTGCTGGAGACGGCCTTCGTGGAGGACGGCCTGCTCGAGTACGCCGACGCCATCCACGGGCGGCTCGGCCTCGACCTGCCCTGGCAGACCCTGTGGAGCCTGCCCGCGCCCGGCATCAGCGCGGTTTCCGCCGGCAGCCTGCCCGGGGCCGAGGGACAGCCCGTCCCGGTGGCCGTCCTCGTCGTACCGGCCGATTCCGCGGTGCTCGTGCACCGCCTCGTCCGATCCGACGACTCCGGCCCTGACCCCGACCCCGGGCAGGTCCAGCACCCGTCCGAGGAGGAGCGGGCCGCCGCCCCACTGGGCCTGAGCCGCGGCGCCGACTACGTGCGCGTCTGGGACCGGGCAACTCGCAAGGTCGTGGCAGAGCTGCTCTCGGACGTTCCCTTCACGGCCGTGGACCTGTCCCCCGACGGCATCCTCGTCGCAGCCACCGAACGCAGCGCGAAGGCCCTCCGCATCCAGCCGGCGGCTGCGGGAGCCATGCGGCGGGCCGCGTGATCTCTCCTACTCGGTTCAGATCCGAACAGGCGGAAATGACTACGCAAGTCACACGACATGAAGTGCCTGCCGACCGTGTTCTCGGTGCGCAAGCACTCGTTGACGACGCCGAGGCGCGGGTCCGGAAGCTCGAGACCATGCCCAGCACGTTCAACACCGGTCTGAACAGGGCTCTCGCGAACGCCAAGAGCCATTGCGCTCTTGATCCCCGCGCCGCCCGGATCGAGACCTGGGAAGCCTGGGCCGCGGCCATGCAGATCGGCTCCGCCCTGTTCCGGTCCGCCACCTCACCGGAACCCACCGTGGAGTGCCTGATCTCGGGTATGCCGCGCACGATCCGCGCCATCAGCCCACAGCCACCCGCCAACGCGGGCAACTGGCTCACCGCCTTCTACCTGGCGCTCGTCTGCCGCGAACGCGAACGGCTCACAGAACTGAGCAACGTCCCCCTCTCGCTGCTGCGCGAGTCCGGAGCGGTGTTCGACGAGTACATCTACGACTGGGTCGACACGCTTCAGACGTACTGGAAACAGGGCCCCGGCATCGGCGACAAGCTGATGGCCGCAATCAACGGCACCGATCCGGACGCTCTGCAGGTCGCCGACCGCAGCCTGATGCTGCGCATCCTGTACCCCCCGCTCAACCTGTTCCACCGCCTGGTCACAGGCGACAGCGAGCGCTTCGATGTCGAACTGGTCAAGGCCCTGGAGTGGCACAAGGAGTACTGGACCGCGGAGGAATCCACGGCCGCCCAGGTCAGCGGCCTTGTCGCACTGGGACCGCTGGCCATGGCCTGCCTCGCCCACGACGCGGGGGTCCCCATCGACGTGGAGTCCGGCTACATCCCCAAGTACCTGCTGGCACGCGGCCGGGTCGGCGACTTTCCGACCTGACGAGAGCCGGTTGCTCGTCGAACCGGTCGACCGGCGCGGGCCGCTCCGGCTCGACACTCGACGAGCCGGCACCCTTCACGCAGCCCGCTCCTGCTCCACCACCCCCCTCCTGATCTCACTGATAACTTGCTGCTTCTGCCAGTCAACTCCATTGAGTCCACGGGGAACCATGAGCCAGCCGCCCTTCCAGCCGCCGCCGCAGCCACCACAGCCGCCGCAGAACCACCCGAATCCCTACGCCCAGCCCGTCCCCCCGCAGCCGCAGCCGGGGTTCGGGCCACCGGCTCCTCCGCCCGGGCAGCCCCCGATGTACGCCGGACCGCAGCCCGTGGGGCCGCCGCCGGTGCAGCCGATGTACCCGATGCAGCCGACACCGCCGTTCCAGGCGCCGCCCTTCGGGCAGCGGCCGAACGGGGGCGGTAACGCCGTCGGCGCGGTGTTCCTCGGGTTGTTGGTCTCCTTCGTCGTGTCGGCGCTCTACACCGGCCTCATCCTGGCCACGTACAAGGACATAACATCCAACGCCGTGGCCAACGCCCTCTCCTTGGGCCACGCACTTCTCAATGGCGCGATTGTCGGCGCACTGGTCGGCAAGGTGGGGCGCGGCAGCAACGGTGCCCGGATCGGCGGGGCCGTCATCGCCGCGCTCGGCGCCTTCTTCGGCGACGCCAACGCCCTCCCGCTCATCATCGCCAAGGAACAGTCGTTCATGGCACTCAAGGACATGCTGGAGTACAACCCGTTCCTCCCGGCCAAGGCCTGGTGGCACAGCGATGCCACCGGTGGAGTCGACTGGTTCTCCCTGCTCAGCCTCGTACTCGCCGCCGGCGCCGCCTGGGGCGTCGCGTACCTCGTCGGCAAGAGTCGCCGTCCGGCGTGACGTGTCAGCCGGAGGGCCGGCGCCGGTGCAGCCACGGCCGCGTTCGGCCGCTGCGGATCGCATAGCCTGCCGCCCATGCTGATGAACGGCATGGGTGACGAAAGCCGGGCGCAACGGCAGACTCGCATCTGGCGCAGTGCGGCAGGCGGCCCCCTGGCTGTCGTCGCCGCCACCGGCATCTGGCAGGCCCTGCGCAGCTACCGCAGCCGCAGCGGCAAACACCTGGCACTCTCCTTCGCCTGCGCTCTGGGGATCTGTGCGGTGCTGGTGACACTCGGCAGCATGGCCTGAACCGGTGCTGATGAGCAGCCACGCGCATGCCCCGGCGCCCCGCCCGCGCCTCAGCGCCGGCCCGACCGCTTTCCCCCTACGGAACCGTGCACGGGCGCGTCCCGCTCGGCACGTTCGCGGTCGAGTTCGGCCTGCTGCCGTGCGTCCCAGTCCGCGAACCGACCCTTGGACTGCTGGCGTTCGGCATACGTCTGGTCGTCGGCCGCCCGGCGCATCTCGTGGAGCCGCTGGTACACGGCCTCGGTGTAACGGGGGTCCTGGAAGGCGTCCTTGACGTCGAGGCGTCCGCTCAGCACCTCACCCGCCATCTCGCGCAGGGCGGGGTCGAGCGAGCTCGCGCCGGCGATGGTGCGCAGGGAGCGGCGCAGCCGCAGGGCCTGTTCGGGGTCCTGGGCGATCCCCATGAGTTCCTCGTCCTGGATCTCCCGGTCCGCGGTCATGGGTCCGGCCGTCCTTCCTGTCGTGTGTTGTCGTTCGCTACCGGGGAGGGGCGTCACCCGAACTCGCTTCGAGCCCAATCCTGTGCGCCCCCGGAGGCGTGCGCAGAGCCTGAGCCCACCGTCGAGGCGGCTGCCGCGGTCCTGCGGGAGGACGCCTGCGTGGCGTGGGCGGAGTCCGAGTCCGCCTCGGAGGAGCTGTCCGCGGCCCCGTCGGACGACTCCGCGGCGTTGCCACCGTGTCCGGACAGCGTGTCGACACCGTGCTGTACGCGATTCCCGACCGCCCCGGTGGCCTTCTCCGTCGCCTGGTCCACGGCGTTGTCCACGTGCCCCTGCACGTCCGTGTAGCCCGCGAGGGTCGACCCTTCGCCGCCCTTGACCTCGTTCTTGAGGCCGTCCAGGTATTCGCCGCCCGCCTTCTCGGCGACGTCCGTGGTCTCTCCGAGGTTGATTCCGGACCGCTCGTCGAAGTGGGTCTCGATGCTCTGCTGGGCGATGTTCTGCGCCATTCCGACGGCGGCTTCCTTGGCCTTCTCCTTGGCCGCGTCCACCACCTTCTCCTGGACGAACTGCTTCGCCTCTTCCTTGATCTTGTCCTTGGCGAACTGCTTGACCTTCTCCTTGGTGATCTTCTCGAGCTGCTCCTTGGCGATCTTCTTGAGGGCGTCCATGGTGGCGTGCTCCATGGCCTTGGTGATCGCCTGCATGACCTCCGTCCTGAGCTTGTTGAGCAGCTCACGGACGATCACCCGCGCGGCCTGCGTCGCGCCCAGCGCGCCGACCTCGGACAGCCCGAAGGTGAAGGGGGCCGCCGCCTGCGCCGCGATGATCTCCACGGCCAGGGCGACGAGTTGCGCGATCACGGCCAGCTTCGCCGTGAGGACAGCGATCGCGGCCGCGTCGAAGGCGAGGGCGATCACCTCGCACGCGGTCTTCACGTCGGGGATGTAGCTGTCCTGGCCGCCCGCGCCGGTGTAGGCGCCCCAGCCCTTGGTGAATTCGTCGACGGCCGTACCGGCGTTGCTCGCCAGGATGGTGCGGGCGAATCCGTCGCCGTCCGTCTGGATCGTTTCGAGGTCCTTTCCGAAGGCCCGCCAGGCCTCGGCGACATCGTGCAGTGCTTGTTCATCGGCCTCGGGCCAGCTGTAGCCGAGGAGATCGAGCACCCAGACAAGCTCGCTGGGCAGTGTGAGCGACATGCCAATATCCCCGAATTTAATTAGACTCGGCCCGAGATCCCGTCCATCAGAACATAGTTCGACGATTCCGATTCGTCGTAGTTATGCGCCATGTCCTGCAGGTTGTGCCCGATCTTCTCCAGCCGCTTCCCCAGGCTGTCCATCGATGTGAAGATTCCGTCACGAACCGGCGTGTAGACCTGCCCGAAGATCTCCCCGAAATCAGCGTCCGCCCACGGTTCCCCAAGCCCTTCAAGGGTGTCCTGGAGCCGCTTGGAGGCCTTCGTGAAATCGCCTCCGAGTTCGGCGAAGTTCACTCCCTGCTTGCGGAGTACGTCGGTGTCCACAGCAAAGGCGTCGAACGCCATAAATCTCCCCCGTACTGCTTGGCGCATTCATATAGGACGACAGGCGGATACCTTAGACTCCTCGCGCACGGCCCGGCAAACCGTCGGTCAAGATCGTAAAGCTTCCCAGGGGGACGACCAACAGTGGTGACAACACAGCCGCGTTACGGCAGTACAGGCAGCCTTTGGGTGGGCAGACTCGTCGGTCTGGGGCTGCTCCTCGTGGCCGCGGTCGTCGCCGTGGTGACCATTCCGGAACTGCGCAGTGAACTCGCCGGTGACGGCACCGAGGGAACCCTCACGGTTTCTTCATGCGAAACGCACACGAGGACCCACTACGGCACGCACAGGCGTACGACACAGCTCGAGTTCAGCTGCACCGGAAACTGGGCCGCGCAGGACGGCAAGGCCAGTTACCAAGACGTCGTGGTGAACACGTCTTCGCGTTTCGAGACCGGTTCGAAAATCCCCGTCGTACAAGCGGACGGCACGTTCGAACTGCCCGAGGACCGGGCCCCAGGAAAAGACGCCGCAATTCTCGCGTTCTGCCTCTCCCTGGTGGCTTTCGGCATTTTCTGCCTTCTCACCGGTTTCGGCGCCCGCAACGGCCCCGCCCTCTCGGAGTCCTGGCAGCGTCTTCCGGCCTCACGCGTCACCGGGCCCGTCCTGGGCGGCGTATTCGCCCTGGGCGCCCTGGCGGCACTCGTCTGCGCACTCGCCCTGTAACGCCCGCCCGTATCCCTCCTGAGGAACCCCCATGACACAAGTACACGGGAACGCCGCGACGAACGCCGCCGCACCGGGAGACCGCACGGGCCTCGGCCGCCTCATCGGCGCGGGCCTGATCCTCGTAGGCCTCGTCGCCCTGGCCCTCGGCGCCTACCTCGGCCCCTACACCTACGCCACGTCCACCCCGGGCAAGCTCACCGTCCAGACCTGCACCGTCGAGTACAAGTACCGCAGCTCGTCGAGCACGTCGAGTTCACGGAAGAAGACCAGGACCAGGTGGTGCTACGGCACCTTCACCTCCGCCGACTCCACCGTCAAGGACCTCAACGCCGAACTCAAGAGCGACGCCCTGTACACCCGCGGCCACGTCATCGAGGCCCGCCGGACGAGCGACACCTCGTACATGCAGGACCACGGCTGGACCCGGGCCATCGCCGTCGGCTGCGCCTGGGGATTCGGCGCCCTGATCGCCCTGGCCGTCGGCCTCTTCTGCGCCGTCACCGGCTTCCCCTACGGCCAGGGCGAGAGCCGGGGCCTGTTCCGCACCGCCCTGGTGACGGTCGCGGTGGGCGTGCTCGGCCTTGTGGTCAGCCTGTTGGTGGTGTTCTTCACGTGACGGAGGGCCCGGCCCCGGTGGGCGCACGGGGATGACGGTGGCACATCAAGTGACGGCTGCCCTACGCTGATCAAGAACGTTCCTTCTGTACGGGGTGAGAGCCGGCAACCGGCTCTGGAGGAGACGGCGATGAGCCATGCAGTCGATCCGAGGCTGGCGTATGCCCAGGTCTCGGCGCCAGCGACCACCGCGGCACCAGCCATGACCACGGTCGCGCAACCCGAGCCGTCGCCCTCACCGGGCCCTGCGCCCACGCCTCCGCCGCCCGCGCCGCCGGTCTGGGGCGGCGACCCGGACGTGGGAGTCAGCTCGTCGTTCCTTCGGGCCAGGGCCGACGACTGCGACACCGCCTCCGGGTTGCTCCGCAAGACCGGCGGCCCGGCCGAGGACTCCTTCCGCGATCTGGCGAAGGCGGCGCCCGGCTGGTCGTTCGTCGACAGCATCGACGCCATGCAGCACCGCTGGGAGGACCTGCTCAAGGTCGTCACGGACCGCCTGGACACGGCCGCGCGGAACTTCCGCGACAGTGCGGACGCGTACGACGGCAACGAGGTGTCGACCGCCTCGCAGTTCGCCGACCCGCACGCCCCGAACCCGTCCCGTTGAGCCTGAGGAAGCAGCAGCACCATGGTCACCTTCCACCAGCTCATCGAGCTGGACGTGCACGCCCTGGAGACGTTCGCCGACAACTGGAACGCCATCCACCGCAAGATCAAGGACGCCCGTACGGAGTTCCACGACGGCGTGGTCCAGAAGCTGCACCAGGACCACTGGCAGGGCGAGGCGGGTGAGCGTGCACAGGCCTACTGCGACCGCGTGCAGCTGGACATCGACGCCCTGGACCAGGAAGTCAGGGGGTTGCGCGACTTCCTCGACCAGGAGGCCGACGGCGCGAAGGGCACCGGCGGGACCAAGGGCCTGGAGGAGCTCCAGCGCAAGGCGCTGCAGCTTCAGCAGGAGGCGCTGGAGAACGGCATGACGATCAGCGCGGACGGCCGGATCGAGATGTGCGTGGTCGACAACCCCGACGACCCCGAGGTGCACGAGAACTACGAGCAGCACCAGCACACCGCCGACGGCCTCCAGGAGCGGCTGAACCGGGTGCTCGGCCAGGCTGCCGAAGAGGACGAGTGGCTGGCCAAGAGCCTGAAGGTGGTGTTCGGCACGGCCCACAACTTCGAGAGCGAGAACCGCAGGTTCAACATCGACAAACCCGACGCCGAGGACCACAAGGTCCGCAACCAGCTGAACAACGTCGCCGCGTACTTCGCCACGGTCAAGGACTGGCCCACGGCGGCCGGGCTGGTCCAGCACTACCTGGACGGCAGCGGCAAGACGGTGGAGGTCGAGCCGCAGACCATGATGGACCAGATCCCGGCCTTCCGGTCAGGCGTCGACGAGACCCTGCGCAAGGACGTCCACGGCCGCCCGGACGGCCCGTTCACCACCGAGTGGAAGTCCACCGCGCCCAACCCCGCGGACGGAGACAGCAGTTCGGAGTGGTACTACGCGCTCAACCACTTCCAGTACCGGCTGACCGGCTACGTCCACGACGGCGAGGTCACCTACCGGGTCGAGGTCCAGAAGCGCTACGACTGGGGCGTCCCCAGCGAACACCGGGCCAACGCCACCGGAGGCTGGGGCCCGGCCAGCATGAACCTGGAGCAGGCCGACATCGCCCACCTCAACACCGTGGGCCTGGGACGTGACTTCGACGTGGTCGGCACCTCCGACGAAATAACGTCCTGCGCATGACGACCGGCCGGCACACCCCGCGCAACACCGGGCCGAGACCGCCCCGGGACCGCGAGCCCGCCCGCCGCCGGACGCCGCGGCGGGGCGTACCGCGGGTCGTACGACGGATCGCACTGTGGTTGGCGGCGCTGGCCGCCGTGGCGTTCACCGTCGTCGTGGTCTACGGGTTCATCCAGTTCAACCATGCCGTCGACCATCCCGGGGACGGGTTCTCGGGGTGGCAGTGCGCGGCCGAGTCGGGGACCTGCGGGCCCTGAGCCCGGACGGGACGCGGCCCGGCGGACAACTGCCCGCCGGGCCGACGACCGCGTAACCAGGGGTTACCGGATCACTTCTTCGGTGCCTCTTCGACCGGGCCGGAGGGCGCCTGCGCGCCTACCGGCTTGCCGAAGTCCGAGTACACCAGGTTCTGCATGTCCGCACGGCTGCTGGCCTGCTTGAAGTAGTACGGCTTGCCCGTGGTCGCCACGTACCAGGTGACCGAGTCCCCCTTCGCCGTCATGACGACCGGCACCGCCGGCTGCCCGTCCACCGCGGTGACCTTCCCCTTGGTCACCTTGTTGCCCGCGTCGAGCGTGTCGGGTGCGGTGAACTGCTCCTGGTGGCACCAGCTGGCGAAGCCCTTCATCAGCGGGTTGCTCGGCGTGCCGTGGAGCCACTTGTCGGCGGAGAGCGTGTTGGCGCCGAGGTCGGAGTTGAACTCCTTGACGATGGCCGAGTCCGGCTTGGCCCAGACGTCGTTGCCCTTGCGGATGACCTGGAAGGTGCCCTTCGACATCTTGACGGTGCCGACGCATTCCGTGGCGGACAGCAGCATGTCGGTCTTGGTGTCCCCGCGCGTCATCTGCTCCCGGAAGGAGCCGGCGGCGGCGTTGGCCTTGTGGCCCGAGTCGTAGATCTCCTTCGCGGAGAGTTTCTCGATGCCGTTCGGCTTGGCAGCGGGACTGGCCTCCGTGCTCTTCGACGGCGTGGAGCCACCCGCGGCCCCCGCGGAGCCGGTGTCGCCGTTGTTGCAGGCCGCGAGCGACACCATCGCCGCGGCGCAGGCGAGGGCGGTGGCGGCGCGTCGGACGGTCAGGACACGCGTGTGCATGAATACCCCGTGATGATTGATTGCGTGCAAACGTGCTTGATCATCTAAGCAAGGGCCTGTCCGAGAACTCGAACCAAGCGTTGCATAAGCGGATTTGTCGGCAAAATCCCCTCCGGGTCTTCACGGCTTGACCTCATTCGGGGGGGCGGGGCGACGGGTGCCTGGGCGTGCCGAGTTGTCGCCGGTGTGCAGGGGCGCGGGGGTGGGCAGTAGCCGATGCCAGTTCATGGAGCTCACCGAAGCGACGACCGATGGCCTGAAGATCGCGCAGCTGCGTGGGTTCAGGGACTCCGCCCTGCGCCAGCCCTCCGGAGACCCGGAAGTTGATCCTGGCCCCCAATGGCTGCTCTGGCCGTTTGACCGGTGTTCTCGTCGCGAGGACAAGTCCCGACCCGGCCAGGCGCTCACGCAGCCCGGAACTTGCGCACCAGCTTCACGACGCCCCAGACAATGAGTCCGCCGAAGAGGAACAGGACGACGAACGCCTGCCACAGAGGCATCTTCCCCTTCCCCGAGTACGAACTCCCGTTGTTGTCGCGGTAGGAGTAACCACCGCTCGACTTCCGGTAGCCGCCGCGACTCTTGCCGATGCCGACGCTGGTCCGCGTCGACGACAGCGAGGCGTGCTCGACGGAGTCACGCCCCGGCGCCGCCTGAGCCAGAGCAGGGGCGGACCCGAGCAGGGCGGCGATCAGGACGATTACTGCCGCGAAACGCATAAGAGATCCCCGTGATGGTGAGCAGTCTGGAAGTGGAGTCACGCCAGGGCGTGCAACGTTGCACCCTAGGACATGGCCAGTGAAGCTTCGGCCTGGCCACCACTTCCGGACACCCCGTGCACCGGCGCGTCCGCTCTGCGTGTTCACAGTCCAACTCGGCCTGCTGCCGTGCGTCCTGCTCCTAGAACCGGACCTGTGCCTACGGGAGTTCGGTTCACGTCTTGTCGTCAGCTGCCCAGCACATCTCATGGAGACGGGGATGTCCCGGAACTCGCCCACAAGAAGATTTGGCCCGACGTGCAACTGCCCTCAGGGCCGTCGGCTGCGCGACTGGGGGACTACTCCTTCGGCGCCTCTTCGACCAAGCCGGAGGGCGCCTGCGCGCCTACCGGCTTGCCGTCTTCGCGCCTCTCGGTATTCACCTGTATTCTGAGGGTATGGCTGACACCACAATCAAGATCAGTGAGTCGATAAGAGACCGCCTGCGCACGCTCGCCGAGGAGCGCGGCCTGAGCACACGCGCCTACGTCGAACGTGTGGTCGCCGCAACCCCGACGGAGGCGGAGCGCGCAGAGCGTTCCGCGCGAGGCATCGCATACGTTCGGGCGAACCTGCGCGAGGACTTCAGCGAGGCTGATGTACGGCAGGCGCAGGAATGGCGTGCCGCGATCGCGTCCAGGCAAGTGGGGGAGCGCCGGTGATCATTCTGGACCACACAGCTGTAGTGGCTCTGTGTCGTGGTCATCGGCTGCTGTCCGGCCTGGCTGTGGTTGAGGTCGATGATCCCGACCAACGCGCCCAGATTCCAGCGCTGTGCCTGGTGGCCGCAAGTCTTCAGCTCCCTGGCGCAGCAGCACATGTCGGAGCGCTGCCAGGCCTCGAATTCGTACCGCTCGACTTCGCCGGCACGGCAACGGTGGAACAGGTAGTGGCAGCCGGTCTGGAATGGGCCTACGGCCACGCCGTCCACGCCGCGATCGCTGGCGCCGTCGAGGGGCAGGTTTTGACAGCCACGCCCGAGGCCTACAACGGTACGGGCGTGTGGGCGGTCGACATCGGCAAGGCCTGAGCCGTCGGGGCCCCGGGCCACAATGACACCCTCGGTTCCGCTTCCCCAGTTGTGGCCGAGGTGACGTCCGAGACCGCCCTGCCAGACAGTGGGACGCGCTGAACGACGCCGGTAAGTCCTGAATCCCGCTGTTCACCGCCTGTATCGCCATAGCACGCGGTGGCGAGGCAGACGTTCGCGGCCTGCCCCCCCCCTTCAACCATGAGCGGCACCGGCAGCGCACGGCAACCGAAGATCCATGACTGCGGCCTGCCGGCGACCGGGCCTGAACCGGAAGGTTCCACAATTCCGCGGTAAGTCCGTCGCAACCAGTTCGCGGCCTGCGTTGTTGGATCGTCCATGGGCTCAGAAGGGCTTCCTGGGCCGCTGCCCCGTGGCCAGCCAAGTCTTCGACTGTTCAGTGGTGTAGGCGGAAGGAGGGAATCCCACGAAAGAACCGTCCTTGAACACGACGACCATCCGCACCATCGGCGCCTGGGTGATATCGCCGGTGTCGAGATGTTCCCGACAAACCGCACGGCCCACGCCATGTCGTGCTCGACCGTGAGTTCCGGATGCATCACGATGGTCGGCGGACCGTCTCCGTAACTCTCCCGCAGGTGGACACGGGCCACCTCGACGGCTTCGTCTCTCGTCATTCTCAGGACTCGATCGTTCTTCCCACAGGACTTGGTGCTTCGAGGGAACTACAAACAGGCCGGACAACGAACTTCGCCGACGTTCTTCTCAAGGTCGCCCGCGATGCTCAGCCACTCATGCGTCCCGCCCCCGCTCAGTCCATTGGACGCGACAGCAACTCGGCGAAACGCGCACCCGCGATGGCGTCTGGAGCCGCGGTGACTGACGACCCGTCACGAAAGACCAGGGCGACGTGCGGCTCCGCTTTGCCCTTCGCGCTGCGCTCGGTAGGGACGACCCGCACGGACACGATCTCACCGGGGGCGTACTGGAGCAGCGGATACAACGGATCACGTCTGTTGTGCGCATGGCCAAAGAGCAGATGCCTGCGGTCCGTCGCCGCTACGACGAAGCCGCTGCTGTAGCCCTCCAGTTGCTGCACCGCGTGGGTCAGCAGGATCAGCCGGGCCGCAGTGGTGGACCAGTCGACGCGCCGCTCGACGGCCAGGTGATCGATGACCTTGCCAGGCACATACCAGAGGGCATCCGAGAGCGCGTCCGTGAGGACCTCTCCGGCAGCCTGGAATGGGTGCGCGGCCAGGTACGCCCAGCCCGCGGCACGGGCGAGACCCGATGTTCCGGCCTGCTCGGCCGGCGCGACTGCGGGTGGCGGCAGGCGGGGGATGAGCCGGTCCGTGGGCGTGGGGACGGCGACCAGGTCGGCCTGGGCGGTGCCGACGAGGGTTTCACCGGGTACGAGGAACGCCGACACGCGGGCTGCGTGCTCGGCGAGACGCTGCCCACGCAGCCGTTCGATGTCGTCGGTCGTCACGCCCAGCAGCCTGCGGATCATGCCCATGACCCGAGCCTATCCGTCGAGGCCGCCGCCAACGTGTGGGGCTGCGCCTCTCCCGCCGTCGTTGACCTAGCCTTCCGCGGTGGCCTTCTCAATCGAGGCAGCAAGGTACACCTGTCGAAACTCTGTACGGCGTACACAGCCCGTTGAGCCCGATACGCGTCAGCTACGGCAACTGGCCTTGTGCCATGGTGGCCTTACGGCCGCCGCACATACCGCCCGTCGAGGCACGCTACGTCGTGGGCCCTCACAAGCTCCAGGAGCTGGTCCAGTCGCAGTCCGGCGTAGACCTCACACGGGCCCTTCGCCTCGGCGGACCGGGACGGCGCACCCGAGCCACGGGTACGCTCGCGCCCTCCCCGCGGACCTCCCACACCGTTTCGTCTCGGTGGGAAGAGAAGGTGATCCCGAACGGATTGAGCGACTCGATCACCGGGACACCCTTTCTTCGGTCTCCACGCTGCGCCTCGCCCGGCGGCGCACCTCACACGTTGTGCTGTTTAGCGTGCGGCTCAAGTTGCCGCTGGCCGGAGGATGCCCCAGAGCGCGCCATGGTTCTGCTGGCGCGTCAGGATCGCGGAGAGGGGGCGATCCCCTGGCTCAGCGCCTCCAGAGCTTGGGCATCCTTCTCAGACAACTCGAGCGCAGCCAGGGAGCCGTCGGCGAAGTGCAGGTCCACGCGGTTCGAGAGCCAATTGTGCCGGATGGCGACGCTCCGGAGCTGTCCTGGCAGGAGCTCTCCCAAGCACCTGGCCTCCTTCCTGCTCAGCTTCTCTCCGGGCGGGACCTTGCCGAACAGTGGCACCTTCTTGTTAGGGATGGAAACCGTGCGCATCAGAAGGATCCTGCGATCGGTGAAGACCATCAGCGCCCGTTCGTTGTCGTAGCCGCTGCGCGAGGGGTCGGGTCCGGTGCGCACAGCGATCACGAACTGGCCGGCCACGCTCTGCCATCCGCCCTTGAGACCGGCCCCGCGCACGGTGCGTCGGATCCTGCGGATGATGCCGAAGTCGAAATCCTCGAAAGCATCTCCGACCGAGGCGGCAACTTCGGTGGCGCCCTCCACCGCGCCGAGCATGCCCGTCCACTGCTTGCCCGGCCGTACCTTGCGGGGTAGGGAGCGGCGGATCACATCGCTCAGCCTCACTTCGACGATCCCGAGCAGACGCTCGTGCGGCTGCAGCCACGGCGCAATCAACGGCACGTGGGAGCCGCCGCCGAACAGGCGTGGTTCGAAGATGGCCTGTGTCGGGCCGTACTGGCCAGCGCTCACCCGAAGTCCTCCTCGATCCGCGTCTTCGGCACACGGTACGGAGTCTCGTTCTTGCGGCCGTCGAGCTGACCGGCCACGGCATCGATGGCAGGGTCTTTACTCAGCCCGTCCGTGACCGGGCTCATCGGGCCGTCGGCACCGATCACCACTCCGACGCCCCCTGAGAAGATGCCCTTCTCGGCGCCGATTACGGCCTTGACGCCCCTGGCGGCAGCGAACTCCCCGAGGTTGTCCATCGACGGGGACATGAGCAGGTTCTTGGTGGTCTTGGCCGTGTTGCGGAACTTGCCGATCGTTCGCACCTCCTTGGCCAGCGCCCGGGCTTCCTTGAAGCTCTTCTTGATCTCGCTGAAGGACTTGCCGGCCTTCCTGAGCTCGCGGACCTTCTCCATCAGCTTGTCCAGCTTCTCCGCCAGGTCGGCTGAGACCTTTGCCACCCGTTCGATGAACCTGGTGATCTCAGCATCCGCCACGAGAGCGTCGGCAACGGTCGCGAGGCCGACAGTCAGGATATCGACCACGACCATCGCAGCGAGCGAGATGAGCAACGCCTCGATCGCCTCCCGGATGATCTCGATGATCATGTTCTCGGCGAGCTGGCAGGCCGCAGCCGCCTGGCTGATGATCTGTGCGATCTCGTCCATGTCCTTGGCGGTGCCGTCGATGGCCTCGACCACTTGGCCCATGTGCCGGCCGAACGCGTTCGACGCCGCGCCTTCCCATTGCCCGGCGAGTGTGCCGCCGCCCTCACGCAGAGCAGTGCTGACCGCCCGCATCGCCTTCGCCTGAGTCTGCCACTCGTGGGCGGCCGCAGTGAGTCCGGAGAGGTTGCCGGTGACCTCCTCCAGCATGCCCATCAAACCGCTGGAGTCCAGCGCCCACTTGACGGCACTGTCCAGACCTGCGTCCAGGCCGTCCGCAACGGGATTGTTGATCTCGGGCAGTGGGATCAACGGCTCGTCGACGAAGTCCCGCGTCCACTTGTACGCGTCGCCGACCTGTTGGAAAGTGCCGCCACTCACTGTCCGCCTCCGAACGAAGCGTCGATGTGATGGTCCTGGCTCTCGTAGTTCGTCGCCGAGTTCTGGAGACCCTCACCGGTGCCGCGCAGGATCTCGAGCAGGTCGGCGAAATTGTGCTGCTCGGCCTCCACGTGCTCGTGGTAGGCCTGGTAAAGGTTGTGCGCGTTCGGCAGTTTGCCGAAGTCGTCCGACGAGAGCGGCACCGCCGCCAGCTTCGGCCAGATCCGCTCGATCTGCTCAGCCTGCTCCTGGATGACCTTGTCGTACGACTTCAGCGCATCCGGATGGACCCGAAATCCTTCATCCCCCACAGCTTCTCCCTGATCGCGGAACCGGCACATCATCGTACTGATGATCTCTGCAACGTCCGTCGGCATCGGGGCTCTGGCCGTTCCTCCCAGAAGGGGGCAAACAAGCTGCTCGCCGCCGCTCGGGCGGCCGTAAACACGCCTTCACACACCTGAACTATAGGCGGATCTTTACCAAGTTCGGTCCGTCGGTGTCGGTATCCACCCACGACCCTTCGAGCCCTGCTCGTGCCGACCAACACCGAAGTCGCCGTATGACAGATGAGCTTGATCTCCGGCACCGCTTGCGGCCAAACCGAGCCCACCACGCGTGGCTCATCGGCCAAGGAAGCGAAAGCCCCCGCTGAACGGAAGGCCAAAATGGCTTCCAGCCAAACAGGAGCTTTCTGCCACCCGCCGAAGAATCAGCCTGGGAAGGACCCCTGAGGCTGCACCATGCCGACCGCTCCCGCCGAGGCCTTGCGCCGGCCGGACAGTGCCAGGAGTACACCGCCGAGCAGAAACATCAGCCCCACTCCGGCAGCAACCAGGCCCGTCATCCACAGGCTCTGCTCCATTGGCACGTGCTTGGTCTTCGGTGTGCCGTCTGGAGTCGCCAGGTGCTCCTTGCCCTTGTAAGCCACCGACCCCGTCATGTCCTTGGGGGGCGAGGCGGCGGACTTGACAGCGGCGGCCGCGTTGATCAGGCCGTAGCCGAGCACAGCGCTGCCGCCACCCGCGGGACGGTGGGTGGTGGCGATCAGGACGTCGTTCACCTGGGCCGGGGTCAGCTTCGGGTTCTTCGCGTACATGAGCGCCACGACGCCGGCGGCGAGCGCGCAGGCCGGCGAGGTTCCGTCGACCGGCCTGTAGCCGCCGGTGTTCGACGCGCTGATGATGGCGATGCCGGGCGCGGCCACGTCGTTGTAGGTGTGCACGGTGGAGAACTCGGCGCGCCTGCCATTCTGCTGGGTGGCGGCCACCGCGATCACACCCGGGTAACCGGCCGGGTACGACACCGCGTTGAGGACGTCGCCCGCATTGCCGGCCGAAGCGAGGACCGTCACACCCTCGCGAGCGGCATGGGCCAGAGCGGCGGCCTCGTCCTTGTCGTAGGAGCCGAACATGTCCTCACTGCCGAGCGACATGGAGATCACGTTGGCGCCGTGCTGAACCGCGTACTCGATGCCCTCGGCGATCGGGTTGCCCTTTCGGGACTTCTCCAGCTCCTTCTGGCTGCGTTCCTCCTCATGCTTGTCGTCAATGACGCGCACCGAGAGGATCTTGGCTTTCGGGGCCACCTTGAGGACGTCCGAGGCCATGGCGGTCCCGTGCCCTCCCCACTTCGGGTCGCCCTCCTTCAACCCGTCCTTGCGGTAGTCGGGTCCGGTGGTGACTTTGCCCTTCAGGGCGGGATGGTTCGCGTAGACACCGCTGTCGAGGACCGCGACCGTCACTCCCTCGCCCTGGCTCATCTGTTGTGCCGCGGGCAAGCCGAGGGCGGTACCTTCCCATCCGACCGGCGTGGCCGCCTGCGCCTGCGCGGTGGCCAGCGTGCAGAGCAGACCGGTGAGAGCGACCGCAGTGCAGGTGGCGCGTAGGATCCGGAACTTCACTGCAGGGCTCACTTCTCCAGCTTCCCGATGTTGTTGTAGACCATCTCGCTGAGGGCATGGGCCGCGTCCATCCACGGGAGCTTGTCCTCGTCGTCTGCGGCGTAGCTGCCGAAGTCACCGGGCAGGTTGCCCGACGTACGGCCGTCGACCGCGCCGGTCGTGACGGCGACGGCGTACGGAAACGTGTCGTCTCCCAGGCCGTATCCGCCCATGCCGTTGCGCCGGTTTTCCTGCCACTTCGCCGCGAGCGTGCCAGGCACCGAGAGCGGCACCACTGCGGCGTCGGGGACGTCCTCGTGCTCCTGGCCAGCGAGATACTCGCCCATCTTCTGGGCGCCGGTCGTACCGGTGGGCAGCACGATGATCGCGACGGTGGCGACCATCTCCCCGGTGAGATCGACGTACGTCGCGCGCAGCACGGCCTGGCAGCCGAGCCGTTTCGCGGTCTCCTTGGTCTTGCCGCTCAGTCCCTTGGCGCAGGAGGTGTCCTGGGAGATGCCCATCCGACTCCACTGCGCGATCTTCTTGTCCGACGCCTTGTACGTGTAGTTGGGCGGATCGCCGATGGTCGCCGGGAAGACCTTCTCGGCTGGCTCGTTGCGCCACACCACTGCGCCGTAAGCGGAGTTGGGTATCGACTGTCGGCTGTTGCTGTACGCGTGAGCCGCGAGCGCGCCGCCACCGAGCATGCCGAGCACTCCGAACACCCCGAGCAGACTTCCTATGACCTTTCGAGCAGCGCCACCCCCAGTTGCGGGGGGCACCGGCACCCCGGGCACAGGGTTCCCAGGTAGATAGGGCGCACCATACTGAGGCGGCCCCGGGTGGCCCGGAACAGTCCCCGGAGCCACCCCTGGGCGTGCCCCAGGCATGCGAGGCACGGGTGCCTGCCCTTGCCACTGCGGGGGATGTTGCGGTTGCGGCTGCCAAGCACTCTGCGGGGGCGGCTGCCCATACGGATTGCCGCTTCCCGGCGGCGTCGGGTAAGACATGAGCTCCCTCTCACAGGTCAATCTGCGAGGGAGCACGATGGGTGGTCCGGCCCTTTAGCGACAGAGCCCGCATCTCAACTGACCCGCACCCCAGGTTGCTGCGAGGCACAACTACAGCCACTCGCGCACCTTCCGGCGCCCCCGCGAATCTCACGACAGCTTATGACCTTCGCAGACGCAAGGCTTGCCCTGCCTGTGGAGCTCAGATAACGATCTGATTGAAGGGCTTGGTTGAGCGTCTCCGGAGTACGCGCGGCTCGCGCTGGTCGACAACGAGCTGGTGGAGTACGACGACTGGCTGAAACTGCTGCGTCGAGCCGGTCTCGCCCCCTGAACCGCCGGCGCACCCTGGAAATGGCCGGCCCCAGCCGGACGAGTGCATGACGAAAAGGGATCAAGAGGACGCATGGCCACCCATGACGAGATGACGGAGCTGTTCGGCGCTGGCCACGCGGTCACGCTTGACCGTTCCGCCACCGAGGAGCGCGGGCTGTCCGAGGCTGACGCCGAGGTGCTGTGCGACGTCGGAGTGCCCAAGTACGTTGACGTCCTGTTCACCCTCGACACCGCCGAGGAGGGCCCTGATCCCTTCACCGTGGTGCCGGTGGCTGCCGGCGGCGAGGAGACACGCATCCTCGTGCTGGGCGGCCCGATCGACGACCCCGCGATGCGGTACTGCCTCGACATGGAGCGCGGCTACGTGATTCTCATGTCCTTCGGGGAGGAACCACAGGCCGAGATCGTTAACCGGACCATTGCCGACCTCGTCGAATTCCTGTACCGCTTCGCACTGCGCTCCAAGCACCTGGAGCGCGCCGCGCCACAAGACCGCGGCCCGTACACCGATAAGCTCGTGGATTACCTCCGTGCCCGCGACCGGTATGCGTTCGCGCAGCCGGACAGCTGGTGGTCGATGGTTTACGAGCAGGTCGGCTGAGCCCTGGGCGGATCGGCAGGCGGCCAGCCTGGAATCCCGGCCCTCAGCACGCTACGGACCTTGGAGGTCACGACCGGGGTTGGCTTTGAGGTCGCTGATGAACGCCGCGAAGGCTCCGACCGGGAAGGAGAGCGTGCCCCATGTCGCGGCCTTTGAGTCGCGTATCGCGACTCGGGGGTGGAGGTTCGCTATCTCTACGCAGTTGTTGCCGTCGCCGCTGCCTGAGTACGACGACTTCCGCCAGTTGTCGGGGGTGGTCACAGCGCGTCTCACAGCTCCTTCGCCAGCCTGTGGATGAAGTCACGCGACCTCTCGGGGTCAAGCGACACAGCCTCCACCTTACGGAAGAGCGTTCGAAAAGCGCCGAGCTGAGCTTCAGAGTCGATGAAGCCGGCGCCCTGCGGCGCGTCGCGTACCGCCGTATCCAGCTTCGGTACGACGCCTCCAACGTACATCATTGAGTTTGTGGCCCCGGCGAAGCCGTCCAGGTCGAAGGAGATGGCCCGCACCGTGATGTGGTCCGCTTCGGACAGTTCGAGGATGCGGGCGAGTTGAGCCCGTGTTGCGGTACGGTCACCGACCCTAATGCGCAGAGCCGCTTCGTGAATCACGGCTTCGTACGGGACAGGGGCCGGATCCTCGATAATCACCTTGCGCGCCATCCGATGGCGCACCCTCCGCTCAAGGTCGTCATCGGGTAGTTCGGGGACTCGGTACGAGAAGACGGCGCGGGCGTAGTCCTCTGTCTGAAAAAGGCCGGGGACGTGCAAGAACTCCACATCCAACCGATATGTGCAATGGTTTTCCAGCTCGGCAAGGTCCAAGAACGCGTTGGGGAGCTTGCCTCGATACTCCTCCCACCAGCCTCGCGACCTATCGGTTGCCATGGCCACCAGAGCAGCGATCAGCTCGACGTCAGAGCAGGAGTAGTTGGCCGCAAGGCGACGCACCGTGTCCTCACTCACTCCACCGACGCCAGACTCGATCTGACTTAGCCGAGCTGCGTCGGTTCCGAGCAACGCGGCCGCCTCACGGCCCTTGAGCCCTGCCGCCTCGCGCAGTTTCAGCAGTTCGGCACCCAGCCGTGCCTGCCGCGCTGTGGGCTGTTTCCTGCGCGCCATCACTTCCTCCTCGCCCCCAACTGCCTGGGGCCAGTGCCTCGTTCGGGCTCAGATTACGGCAACGGCTTGCCGTGTTCCAACATTGGACCCTACTGTCGGTGACGCGACGCACACTCTGCGGCACCCGGGACTGCCGGAAGCGCACCGCTCCGTCCTGCCATGACGGCTGCGGCAATGCCACCGCTCGCCACCCGCAGATCTCCGAAAACCCCACCATCGAACCGGAGTTGCCGCATGCCCGAAACCGAACCCTGGGAGTACTCCCTGTACATCCCGAACGACCCACGGGCCGTCACCGTCTGCCGCCGCACCGTCCGACTGATCCTCACCATGCACGGCTTGATCCACTGCGTAGACATCGCCGAACTTCTCGCGACGGAGCTGACCGCCAACGCCGTACTACACACCAAAGGTCCGGCCGCCCTGCGCCTGCGGTGGCGCAACGGAGTGCTACGCATCGGTGCCTGGGACGCCGACCCCGAGCCGCCCGAACCCCCGTCGAACCTGAGCGACTTGGTCGACTCAGAGCGAGGCCGCGGCCTTGCAATGGTCCGTGCCTGCTCCGACGTATGGGGCTGGCAGCCGCTGACCAGAAACGGCAACCGAGGAAAATACGTATGGTGCGAGGTCGCCGCCGCGTAAGTCGCGTGGCCAGGCTGGTGGCAGCCAACCATCCGGCCCGGGCAGACGATCAACGTGGCCGACCTTTTACGGGGTCGGCTCCGCGAGCATGGCGATCCAGCTCAGGATGCCCATGGGGATCGCGACCGAGACGACGTAGACCATCCAGTCGGCCGCCCGCTGGCGCCGCGAGCGCTGCCGGGTATGGGATTCCCGGCGCCGGGACGCTCCACGTGGCTTGAACGCTTGGTACGCAAGGCAGCCAAGGACGGCCACGCAGATCGAGACCTGCCACAGCTCGCCCACGACGCCCCAGAACCCGACCCGCTGAATCGTGTCTGGCTCCACTCCCTGCCGTGCGTCGAACTTGGTGCCGTCCGGGTAGTCGTGCCCGGTGTCTTTGAGGTGCACGTAGACGGCGTCGCCAGCAGTGCCGCCGTCCGGCGTGAAGTGCCCGTAGCAGTCGTAGTTGGAGTGCCTACGGCTGTTGCTGGTGTTGACGCAGTCGTCCACCTTGTACGTGCCTGGGGTGCCGTAGGCTCCTACGGACAGGGCGAGGTCGGCTGTCGCGTTGACGCACCAGAACGCGGTCACCAGGGCGAGGACGGCACCGCACACCCAGCCGAAGACGCGCATCATCCGTGAACCAAGATCCTCGGCTCCTTCTCCAACAGCCTGGAGATACCGGCCTGTTCGGCAAGAGCCCTGCGCTGCGGGTCGGCTTGGGCGCGCTCCTGCTCGTACTTCTCCCAGTCCGCGGGCTGCACGAAGAGCATGTCGTTGCTGCCCGGCACGATCATGACGCCGCCAAAGGCCAGGTCACCGGCGAACCAGGCACCGCCCTCCTCGGCCTCTTTCGGCCAGCGGCGCACCGTTGAGGCGTTGATCGCACGAAGAGAAGGAGCGCCGTGCTGCCCGCGCACCGACAGCCGGACCGTGTGCACATCTCCGAGGTACTTCCACTCCGTGTCCTTCTTGGACACCCGGGTTCGGTACTCGAGGGGGTAGGTGTGCAGCACCTTCTCACACACTTTGATTCGCGCCCCGTGGCCCAGTCGGAGAGCGAGGAAGATCAGCACCAACACGCCAGCAGGGACACCGAACACAGGCAAAGCAGCGTCCCAGCCGACCAGATGAGCTACCAACGGGACGGCAAACAGGACCAGGGCAAGCGCTAGGCGCGTCGCGATGTGCCGATACAGGAGCGTGCGGTTGTGTTTGAGGACCTGCGCAATATCGGGCACCTTGGGCGGATTGTCCATGAACGGGCTCCGTCCTTATCCGAAGTCGTTACGCATGGCCGCCTCGGCTGAGCCCGCTCGCGGCTCGTCGGGGTCGGACGCTGATTTTGTCGGGTCAGTGAACGTCAACGTACGGGCAACCCCAAGAAGGATGTCCCGGTACACGTCCGCAAGATGGAGAGCAGGTGTCACCAGCTGAACCAAGATGATGTCGGGCGTGCCCGAGCCGGCGACAGCGACCGTTCCCTGCCACACGTCGCCACGCAAGGGACCCTCAGGGCTGTCGGGGTCTCTGCCAGGCGCGACGGTGCGCTTCTTCTCCTCTGCGAGATAGCCAAGACCGCATGGCAGTTCAAGGGGGCGCATCCCGGAGTCCGGGTCGTCAGCGGCTGTCCCAGCAAGACCGGCGATCACCAGCTTTGCGCTGTGACCCGACGTCGAGACAGTGGAGATTGTGAGAGTGGACGTCACGATGGTGCCGTCGTCATCTGGGTGATAACCGACCGCGCACATATGCACGTTCTGCGCATTGAGCGCGGTGACCATCCCCGCATAAAACTGAAGGGCTTGCGAGGCTTGCGCCCGCTGTTCTGGGGGCAGCTTGTTCAGTTCCCGGACTAGTTCCTCGATACGCTCACGCGGCGGTTCGAGCTCCAGTTTCGCGTAGCCGTGCGGAATTCCGTACCAGAAAACAGGTTCTGCAGCACCGCTCACGGCCGAGCGCGATAGGGCGGCGGTCGTAGTCATCCTTCGTTCACCTCTCGGTTCAGCTACCTTGCCGCCAGGAGGGATCGCACGATGTCCTGCCCGGCCCAGACTCCGCCTCCGACGTTGATGCCAGTGGCTACATTGCCCGCCGTGCCCTCGTCAGGCATGAAGTTCGCAGCGACGCTGAGGCCATTAACGCTGAGGTCGGTCATGAGTTTTGCCGAGCCTGCGGCACTCTCGCCAGCTGCCTGCCACGCATCTGCCGCGGCGGTTGTCGGAGCCGTGCGCAGCACGTGGCCCACTTCCCGCACGAACTCGGTGCCGACCTCGCGGCTCGTGACGCTGACGCCCATCTCTGCTGCGTCAGCGAGCCCACCGCGGATACCTCGGGCCGCACCGCTCAGCGCCCTACCGCCCGGCACAAGACCAATGGCATCCCCACCGAAGGAGGCCCAGGCGGAGAGAGTGTCCTTGTTCCAGCCGAACTTGTCGCCCCAAGGGAGAAAAGCGTCTCGGAAGTCCCGATCAGAGAAGTTTTTGGCCATGTCCGCCGCGCTGGCGGCAAGCGCAATGCCAGCGAACAGCGGGGCAAGCGGAGTCGGAAAGAGAGCGAGCAGCCCGGCAATGGCCCCAATCGTGCCGGCATTCTCCAGCAAGAAGTCGCCGACCGACTGGAGGATGTCGCCGACCTTGTCCCAGAAGCCCGGCTCGTCCGGAGCCTTCTTCGCCGAGCCCTCCAAAGCCTTGGCGATGGTTTCAGCATCGCTGGCGTGCTCAGTCTCCAGCTCAGTGACCTTGCGGTTGAGCGACTCGTACTCATTGTTGGCCTTGGTGAGGGCCGTGCTCGCCGCGTTCAACTCCCGCTCCGCGGAGCGGAGCCGAGCGGTCGCGGCGTCGGCCTCCTCCTGCGAGGGGAAGGTCTGGCCCGCGAGCTTCAGGTCCGGGTGCTGGGCCGCCTGGTCGTACGCGCTCTTGGCCTTGTCGGCCGCGGCCTTCTTCTCGGCCGCCGCTTCGTCGTACTTCTTCGCCAACTCTCGGTTGGAGGTGAGGTGGCCTTCCCATTTGTGCAGTTGGGTTGCGGCACTGCGCAGGGAGGAGGCAGCATCCTTGATGTACTTCGGCAGGTCGCCATCGAGGGACTCGCGGAACTTCTCCGCCGCGTCGCCTTCCCAGTAGCTACTCTCGCCGGTGAGCTTCGTCAGCTGCCGATGCGTGTTCTCCAGCGCCGTCGCGGCTGCAGCCACCTTCTGCTGCAACTTCGTGACCTCTTCGGGGACGCCCGGCACGGGGTTCCATCCGATGTTGGGGTACGGGTTTGTTGCCATTACTTACCGCCCCCTGTGGTGCTCTCGCTCGCGATCTGCTTCAGGACCTTCTCCAAGGCCTCCTCGACCTCTTCGTAACCCTTCTTGTTGGACTTCACGCCCTCTTTAATCGCGTCGATCATTTTCTTAGTCTTGTCAGCCCCGTACTTCCACTCATCCTGGAACTTGTCACAGGCCTCGTCGAGCCGGGCAGTGCCGATCTGGTCGGCACGCACGTGGTCCAGGGCAGACCGGGCCTCGTTCAACTCGTTGACGCATCTCTCCAGATCCATCAGGAACTGTTCGAGTTGCCCGATGTCTGTCTTAAAGTGGTCCCCCATGGGCCGCTTTCTCCCCGCTCGGCTCTGGACGCATTGTGCCCAGAGAACTCAACTAATCACCCAGGCCTTCCT
This sequence comes from Streptomyces sp. NPDC002092, assembly GCF_053593775.1. NCBI lineage: Bacteria > Bacillati > Actinomycetota > Actinomycetes > Kitasatosporales > Streptomycetaceae > Streptomyces > Streptomyces sp. NPDC002092. The sequence goes on from NZ_JBSFDG010000024.1 coordinate 52,544, forward strand.
AGCACCTTACATGCACTGCCAAAGCGTGCCGTACCGGGTTCCGGTGGCCCCTCAGCGCTTCAAAAATTCGCCACATGAGCGCCACGAGACCGTTGCCCACGTATGACATGGGCCTACACCTGGAAGCCGTCGCCGAGACGCAGCTGTACCAACCCGGTTTGCAGTGCCCCAGGGGCATGTGTCACGTCACAACGAAGCGGTTCCAGGTGTTAATCGTCGTGATCGCAACGATGAGACGGGCCAGTTCTCGCTCGATGAAGTGCGCAGCCGCTCATTCGCGCACCTCGTCAGGACGAAGGCATCAATCGATATCACGCCCACATGCGAACCTGACTCTTCTACTGACCCTGGTGCGGTGGCTGTTGGGCATAGAGGTTGGGGTGCTGCTGCGAATGTCCCGGAGGAGCGGGGTACCCGTACCTCTGGTTGGGTGTCGCAGTGGGGTAGGGCTGTTGAACGGTTGGGTACATCCCTTGCTGAGACGAATAGCCCATGTTCTGTGGGTAAGTTCCGCTCATGGGCCCCGCGTTACCTGATTTGCGGCGGCTACGGGAAATCGTGAAGACGGTGACGGCGGCAATCACGGCTCCGATACCGATAACGCCGATGAGAAGGACGATGGCGCCCATTGAAGAGGTTCCATTCCAATCTTTTCTCGGGCTGACTCCCTGCGCCGCCGTTGTGATTGCCGCGGAGGACTGTGATACCAATCATCCCCGCCACCACTGGACGGTGAGTTGACTCCTACTGCCCCTGGTGCGGGGGCTGTTGGGCGTACGGGTTGGGGTGCTGCGGTGACTGGCTGGGAGGCGTGGGGTAGCCCTGGTTGGGAGGGGTGTTGGGGTACGGCTGCTGGTAGCCCGTCGGAGGCTGGGGCGGGTAGCCCGTGCCCTGCGGGGGCATTCCGCCACCGTTGCCGCCGCCGCCGCTGCCGCGGTTTCGGCGGCTGCGGATTACTGCGAAGACGATTGCGATGACGACCACTGCGCCTGCGATGCCGGCAATGAGGAGGATGCTGCCGGACGAGGAGTCCTTCTTGCCCTTGGCCTGCCTCGTGCTGCCGGAGTCCTTGGAGGCAGCACCGGACTCCGTGGAAGTTGACGGTGATGCCTGGGCGAGCGGACCTTGCTTGGGGCCCTTGGGAATATTCCTTGTCAGAGCCGCGTACGGTCGGATGATGCCGTAGCCATATTCCTCGTCGGGCACCTTCTTGACGTCATGATTGAGGAATGTGGCTGACTTAATCATGCGGTTGATGACCTGGCCAGCGGTGAGGTCGGGATACTTGGCGCGGATAAGGGCTGCGGTTGCGGACACATAGGCAGTTGCGTCAGACGTGCCAGTCCCCGACGAATAGTCATTCGTCTCGCTGGGATCCGCCGCCACAATACTCACGCCCGGAGCCGCGAGTGTCACACCTTCACCGAAATTAGAATTGGACCAGATCTTAAGTGACTCGTCGACGGCACCCACTGCCACCACACCAGGAAGCTTCGCTGGATAGTCGATACCAGCGTTCCCATCATTTCCTGTGCCGGCCACGACTACAACATCGTGCTGCTGGGCATACTTGATAGCCTTCGCAGCCTCCGAACCGGGACCCGCAGAGGAATCAACAAGTGACAGATTAATTACCGATGCCCCGTGATCGACTGCATAGCGTACACCAGATGGCCACTGCTCCCCCGCATTGCCATTTCCGGCTTTAATCGGCAAAATCCTAGCCTTCGGCGCCAACCCAATCACGCCTGCAGAATTGTTCGCTCCGTGTCCATGGCCAGCGATGAGACTCGCCATGCCGGTACCATGACCGTCATTGTCGTCTTGGGCGTTTCCACCTCCCGTGAAATCCTTGCCCTTCAACACCTGCCCTGTCAGGTCGGGGTGACTACCGTCCACACCGCTATCTACGACTGCAACAGTGACACCTTGCCCCTGCGACTCTGACCAGACTTTCTTGAAGTCGATGACGTCAATTGCCCATTGCTTGTCTCGAATGTAATCCGCTGACGCAATGGGAGCCGAGGTGAGGAGCAAGGCTCCTGTCAATGCCACAACACCTGTCGTGGACCAGACTCGCTTGAAACCCAATTGCTTGCTCCTCACTCAGCTGAGGCTGGGGGGCGCCAGCCTCTATATATGGGCAGACGAAGAATTTTCGTCCCGCCCGCTCACATGCTTACTCGATCGTCCGCGGTACGTTCCGGTTGCGGTCATCTTCCGAGATCCAGGTCTCTTCGTCCTCGACCAAGTAGTCGGGGCGGTCGCCCTGGCTGTTCTCCTTCTTGCGGCGGTCCTTGCCACCTGCCCCAGCTGCGCCGGCCTGCGTTCCACCCCGGCTGCCGTGCAAGCCTGCACCGCCACCATCGCCCTTACCGACTCCCTTGGCTGAACCGACCACACCGCCACGGGTCCTCGCAAGGGCCCCACGGCCGCCAGCGCTGGCACCACCTCGGCCAGCTGCACCGAGGCCTCCGCCGCCCATACCGCCCATGCCGGCCCGACCTCCGGCACCACGGCCTGCTGCTGCGCCAGCCAAGCCGCCGCGACCAGCTAGGGCCCCGAGTCCGCCAGCAGAGCCCTCCGCAAGGCCAGCAGCTCCGCCAGGCACCCCGAGACCTGCGCTCCGCGCTCCACCGATACCGAGGCCACCGCCACCACCGACGCCAGCTTCGCCAACACCTGTGCCGGAACCAGTCCCAGAGAGGCCAGGAGGGATGCTGTCCACATTCGTCCTGGCCGTCGGAAGCTCCGACGTGGCCGTGGGAAGCTGCGAACCGCCCGTGATGCCCGGGTTACGGGGCGCTGCGGGGGCTGGCTTGATGCTCGCGGTGGAACCTGCGCTCCACGGCTTGTTGGCCACTCGACCAGCGCTCGGGCTCCCAGCCGCAGCACTCGGCGCTGGGATTGGAGGAGGCATTGACACGTTATTATCCGGCGGACTGATATGCTCTCTTTCGTTAATCCACTTGTTTTTATCGAGGTTCTGCGTATAAACCTTGTAGTTGGTCGCCAGGGTCTCCATCACGCCTATGGCCTGAAGCTTTCGCTCCATCCCCAGGGACAGATTATCCTTGTTCGCCTCGGCAACAGTTTTGGCACTGACACCCGCAGCCAGGTCCTTCTTCGCCTGGGTATCATCGTAATCGCCACCGTCAGTCATTTTGCTCCAGCCGCTCTCGAGCGAGGACGGCTCGTGGATGCCGCTCATCTCGGTCTTGGCCTGCTCGAGGTCCGTACTGACGGCAAAAAGTTGCTCAGCCGTGAAGTTGGCGTACGCAGCCCCATTCCGAAGCTGGACGCCGATATCGCTAGCCCTGCGCTTAAAGGCTTCGGCCGCCTGGCCGTCCCAGTGTTGCAGGACGTCATCGACGGCTTTTTCGAGGTCCCCGGCGATACTGCCAGGGACGGATTGTGTGTCCACAGCACCGGTCTTTCCGTCGCCGTCGCCGCCGGAAAGGATTTGATGGACGCTCTTCCAGTGATCGCCAACCGTCGAGATAGTCCCAGGATCGGAGTCCAGGATCATCTTGCGCAGGCCGTTGACCGAGTACTCCATGAACTGCGTCTTGAAGGCCTTGCGATCGATGGCCTTGCCATGGCGTTTGACCGTATCGGACTCAACGAGACGGTCATGCTCGTTCCGCTGTTCCACCTTCCTTTCCTCGTCCTGGCTTTTCGCGTACTGCTGGCTGGCCCTGTAGTCCCCTGCCGCATCGCCCATGCCCTACTCCCCTCGTCGGTGCTGTTCCGGAACTCGACTAGCTAGAAGCCAACTGGCCCTTGGCAGAGCCACCCGAGCCGCTCCCCATGCTGTGTTTGATCTCGTGCTCCTCGTCGTTGTACTTGTCCCGAACCTTCGAGGTCTTCGTGCTGAAGTCGTCGATCAACCCGTGGAGCTTCTCGATGATCCCCTCGATCTTGGTCTTCATGTCCCTATGAGCCCCGTGCAGCTCCTCGGCTTCATGGAACTTGCAAGATTCCTCCGAAACCTGACCGAAGGCGTTTTCCGGGATTTCCGTGGCGTACTTCGACGTGGTGCCGGCCTTCTCCATGTCGTCCAGCAACCTCCAGAGCCTCCGGATGACCTCATCCAGCGCGCTCAGATCAACCCGCATCCCGTCGCTCATACCCCGTTGTCCTCTCCCCTGTACTTCAAGTTGTCAGCACCGCTCGGTGCCCAAGTCATCGCCCGCATCGGCCGATTCGGCCGACGAGGCCGCCTACCCGACCCGCCCAGCTCTTCCTACCCGCCTGCTCCGCCAGTCCCGCACAGCCACCCCGCTCCCCGCAATCACCAGCACCGCCGCGAGCCCTGCCCCCACCACATAGATGGCCGTCCGGCGCTCTCGCTCCGCCTCGCTCTCCCCCATGGTCACGGCCATGGGAACGACCCCGCCGGAGCCGGCCTTCACTGCCGGATCCGGGGTCGGTGAGGAAGCCGGTTTTGAGGTGTCCGACAACGCAGCCACCGGATCGATCACGCCCCAGCCGATGTAGCGGTTGGGGCCGCGGCCCGGGCGTTGGGCCGTTTCCTCGATTCGGGTGGCGATCTGGTCCGCTGTCCAGCCCGGGTGCTTCTGCTTCAGCAGAGCCGCGACGCCCGCGACGTACGGCGCCGCGAAGCTTGTGCCGTCGGCCGTGCACTGGCCCTTCTTGGGGACCGTCGAGACCATGTCGACGCCCGGTGCCGCGACGTCCACGAAGTCGCCTGCCTGTGAGAAGTAGGCGCGTTCGTCGTTGCGGTCCGAGGCGGCGACCGCCAGGACGCCCGGGTACGACGCGGGGTAGGTGTTCGCGGACTTGCCGTCAGCTCCGTCATTGCCGGCTGCCGCCACGACCAAGGCTCCCGAGTTCACGGCCGCCGTCACGGCGCTCTCGAGTGTGGGGTCGGTTTTTTTGTTCGCCGTGTCGGAGGAGATGTTGATGATCTCCGCGCGCGCGGCAACCGCAGCCCGGATCGCGTCGGACATGGTTCCCGCGTTGCCCTGCTTGTTCTCTCCGCCCGCGTAGCGGAAGGAGAGGATCTTGGCGGCTGGGGCGATGCCCTCGAAGCCGGTGCCCTTGAGCGGACGGGCCGCGATGATGCCCGCGACCCGAGTGCCGTGGCCTTCGAGGTCCTGGGTGCCTGAGCCGCCGACGTAGGACTTACTGCCGGGGGCCATCGCATCGCGCAGCTGCGGATTGGAGCTGTCCACGCCCGTGTCGATCACCGCGACCGTCACGCCCTTGCCCGTCGCCTGCCCCCACATCTGGTCCAGCAGGATCCGCTGGAGGGACCAGGGCGTGGACTTGATGACGTCGCCGCCGAAGACGCATTCCGTGCTCGCCGCCAGGCCGAACTTCGCGCCGCCGGAGGCAGGGCCGTCGGAAGCGAGGGCCGGCGGTGCCGACACCACGCACAACCCGGTCACCGCAAGCACGCCGAAAACCCGCTGCAGTGCGCGGGTTCCACCGTTGCGGTCGTGGCGGTCGTTGCGGCTACGCGAACGGGCTCTGCGGCCCTCCACGTTCAGGCCCCTCATGTTCAGGCCCCCAGGGCTTCCTGACGTACCGATCTCGGACGTCCCGATGACGAGTGTGAAGATTTGCTGAATTTGCTGTGTGCGGGCCCGAAGCAGAGGACGGCCCAGCTGACGCTGTGGCGTCGGCTGGGCCGATTCTCTTCATCTCAGGTCCCTCAGGTCCCTCAGGTGCCTCGGGTCGCCGACGGCTCAGCCCCAGGTGGAGGCGTTGCTCTTCTCCGTGGCCTGGTAGTTCTCGGCGGCGCTCTGCAGCGCCGTGGAGATCTTCAGGAGGGTGTTGTGCAGGTCCTGAGCGGTCTTGTCCCACTCGGTCTGCTTGCGCTGGTAGCCCTCCTGCGCCTCGCCTTCCCAGGTGGCGGCGACGCGCTTGACCGCGGCCTCGAGGTCGTCGAGCTGCTGCTTGATGCGGCCGGCGGTCGTACGCACGTCCGTGGAGGCGTTGGTGATGGTTGCGTAATTGACGAGGATCGACATCGTCATTCCCTTTCAGGAAGAATCGTTAGGAAGTCGTTCGGGATCGATCAGGATCAGTGGAACCCCATGGGCCCAGTGGACCCCATGGGCCCAGTGGATCGGTCGGAGCCGGGATACGGCTCAGCCGAAGTCCGACATGATCTTGCTGATCTCGGAGTTCTGCTGCTCTTCCGACGCGGAGTAGTTGCTCCGCGTGGAGTCCACGGCTTCCTTGATGTCGTTGAGGATGTCGCTCATCTTCTTCGCGTCCTGGTTCCAGCGCTCCTGCAGCTGGTGGTAGGACGTGGCCGCCTGGCCCTTCCAGCCGCCGGCGATCTGCTCGATGACGCCGTTCAGACGGCGGATCTCGCCCTGGAGCTGGCCGTTGACAGTGCTGATGTCACCGGAGAGCTTGGTGAGTTCGTCCTCTGTTACCCGGAACTGGCCGGCCATGATGACCTTCCCCCATGTCGTCGTTCATGTTGACTGATCCGGGAAACCTACTTGGTGCCCGGAGAAGCTTCGCACCGTTGAGCGCTGCAAACACTCTATCGTCAGCCTGTCTCACATCCACAGGCAAGACCAATCAGTTACACGGCTCACACACTTGAGCGATCATCTTGTGATCAACAACTCCGGGGCGCTCAAGTGCCCGCGCCTTTCCGCGCGTTGACAGTCGGCCGACTGCAACCGTCGGCCCGCCTACGGGAGTTGCACGATCACTGGCTCTGTTCCTGCGACGCGCTGCCCGTGTCCAGCGTCGGGCCCTTGGGGATGAACTCCGCCCAAGTCTGCGGCACCAGCGCGGGGTTGGTGATGTCCTCGTAGCCGAGTCGCGCGCGGGCCTTGTCCGTCTCGCTCGCGTTCTGCGACGACCCGTCGGAGCCGGAGGAAGGCGATCCGGCGACCTTGCCCTTCGCCGTGCTGTCGTTGTTCGACGGCAGCGAGTAGCGCAGGCCCGTGTCCGTCAGCAGGTACTGCGCACCGCCGCCGCCCGCCACGCCCGTGAGCTCCTTGAAGAGCAGGCCCGAGCCGGAGGAGACGTAGGCGCTCACCGAACCGGAGACGACCTTCTTGGGGTACGCCGTTCCGGCCCAGGCGGCCAGCTGCGGCTTCTTGTCGGCGCCGAAGGTGCCGTCGTAGACGCTGCACGAGGTGGTGCGGGCCTGGCCGTTAGCCGTGGACGCGGGGTTGGCCTGGTGCGGGACGTCGTCCGGCCAGCCCTTGTCCCCGTAGAACTTGTCCGGCGCGCCGCCGTTGGCCGCGATGATGACGTTCTGGGGGACCTTGGTGGTCCCGGTCGCCTGGGCCTGGGGTGACTGCTTGAGCAGCTCCGCGACGAACGGCGTGACGGAGGCGACCTTGTCCTGGAGCACCACGTAGTACTGCTTGCCCTGCGCGTCCTCCGACTCCAGTACCTGGCCCACCGTGGTCGCCCCGGCGGGCAGGCCCTTGGCCGTCGTCGTCCTGCCCGCGCCCGGGACGGTCGGGAAGGTGATGGCCCCGCCGTTGTTGAAGGTGGCCAGCCACTCCTGGCTCACCGGCTGCGGCTCGGCGGACGTGCCGATGACGGCCGAGAGCAGCTGCGCCATGGTCGTCTTGTCGAAAGCCGGTCCACCCAGCAGGAATCGGTTCCCGTCGCGGTCGATCAGGTAGCGCGCGCCGGTCTTGCTGTCCTTGACGTACAGCGCCTCACTGGAGTCGACCTTGCCGGAATTGTCCAGCGTCTTGGCGTCGTCGGCATTGAGGACGAAGACGGCGCGGTCGATGGAGTCGGCCGAGCCTCCCGGCGCCGGACGCTCGCACACGGCCCACGTCTTCGCCTTCTCCGCGTCGTCCTTGGAGGGCAGGCGGTCCGGGGCGTAGGGGATGCCGATGGTCGCGCCGTGCGGGATGTTGCTCTTGTCGATCTCGCTGCCGGAGACCTCGAGGACGCTGCCCTTGCCCTTGTCGAGGAGGAGCTTGGCGGAGGCGTAGTTGAGGACCGGGTGCAGCGTCGCGACCTCCTTGCCGTTCGACGTCTTGTCGTTGATGACGACGTAACGCGTCGTGGAGTCGCTGTCGACGATGATGTACTCGCCGGGCTTGTCCCAGCCCGCCGGTGCGGCCGGCTTGATCACGCCGTAGGCGATGAAGCCGATCACCAGGACGACGCCGAGCGCCAGGCTGGGCGTCACCGTGCGCATGGGACGCGGTGCGCCTTCCTCCGAGCCGCCCGGTGACGGTGCCAGGAACGCCGCGACGGTGCGCTTGCGAGCGAAGTTGTAGGCGGCGAGCTCGTCCTGACGCTTGGCCATGGTCCCCGTTTCTCCCGTTTTTGTACTGCTCGATCGTGACTGTGCTGCCGGCACTGCTCGATACTGCTCGATCGCGCCTGTGACGCCGGATCGCGTTCGTACGGCAGCCTCGGCCGCCCGCAGGCACCTGCTCGGCCGCGCAGGCACCTACTATGCCCTGCGCCACCGGACGCCGGTTCACCAGGTGTTGGGCCGCCCCCGCATCTTCACAGAGCTTCACCACAGCGCTTCACCAAGCGGGCCCGGTCCGTGAAAGGCTGACCACCTGTGGTTTCGGTGTCCCGTGTGTCGCCTCGTGTTGCGCAGCGGGTACCGTGAGCCGCCCACACGGATGTTGTGGGCCCAGTCATGGCCCAGTTCATGGCCCAGTGATGGCCCGGTGAGCGGCCACATAGTTCGCGAAAGGGATGTCCCGGGGGATGAGCAGCGCTACGAGCACTCGGCGCGGTCGCCGCGCACAGCAGCAACAGGGAGGGCCCGGCGACAGACGTCGTACACCCGCCGCTCCTGCCGCCCCCGCCGCCGCGTCGCCGCGCACGCTGCCCCGCCCCGGCGGTCTGGGTCCGGTGCGCTTGCAGCAGCTCATCCTGGTGGAGCTCGCGGCCGCGGTCATGCTGGCGGCCTGGGCCGCCGACACCTCCTGGCTGCTGGCCCCGGCCGGTGCCGTGGCGGTGCTGCTGCTTCTGCTGGCTGTGCTGCGCCGGGGACGCCGGCCGCTGCCCGAGTGGTACGAGACGACGCGCGCGATGCGGCAGCGCCGGCGCGACGCCAAGCTGCCCGTACCGCCCGGGACCGATGCGATGCTCGCCCCGGTCGTGGAGTGCGACCCGGCCCTGCGGACGTACGGCTTCGTCTCCCGTGACAACCGCTCGATCGGCATGATCGGCGACGGGACCTTCCTGACCGCCGTCCTCTTCGTGCAGCCGGCGGACGAGCCGCTGCGGCCCGCGGCCGCCCACCGTCAGCTGCCGCTGCGGCTGATCCAGGACGCCCTGGAGGTCGACGGGATCCGCCTCGCCTCCGCGCAGGTCGTGCAGCACACCCAGCCGGCGCCCGCGCCGCATCTGCCCGCGCAGTCGCTCGCCGCCCGGTCGTACGGCCCCCTGCAGGCGCAGGTCGGTTCGCCCGCGCTCCGGCTCACCTGGGTCGCCCTCAAGCTCGACCCGGAGCTGTGCCCGGAGGCGGTGCAGGCGCGCGGGGACGGTGTCCCCGGGGCGCAGAAGGCGCTGCTGCGGGTGGCCGACCAGCTGTCCAGCCGACTGGCCGGCGCCGGATTCAAGGCGACCATCCTGGACGAGAACGAGCTGGTGCAGGCGCTGGCCACGTCCAGCTGCCTCAACCCGCGCGCCAACGCGCAGCACGGCCAGGAGGGACGGGCGCCCCAGCGCCGTACCGTCGAAGCGGTGAAGTCCTGGCGGGTCGACGACCGGTACCACGCGACCTACTGGGTCTCCCGCTGGCCGCAGTTGGGCAACGGCGGTGTGGCGCTGCCCGAGCTGGTCACGCGGCTGACCTCGCTGCCGGTGCTCGCCACGACGTTCAGCATGACCCTGAGCAAGGCCGGGAACCGCGGTGTCTCACTCACCGGGCACATCCGGGTCACCGCCCGCGGTGACAGCGAACTCGGCCAGGTGGGACGGGAGTTGGAACGGGCCGCCAGTGCCGCGAAGGCCGGTCTGGTCCGTCTCGACCGGGAACAGGTCCCCGGAGCCCTCGCCACCCTGCCGCTCGGAGGTACCTACTGATGTCCTACCCCCCGCAGACCATGCCCCCGGGACAGCAGGGCCGCACCCCCGGCCGTACGACGCCGGCCCACGTGGCCTCGCCGACCGACACCGGCATGATCCCGATCATCCGCCAGCCGGAGACCCCGCAGCAGCAACGGCGCATCGTCAGCCCGGGGTTCGGACTGCGCGGCCCCCGCCGCAACCGCCATGTCGTCACCGCCGACGAACTCGCGGCGATCAGCATGCCCATCGGTGACGACGGTGTGCTCATCGGCACCGACCCGGACTCGCAGCCGGCGGTGCTGGGCCTGTCCCGGCCGACCGCCTTCGACGTCGTCCTCGTGGGTGGTCTGTGGCTCGCCCAGGTGCTGGCGCTGCGCGCCGCCGCGACGGGTGCGCGCGTGGGCGTCGAGACCGGACGTCCGCAGGTCTGGCAGCAGTTGGCGCAGGCGGCGGGCGGCGGCCAGCAGTGCGTGACGGTCTATCCGGTGGGCCGGGTGCCCGCGCAGGGGCCGTCGGTGTCCAGTCCGGTGGTGCTGATCCGGGACTGCGGTGTGCGCCCGCCGCGCGGGCGGGTGACCTCCGTGCCGTGGCAGGCCGTGGTGACGGTCCTGCCGTACGTCAGCGAGCACGCGCCGCGTTGGCTGTCGCAGGCGCAGCTGGTCGGCATCCAGCGCATCTCGCCGCAGGAGATCGAGGTCGTACGCGACACCCTGGGCGTCCCGAACGAGCATCTGCAGCACCTGCCGGGGCTGCACGAGGGTGCCGCCCTGTGGTGCACCCGCAAGCACCACAAGTTCGTGATGACCGAACCCACCGATGCGGAGACGGGCCTGCTCGGCGTGGCCCGACGGATGGACTGACGCGTCGTCGTCACCGGGGGAAGGGTGCGAACGGTGCGAACCGGCCGCACCCGTGAGGCTGTTGAGTTCGCACCCATGGGGGCTTTTCCGTCCCGCCATGTGAGTGATTAGGCTTCTGGTGGTGCGGTGACGATCGCAGTCGCGTGGGACTCGCCACTCGGTCCGCCCGGCCGCGACGACGACCAGCTCAGCAGCAGTGGCTGACCAGGAGGCAAGCAGTGAACAGGGATCGGTCCGAGTACAACGGCGGCAGCCCTTCCTCGGACGGGGACGATCACGAGGTGGACCTCACGGGCGAGTTCGAGATCGTCTACGAGCCGCCCGCCTGGTACGCCCAAAGCACCCAGGGTGGCTCCTCGTCCGGCGGCCAGCAGGACGGCGGGCGAACCTCTCCCCCGCCGCCGAGCGGGCCGCCCATCGGAGCACCCACGGGACCCCCGGGCGTCACACCGCAGCGTCCCGCGCCACCCGCCCCCGCACCGGCACAGCCGCCCGCCCAGACCGCACCGCAGCAGCCCGTACCGCCGTCGCAGCCCACGCAGCCCGCTCCGGCCCAGGGCACGGGTGGCTACGGATTCCCGCCGCAGCAGTCCGCGCCGGCCACCGCCCCCGCGACGACGCCCGGCGGGTACGGCTACCCCCAGCAGACGGGCGCGGTTGCCCCGCCCCAGCCCGGCCAGGACACGTCCGGCGGTTTCGCAGCACCGCAGCAGCAGCCGCCGGCCGCGCCCCCCGCCGCGCCCCAGCAGCCGACGCCCACCCCGCCGCCCGCGGCACCCCAGCAGTCGGCGCCTGCCGCGCCGCCGGCCGCCGCGCCCGGCTTCCCCGTGCTGCAGCCGGTCGACGAGGACGCGCAGACCGCCACCCCGGCGGCGGGCGTACCGGCGGCCGCCGACGCCGAGGCGGCGCGTCTGTTCGGCGACGACGACGTCGAGTCGGAGGAGCCGCACGGCGACGAGCCGGAGCCGGCTGACCCCGCCGCGACCGGTGCCGACGAGCCGGCGCCCGAGGCGGACTCCCCCGCGCCGGCCACGGCGGAAGCAGAACCGGAGGCCGAGGCGGCGCCCACCGCTCCTCCGCCCCCGCCCGTCGCCCAGCCGCAGCCGCAGCCCATCGCGCAGGCCCCCACCCCGCCCCAGGCCGCGCCGGGACTTCCCCCGCTGCCGCAGGGCTTCGCACCCGCACAGCCCGGCCAGGCGGTCCCGCAGCCGGACCCGCAGGCCGCGGCCGGTTACGGCTACCCGCAGCAGCCCGGCCAGCCCCCGGCCCAGCCGCAGCCCGGCCAGCCGGCCCACCAGGCGCCGCCGCAGGGCGCGTTCGGCCCGGCCCAGCCGCAGCCCGGATACCCGGCGCAGGGCGGACAGCCCGCCCCGGCCGACCCGCGCCAGGCCGCCCAGCCGCAGCCCGTACCGCCGCAGCCCCAGCCCCAGCCGCAGGCCGCCGGATACGGCTACCCGCAGCAGCAGCCGCCCCAGGCCGCCCAGCCGCAGCCGCAGCCCGCACCGCCGCAGGCCCCCGGTTACGGCTACCCGCCGCAGCCCGAACAGGCCGGTTACGGCTACCCGCCCCAGCAGCCGGGTTACGGCTATCCGCAGCCCGCCCAGCAGCAGCCCGCACCGCAGCCCCAGCCTCCGGCGCAGCCCCAGCCCCCGCAGCAGGCGCCGCAGCCGCACCCGCCCCAGCAGCAGCAACCCGGTGCGTACGGCAACCAGGGCTGGACCGCCCCGCCCGGCCCGCAGGCCGGACCCGGTGCGCCCCAGCAGCAGCAAGCCGCGCCGGGCACCCCGCTCGGCTACAACGCCGCCGTGGAGCTCTCCTCCGACCGGCTGCTGCGCAACCAGCCGAAGGCCCGCAAGAACAACCAGGCCCCCTCGCGCTTCAAGCTCGGCGCCAAGAAGGAGGCGGCGGAGCGGGAGCGGAAGCTGGGTCTGATCCGTACGCCGGTGATGTCCTGCTACCGGATCGCGGTGATCAGCCTCAAGGGCGGCGTCGGCAAGACCACGACGACGATGTCGCTCGGCGCCACGCTCGCCACCGAGCGCCAGGACAAGATCCTGGCGATCGACGCCAACCCGGACGCCGGCACCCTCGGCCGACGGGTACGGCGCGAGACGGGCGCGACCATCCGCGACCTCGTCCAGGCAATCCCGCAGCTGCACAGCTACATGGACATCCGCCGCTTCACCTCGCAGGCGCCCTCGGGCCTCGAGATCATCGCCAACGACGTGGACCCGGCGGTCTCCACCACCTTCAACGACCAGGACTACCGCAGCGCGCTCGACGTGCTGGGCCGGCAGTACCCGATCATCCTCACCGACTCGGGCACCGGTCTGCTCTACAGCGCGATGCGCGGGGTCCTCGACCTCGCCGACCAGTTGATCATCATCTCCACCCCCTCGGTGGACGGTGCGAGCAGCGCCTCGACCACGCTCGACTGGCTGTCCGCGAACGGCTTCGCCGATCTCGTGCAGCGGTCGGTCACCGTGATCTCCGGTGTCCGCGAGACGGGCAAGATGATCAAGGTGGAGGACATCGTCGCGCACTTCGAGACCCGCTGCCGCGGTGTCGTCGTGATCCCCTTCGACGAACACCTCGCGGCGGGCGCCGAGGTGGACCTCGAGATGATGCGGCCCAAGACCCGCGAGGCCTACTTCGATCTCGCGGCCCTCATCGCCGAGGACTTCGCCCGTACCCAGCAGGGCTTCGGCAACCCGAACATGCAGTACCCGCAGCAGCCCCAGCAGGGCTACGCACCCCCGCCGCAGGACCCCCAGCAGCAGCTCTACGGCCAGCAGGGCGGCGCCCCGCAGCCGGGGCAGGGCTGGGGGCAGCCCCCGCAGCCGCCGGGACCTGGCCAGGGCTGGCAGCAGCAGCCCCAGGACCCGCAGCAGGGGCAGCCGCCGCAGCCGGGCGCCATGCCGCCCGGCTGGACCCAGCAGTAGCGCTCCGCTGCAGCCGCGATGGGCCGAAGGGCGCCGGTGCCTCAGGGGCACCGGCGCCCTTCGGCGTCGTAGGAACGAATCCGGAAACGGCTATTCGGCGGCCGTCACCAGTTCGCGGCACCGCTTCACGTCCTCGGCCATCTGCTCCAGCAGGGCCTCCAGGGAGTCGAACTTCGCCTGGCCGCGGACGTAGGCCAGGAAGTCGACGGCCACGTGCAGGCCGTACAGGTCGAGGCCCACGCGGTCGATGGCGTACGCCTCCACCGTGCGCTCGGTGCCGTCGAACTGCGGGTTCGTGCCGACGGAGATCGCGGCCGGCATCGCCTCGCCCGCCACGTGCAGCCAGCCGGCGTAGACGCCGTCGGCGGGGATCGCGGTGTGCGGCAGCGTCTCGACGTTGGCGGTCGGGAAGCCCAGCTCACGGCCCCGCTGCGCGCCCCGTACGACGACGCCCTCGACGCGGTGGGGGCGGCCGAGGATCTCGGCGGCGCCCTCGACGTCCCCCTCGGCGACCAGACGCCGGGTGAGGGTGGACGAGAACGGCTCGCCGCCGCCCGCCTCACCGCGCACATAGAGGTCGACGACCTCGACCTCGAAGTCGTAGACCTTGCCCTGCTCGGCGAGGAACTCGACGTTCCCGGCGGCCTTGTGGCCGAAGCGGAAGTTGGGGCCCTCGACGACCGCCTTGGCGTGCAGCTTGTCGACCAGGACCTTGACGACGAAGTCGGCCGGCGAGAGGTTCGAGAACTCCGTGGTGAAGGGGAGGATCAGGACCGCGTCCACGCCGAGGTCCGCCATGAGTTCGGCGCGGCGGTGGTGCGGGGCCAGCAGCGGCGGGTGGCTGCCGGGGCGGACGACCTCGCTGGGGTGCGGGTCGAAGGTGACGACCACGGAGGGGACTCCCAGGTCACGGGCGCGGTCCACGGCATGGCGGATGATCAGCTGGTGCCCGCGGTGCACCCCGTCGTAGGAACCGATGGTGACGACGCTGCGCCCCCAGTCCTCGGGGATGTCCTCCAAGCCACGCCAGCGCTGCACTGTGACCGCTCCTCGAACCCGTGTCCGTGTCTACCGACCTCTTACGCAGGTCTAAGGGTGCCATGCCCGGCCCGAACGGCCCGCATCGGCATGGAGGCTGTGACCCGACGCACGCTCAGCGCTCCGCGAGAAGGGCCGAGATTGGCCGTGGTTCGTCTGCGGCGTCGTCGTGGCCGGTCGCGCCCCGCGGCGGAGCCGCAGATCGATACAGCCCCGCGCCCCTGAAAGGGGCGCTCACGCCCGCCAGGTTCTCGATCATCCGCCTGGTGCTCGGGCCCACCACCGCCGCCCACGCCTGCGGGGTCTCGGTCAGCCAGCCGGCCATGCGGGCGGCGAAGCCGGGGAGCCGGCGGGCGAGGTCGACCAGGCCGCGGTCGAAACGGGCCGCGCCGTCCGGGGTGCGGACGAGGAGCAGTCCGGTGCGGTGCACCAGCTCGCGCGCGTCGTCGCCGGCGTGCCGGGCCGCGGCGTGCAGCAGGGTGTCCAGGACGGCGGGGGCCTGTTCGTGGGCCAGGAGGAAGTCGAGGAGTTCGCGGCGCAGGACGCGGGAGGCGGGGGTGCCGGGAGCGGCGAGTACGGCGGCGAGCGCGACCCGCACCTGCTCCGGGCCGCCGTCGAGGAGACCGGTGACCAGGGGGAAGAGCACGGCGCGGGCCTCCGGTCCCTGGTCGAGCCGCCGGTCGACGTACGCGGCCACGCCGGCGGCGTTCTCCGGGCGCCGCTCCACCGCCTCCCGCACCAGCGTGGCGACCCTGCGGGCCAGCGGGGGCGTGGTGACGTCGGCGAGCGTGCGCAGCGCCTGGCCGGCGTCCGGGCCGCGCAGACGCTCACGGAAGGCGTCGAGGACCGGTTCCGGATGCGTGGTCAGGGCGGCGACCAGGGCGCTCGCCGGGAAGTGCGGGTCACCGTCGGCGAACTGCCGCAGCGCCTGCGGGAGATGGCGGGCACGCGTGCGTGGATCGCGTACGAGGAGGGCGAGCGCGCCGCCGTGCAGGGTGCAGTCGGCGGGGCGGGCGAGGAGGGCGAGGGCGGCGTAGCGCAGGAGTTCCCGGTCGGCGTCGGTACGGACGTGGGGCGCGGCGCGCAGGCCGTACGCCACCGCCGCCACCCGCCGTGCGGGCCGCTCGTCGTGCGCCCACCGGTCGACGGCCCGGCAGATGGTCGAGGGCTCGTCCTCCGCGAGCACGGCGAGCAGTTCGTCCGCCCTCGGGTGCGCACTCTCGACCAGCACCTCGGTCAGGTCGTCCAGAGCGAGGTGCCGGTGGGTGTGCAGCAGGGCCTGCGCGGCTTCGGCGACGGTCGCGTGCGGGGTCGCGGGGAGCGGGCGGTCGTCGTCGAACCAGCGGGTGAGCAGGGGTTGCAGGGCGGTGGGGTCGTCGGCAAGGAGCCGGGAGACGGCGTCCAGACAGCGGGGGCCGGTGTCCTGCGGGGGGCCGTCGGCGAGGAGCAGGTGGCGCAGCAGGTCGAGGCGTTCGGTCTGCGGGAGCGGCAGGGCGGTCCAGAAGCCGGGGGCGAAGGGGCCCGTGGCGGTGGGGGCCGGACCGGAATCGTCCTTGGTTTCCCGGGAGTTGGGACCCTCCTGGCGGCGAGCCGCCACGAGCCGGTCGGCGAGCCTTCGCAGGACCGCCAGGTACGGGGTGGCGTCCGGTACGCGCAGCAGGGTTTCGGTGAGGAGGCGGGCGGGCCACCAGGAGTGCGGGTCCGCATCCAGGACGTTGGCCAACTCCTCCATTCTCACGGCAAGTTGGGCGGTCCCCTCCTGGCGGGCGAGGAGCAGCAGGGCCTCCACGACGGGGCCGATGCGGTGGTGCGGCACGGGGAGGGGGTGGGTGCCGCCGTCAGGGATGCGGCCGTGGTGGACCAGGGTACGCAGGGCCTCGTCGAGGTCGAGGTGCATGCCCTGGAGCCAGTCGGCGAGTTCCTCGTGGGCGAAGCGGTAGCCGCTGCCGGCGGGGACGAGCAGGCCCTCGGTGAGGACCGCGGACGCCCAGCCGATGCCGCCGCCCAGCCTCGCGGGGGCCGCTCCCCAGGGGAACACCGCCTCGAAGGTCTTCCGGTCCAGCTCGCCGTGCCCGGGGCCGAGGCTGCGGCGGGCGGCTTCGTGGACCTGGCCGGAGACCTTTGCGGCGAGGCGGCGTACGGCGGTGCCGCGCAGGCCGTTCTCGGCGGCCAGTCTGACGGCGATGCGCAGGCACATCAGGTCGAGATGGGCCGCGAGGACGTCGTTGCGGTCCACGCGGGCGGTGGGGGCGTCCTGGAGGGCCGCGTGGATCTCCGAGAGGAGGCGGAGGGTGAGGGGGTGGCGGGCGTCGGGGGGTTCGAGGGTGCCCTCGGGGATGCGGTAGCGCGCGCGGGCCCTGCGGGCCTCGTCCTCCGTGAGGTCGCCGAGGCGTACGCAGGGGAGGTCGCCCCCGCCGCCCCTGCCCGTCCCGTCCCGGGGGCTGCGCCCCCGGACCCCCGCTTCGGCCTGAACGGCCTCGTCCTCAAACGCCGGACGGGCTGAAAGGTGCCGCCCAGCCGAGAAGACCTCCCAGTACTCCGCCCTGCACGCCACGATCAGCCGCGTCCCCGTCTCCCGCAGCCATTCCGCCGTTCCCTCGGTCCACTCCGCTAGGCGGTGGGTCAGGGCGGGCGGCATTTCCTCGGGGCCGTCCAGGAGGAGGAGCAGGGGGCGGTCTGACGTGCGGGCGGCCTGGGCCAGGCGGTTCGGGCCGGTGTCGCCGAGGGCGGCCGCGCAGGTGGACTTCGCCGCCGCGACGATGCGGGCGGCGCGGGCCAGTGCACGGGCGGCCGCGTCCGCGACCGAGGTGTCGTCCTCCTTCAGGTCGGCGCCGCGCAGCCACAGCGTCGGGGCCGGTTCGGGGCCGCGGTTGCGGCGGGCGGCGAGGGACGCGAGTTCCGTCGTACGGCCGCTGCCGGGTGGCCCGACGAGACCGAGGACGGCGGCCGGGCCCTGCACGAACGCGGCCAACTCCCTTGCCGTGTCCGTTCGTTCGACCGGTTCTACGCCCGTCCGGCCGACGCAGCCCTCCAGCGTCCCCGGAGGGCCGTCCTGGCCCACCGACGTGGCCGTCAGCTCCAGCACCCCGGCCAGGTTGAGGTCGGCTCCGTATGCGGGCACCGTCGCCGCGTTCCGGGCCAGCAGGTCGCCGAGGGGGCCGCTCGGTGCGGGACGGAGCGGGACCGCGAAGCCGACCTCGCGGTGGCCTGAGTGCAGTGCGGTGCCGAGGACGGCGACGACGGCGCCGGTTTCGGCGTCCAGGACCGGTCCGCCGGCCGCCCCGCCGCCCAGCCGCAGGGCGTCCCGGCCGGTGGTGCCGATCGCCAACTCCAGGGCCTCGTCGAGGAGATGGAAGCGGTCCGTCGCCGCATACGTCACGGAGGTCGCGCCGAGCACGCGCGCCTCGCGCCAGCAGCCGGCGGCGAGGCGGACGTATCGGCCGGTCTCGACCCGGTCCCGGACCGTGACCGGCAGCGGTTCGACACCGAGGTTCTCGGTGCGTACGAGGGCCAGGTCCAGGTCGGGCAGCGGGGTCACCGCGTCCGCGGTCACCAGGCAGGTGCGGTCCCCGGCGGTGTGCAGGACGAGCCTGGGCAGCCCGTCGACGGCCTCGTGGCTGGTGATGACGGTGCCGTGGTGGTCGGCGACGAAGCCGGTGCCGCGGGGGCGGCCGGCGAGGTCGTGGACGCGGACCACGGCGGCGTCGTGGGCCGTCGGTTCCCCGTCAGGGGTGTGTCCCGTTCGCGTGTCCTCCGCCGGCCGGTGTCCGCCCCCGGCCCGCGGGCCCCGTCCCGCCATGTTCGAGCCTCCCCGCCGTACATCTGTGCCCTCAGTTCGACGTTAGGGCCGCGATGATCAGCGGGACAGATCACTTGGCGAACGCGCCCCCTTCCGCTCCCTCGGTTCACTCCGAGCGCCTGCCCGGACGGGTGAACAGGCGGGGGTCGGTGGATACACCCTAGGGGTGGGGGAACCGAGGGGGGACCGTGGAGCGGCGGGCACAACCCCGTGACCGCCGCTCCACGGGCAGCCCCTGAGCTGGTCGGGCGGATTACGCTGCGGTTCCGGGAGCGCCCCTTTAGGGGCGCGGGGAACTGCGCGACCAGCCACAACGGCGCCGCAGCCAACGAACGACCTGACGCGGCACACTCAGCGGAGCGCTCAGCCGAAGACGGCCAGGCTCTTCGCCTTGCCCTTCTGTTCCTCGACGAGCGCGAGGAAGTGTCCCTCGGGGTCGAATACGGCCACCGGGCCGCCGCCCGCGTACACCTCGGGCATCTCAAGCCTTACGCCGTTGGTGAGCAGCCGGGCCCGCTTGGCGTCCACGTCCCAGCGCGGGAACGCGGCCGTGGCCGCCTCGGCGATCGGCATCACCGTCAGCTCCTGCTGGAGCTCGTCGAGCGTCTTCGCCGCGTCCAGCTTGTAGGGGCCGACGCGGGTGCGGCGCAGCGCGGTGAGGTGGCCGCCGACGCCCAGGCCGGCGCCCAGGTCGCGGGCGAGGGCCCGGATGTAGGTGCCGGACGAGCAGACGACGGAGACCACCAGGTCCAGCACCGGGGTGCCGTCCTCGGCGACGGCGTCCCGGACGTCGTACACCGCGAAGGACGACACGGTGACCGGGCGGGCCGGGATCTCGAACTCCTCGCCCTCGCGTGCCCGCTTGTAGGAGCGCACACCGTCGATCTTGATGGCGCTGACCTTCGACGGGACCTGCATGATGTCGCCGCTGAGCTTCGCGATCCCGGCGTCGACGGCCTCGCGGGTGACCTTCGAGGCGTCTGCCGACCCCGTGATCTCGCCCTCTGCGTCGTCGGTCAGGGTCGTCTGCCCGAGGCGGATCGTGCCCAGGTACTCCTTCTCGGTCAGCGCGAGGTGACCGAGCAGCTTGGTGGCCTTCTCGACGCCTAGGACGAGCACGCCCGTCGCCATCGGGTCGAGGGTTCCCGCGTGCCCGACACGGCGGGTGCGGGCGATGCCGCGCATCTTGGCGACCACGTCGTGCGAGGTGAAGCCCGACGGCTTGTCCACGATGACAAGCCCGTCGGGCGTCCGGTTCTTCTGGGTCATTCGGCGGTGTCGTCCTCGTCTTCACCCGGCTTCTTGTACGGGTCCGCCTCGCCGGCGTAGGCGGCGCCGGCCGAGACCTCGCGCACCTTCTGGTCGGACTGGCGGGCCTTGTCGAGGAGGTCCTCGATGGTCCGGGCGGTGTCCGGGAGGGCGTCCGCGACGAAGGTCAGCGTCGGCGTGAACTTCACGCCCGCGGCCGCGCCGACCGCGGAGCGCAGGACGCCCTTGGCGCTCTCCAGACCGGCGGCCGCGGCCGCCCGCTCCTCGTCGTCCCCGTACACCGTGTAGAAGACGGTCGCCTCCCTCAGGTCCCCGGTGACCCGGGTGTCCGTGATGGTGACGTGCGAGCCGAGCCGCGGGTCCTTGATCCCACGCTGCAGCTTCTGGGCCACCACCTCTCGGATGAGGTCCGCCAGCCTCTTGGCACGCGCGTTGTCGGCCACTGGTCCGTCTCCTTAAGTGCTTACTTCTTGCTTCAGTCTTCGTCGCTGTGGAGCCTGCGTCGAACCGAGAGCAGTTCCACCTCGGGCCGTCCCGCGACCAGCCGCTCGCAGCGGTCCAGCACGTCGGAGAGGTGTCCCGTGTCCCCGGAGACCATCGCGAGCCCGATCTCGGCCCGGCGATGGAGGTTCTGGTTGCCCGTCTCCGCCACGCTCACCGCGTACTTGCGCTGGAGCTCGGCCACTATCGGACGGACGAGAGAGCGTTTCTCCTTGAGCGAGTGAACGTCGCCGAGGAGCAGGTCGAAGGACAGAGTCCCCACATACATGTGTGTCCGGATGTCCCGCCGGTTCGGGGTACGGGCGCCACGCTTCGACGCCGATACGGGAACCGTACACGCAACGGCCGGGGCCGATCGACGGAAATTCCGTGGAGGAACTTCCCCGCCGATCGGCCCCGATCGCGTGCTGGA
The DNA here is from genome assembly GCF_053593775.1 of Streptomyces sp. NPDC002092. Lineage (NCBI taxonomy): Bacteria > Bacillati > Actinomycetota > Actinomycetes > Kitasatosporales > Streptomycetaceae > Streptomyces > Streptomyces sp. NPDC002092. Next base: position 73,370 of record NZ_JBSFDG010000024.1, read on the forward strand.
TCAGACGCGCGGCTTCTCGCGCATCTCGTACGTCGCGATGACGTCGTCGACCTTGATGTCGTTGAAGTTGCCGAGGTTGATACCGCCCTCGAACCCTTCGCGAATCTCGGTGACGTCGTCCTTGAAGCGACGCAGACCCTCGATGTTGAGGTTCTCCGCGACCACCTTGCCGTCGCGGATGAGGCGCGCCTTGGTGTTGCGCTTGACCTCGCCGGAGCGGATGAGAACACCCGCGATGTTGCCCAGCTTGGACGACTTGAAGACCTCGCGGATCTCCGCCGTACCGAGCTCGACCTCCTCGAACTCCGGCTTGAGCATGCCCTTGAGGGCCGCCTCGATCTCCTCGATCGCCTGGTAGATGACCGAGTAGTAGCGGACGTCCACGCCCTCGCGCTCGGCCATCTGCGCCGCGCGGCCCGCCGCACGGACGTTGAAGCCGATCACGATGGCGTCCGAGCCCATCGCCAGGTCGATGTCCGACTCCGTGACCGCACCGACGCCGCGGTGCAGGACGCGGATGTCGACCTCTTCGCCGACGTCCAGCTGGAGCAGGGAGGACTCGAGCGCCTCGACGGAACCAGAAGCGTCACCCTTGATGATGAGGTTGAGCTGCTGGACCTCGCCGGCCTTGAGCACCTTGTCCAGGTCCTCGAGGGAGACACGGCGCGTGCGCTTGGCGAACGCGGCGTTGCGCTCACGGGCGGCGCGCTTCTCGGCGATCTGACGGGCCGTACGGTCCTCGTCCACCACCAGGAAGTTGTCGCCCGCACCCGGGACGTTGGTCAGGCCCAGGACCTGGACCGGCGTCGACGGGCCCGCCTCGGCGACGTTGTTGCCGTTGTCGTCGAGCATGGCGCGCACTCGGCCGTAGGCGTCGCCCACGACCATCGTGTCGCCGACCCGCAGGGTGCCTCGCTGGACGAGGACCGTCGACACGGCACCACGGCCGCGGTCGAGACGGGACTCGATGGAGATGCCCTGCGCGTCCTGGTTCGGGTTGGCCCGCAGGTCGAGCGAGGCGTCCGCGGTGAGGACCACGGCCTCCAGCAGGGAGTCGATGTGCAGACCCTGCTTGGCGGAGATGTCGACGAACATCGTGTCGCCGCCGTACTCCTCGGCCACCAGCCCGTACTCGGTGAGCTGACCGCGCACCTTGGTCGGGTCGGCGCCCTCGACGTCGATCTTGTTGACCGCGACGACGATCGGGACGTCGGCCGCCTTGGCGTGGTTGAGCGCCTCGACCGTCTGCGGCATGACGCCGTCGTTGGCCGCGACGACCAGGATCGCGATGTCGGTCGACTTCGCACCACGGGCACGCATGGCGGTGAACGCCTCGTGACCCGGGGTGTCGATGAAGGTGATCTTGCGCTCTTCGTCGTTGACCTCGGTCGCGACCTGGTAGGCACCGATGTGCTGGGTGATGCCGCCGGCCTCGCCCGCGATGACGTTCGTCTTGCGGATGGCGTCGAGGAGCCGGGTCTTACCGTGGTCGACGTGACCCATGACGGTCACGACCGGCGGACGGACGACCAGGTCCTCTTCGCCGCCCTCGTCCTCGCCGAACTCGATGTCGAAGGACTCGAGCAGCTCGCGGTCCTCCTCCTCGGGGCTGACGATCTGAACCTCGTAGTTCATCTCGCCCGCGAGGAGCTGCAGCGTCTCGTCGGAGACGGACTGCGTGGCCGTGACCATCTCGCCCAGGTTCATCATGACCGCGACGAGCGACGCCGGGTTGGCGTTGATCTTCTCCGCGAAGTCGGTGAGGGAGGCACCGCGCGACAGGCGAATGGTCTCGCCGTTGCCGCGAGGCAGCATCACGCCGCCGACCGACGGGGCCTGCATGGCCTCGTACTCCTGGCGCCTCTGCCGCTTCGACTTGCGACCGCGGCGCGCGGGACCACCGGGACGACCGAAGGCGCCCTGCGTGCCACCGCGACCGCCCGGACCGCCGGGACGGCCGCCGAAGCCGGGACGGCCACCGCCGCCACCGCCGGGACCACCCGGACGGCCGGCGAAACCGCCACCGCCGCCACCGGGACCGGCGGGACGACCGGCGAAGCCGCCGCCGCCACCGCCACCGGGACGACCGGCGAAGCCGCCGCCGCCACCCGGACGACCGCCGCCGCCACCGGGACGACCGCCGCCGCCGGGACCGCGGCCGCCGGGGCCACCGCCGCCGGGACGCGGGCCGGCAGCCGGACGCTGCGGCATCATGCCGGGGTTCGGACGCGGGCCGCCGGGGCCGCCGCCGGGACGGGGGCCGCCGCCCTGCGGACGGGGCATGCCGCCCGGAGTCGGACGCGCGCCGCCCGGAGCCTGCGGACGGGGACCGCCGGCAGCACCCTGGGGACGCGGACCACCCTGGCCGGCACCCTGCGGGCGCGGAGCGCCACCCGGGGCACCCGGGCCGCCGGGACGCGGAGCGCCACCCGGACGGGGCGCCTGCGGGCGCGCCATGCCGGTGGAGCCACCGGAGGTGAAGGGGTTGTTGCCCGGACGGGGACCGGCCGGACGGGCACCGGGACGCGGGGCGCCGCCACCCTGGCGCGGGGCGCCACCGGGACGGTCGCCGCGCTCACCACGGCCCTGGCCACCCTGGCCGGGACGCTCGGGACGGGCGCCCGGACGCGGGGCCTGGCCTGCCGGACGCGGGGCGCCCGGACGGGGGCCGGAGCCCTGGCCCTGGGAGGCAGCCGGGGCGGCGGGAGCCGCCGGAGGCGCCGTGAACTCGGGCGTGGTCGGAGCCGGGGACGCCGGGGCGGGCCGCGGCGCGGGCTTCGGGCCCGGGGTGGGACGGGGGCCGGGAGCGGCCGGCGCGGCGGGAGCCGCGGGCTTCTCCTCGGCGGCGGCCGGCTTGGGGGCCGGCGGGCGCGGGGCGGCCGGACGGGCTGCCTGCGCCGGAGAGGGGGCTGCCGGACGAGCCGGGGCAGCCTTGCGTGCGGGGGCGGACTTGCCGCCTCCGTTGCCCTGCTGGAGGGCGTCCGTCAGCTTACGGACGACGGGCGCTTCGATGGTCGAAGACGCCGAACGGACGAATTCACCGAGTTCCTGGAGCTTGGCCATGACGACCTTGCTCTCAACCCCGAACTCCTTGGCGAGTTCGTATACCCGGACCTTAGCCACTTCGCTCCTTTTAGGTCCGGGTTGCGTCCGGACCGTCGCTACTTCATGGGCGTACTCATCGCGTGCTCATCGAGTGCTCATCGCAATCTCGACCTACTTCCAACTCGCGGGGTACCAGGGCCGCACGGGGGTTCCGTACGACGCGTCTTACGGTGTTGCCTGCTCGACATAGAGGCGCAACGCCTTTGTGTCGAGCGCTCCCGGGGCGCGCAGCGCCCGCGTGAACGCCCGGCGGCGTACCGCCAGGTCGAGACAGACCAGGGCGGGGTGCACATACGCACCCCGGCCGGGCAGCGTACCGCGATGATCGGGGACACATTCACCCTCGACCGCCACGATGCGCAGCAGATCCTTCTTGGCCGCTCGCTGCCTGCACCCCACACAGGTGCGCTCAGGGCATGCGCGGGCGCGCGTCCGGCCAGACACTCTTAAGTCTACCTCCCCGTGGCGACCTCACCCCTTTGGGGCAAGAATCGAACAGTTCCGCGCATGCAACTGTCGTGAACTGAGCCATGCGCGGCTTGGATCTATTCCCCGCGCGGCTCTCCGCGCTGCTCCTCGGCCTGCTCGGTGTCCGGACGGATGTCGATCCGCCAGCCGGTCAGCCGGGCCGCGAGGCGGGCGTTCTGCCCTTCCTTGCCGATCGCCAGGGACAGCTGGTAGTCCGGCACCGTCACCCGCGCGGAGCGGGCGGCGAGGTCCACGACCTCCACCTTGGACACCCGGGCCGGCGACAACGCGTTGGCGACCATCTCCGCCGGGTCGTCCGACCAGTCGACGATGTCGATCTTCTCGCCGTTCAGCTCGCCCATGACATTGCGCACACGCCCGCCCATGGGGCCGATGCAGGCGCCCTTGGCGTTCAGGCCCGAACGGGTGGACCGTACGGCGATCTTGGTGCGGTGACCGGCCTCACGGGCGATCGCGGCGATCTCCACGGACCCGTCGGCGATCTCCGGCACCTCCAGGGCGAAGAGCTTCTTCACCAGGTTGGGGTGGGTGCGCGAGAGGGTCACGGACGGGCCGCGGACGCCCTTCGCCACTCGTACGACGTACGAGCGCAGCCGCATGCCGTGCGGATACGTCTCGCCCGGCACCTGCTCCTGCACCGGCAGGATGGCCTCCAGCTTGCCGATGTCCACGAGCACGTTCTTCGGGTCGCGGCCCTGCTGGACCACTCCGGTGACGATGTCGCCCTCACGACCGGCGTACTCGCCGAGCGTCGCGTCGTCCTCGGCGTCGCGCAGCCGTTGCAGGATGACCTGCTTGGCGGTGGTGGCGGCGATACGGCCGAAGCCTGACGGGGTGTCGTCGAACTCGCGGGGCTCCTGGCCCTCCTCGAGGTCCTCGGGATCCTCCTTCGCCCACACCGTCACGTGGCCGGTCTCCCGGTTGAGCTCCACGCGCGCGTGGCGGCGGCTTCCCTCGGTTCGGTGGTAGGCGATGAGGAGGGCCGACTCGATCGCCTCGACCAGCAGGGGGAAGGAGATCTCCTTCTCCCGTACCAAGCCCCGCAGGGCACTCATGTCGATGTCCACGGCTACGCCTCCTCTTCCTTCTCGTTCTTGTCCTTGCGGTTGAACTCGACCTGCACGCGCGCCTTGTCGACGGCGTCGAAGGCGAGTCTGCGGCTGGTCGCCCTGCGGCCCTTCACCCCGGGCACTTCGAGGTCAAGACCTTCGTCGTCGACCTTGAGGATCCTGGCGACCAGTTCCCCGCCCTCGGCCAGCTGGAACTTCACCAGCCGGTCCACGGCGCGCACATAGTGCCGGTGTTCCTTGAGGAGGCGCTCCGCGCCGGGGGTTCCGACCTCGAGGGTGTACTCGCCCTCGCCCATCGCGTCCGTCTCGTCGAGCTTCGCCGAGAGCGCGCGGCTCACATCGGCGATCTGGTCCAGATCGGCACCGGTGTCGGAGTCGACGACCACGCGCAGCACCCGCTTGCGTCCGACGGAGTCCACTGCGATCTCTTCGAGATCCAGGCCCTGGGAGCTGACGAGCGGTTCCAGGAGCTCTCGCAGCCTCTCGCTCTGGGTGGTGCTCATCCGGGTGACTCCTCGGCCGCGTGTGCTGTTGTGGGATGGGTCGCGTGTCTGGTCAAAGGGTATCCGGTCGCAAGGTGTGTTGCCGTACACGTACGGACGTGCGGTGCCGGGTGCCTCCGGCGGTGGTGCCGGGTCGCCTATTGGCTCGGGGGCTGTGGCCTATTGGGCGAGTGCGGGTTGTGTGCGGCTTGTCGCGCCCACGCGGCGGAGCCGCATATCGACACTCGCGCCCCTTCAGGTGGCTGTCGAGCCGGTGACATGACTGCGATGGATGCGCGGGTACCGTGATCACACGCGGGGCGCTCTTCCCGCGAGCGTGTTCGTACGAGGCCCCCGAGGACGTCAGCCGTGTCGTACCCCCCGCCCTTGCGCGCCCCCTCGGGGCCGCGCAGAAGATCCGTGCTTGCTTCGGCCGCCGGGGCCGCCCTGTTGGTGGGGTGCTCCGGCGGGCGGTCCGAGCAGAGTGCCGGTGGCAGTCCGTCGGTCACGGAGAAGGCACGCGCGCGTGCGGCGCGGGACAGTGTGGGGCTGCTCGGGCGGTACGACGCCGTGATCGCCGCGCATCCCGCCGTGGCGGAGCAGTTGGGGGCGCTGCGGGCGGAGGTCGCCCGGCATGTGGAGGCCTTCGGCGGGACGGTGGCGCAATCCTCCCCCACGGCGCCGGAATCGGCTTCGCCCTCCGCCGCCGCGCCCGTGAACCAGAAGGACGCCCTCGCCGGGCTTGCCGCCGCCGAGCGGGCTCTGGCCGACCGGCGGATCGCGGCGCTCCTCGACGTGCCGGGCGAGTTGGCGCGGCTGCTGGCCTCGGTGGCCGCGGCCGGGGCGGCGCATGCGTATCTGCTGACGGAGGGTGCCGGGTGAGCCGGGAGAAGGAGCTGAAGGCCCTGCAGGCGGCGCTGGCCGCCGAGCATGCGGCGGTGTACGGCTACGGGGTCGTCGGCGGGCGGATCCGCCCGGGACGGCGTACGGAGGCCCGGGCGGCGTACGACGCGCACCGGGCCCGGCGGGACGCGCTCACCCGCGAGGTACGGGACCTGGGCGGCACGCCGGTGGCCGCGGCGGCGGGGTACGCGTTGCCGTTCCCGGTGCCGGACTCGGCCGCAGCCGTGCGGCTCGCCACCGAGCTGGAGGACCGCGTGGCCGGGGTCTACTCCGACCTGGTCCGGGCGACCGCGGGCGAGCGGCGGCGGGCGGCCGCCGGGGCGCTGCGGGAGGCGGCGGTGCGGGCGGTGCGCTGGAGCGGCGAGAGCGTAGCCTTCCCTGGGCTCGCCGAGCGGGCGGCCACCGCCCCGGCCTCCGCGGCACCCACGGCATGACCCGTACTGGAAGGGAACGACTCGCGCATGGCTTTCGCACCGCCGCAGCGTCTGGTCAGGGCGCTCGGTGAGACGGCACCGGACGGCGACGACTGGCTGGAGAAGCTGCCCGAGGCGGCCCGGCAGGCGGTCGCGCTACGCGAGTTGACCGTGGAGCGGGTCCAGGTGCCCGGCGGGCGCAGCAGCCTGGTCGTGCTGGTGCGGCGCCCCGACGGGACGCCCGCCGTGCTGAAGCTGGCCCCGCCCCGGGCCCGTCCGGAGAGCGAGCGGGCGGCGCTGGCGCACTGGGGCGGTATGGGCGCCGTACAGCTGGTCGAACCGTTCACGACGGAGGGTGTGTTGCTGCTGGAGCGGCTGCATCCGGATGTGTCGGTGCGGTCGTTGCCGGAGGCGAAGGCGCTGCTGGAGGCGGCGGGGACCTTGCGGCGGCTGTGGGTGGAGCCACCTGCCGACGAGGACGCGCATGTCTTCGAGACCGTGGCCGAGCGGACCGGGCGGCAGGCCGAGGCCATGCGGGCGACCGCGGCGGGCTTCGCCGAGGTGGCCGTGTTGGTCGACGCCGCGGTCGCCGCCCGCGAGGGGCTGCTGGCGGATCCGCCGGAGCAGCGGCTGCTGCACGGGACGTTTCGGCAGAGCAAGGTCCTCGCCGGTGAGCGGATGCCGTGGTTGGCCGTGGGGCCCGATCCGGTGGTGGGTGAGTGTGCGTTCGATCTGGCTCGGTTGGTGCGCGATCGGGTGGAGGATCTGATCGCCTCGCCGGCGGGGGCGGCGACGACGCGGCGGCGGGTGAAGCGGCTTGCCGAGTCGTTGGATGTGGATCAGGAGCGGTTGCGGGGGTGGACGTTGTTCCGGGCTGTGGAGTCCGGGGTGCGGGCGCTTCGGGTGGGGCGGGGGAAGGATGCGGAGTTGTTGCTTGAGTTCGCCGGGTGGCTTTAGCTCGGAAGAGCTCGGGGCTGCGGGTCGTTTTCGGGCTGCGGGTGTGTGGGGGTTGATCGCGCCACGCGGCGGAGCCGCAAATCGACACGGCCCCGCGCCCCTTTGGGGCGCTTCAGTGCGTCCGCGGCTGCCGCGACGGCGAGTACGGCGATGTTCGCGGCCAGGCCCACCAGGCCGGCGTTGACGTTTCCGGCCAGGCCCTTCTGCCAGAACGTCAGCCAGAGCACGACCAGTTCGCCCACGAAGAGGCCGGCCAGGACGGCCGCCTTGCCCACCGGGCGGCGGGCCAGGAAGCCCAGGGCGATGGCGGGGGCGAGCTGGACCGTGCCGCTGTAGGTGAGCAGGAGGAGGTTGGCGAGCAGGTCGGGGCGGTAGACGGCGAGCAGGAGGGAGAGACCGCAGGCGGCCACCACCGTGCCGTGGTTGATCCAGAACTGCTTCCGCTCGTCCCGCACCCGGGCGATGTTGCGGGCCACGAGGGACGAGATGCCGATCAGGATGCCCGCCGCCGGCACCATCGCCGTCGCGATGGCCGCGACGACGACCAGGCCCGTGGCCCACGTCGGCAGCACCTGCTTGCTGAGCGTCAGCAGGATGCCGTTGGCCGGGGTGCCCGGCTTGAGGACGAGGACGGCGGCGAAGCCGACGATGACCGGCATCAGGAGACAGAGTTCGTACAGCGGCATCCAGGTGTAGTTGCGGCGCAGCACCTTGGGATCGCGGGCGGACATCACGGCCGGCCAGGCGTGCGGCAGGCACATCAGGCCGACGCCGACCATGCTGACCAGCATGCTCGTGGTGAACCAGACCTGGTCGGACGGTCCGGCGTGGATCGTGAGCAGCTGCGGGTGGAGTCTGTCGATGCGGTGGAACATGGCGCTGACGCCACCCGTGAAGTGGGCCGGGACGGCGATGAGCAGCACGGCCAGGACGACCAGCATGACGACGTCCTTGAAGTACGACGTCATCGCGACGCCGTGCAGGCCCGCCCACAGCACGAAGGCCACCACCAGCACACAGCCGATGATCATGCTGAGGGTGCCGGAGGCCGAGTCGCCGGTGACCAGCTGGACGATCAGCCCCAGGCCGGTGATCTGGAGTTGGAGATACGGCAGCACGAAGACCACTCCGAGGACGGCCGCGACCGTGCCGAGCAGTTTGCTGTCGTAGCGGTCCTCCAGGTAGTCCCCCTGGGTGAGGTAGCCGCGCTCCTTGCCCAGCGACCACAGGCGCCTGGCGAGGAAGAACAGCACCATGTAGCCGATGGGGACGTACGGGAGGGCGTAGAGGGCGGCGACTCCGCCGCTGAAGGCGAGGCCTGCCATGCCGAGGAAGGTGAAGGTGGTGAACACCTCTCCGGCCTGCAGGAACCACATGCTCAGTGCGCCGAACCGGCGTCCGCCGACGGCCCATTCGGAGAGGTCGGCAGCGGGCTTGCGGCGGCCGACGAAGCCGAGGACGCCGATCAGGGCGATGCCGGTGAAGGTCATGACCAGGATCGTCGTCACTCGTCGACCTCCTCACGGTTCATCAGGCGCTCCGTGAGGAGCAGTGCGGGTGTGCACATCACGCACCACACCGCGCCCCACACCAGCATCCGGGGCAGCCCGAACCACAGCCCGCCGGTGTTGACGAACGGCAGGAACGGCATGAGGACCAGGCCGAGGGCGGGCACCGCGGGGATCAGGTGGTACGGGCGCACTGTGCCTCCTCGGCGAGACGGTCCAGCCGGCGGACGGCGAGTTCGGCGAGCAGGGCGGCTCCGTCGGAGAGCACCGCGTCGTCGAAGGCGGCGAGCGGGGAGTGGTTGGTGGGGGCGGTCTCCGGGTCGCCGGTGGCGTCGGCGCCCAGGAAGACGAAGGCGCCCGGCACCCGGTCCAGGATCCGGGAGAAGTCCTCCGAGCCGGTGATCGGGTCGCTGAGCTGCTCGAAGCGCTCCTCCCCGAAGGCCTCGCGGACGGTGTCGGCGAGGAAGTCGTGCTCGCCGGCGTGGTTGACGGTGACCGGGTATTCGGGGACGAAGTCGACCTCGGCGGTGAGGCCGTGGGCGGTGGCGATGTCCTGGCAGAGGCGTACGGAGACCTCCGCGATGCGTTCGGCGGCGGCCGGCGAGAAGGTGCGGACGGTCGCCTCGAAGGCCGCGTCGTCGGGGATGATGTTGCGCCGGGTGCCGGCGTGGAAGGTGCCGACGGTGACCACGACCGGGTCGAACACGTCGAAGCGCCGGGTCACCATCGTCTGCAGCGCGGTGACCATCTCGCAGGCCGCCTGGATCGGGTCGAGGGAGTCGTGCGGGCGGGAGCCGTGGCCGCCGGCTCCGACCACCCGCACATGCAGGCCCGCCGAGGCCGCCATCAGCGGGCCGGGGCGGGAGGCGAAGACGCCGGTGGGATACGAGGACGAGCTGACGTGCAGTCCGTAGGCGGCGTCGACCGGGCGTCCCGCCGCGTCCAGTACACCCTCCTGGACCATGTGCCCGGCGCCGTCCCAGCCCTCCTCCCCCGGCTGGAACATGAACACCACGTCCCCGGCGAGGCTCTCGCGCCGGTCCGCGAGCAGCCGGGCGGCGCCGACCAGACCGGCCGTGTGCAGGTCGTGGCCGCAGGCGTGCATGGCGCCCGCGATCCGGGAGGCGAACTCCGCGCCGGTGCGCTCGGTGACGGGCAGGGCGTCCATGTCGCCGCGCAGCAGTACGACGGGGCCGCCGGGCACAGCGCCGCCGCGCAGCACAGCCGTGACGGAGGACAGCGAACTGCCGGTGCTGATCTCCAGCGGCAGTCCGTCGAGGGCGGCCAGCACCTTCTCCTGTGTGCGCGGCAGGTGCAGCCCGATCTCCGGCTCCCGGTGCAATGCCCGGCGCAGGACGGCCAGTTCACCCTGGAGCTCACGCGCATCGTCTCTCAGGCTCATCCCTCTCCCCTCACCCGTGCACCACCTGTTGCATGTACTGCCCACGTGGCCGGAAATGATGAGGGTGCGAGGCGGAGACGCGCGGAAATTGGCGGAAAAGGCCGCTCAGGTTGTGCTCGGGGCGCGGGTTCGTGGGAGTTGATCACACAGTCCCCGCGCCCCTTCAGGGCGCTCCCCTGCCGTCAGGTCGAGGCGAGGGCACGCCACCCGGTCAAGCAGTCAGGCGGGCGATCGCCTCGTCCACCGTCAGCTCCTCGCGCTCGCCGGTCCTGCGGTCCTTCAGTTCCAGGACGCCCTCGCCGGAGCGGCGGCCGGCGACCAGGATCTTCGGTACGCCGATGAGTTCCGCGTCCGTGAACTTGACGCCCGGGGAGACGCCCGCCCGGTCGTCGACCAGGACGCGCAGTCCGGCCGCCCGCAGCTTCTCGGAGACGTCGAGGGCGAGTTCGATCTGCAGGGCCTTGCCCGCGGCGACGACGTGCACATCGGCCGGGGCGACCTCGGCGGGCCAGCACAGGCCCTGCTCGTCGGCGGTCTGCTCGGCGAGGGCCGCGACCGCGCGGGAGACACCGATGCCGTAGGAGCCCATGGTGACGCGGACCGGCTTGCCGTTCTGGCCGAGGACGTCGAGCTTCAGCGCGTCCGCGTACTTGCGGCCGAGCTGGAAGATGTGGCCGATCTCGATGGCGCGGTCCAGCTTGAGGCCGGTGCCGCACTTCGGGCAGGGGTCGCCCTCCTGGACGACCACGACGTCGACGTACTGGTCGACCTCGAAGTCACGGCCCGCGACGACGTTCCTGGCGTGCGTGCCCGCCTTGTTGGCGCCGGTGATCCAGGCGGTGCCGGGGGCCACGCGCGGGTCGGCGATGTACGTGACCTTCTCGCCGCGGCCCTGCGGGCCGACATAGCCGCGGACCAGGTCGGGGCGGCCCGCGAAGTCCGCCTCGGTGACCATCTCGACGACCGCCGGAGCGAAGTGCGCCTCGACCTTGTCCATGTCGACCTCGCGGTCGCCGGGGACACCGACGGCGACGATCTCGCCGTCGACCTTCACGAGGAGGTTCTTCAGGGTGGCGGAGGCCGGGACCTCCAGGAAGGCGGCGAGGGTCTCGATGGTCGGGGTGTCGGGGGTCGGGATCTCCTCCAGCGCGGGCACGCCTTCGGCGTCCACCGGCTTGAGCTCGTAGGTGATCGCCTCGGTGTTGGCCGCGAAGTCGCAGTTCGGGCAGTCCGCGAAGGTGTCCTCGCCGGCTTCGGCGGGGGCGAGGAACTCCTCCGACTTGGAGCCGCCCATCGCGCCCGCGGTCGCGGCGCAGATGCGGTAGTCGAGGCCGAGGCGCTCGAAGACGCGCTGGTAGGCCTGGCGGTGCAGGGCGTAGGACTGGGCGAGGCCCTCGTCCTCGGTGTCGAAGGAGTACGAGTCCTTCATCAGGAACTCACGGCCGCGCAAAATGCCGGCCCGCGGACGGGCCTCGTCACGGTACTTGTGCTGGATCTGGTAGAGGATCACCGGCAGGTCCTTGTACGAGGACGCCTGGTCCTTCACCAACAGGGTGAAGATCTCCTCGTGGGTGGGGCCGAGGAGGTAGTCGCCGCCCTTGCGGTCCTTGAGGCGGAACAGCTCCTGGCCGTACTCGTCCCAGCGGCCCGTGGCGTCGTACGGCTCCCGCGGCAGCAGGGCGGGGAGCAGCACCTCCTGGGCGCCGATCGCGTCCATCTCCTCACGGACGATCCGCTCCACGTTGGCGAGGACCTTCTTGCCGAGGGGCAGCCACGACCAGATACCGGCCGCCGTGCGGCGCACATAGCCGGCCCGGACGAGCAGCTTGTGGCTGAGGACCTCGGCGTCCGCCGGGTCGTCACGCAGCGTCTTCGCCATCAACTGGGACATGCGTTGGACCGGTGCGTTCGCCATGGTTCTCGTACTCCTGCTGCGTAAGGGTGATGGCAAGGAGGTTAGCCGGGGGGCCGGTTCCGGTGGAAATCCGTTAACGGCGCCGCAGGGGCAAGGGGGCGCCCATCACGGCGTACGGCTTCGGGGCGCTCGGGAAGAGGACCTGGCGGGCCAGGTCCCGGTAGCCGAGGGAGTGGTAGAGGCCGCGGGCCGGGCTGTCGACGTCGATCGCCGACAGGATCGAGCGGGGCTCGGTGGCACCGTCGGTGATGGTCGTGATCAGGGAGCGGCCGATGCCGCGGTTCTGGTGGCGCGGGTGCACGTGCAGCTCGGTGATCACGAAGGAGTCGTCGAGCCAGCCGTCGTGCCCCTGCGCGCGGAGGTACGGCTCGACGACCGTGGACCACCAGTGGGTGCGGTCGTTCGGCATGCCGTAGACGAAGCCGACGAGGCGGCCTTCGACGGTGGCGCCCAGTGCGCGGGCTCCCGGGTAGGTCATGTGCCGCAGAACGATCTGCCGGCGTACGGCGACCTCGTCGGCGCCGAGTCCGAAGGCCACGGCCTGCACGGCGAGCGCCTCGTCGACCCGGGCGGACAGGTCGAGGGTGCCGATCACGACGTCTTCGGGATGGCGGTGTCCGTGACCGGGAAAGCGCAGCATGCCGGGGAGACTACAGGTCTCGTACGGGGCTCAGAACAGCGCTGTGAACTGCGGCTGGGAGTCCGGCCGGAAGTGCGGCTAGAACAGAACGCTCATGAAAGCGCCGACTTCCTGGAACCCCACCCGCTGGTACGCCCTTCGCGCGGGGGTGTTGAAGTCGTTGACGTAGAGGCTGACGATCGGGGCCACGTCCGCCAGCGCGTAGCGGAGGACCGCGGCCATGCCCGGGGCGGCGATCCCCATTCCCCGGTACTCGGGGGCGACCCACACCCCCTGGATCTGGCAGGCCTGGGGGGTGGCGGCGCCGATCTCCGCCTTGAAGACGACCTTGCCGTGTTCGTCGAGGCGGGCGAACGAGCGGCCCGAGCCGACGAGTTCCGCGACCCGGGCCTGGTAGAGCAGCCCGCCGTCCCCCGCGAGCGGCGAGACGCCGACCTCCTCGGTGAACATCGCCACACAGGCCGGCATGATCGTTTCCATCTCGTCCTTGCGGATGCGGCGGACGTACGGATCCGGGGCGATGTCGGCGGGCATGCGGTCGGTGACCATGAGCGGCTGGTGGGCGCGGACCTCGCGGGCGGGGCCCCAGCTGGGTTCGAGCAGGCGCCAGAGCAGGGTGGTGGCCTCGACGGGGCCGACTATGGACGAGCAGCGGCGGCCGGCCCTGCGGGCGCGGTCGGCGAAGGCGCGTACGGCGCGCGGGCCGGCGCAGATCGGGACGAGGTTGGCGCCCGCGTAGCAGAGGGCGGTGAGCATGCCCTCCTCGTAGAAGCCCCACATCTCGCCGCCGAGCCGCCACGGGTCGAGGCCCGCGACCTGGACCCGGGAGGTCACGAAGGCGTTCGCGACCGGCTCGCGGTCGAGGACGGCGAGCGCGGCGTCCAGGTCGCTCGGTTCGAGCACCCGTGAGGTGGTCTGCGTCAACACGTGCGGGCCTCATCGTGAGGTTCTGCTGATCTCCGCACTGTACCTGCGGAGGCTGGGCGGTGCCGCCCCCGGTTGGCGTACTGCCCGTTGCCCGGTGGGGCTCGGCCGGTGTGCCGCCGCTGGGGGCTGCCGCCCCCGGACCCCCGCTTTCGGCCTGAACGGCCTCGTCCTCAAACGCCGGACGGGCTGAAGGACCAAGCCCCGACCGGCGCTGGAAAGTCGCCTCAGCCCGAAGTCCCCGGCCCGAGGATTCCTCAGCCCGAAGATCCCTCAGCTCGAAGTGTCCTCGCGCCGAAGTGTCCTCAGCCCGCCACCGAGACCGACGGCTCGCCCGAAGGGGTGCCGTCCGCCTCCATCTGTTCGGCCAGCTTCATGGCCTCCTCGATGAGGGTTTCCACGATCTTGGACTCGGGGACCGTCTTGATGACCTCGCCCTTGACGAAGATCTGGCCCTTGCCGTTGCCGGAGGCGACGCCGAGGTCGGCCTCGCGGGCCTCGCCGGGGCCGTTGACGACGCAGCCCATGACGGCGACGCGAAGGGGGACCTCCATGCCGGTCAGGCCCGCGGTGACCTCCTCGGCCAGCTTGTAGACGTCGACCTGGGCGCGGCCGCAGGACGGGCAGGAGACGATCTCCAGGCCGCGCTGCTTGAGGTTCAGGGACTCCAGGATCTGGTTGCCGACCTTGACCTCCTCCACGGGAGGCGCGGAGAGGGAGACGCGGATCGTGTCGCCGATGCCCTGCGAGAGCAGCGCCCCGAAGGCGACCGCCGACTTGATCGTGCCCTGGAAGGCGGGCCCGGCCTCCGTCACGCCGAGGTGCAGCGGGTAGTCGCACTGGGCGGCGAGCTGCTTGTACGCCTCGATCATCACGACCGGGTCGTTGTGCTTGACCGAGATCTTGATGTCCCGGAAGTCGTGCTCCTCGAAGAGGGACGCCTCCCAGAGGGCCGATTCGACCAGAGCCTCGGGGGTCGCCTTGCCGTACTTCTGGAGCAGCCGGCGGTCGAGGGAGCCGGCGTTGACGCCGATGCGGATCGGGGTGCCGTGGTCCTTGGCGGCCCGCGCGATCTCCTTGACCTTGTCGTCGAACTGCTTGATGTTGCCGGGGTTGACGCGGACGGCCGCGCAGCCCGCCTCGATGGCCGCGAACACGTACTTCGGCTGGAAGTGGATGTCCGCGATCACCGGGATCTGCGACTTACGGGCGATGGTGGCGAGGGCGTCCGCGTCGTCCTGCGTGGGGCAGGCGACGCGCACGATCTGGCAGCCGGAGGCGGTGAGCTCGGCGATCTGCTGGAGGGTCGCGCCGATGTCGGACGTACGGGTCGTGGTCATCGACTGCACGGACACGGGCGCGTCGCCGCCGACCGCCACGGATCCGACCTGGATCTGCCTGCTCTGCCGACGCTCGGCAACCCTGGTCGGAACGGACGGCATGCCGAGAGAAATCGCAGTCATCTGCTGTGCAACCCCAAGTCGTGGATCAAGGTCCGGTCCCGGATCAGCGGGCTCCAGGCTTCGAGATTACGGCACCGGTGCAGGGCCCAGCACGCCCCCACCTCAAACACACTCGGCGGGGGGACCCCCTCGCCGGTAAACCCACTCAATGGAATGCGGCCCGGCACAAAACGTGCCGGGCCGCCACGAACTCCGCGTGACCAGTTGATTTCCTCTAGGTGATTTTCACGGGGTTGACCACGTCCGCGATCAGCACCAGCAGTGTGAAGCAGACGAAGACGCCCGCCACCACGTACGCCACCGGCATCAGCTTCGCCACGTCGAACGGGCCCGGGTCCGGGCGTCGCAGCACCCTCGCCAGATGGCGGCGCAGCGACTCCCACAGGGCGCCCGCGATGTGTCCGCCGTCGAGCGGGAGCAGCGGGAGCATGTTGAAGAGGAACAGGGAGAGGTTGAAGCCGGCGATCAGCATCAGGGCGGTGGCCAGCTGCTGGGTCGGCGGGATGTCCATGGTGAAGATCTCGCCGCCGACGCGGGCCGCGCCGACCACGCCCATCGGGGAGTCGGGCTGGCGGGGGGCGCCGTCGAAGGCCGCGTTCCACAGGGCGGGGATCTTGCCGGGCAGGTCCGCGATGGAGCTGACGGCCTCGCCGAGCCGGTCGCCCATCCAGGACACCGACTCGCCGAAGTCCTGGCGGACGACGCCGTTGGCGGCGCTGAAGCCGAGGAAGCCGGCGGTGACGTACTTGCCCGGGACGACGTGGCCGGTGGAGTCCTTCTTCGCGACCTGGTTGGTGGCGATCTTCGCGTGCAGGGTCGTCTCCTGGCCCTTGCGGTCGACGACGATCGCCACGTCCTTGCCCGGGGTGGCCCGGATGAGGTCGGAGAGCTTGTTCCAGTCGTCGGTCCGCACCCCGTTGAAGGACACGATCTTGTCGCCGGCCCTGAGGCCCGCCGCGGCGGCCGGGGAGGCGGCGTCGGACTTGGTGCACTTGTCGCGGTTCTCGCTCTGGGCGATGACGCACTGCGAGACGGAACTGACGGTGGTGGTCTGCTGGGCGATGCCGAAGCCCATCAGGACCGTGAGGAACAGCGCCACGGCCAGGATCAGGTTCATGAAGGGGCCCGCGAACATCACGATGACCCGCTTCCAGGGGGCGCGGGTGTAGAAGAGGCGGTTCTCGTCCCCGGGGCGGAGTTCCTCGAAGGCCGCCGAGCGGGCGTCCTCGATCATGCCGCGCCAGGGCGAGGTGGAGCGCGCGGTGATCCGGCCGTCGTCGCCGGGCGGGAACATGCCGATCATGCGGATGTAGCCGCCGAGCGGAACGGCCTTGAAGCCGTACTCCGTCTCGCCCTTCTTCCGCGACCAGAGGGTCGGGCCGAAGCCCACCATGTACTGCGGCACGCGGATGCCGAAGAGCTTGGCGGTGGACAGATGCCCCAGCTCGTGCCACGCGATCGAGACCAGCAGGCCGACCACGAAGATCACTATGCCGAGGATCATCATCAGGGATGTCATGCACGCGCCTCCGCGGCAGAAGTCGTCTGCGCCGTCAGTTCCCGGGCCCGGGCCCGTGCCCAGGTCTCCGCTTCGAGGACGTCCGGCACGGTGAGGGAAGTTCCCGTGGGCGGGGTGCCGTGCTCCTCGACGACCCTGGTCACGGTCTCCATGATCCCGTTGAACGGCAGCGCGCCACTGCGGAACGCCTCCACGCATTCCTCGTTGGCCGCATTGAACACCGCCGGGGCGGTGCCCGCGAGTTCACCCACGTGCCGGGCGAGGTTCACCGACGGGAACGCGTCATTGTCGAGCGGGAAGAACTCCCACGTCGAGGCGGTGCTCCAGTCGAAGGCCGGTGCCGCGTCGGGGACGCGCTCGGGCCAGCCCAGGCCGATGGCGATGGGCCCCCGCATGTCGGGGGGCGTCGCCTGGGCGATCGTCGATCCGTCGGTGAACTCAATCATCGAGTGGACATACGACTGGGGATGCACGACGACCTCAATGCGGTCGAAGGGAATGTCGTACAGCAAGTGTGCCTCGATCACCTCGAGGCCCTTGTTGACGAGGGTCGCCGAGTTGATCGTGATCACCGGGCCCATGGCCCAGGTGGGGTGGGCGAGGGCGTCCTGGACGGTGACGTTCGCCAGCTCGGCCCTGGTACGGCCGCGGAAGGGGCCGCCGGAGGCGGTGACGACGAGTTTGCGTACGTCGGCCCGTGTGCCGGCCGCCAGCGCCTGGAAGAGGGCCGCGTGCTCGGAGTCGACCGGAATGATCTGCCCGGGCTTGGCGAGCGCCTTGACCAGCGGGCCGCCGACGATGAGCGACTCCTTGTTGGCGAGCGCGAGGGTGCGGCCCGTCTCCAGGGCGGCGAGGGTCGGGGCGAGGCCGATGGAGCCGGTGATGCCGTTGAGCACGGTGTGGCAGTCGGAGGCGGCGAGCTGCGTGGCCGCCTCGGGCCCGGCGAGGATCTCCGGGAGCGGCTCCCCCGCTCCGTACTGCGCGGTGAGCGCCTCGCGCAGTGCCTCTACGGCGTCCTCACGGGCGACCGCGACGGTCCGTACCCGCAGCCGGTGCGCCTGCTCGGCGAGGAGGGCGATCCGGCCGCCGTTGGCGGACAGGCCGGTGACCCGGAAGCGGTCGGGGTTGCGCAGCACGAGGTCGATGGCCTGGGTCCCGATCGACCCGGTGGAGCCGAGGATCACCACGTCCTTCGGGCCGGTTCCCGCCACAGGGTCGTAGACGAGATGGGGGTCGGCGAGTTGGGCTGGACTGTCGCTCATCCCTCCATTGTTGCCGAGCCGGAGCGCCGGGAGGACAGTGCGTCGCTCGGGTGGGTGGCTTGTCGGGCTCTGCGGGGGTCGGAGCGGGATCTTTCCTGGGGCTGCCCGGCGGTCGAGTCCGGCGTCGCGGGCCCGGCACCCGCTCCCCCACCGCCTTGGAGGCGGGGGCTCCGGGCCGTGGCGTTGTCGGTCGCTGCAGCTGCACGCGCCAGGCCCCGCTCGGGTCGGCCGGCAGGAGTCCGTTCCTGCCGGCCGACCGGATCCACCGGACAGCTCCCGGCGAAACGCCGTGAAGATCAGGCGCCGGAGGGATCCCTTCGAAAGGTGCCGGGAGGTCAGCGGATGGGGCGGTGCTGGTTCTCCTTCGCCGAGGCTCCGGGGTCGGCCGCGGCGATCCACGGTCCCTCGCCCGACGGGTCGACGATGCCGTCCTCCAGCCACTCGTACGTGCCCGACATGATGCCCTTGACCAGCTTGCGGTCGAGGTCGTCGGTGTTGGTCCACAGGCGGCCGAAGAGTTCCTCGACGCGGATGCGGGACTGGTGGCAGAAGACGTCGGCGAGCTGGTAGGCCTCGCGGCCGTGGTCGCCCTGGCTGCGCAGGAGTTCGGCCCGTACGCAGGCCGCGCTCATCGCGAACAGTTCGGCGCCGATGTCGACGATGCGGCCGAGGAAGCCCTGCTTGGTCTCCATCTTTCCCTGCCAGCGGGACATGGCGTAGAAGGTGGAGCGGGCCAGCTTGCGGGCGTGCCGTTCGACGTAGCGCAGGTGCGGGGAGAGGTCCACGCCGTGCTTGAACTCGCCGTAGGAGACGGGGAGTTGGCCCGGACCTGCGACGAGTTTCGGGAGCCACTTGGCGTAGAAGACGCCGGCGCTGGCTCCTGCCTTCGCCTTGTCCTGCAGGGACTTCTCGGGGTCGATCAGGTCGCCGGCCACCGACAGGTGGGCGTCGACGGCCTCGCGCGCGATCAGCAGGTGCATGATCTCGGTCGAGCCCTCGAAGATGCGGTTGATGCGCAGGTCGCGCAGGACCTGTTCGGCCGGGACCGCCCTCTCGCCGCGGGCGGCGAGGGACGCGGCCGTCTCGAAGCCGCGGCCGCCGCGGATCTGGACGAGTTCGTCGGCGATGAGCCAGGCCATCTCCGAGGAGAAGAGCTTGGCCAGGGCGCCCTCGATGCGGATGTCGTTGCGGTCCTCGTCGGCCATCTGGGAGGACAGGTCGAGTACGGCCTCCAGGGCGAAGGTGGTCGCAGCGATGAAGGAGATCTTCGACCCGACCGCCTCGTGCCGGGCGATCGGCTTGCCCCACTGCTCACGGGCCGCCGACCACTCGCGGGCGATCTTCAGGCACCACTTGCCGGCGGCCACGCAGGACGCGGGGAGCGAGAGCCGGCCGGTGTTGAGGGTGGTGAGGGCGATCTTCAGCCCTGCGCCCTCCGGGCCGATCCGGTTGGCCGCCGGGACCCGGACCTGGTGGAAGCGGGTGACGCCGTTCTCGATGCCGCGCAGGCCCATGAAGGCGTTGCGGTTCTCCACGGTGATACCCGGCGAGTTGGTCTCGACCACGAAGGCGGTGATGCCGCCCTTGTGGCCTTCGGACTTCGGCACGCGTGCCATGACGACGAGGAGGTCGGCCACCACGCCGTTCGTGGTCCACAGCTTCACCCCGTCGAGGACGTAGTCGTCCCCGTCCGGCACCGCGCTGGTGGCGAGCCGGGCGGGGTCGGAGCCGACGTCCGGCTCGGTGAGCAGGAAGGCGCTGATGTCGGTGCGGGCGCACCGGGGCAGGAACTGCTCCTTCTGCTCCTGGGTACCGAACAGCTTCAGCGGCTGGGGTACGCCGATCGACTGGTGCGCCGACAGCAGTACGCCGATCGCCGGACTGGCCGAGCCCGCCAACGCGAGTGCCTTGTTGTAGTACACCTGGGTGAGGCCGAGGCCGCCGTACTTGGTGTCGATCTTCATGCCGAGGGCGCCGAGTTCCTTGAGGCCGTTGATCACCTCGTCGGGGATCCGGGCCTCGCGTTCGATCAGCGCGCCGTCGACCTTCGTCTCGCAGAA
Source organism: Streptomyces sp. NPDC002092 (assembly GCF_053593775.1). Taxonomy (NCBI): domain Bacteria; kingdom Bacillati; phylum Actinomycetota; class Actinomycetes; order Kitasatosporales; family Streptomycetaceae; genus Streptomyces; species Streptomyces sp. NPDC002092. The sequence goes on from NZ_JBSFDG010000024.1 coordinate 93,482, forward strand.
GTCGCGGAGCTTGGTGAGGAACTGCTCGCCGCGCTGCACGTCCTCGGTGGCGGGTGTGGGGTGCGGGTGGATGAGGTCGAGGCGGAAGCGGCCGAGGAAGAGTTCCTTGGCGAAGCTCGGCTTGCGCCAGTCCTGTTCGCGGGCCGCCTCCGCCACCTGGCGGGCCTCGCGTTCGGTGACGGTGGGGCGTCGGGAAGAGGGTGCGGGTGCTGCGGACATCAGGGCCACCTCGCCGCGAATCGGGATCTTGGTCGACTTTGGTTACCGACGGGTGCTACCCGATCGTATGTACCCGATTCGGGGCGAGGCCACCACCCTTTGTGCAGCCGTTCGGCGGATGTTTCTGGTACGACCTCTTCCGTGGGACTCCACCTCTAAGAGAAAGCCGAGAAGAAAGCTGTCGAAGCGCTTCGACTCCTATGGACACCCACCCTCGCTAGAGCTAGTGTCGAACCACCCCCACCCGCCCCTGTTCGCAATGCGCACTGTCGAAGCGCTTCACACGCTTGGAGAGCTGGATGGTCACCCTCGCCGAGGTCGCCCAGCACGCCGGAGTCTCGGCGAGCACGGTGAGCTATGTCCTCAGCGGCAAGCGGTCCATCTCCACCACCACCCGGCTGCGGGTCGAGGAGTCCATCCGCGAACTCGGCTACCACCCCAACGCGGGCGCGCGGGCCCTGGCCAGCAGCAGGTCGAACATCATCGCGCTGATGGTGCCGCTGCGCACCGACATGTACGTACCGGTGATGATGGAGATCGCCATCGCGGTCGCCACCACGGCCCGCACGCACGGTTACGACGTCCTGCTGCTGACCGGCGAGGAGGGCCCCGACGCGGTGCGCCGGGTCACCGGCAGCGGACTCGCCGACGCGATGATCCTGATGGACGTGGAACTCGACGACGAGCGGCTGCCGTTGCTGCGCGGCACCGACCAGCCCTCGGTCCTCATCGGCCTGCCCGCCGACACCTCCGGACTGACCTGCGTCGACCTGGACTTCAAGGCGACCGGCGCGCTGTGCGTGGAGCACCTGGCGATGCTCGGCCACCGCGACATCGCTGTCATAGGAGAGGCCCCCGCCGTCTACGAGCGGCACACGGGCTTCGCCGAGCGCACCCTCGACGGACTGCGCTCACGCGCCCAGGAGCTGGGCGTACGGCTGCTGCACCGGCCGTGCGAGGGCGGGTACGACGCCATGGCCGTCACCCTCGCCCGCATTCTCGACGAGCGGCCGGGCACCTCCGGCTTCGTCGTGCAGAACGAGTCGGCGGTCGAGCCGCTGCTCGCCCTGCTGCGCCAGCAGGGCCGTGCCGTGCCCGAGGACGTGTCGGTGGTCGCGGTCTGCCCGGACCAGGTCGCCGTGCAGGCCTCGGTGCGGCTGACGTCCGTCGCCATCCCCGCGCAGGAGATGGGCCGGCACGCCGTGGAGCGGCTGGTCGCCAAGCTGGACGGCCGGGGCACGGACGAAGTCGTGCTGCTCGCCCCGGAGTTGACGGTCCGGGCGAGCACGGGCCCGGCACCCTCCGGTACTTCCTGATCCCGCTCTTCCGTGCCCTCCGCGGCACCCTCATGTCTTTCGGGAGCACCCTTCGTGAACCAGTCTGCCGAAAACCAGCCACCGGCCGGGGGCCGGCCCCAGGTCAGCCTCGCCCAGTCGTCACCCACCGTCGGCACCTTCCGGGAGCGGGACGGCGCGCTGGAGTGGAGCGGCCGTCAGGAGACCCTCCGCATCGAACCCTGGGGCCCGGACGCGGTCCGGGTGCGGGCCAGGCTCGGCGGCCCGATCCTGGAGGGCCTGCCGGGTGCCCTGCTCGACGAGGCGCCGGCCACCGAGAGCAGCGTCAAGATCGGTGACGGGGAAGGCCAGTTGACCGTCGGCGCGCTCACCGTGGAGGTGAGCGCCGAGGGCCTGATCCGCTTCCTGCGCACCGACGACGGCCACGAGGTGCTGGCCGAGGAACGCGCCCACTTCTGGTGGCCGGGCTCCCGCCTCTACACCGCCGTCGGCAACGGCCACCACCGCCTGGAGCAGCGGTTCGCCGCCTACGACGACGAGAAGCTGTACGGCCTCGGCCAGCACCAGCACGGCCGCCTCGACCAGAAGGGCCTGGTCCTCGACCTGGTCCAGCGCAACGCCGAGGTCGGCATCCCGGTGCTCTCCTCCAGCCGCGGCTACACCCTGCTGTGGAACAACCCGGCGATCGGCCGCGTGGAACTGGCGCACAACGGCACCCGCTGGGTGGCCGATTCGGCCCGCCAGATCGACTACTGGATCACCGCGGGCACCCCGGCCGACGGCCAGCGCCGCTACAGCGCGGTCACCGGCCGTACGCCGATGCTGCCTGAGTGGGCGGCCGGCTTCTGGCAGTGCAAGCTGCGCTACCGCACCCAGGACGAACTCCTCGCGGTGGCAAGGGAGTACAAGCGCCGGGGCCTGCCGATCTCGGCCATCGTGTGCGACTTCTTCCACTGGACGCACCTGGGCGAGTGGAAGTTCGACCCGGCCGAGTGGCCGGACCCCGCGGCGATGGTGCGCGAACTGGCGGAGCTCGGCATCAAGCTGGTGGTGAGCGTGTGGCCGTCCGTGTCACCCCTGAGCGAGAACCACCCGGTGATGGAGCAGCGCGGCTACTTCATAGGCACCCAGTACGGCCCGATGGCGCACGCCGACTGGCCCGACAAACAGGTCGCCTCCACCGTCCAGGTCGCCTTCTACGACGCCACCAACCCGGAAGCCCGTGAGTTCGTGTGGTCCCGCGTGAAGGAGAACTACCTGGAGCCGTACGGCATCACGGCCTTCTGGCTGGACGCCTGCGAGCCCGAACTCAAGCCCGGCTTCCAGGAGAACCTGCGCTACTGGGCGGGCCCCGGCCTGGAGGTCGGCAACAGCTATCCCGCCGAGAACTCCCGCACCTTCTACGAGGGCCTGCGCGCATCCGGCGAGGACGAGGTGATCACCCTCAACCGCTCGGCCTGGGCGGGCAGTCAGCGCTACGGCGCCGCCCTGTGGTCCGGCGACATCGGCACCGACTTCCCGACCCTGCGGCGCCAGATCGCGGCCGGCCTGAACACGGCCCTCTCGGGCATCCCCTGGTGGAACACCGACATCGGCGGCTTCCACGGCGGCGACCCGGACGACCCGGCGTACCGCGAGGTCATGGTGCGGTGGTTCCAGTTCGGGGCCCTGTCTCCCCTGATGCGGCTGCACGGATTCCGTGACCCGGGCATGCCACTGGGCCCGGAGATGACCGGCGGGCCGAACGAGGTGTGGTCCTACGGCGAGGAGGCCGGGGCGATCCTGGAGCGGTATCTGCGGCTGCGGGAGCGGTTGAGGCCTTACGTCCTGGACGTGATGCGGGAGGCGCACGAGGAGGGGTTGCCGGTGATGCGGCCGCTGTTCCTGGAGTTTCCGCAGGACCAGGCCGCCTGGGCCGTGGATGATGCGTATCTGTTCGGGCGGGATCTGTTGGTGGCGCCGGTCCTCACCGCCGGCGCTACGGCCCGGACGACGTATCTCCCGGCGGGGGCCAGGTGGACCGACGCGTGGACGGGAGAGACCTATGAGGGCGGTGCGGCTGTGACTGTCGATGCGCCGCTGGACCGCATCCCGCTGTTCCTTCGGGACGGGGCGCAGCTGCCTGTTGCTTCGCAGGATGTGCCGCGATAGGGCGGTCGTCGGCTGCGGCGCCGTCGTGGCTTGTCGCGCAGTTCCCCGCGCCCCTGGAGGGGCGCGGTAGAACCGCACGGTCGATTGCCCCGCCTGTCAGTTCCTGCAGACGGACTCCAGGGAGCGGACCAGGGCCTTGGTGTGGAGCAGGTCCGGGTGTTTTTCGTGGTGGACCTCGATCACCGCCAGGGTGAGTTCCGGGCGGCAGGTCAGGGTCGTGCGCTCCGGGGTCGTGTCTGCGACTGCCTGGACCAGGTCCGTGTTGATGCGGTTGATGGTCTGGCGGATCACGTTCAGGTCGGGCCTGGTGGTGGGGGCCTGGTCGGGGTGGGCGGTCCAGCGGGCGTAGAGGGCGCGCTGGACGTCCTTGTTGGCCTCGATCTGGTCGCGGAAGATACGGCGGACCTCGTCGGGGTCGGCGCCGATCTGCTTGGCCTGCGCGGCGACGTTGTCGAGGACCACCTGCTCGCGGGCGGGGTCGTCGATGGGGCTGTCGGTGCCCCACTTGGCCGCGGCCACCAGGTCGGCGGTGGCGAGGCGTTCGGCGGCGAGGGAGGCCACCGGGTGCAGGGGCGAGGACCAGGGGGACGCGGGTGCCGCTGCCGCGGTGCCCGGTATGGCGAGCACTGCGGCAGCGGCCGCCAGCGTGGTGCGGAGGGGGGTGAGGATCTGCATGGGGTCCATGAAACCTCACCCGGCCCGCATCAACATCAACTGCTGCTGACGCTTTCGCTGTTGACGATGAAGTTCAGGCCACCGGACGATGACGTGATCTCGAAGCCGAACTGCACGTCCCCGACGGTCACGTTGCCGAACCAGCCCTTGGTGTCCTTGATCCACTTCAGGATCGGCAGGATGTCGACCGTGCCGGAGCTCGAGTTGGAACTGCGGACGAACGAGAACACGTCGTTGGAGCCGTTGTTGCCCTTGTAGACGGTCCAGGAGTGACCGCCCAGCGTGACGTTGCCCTGCGAGGTGCCGAGCGGGCCGACGGCGCCGGTCTTGTTCATCCAGAGCATGATCTCGTACCTGTGGTTGGTGTCCCAGATGTCGTACGCCGTCTCGTACGCGCCGGACGACGGGACGCTGACGTTGTAGCTGCTGGAGAGGGAACCCAGCGAGGTGATCGACTTGTTGATCGCCTTGGTGGCGTTCGGGTAGGACTTGATGCCGCCGGTGTTGGGGTGGTCGGCCCAGACACCCCAGTTGGTGCCGGAGTTGGCCCAGATGCACTGGCTGCCTGCGCCGGAGCCCCAGACGTCGTTGTAGAGCGTGTAGCCGTTCAGGCTCGTGCTGCCGTACTGGGCGCAGGAGTTCCAGACCGCGGCGGAGGCGGGGGCGGACGCGAGGCCGACGGTGGCGCCGAGGGCCATCGCCGGGGCCAGTACGGCCATGGTGACCTTGCGAAGAGTGCTCTTTGCCATGGTGTCCCTTCCATGGGTGGGGGGAGTTGCGGGGGTGGTTACCACGCCCCTGGTGCGAGGACGTGGTCTTCTCCGGCGACGAGGTCGAGCGGCCGCGTGCCGGAAGAAGTCCTGAGTTCGATGCGGTGCGTACGGGTGGGGCGCAGCACCGCTGTCGCTTCTTGCGGGTTCCAGGTGAGGTCGAGTTCCGCCCCGAACCGGGTGCGGATACCGAGGAGTCGGCCCTTGGGGCAGGCCTTGGGGAGCGCGGGCAGCAGGACCAGGCGGTCCGGGGTCGACTGCACGAGCATCTCGATCAGCACTGCGGGCAGGGTGTGGGCGGCGTCGGCGTTGTAGACGTCGCGGTCCGGGTAGTGCGCGCTCATCAGGGAGGCGTGGAAGAAGTCGCCGTTGAGCACCTGGCCCAGGGCGTGCGCGACCCGTTCGCCGTCGCACAGCCGGGCGGCGACCAAGGCGTGGTGCAGATGGCCGTGCGCGGAGTCGTTCTCGGCGCCGCGCAGTTCGAGGGCACGGTGGGCGGCCGCCGCGAGGTCCGGGGTGTCGTAGGGGTTGATCTCGTCGAGCGGCCAGACGCCGTAGAGGTGGCTGAGGTGACGGTGGTCGTAGCTGTCGTCCAGGCCGGGCCAGGCCCATTCGGCGAGGGCGCCGTCGGCGTTGATCCGGTGGGGCGGCAGCCGGTCGGCGAGGGCATGCCAGCGGTCGGCCTCGGGGGTGTCCGGGTGGTACTCGGCCGCCGTCTGCAGCGCGTGCCGGGCGGCGGAGAGGTCCATGGCGGCGTTGATCGCACCCCAGCTCGCGTTCGCCGGGCGGTTCTCCGGCGAGTAGGACGGGACGACGACCAGGTGGCCGTCCTTGTCGGTCCGGGTGAGGAAGTCCTCGTAGAACAGGGCGATCTGGGCGAGCGCATGGGCGGTACGGGGGTCCCGGGCGCCGTTCGTCTCGTCGTGGTCGACGAGCGGTTTGAGCAGCCAGTCGGCGCCCGCGGTCCACAGGTGCAGGGGGTATTCGCGGCTGAAGTGGTACGAAAGGCCGGACTCGCCGTCGGTGTGGGCGGGGGCGACCACGCCGCGGGCGCCGAAGACCGCGCGGGCGTTCTCGGCCCAGTCGGAGAGCTGACGCTGGATCAGGGATGCGTGGGCTTCGGTGACTTCGGGGAGGGCGGCGGCCGCTGCGGACGCGGTCTGGAGGTTGAGGTTGGCGTCGTTGGTGAACGCCCCCGACCACGCGGTGTTCCAGTCGCCGGTCCACAGGCCGACCAGGCGGGGCGGGAGCAGGCCGCTCGCGGAGAGCAGGTGGTAGCGGCCGGCGGCGAAGAGGCGCTCCAGGAGGGCGGGGCTGTCGGGGTGCGCGAGCAGCTCCGAGCCGGGCAGGGCGCGCGCGGCCGGGTCCGCGTCCAGATCGAGGGTGACACGCTCGTAGGCGGTGCGGTGCAGGGCGGTGTGGCGGTCCAGGAGGAGGGTGTACGGGTCCTCGCCGGCCGGCAGCAGTTCGCGCAGGTCACGGGCGTGGGGGTTCGTGTCCAGCTCGCCGGTGTGCCGCAGCACCCTGGTCAGCACCAGGACCGACTCCGCGCCCGCGACCCGTGCACCGGGGGGCGTGAGCGTCGTACGGCCGCCGGTGACCACGACGAGCGTCACCCCGGTGTATGCCGTGTCGCTGCCGGGGTAGCGGACGCGCAGGGTGAGCAGGGCGCCCTCGGGAGTGAGGACCGCGCCGTCGCCGACGGCGAGGCCCGGCGGTGCGCCCGGCAGGCGGTGGTCCAGGGCGATGTCGAGGTCGGCCGCCGTGACGTGCTGGACGATCACGTCGTCGGCGCGGGACACGAAGACCCGGCTGCTCCAGCCCTCGCAGACCGCTTTCACCACGCCGGTGGTGAAGTCGACGGAGCGGCGGTAGCGGAGCGGCTCATCGCCGGACCGTCTGCGCAGTCGTACCTGGAAGGCGGGGTGGAAGGGCTGGACCCACTGGAGGTCTCGGCCGTCGGTGAAGGTCTCGGCGGCGCGCAGTTCGCCCGCGAGCAACTTGTCCTGGAGGAGCGGTAGTCGGTCGGCGAGGCGGGGCGGACGGGCCTTCTCGGCGCCGTTGGGGCGGACCAGGGTGTGATGGGTGACGACGATCCGCTCGTCGTTCGGGTCACCGAACACAAGAGCGCCGTGGCGACCGTTGCCGCTCAGGAAGCCGTCCTCCCAGCGGGTGGCGGGGAGGGGTTCCCAGGTTCCGTGGACAATGTTCATGGACGAGATCATCGGCGTGTTCATGGGCGCAACACCATCACGCCGTACCGGCCGAGGGTGACCTGGCCCTCGATGGTCCCGCCGGTCAGCAGGTCGCGGTGGGTGCCCGGCACCCGCACGGTCACCGACTCCCGCCCGTGGTTGAGCACGAAGAGCAGGTCGCCGCGGCGCACCGCCTCCACCCGGTCGGGCAGGCCGTCGAGGACGGGGCGGGCGCCCGCGTCGGCCGCGATCCCGGCCAGCAGAACCCGCAGCGCGTGCGGCTCGGGGAGCGTGGAGACATACCAGGCGCGGCCCTTGCGCAGCACGGCGGGCATGCCGTCGAGCTCGCCGCCCTTGTACCTGGCCTCGACCGAGGCGTCCTCGGCGGCCTCGATCTCCTCCGACCAGAGGGTGCCGTGGAAACCGTCGGTCTCGACGGTCTCGTCCGCGTCCAGCGGCCACCACTCGTGCAGCGTGCGGATGCCGAACAGCTCGCGCAGACGGGGGTCCATGCCGCCGGGGCGGACCCGGTCGTCCTCGTCGGCGACACCGGTCAGGAACCCGCAGACGAGGGTGCCGCCGCCGCGGATGTAGGCGAGGAGGTTGTCGACCGCCGCGTCCGTGAGGGCGTACAGCTGGGGGACCACGACCAGCTTGTAGGCGGTGAGGTCGTGTTCGGGGTGGGCGAAGTCGGTGGTGAGGTGGGCCTGCCACAGGGCGCGGTGCCAGGTGGTGAGGACCTGGGTGTGGTCGACCCGGGTCGAGAGCCGGCCCTCGTGGGCACCGGCCCACCACGAGTGCCAGTCGTGCAGGATCGCGATGTCGTTGGTGCTGTGGCTGCCCGTCACCTCGGCGCTGATTCGGGCCAGTTCGGCGCCGAGCTGCTTGACCTCCTGATACGTACGACCCTCCGGCCCGGCATGGCTGACCATCCCGGAGTGGAACTTCTCCGCGCCCTGCCGGGACTGACGCCACTGGAAGTAGCAGACGGCGTCGGCGCCGCGGGCCACCGCCTGGAGGGACCAGAGGCGGTTGAGGCCGCGTGGCTTGGGGTGGTTGACGCCACGCCAGTTGACCGGGCCCGCCGCCTGCTCCATCAGCATCCAGGGGCCGCGGGCCTGCGAGCGGGTCAGATCCTGGACGAGGGCGCCGTGCTGCGCGCCGAGGGGGTCGCGCGGGTCGGGATAGAGATCGACGGAGACGACGTCCTCCTCCTCGGCCCACCGCCAGGCGTCCTGCCCGGCCCACAGCGGCATGAAGTTGGTGGTGACCGGGATGTGGGAGGGGGTGTGCCGGCGGACGATGTCCCGTTCGGCGACGTAACACTCCAGGAGCATGTCGGAGGTGAACCGCTTGAAGTCCAGCACCTGGCCCGGGTTCTTCAGGTAGTGGGCGTGGCGGGGCGGCAGCACCTCGGCCCAGTCGCCGTAACCCTGGCTCCAGAAGGCCGTGCCCCAGGCGGAGTTGAGGGCGTCGAGCGCGCCGTACTTGATCTGCAGCCAGCGGCGGAAGCGGGCTGCGGCCTCGTCGCCCCAGTCGTAGGTGCAGTACTCGTTGTTGATGTGCCACATGGTGAGGGCGGGGTGGCCGCCGTAGCGGGCGGCGAGGTCCTCGGTGATGGCTGCGGCGTAGCGGCGGTAGGCGGCGCTGGAGTGCGAGAAGTGCTGGCGGCCGCCCCACCATTCGGTGCGTCCGTCCTCGTCACGGGGCAGGGTCTCGGGGTGCAGCCGGCCGAGCCAGGGCGGCGGCGAGGAGGTGGGGGTGGCGAGCACGACGCCGATGCCGTTGTCGAGCATGAGGTCCATCAGCCGGTCGAGCCAGCCGAACTCCCGCTCCCCTGGGCGGGGTTCGAGTTTCGCCCAGGAGAAGACACCGAGGGTGACGGAGTTGACGCCGGCGTCCCGCATGAGCCGTACGTCCTCGGTCCAGGTCTCCTCGGGCCACTGCTCCGGGTTGTAGTCGCCGCCGAAGAGGATGCGGCCGCGGGTGGCGGCGCCGAGCGCGGGCATCAGACGGGGTCTCCGTACTGGATCCCGCGCCCGTTGGTGGCGAGGTAGACGCGACCGTGGATGCGCGGGTCACCGATGACGGCCGTGCCGATCCAGCCCCACTGGTGCCTGTCGTCGTTGATCCGCACCCAGGTCTTCGCCTCGTCGTCGGAGCGGTGGACGCCGGTGACGGTCCCGATCGTGCCGACCTGGTAGAGGGCGGGGTAGTCGGCGCCCTTCGCGGCCCTGCCGAAACCGAGGCACTCCGAGGCGCCGACGCCGGCGGTCTTCGAGAAGCTCGCGCCGCCGTCGGTGGACCGGTGCAGCCCCTGCCCCTTGGCGCTCAGCCACAGATCGCGGGACCTGCCCGGCGCGGCGACCAGCGTGAACTGGCTGTCCCCGGAGGGGAGTCCGGTCGCCCGGGCCGTGAAGGTCCGGCCACTGTCGGTGCTTGCGTACAGCGTTCCCGTGTCGGTGTCGTACGCGTAGAAGAGCGTCGGGTCGGCCGGGTCGGCGACCGGCGTGGCGCCCTTCGGGAAGGAGGAGACCTCGGACCAGGTGGCGCCGTGGTCCGTGGAGCGGTGGGCGGGGTACTTGGTGCCGTCCGAGTGCACGAAGACCCACAGCAGCACGCCGCCGTCGGCACTCACGGCGATCGGCCCCGGCCCGTCCTTGGCGATGGCGGGCTGAGCCTCGAAGGGCGTCCAGGTCTGTCCGCCGTCGTTCGAGCGGGCACCGTTGCCGTGGTCGCCCCAGCCGGTACGGACGACGTACGACGGCTTGCCCGCGGCCTGGGCGAGCCCCATCGCCGACCCGAACACGGGGTTGGTCGCCATGCCGCGGGACGGGGACGCCGTGAGCCGCTCGTGGTACAGCACGCCGATGTCACCGCAGCCGCTGATCAGGTGCGCCTGGCCGGCCGGGGGCGAGATCAGCAGGCGTACGGCCGTCTCCTCCAGGCCGCGGATCTGCGGGGCCCAGTGCTTCAGGTCCCGGGTGCCGTAGAGGGTGGCGCCGGTGCCGTACACGATGTGCCGGGAGTCGTACGGATCGAGGGCGACGGCCTGGATCCACCAGCCGAACTTCGGCTTGTCGGCACCCCACTTGAGATAAGGGGTCTCGGACACGTCGAGGACGGCGGAGTCCTTGAGGGACGTCCAGGTGCGACCGCCGTCGGTGGTCCGGTAGAGGGTGTCGATCTCGGCCCATCGGTTGTTGGTGGAGACGACGACGGTGCCGGGGAGGCGGGCGTCGACGGCGACGCCGCCGTACCCGAAGGTGTCGGCGGAACCGTCGGATGTGGTGCCGCCCGGGTTCACCGGGGTCACGTCGGTCCACTTCCCGCTGGTGGTGCACAGCTTGTGCACACTGCCGTCGGACTGGCCGTTCGGCCCTGGCGCGTTGGCGTACGTCACGTAGAGCTCGCGGGTGTGCCGGTCGTACGCGGCGCGGATCGGCACCTTGGCGGCCGTGCCGGTGGGCCCGCCCGGGACGGCTTCCCAGGTGGTGCCGTCGGCGGTGCGGAAGAGGTGGGCGGTGCTGCCGTCGGAGTCGCCCCAGCCGGCGTAGAGGGTGCGCCCCACGGCGACGAGGAAGGTGATGCCCTGCCCGGAGGCGCTCGGGGTGCCCGGGAAGCCGCCGGCAGCGGCCCAGGTGGCCCCCCGGTCGGTCGACTTGAGCAGCCCGTCGTGCCGGGTGCCCAGCCACAGGGTGTCGCTGTCCCGCGGATCGACGAGCAGCCGCTCACCCGCACCCCGCCCGTCCTCGTTGGCGCCGAGCTTGACGCCGAGGTCGGTGCGGGTCCAGGTGGCACCGCGGTCCTCGGAGCGCAGGACGGCCCCGTTGCCGGCCCAGGACTGGGTGTAGGTGCCGAGGGCGAGGTAGACGCGGTCGGGGTGGGCGTGGTCGATGGCGATGGCCTCGACGCCGAGGAGGTTCCAGTCGTCCGCGCCGAGATGGTCGGTCAGCGGGGTCCAGCGGGCGGCCTTGTCGTCCCAGCGGTAGGCGCCACCGATGTCGGTACGGGCGTAGGCGAGGCCGCGGACCGAGGGGTGGAAGAGGACGCCGGTGACGAACCCGGTGCCGCCTATGACGGCGTTGCGCCAGCGGTAGGCGGGTGTGGCGGTGGCGGCCCGTGCCGCTGCCTGCGCCCGCCCGGGGAGCAGCGGAACGGCGGTGAGCGCGGCGGTCGCCGCGGTACCGGCGAGAACGGCACGTCGGCTCGGAGCGAACGCGGACATGACATACCTCGTTCTGTGCGGTGGGGCGGAAGGGAGGCTTGGGGCCGCCGCGGCCGACCGCTGATGGAGGCAGGTCGGCCACGGCGGAGTCGAAAGGTGCGGCTCAGCCCTTGATGGCGCCGGTGAGCATGCCCTTCCTGAAATGCTTCTGGACGAAGGGCGACAGCACGGCCACGGGCAGCAGGGCCATCACCATGACCGCCATCTGGATGGCGAGCCCGGACAGCTGACCGGTCCTGATGGCCTGGCTCAGGCCGACCGGCGCCTCCTGCTTCTGCACGAGCTGGATCATGACGTTCTGCAGCGGCATCATGTCCTGGTCGTTCAGATAGAGCGACGCGTTGAACCAGGCACTCCAGTAGCCGACGGCGTAGAAGAGCGTGATCACCGCGAGCACGGCCCGCGACAGCGGCATGACGATCCGCCAGAGGATCCGCAGGTCCCCGGCACCGTCGATGCGCGCGCTGTCGATGAGCTCCGGCGAGATCTCCATGAAGAAGCCTCGCAGCACCAGGATGTTGAAGACGCTGATGGCGCTCGGCAGGATCAGCGCGAGATAGCTGTCGGTCAGACCGAGGGACTGCACCAGCAGATAGGTGGGGATGAGTCCGGCGCTGAAGAACATGGTCGCCAGCAGCAGCATCAGGATCCAGCGGTGGCCGAGGGACCCGCTCCGGGACAGGCCGTAGGCACACAGGACGGACACGGCCATCGAGAACAGTGTGCCGACCAGGGTGACGAGGATGCTGATGATCGCGGCGCGGGTGACCTGGCCGCCGCTGAGCAGTTCCCTGTAGGCGACGAAGGTGATGCCCTTGGGCACCATCACCAGGCCGCCCGCCTCGTTGATCGTCTGGCGCGAGGACAGGCTGGTGACGACGACGATCCACAGCGGGAAGAGGATCGCCAGGCAGGCGAATGTCAGCGCGACGCCCTTGCCCGCGAGACCGGCCTGGGAGGGCTTCTCCTCCCACGCGGGGCGCTCCGGTGCGGTCCACCGGCGTGGCCGGCTCGCCGGTTTGTCGATGACGGCGGTCACTTCTTGTACACCCCCTTCTCGCCCATGAGATGGGCCACCTTGTTCGCGGCGAGGACCAGGCCGATGCTGACCACGCCCTTGACGAGTCCGGCGGCGGCCGCGTAGCCGAAGTTCTGGTTGCGCACGCCGTTCCACCACACGAAGGTGTCGAGGACCTCCCCCGCGCCCGGTCCCACGCCGTCACGTTGCAGCAGGATCTGTTCGAACCCGACGGTCAGGGCGTCGCCGACGCGCAGCACGAGGAGGAGGGCGATCACCGGGCGCAGGGCGGGAAGCGTGACGTGCCACATGCGGCGCCAGCGTCCGGCGCCGTCCATCGCGGCGGCCTCGTACAGATCCGGGCTGACCGAGGCCAGGGCGGCGAGGAAGACGATGATCCCCCACCCGGCGTCCTTCCACACGCTCTGCGCGGTGAGCAGGAAGGGGAAGGTGCTCGGGTTGGTCATGATGTCGAGGCCGTCGTACCCGTGCTGCCGCAGCAACTGGGACAGCATGCCCGCGCCGCCGAACATCTGCTGGAAGACGGCGATGACCAGCACCCAGGAGAAGAAGTGCGGCAGATAGAGAACGGCCTGCGCGAACGCCCGCACCCGGGGCCGGACCACGCTGTTGATGAGCAGCGCGAGCAGGATCGGGATCGGGAAGAACAGCAGGAGCTGGACGAAGAACAGCACGAGCGTGTTCTCGACGGCGTTCCAGAAGGCGGAGTCCTCGAAGATCTGCTGGAAGTTCTCCAGGCCCACGAAGGGGCTGTTCAGCATGGAGATGATGCCGTTGTCGCTGATGTAGGGGTCGTAGTCCTGGAAGGCGACGATGTTGCCGAGGATCGGCAGGTAGTTGAAGACCAGCAGGAGCACGACGGCCGGCAGCGTCATGAGGATCAGCAGGCGGTCGCGTCTGAACCTGAGCCGCAGGCTCAGTTTGCCCGAGCCTCGTTTCTCCCGGGGGCCGGTGGCGCCCTCGGACGCCGTCTGCGTCTTCACCGGCGTGCTGGCCTCGGCCTTGGTCCGAGGCACCGTGCTGTAGGACACAGCCGTTCTCCTTGCCTCAGAGCCTCGTCAGCTCGCCGCCGTACCGTTCTCGTCGAGGAGCTTCTTGTACCAGTCGCGCAGCTTGTCCCCGCCCTTGCTCTTCCAGTCGGAGATGGCCTGCTGCATGTCGCTGATCTTCTTGTGGCCGCGGATGATGTCGTCCTCGAGCTGCTCGAAGTCGTTGACGAGGTTGGTGTAGCGGGAGGGCTCGGTGATCTGCAGGCCCCAGAACGACGACTTCTTGGTGAAGGCGCCCATCCGCTGCTCCCACTCGACCATCGCCTTGGTGTAGTCCGGCAGGTCGGGGTGGGCGGTGGTGGCGGCGGGGCTCGCCACCATGACATAGGCGTTGAGTACCTCGTTGTTGCCCCTGTCGTTCTTGACGGGGACGCCGTCCTTGAGCGTGTAGTGCGTGCCCTCGACACCGTAGTTGGTCATCATCCACTCCTTGGTGCCGTACGGCGCCGCGGTGACGTTGGCGACCGCCAGCACGTCGCGGATGACGGACTCGGAGGCTTTCTTGTTGACGAAGGCGAAGATGCCGGCCGGGTTCTGGGCGTACAGCGTCGGGGCACCGCCGTCATGGCCCCAGATGTCCATGCCCCAGACCTTGACGCCGGGGTTCTGGGTGGCCAGGGATGCCTGCTGTCCGTACCAGTTGACGATGTTGTTGTTCCAGATCAGGAACTCGCCGGCGGCGAACTTGGGGGCCGGGTCGGCGATCTGGCTCTTGCCCAGCAGGAAGTTGGGGTGGACGACGCCGGCGGCGAACAGCTTGCGCGTCCACTCGATGGCTTCCAGATACTGCGGGGTCTCGATGCGGTTGATCAGCTTGCCGTCGGCCATGTTCCACCAGAGCGGCTTCTCCCCGCCGCTGAGCACACCGAAGTTGCTGAACGCGGTCCACTTCATGTCACCGCAGGCCCACCGCTTGGCCCTGGCGCTGGTGATCTCCTTGCACAGGGCCATGAACTCGTCGGAGGACCGCGGGATTTCGTAGCCCCCTTTGTCGAAGATGTCCTTCCGGTAGAGGGGCACGATGTTCGGGACGGACGAGGAGGGCATCGGCAGGCCCATCAGCTTGCCGCCGAAGATGGAGCGCTGCCAGGCCTCGCTGGGGATCGCCGCGAGGTTGGGATACTCCTTGACCTTGTCCCCGGACAGGTACGGCCCCAGGTCCGCGAACTTGCCGATGATGGCGCTGGGTATCTTGCCCAGCATGTTCCAGCCGGGGACGACGACCACGTCCGGGACGTCGCTGGAGGCGAGGACCGCGCCGAGCTTCTGGTCGTAGGTGTTGCCGTCCTGGTTGCGCCACTGGACGTCGACACCGATCAAGTCGTTCATCGCTGTGTAGTAGGGGTTGTTCTGCTTGGGCGGCGAGCCCCAGAACGGCGACATGATGGTGACCTTGCCGCCCTTGCCGAGCTTCTTCGGGACAGAGGTCTTGAGGGTGGCGATGTCGAGCTTGGCGGTGAAGCCCATCGACGAGCCGTTCTTGGACGGGATGTCCGGCGTCACCACGCTGCTGGCCACATAGGCCGGCAGAAGCTTCTTGGCGTTCTTGCCCGACGTGGTCCCGTCGCGCGACCCGCCGTCCGAACCACCACAGGCGGACAGCAGTGGCATCCCTCCCGCCACCGCTGCGGTGGCGACCGCTGTTGAGGCGAGGAAGCTTCTCCGGCTCTGTCCGGAGGAGGCGGAGGCGGCGTTCGGCGTCATTGCGTCAACCCTTCGTGGCGCACCTGGACACCCGGCGGAGGCCGTCGGCTGCGGTGTCTTAAGTGGAACTGGCTGAGCTGAAGCGTTTCTTCGACGAGTGAACGGGAGGCGCAGTCGAAGCGCTTCGATGTTGCTGCGAGGTTAAGTGAACACACAGGGGCGCACAAGGGTCGCTTCCAAGATTCCTACGAGGCTCGGGATCGCCTTCCTTTCGTATGCACCCCTTGAAGTCAAGGTGTTGATCTCTTGACACTCGGCCCCGAGTCGAATGAGCATCGAAGCGCTTCGAAAGCCTTCCCGTCGATCCATCGCAGGGGGATCCCCACGTGACCGCACACACGCCGCACACGCCGCCTTTTCGCGATCCACACCTGCCCTTCGCGAAGCGCATCGACGACCTTCTGTCGCGGCTCACCCTCGATGAGAAGATCGGATTCCTGCACCAGTTCGTCCCCGCCGTCGAGCGCCTGGACATCCCCGCCTTCCGCACCGGCCAGGAGGCGCTGCACGGCGTGGCCTGGATGGGCCCGGCCACGGTCTTCCCGCAGGCGGTCGGTCTCGGCGCGACCTGGAACACGGACCTCGTACGACGGGTCGGCGAGGCCGTCTCCAAGGAGACCCGCGCCATGCGCGCCCGTGACGACCGCGTGGGGCTCAACGTCTGGTCCCCGACCGTCAACCTCCTGCGCCACCCCCTGTGGGGCCGCAACGAGGAGGGCTACTCGGAGGATCCGCGGCTCACCTCGGCCATCGCCACCGCCTACACGCACGGCCTGCGCGGCGAGCACCCGACGTACTGGCGCACGGCGCCGGTCCTCAAGCACTGGCTGGCGCACAACAACGAAACGGGCCGCGACGTCACGTCCTCCTCCGTCCGCCCCCGGGTCCTGCACGAGTACGACCTGCGCGCCTTCCGCGAGACCGTCGAGGCGGGCGCGGTGGCTGGTGTCATGCCCGCGTACAACCTGGTCAACGGTCGCCCGAACCATGTCTCGCCCTATCTGCGCGAGCACCTGCGGGCCTGGACCGATGAGGATCTCCTCGTCTGCTCGGACGCGGGCGCGCCGTCCAACCTGGTCGACTCCGAGCACTACTTCGACACGCACGAGGAGGCGACGGCAGCGGCGCTGCTGGCCGGCGTCGACAGCTTCACCGACCACGGCACCGACAACTCGAAGATCACCGCGCGGGTGCGCGGGGCCCTGGAGCAGGGCCTGCTCACCGAGTCGGACATCGACACGGCCGTACGCCGCCAGCTCTCGGTGCGTTTCCGCCTCGGCGAGTTCGACCCGCACTACGACCCGCACGCCGGCACCGGAGAGTTCGACACCCCGGCCCATCGTGCGCTCGCCCAGGAGGCCGCCGAGCAGGCGGTCGTGCTGCTGAAGAACGACGACGGTCTGCTGCCGCTCGCCGAGGACGCCCGGATCGCGGTGGTCGGCCTGCTCGCGGACGAGTGCAAGCTCGACTGGTACAGCGGCACGCTCATCCACCGGTCCACACCTCTGGAGGGCCTGTACGAGCGGTTCGGCGCGGAGCGCGTGGAGTTCGCGGAGGGCGTGGACCGCGTCCGCTTCAAGACCGCTGCCGGTACGTTTCTCCATGTCCCGGCGGCCGACGGCGCCGAGGAGCAGGTGCGCGGCGCCGAGGGTGCTCTCGACCCGGCCACGCTCACCGGCCGCACCGATCTGCCCCCGCTGACCACCGATGCGACCGGTACCGAGTTCGCGCTCATGGAGTGGGGCGAGGGCGTGCTTACGCTGCGCGCGCCCGACGGCCGCTATCTCTCGGTCGCGGAGGACGGCTACCTGCGCGCCTCCGCCGACCAGCCCGGAGGCTGGATCGTCCAGGAGACATTCCGCCTGGAACCCCATGAGAACGGGCACCTCCTGAAGCACCTCGGTACGGGTCGCCACGTCTGTGTCGCCGCCGACGGCGTCAAGGTTGCCGAAGCGAACCCGGAAATCCTCGAGGTGATCATCACCGAACGCGGTGAGGACGCGGTCCGCAGGGCCGCCGCCGGGGCCGACGTGGTCCTGGTGGTCGCGGGCAACGATCCGCACATCAACGGCCGCGAGACCGAGGACCGTACGACCCTGCGCCTCCCCCGGCACCAGGAGCGCCTGCTGCACACCGCGCGCGCCACCAACCCGCACACGGTGCTGGCGCTGGTGTCGGCGTACCCCTACGCGTTCGACTCCGCCCGCCTCCCGGCCGTCCTGTGGACGGCGCACGGCGGCCAGGCGGCCGGCACCGCCCTGGCCAGGGTCCTCGCCGGCGACGTCTCCCCCGCCGGCCGCCTCCCGCAGACCTGGTACGCCGACGACGCCGACCTGCCCGACCTCCTCGACTACGACGTGATCGGCAGCCGCCAGACCTACCTGTACTTCGAGGGCACACCCCTGTTCCCGTTCGGCCACGGCCTGTCGTACGCGTCGTTCGCCTACGCGGACCTGAAGGCGAAGGCGGGGGGCGCCGCGGTGTCCGTCTCCTTCACGGTCACGAACACCGGGGCCATGGCGGCGGACGAGGTCGCCCAGCTCTATCTCCGCGCCGTGGACCCGGCTCTCCCGCGTCCGCGGCGCGAGCTGGCGGCACTCGAGCGGGTGCGTCTGGAGCCGGGCGAGCGCAGGGAGCTCTCCTTCGAAGTCCCCTTGTCCGCCTTCGGGTTCTGGGATGTGCACCAGGGCCGCTGGCGCCGTGAACCGGGCCCCTACGAACTGCTGGCCGGTGCCTCCAGCGAGGATGTGCGGCTGCGCACGACGGTGACCCTCGACGGCGAGGCGTCCGCACCGCGCCCCGTCCTGAGCCGGGGTCTCGACGCGGCCGACTTCGACGAGCAGAGCAGCATCGAGATCGTCGACCGCACCAAGGCCGCGGGCGACGCGGTGACCCCGGTGGAGGGCAGGGCGGGTGAACTGGTCTACCGGGACTGCGACTTCGGGAAGGGCGTCAGCGAGGTGTCCGTGACGGTGGCGGGCCAGGGTGTGGTCGATGTGTCACTGGACGGCGGTCCGGTGCTCGCGTCCCTGACGCCCGGGACGCCGACGCCCGGGCCGTACGACTACACGACGGTCACCGCCGGGATCCTCGCCGAGGGTGTCCGCGACGTCCACCTCAGGCTGCGCGGCCCGCTGCGGCTCGCGCACGTCGTCTTCTCCGGTTGAGGGTCCGCAGAAGACGGCCCAGGGGCCCGGCACCGGAAGGCATCGGTGCCGGGCCCCTGCGGGAGCCTATATGAAAATGGTTCCCATTTACTAGAGGAGTCCCAGAGGGCCTAGAGTGCGAGCCCGGTGAGGACCAGCACCCGCTCGTACGTGTAGTCGTCCATCGCGAACTTGACGCCCTCGCGGCCCACCCCGGACTGCTTGGCGCCGCCGTACGGCATCTGGTCGGCCCGGTAGGAGGGGACGTCGCCGATGACCACGCCGCCCACCTCCAGTGCACGATGCGCCCGGAAGGCCACCTGGAGGTCGTGCGTGAACACGCCCGCCTGGAGGCCGTACTTGGAGGAGTTGACGGCGGCGAACGCCTCGGCCTCGCCGTCCACCTTCTGCACGGTGAGGACGGGCCCGAAGACCTCCTCGCAGGAGATCGTCGTGTCGGCCGGTACGTCGGTGAGGACGGTCGGCGCGTAGGAGGCGCCGTCGCGGTCGCCGCCGGTGAGCAGGGTGGCACCGGCCTCGACGGCCTCCTTCACCCACGACTCGACACGCCTGGCCGCGTCCTCGCTGACCAGCGGGCCGACGTCGGTCTTGTCGTCGGCCGGATCACCGGTGACCTGGGCCTCGACGGCGGCGACGATACGCGGCAGCAGTCGGTCGTACACCGACGCGTCCGCGATGACCCGCTGCACGGAGATGCAGGACTGGCCGCCCTGGTAGTTCGAGAAGGTCGCGATGCGGGTGGCGGCCCAGTCGAGGTCCGCGTCGGAGGCGTAGTCGCCGAGGACGACGGCCGCGCCGTTGCCGCCCAGCTCCAGGGTGCAGTGCTTGCGCGGCACCGAGTCCATGATCGCGTAGCCGACCTTCTCGGAACCGGTGAAGGAGATGACCGGCAGGCGCTCGTCCTGGACGAGGGCGGGCATCTTGTCGTTGGCGACCGGGAGGATGCTCCAGGAGCCGGGCGGGAGGTCCGTCTCGGCGAGCAGGTCACCGATGATCAGGCCGGAGAGCGGGGTGGCGGGCGCCGGCTTCAGGATGATCGGCGCGCCGGCCGCGATCGCCGGGGCGACCTTGTGGGCGCACAGGTTGAGCGGGAAGTTGAAGGGCGCGATGCCGAGGACGACGCCCTTGGGGAAGCGGCGGGTGAGGGCGAGACGGCCCTGGCCGCCGGCGTCGGTGTCGAGGCGCTGGGCCTCGCCGCCGTTGAAGCGGCGGGCCTCTTCGGCGGCGAACCGGAAGACGGAGACCGCGCGGCCGACCTCGCCGCGGGCCCACTTGATCGGCTTGCCGTTCTCGGCGGAGATCAGCTGTGCGATCTCCTCGGTGCGCTCGACGAGCCTGCGGCTGACGTGGTCGAGGGCGGCGGCGCGGACGTGGGCCGGGGTGGCGGCGAAGTCCTCGCGGACGGCGTGGGCGGCGGCGACGGCCTCCTCGACCTGGGCGTCGGTCGGCACGCTCACCTTGCCGACGAGGCGGCCGTCCCAGGGGGAGGTGACGTCGAAGGTGTCCTCGCCCGTGGCCTGGCGGCCGGCGAGCCAGAAGGCGGTGGTGGCTGCCGCATTTTCTTTGGGCATGTCGTCCCGGCCCTTCCGCGTTAGGGGGTGTGCAGGGTGGTCAGGTCCACGGTAGGGCGGTGGGGGTGGGGGTGTGTTTGGCCGGGGTGTAGTGGTGGGGGCGGAGGGTGCGACGGTTTGGCAGGGTGGGTGGGCGCGGCCGGAATTTTTTCGCCCCCGCCGCCCCTACCCGTCCCGACCCGGGGGCCAGCCCCCGGACCCCCGCTCCTCAAACGCCGGAGGGGCTGGATTCGGCTCAGCCCATTCCAGCCCGTCCGGCGTTTGAGGACGAGGCCG